>JBGTDX010000105.1:0-222338 GCA_041748075.1 Thermoanaerobaculia bacterium
ATTTCATCCTCCGGCGTTGTGAATGATATTCTCTGACCAACAACCTGCACTGACCTGAAGGAGATACGCCTTACATGTCCGGCCACAGCAAATGGAGCACCATCAAGCACAAAAAAGGTGCTGCCGACGCAAAGCGCGGGAAAGTGTTCACCCGCATTATCAAAGAAATGACCGTTGCTGCCCGCCTCGGTGGCGGTGATGTCGACGGCAATCCCCGCCTTCGTGCCGCTATAGCAGAAGCGAAGGCAAACAACATGCCGAAGGACAACATCGACCGGGCCATCAAAAAGGGCACCGGAGAACTCGAGGGGAGCTCGTACGAAGAGATGACCTACGAGGGCTACGGTCCGGGTGGTGTCGCCGTCATGGTCGAAACCCTCACCGACAACGGCAACCGTACCACACCCGAGATCCGGAACATCTTCGAAAAGAACGGGGGGAACCTCGGGACGCCCGGCTCAGTCCGCTTCCAGTTCGAAAAGAAGGGCTATTTCGGCATCGACAGGTCAGCCGTGAACGAGGACCGACTCATGGAAGTCGCGCTCGAAGCAGGTGCGGATGATCTGCAGACGGATGACCCCGAAGTGTTTGAGATTTACACCTCACCGGAATCGTTCGAGAACGTTCGAGAGGCCCTCGAAAAGGCGGGGATTCCGACGCTCGATGCGAAGCTCGGAATGATTCCGAGCAACTATGTTTCGATCGATGCATCAAAGGCCCGCCAGGTGATGAAGCTCATCGACTCGCTCGACGACCACGACGATGTGCAGAACGTCTGGTCGAATGTCGACATCCCCGACGAGCTGCTCGAGGCCTGAGGCCCATGCGTGTCCTGGGAGTCGACCCTGGATCGATCACCACCGGGTTCGGGGTGGTCGATCACCTGAGCGGGCGCCTGTCGCTCGTCGAGCATGGGGCGATTCGGACACCGAGGGGCGAGGAGCTTGCTGCGCGGCTGGAGCAGATTTACCGCGAGCTGAAGACAGTCATCGCCCGCTGCGGACCCTCCACGGTCGCAGTCGAGGCGCCTTTCGGTGGCCGTAACATCAAAAGTCTCATTCAGCTCGCCCACGCGAGAGGGGTGATTCTGCTCGCCGCCAGAGAAGCGGGACTGGAAATCTTCGAATATTCGCCCCGCTCAGTGAAGAGCGCCGTGGTCGGCTACGGAAACGCGGAAAAGGAACAGGTCAGTCGCATGATCCGGCTGCTTCTGCCTGGATGCGCGGAACTGGTGATAAACGACGACGCATCGGATGCTCTGGCTGTCGCGATCTGCCACGCACATTCCCACTCGCTCGCCGCCCGCATTCGTCTGGCGCGATAGGGTTGCGTGCCTCCCGCAAAGCAGCCACTCTGATCCGTTTTCGATTCGTAACCGCTCAGGCGGTACCTTCCTCGCACGACGCCCGTAACAGCATGCAATGCAGTCCACCGTTCGGCGTGAGGCGCCGCCGATGACCAACTCCCTGTTTGATCAGGACGAAGACGCGTCCGTGCAGGTAGAAGCTCCCCTCGGACCCGTTCGGCGGATGTTCAGCGCGCTGCATTACCGCGACTTCCGTCTCCTCTGGACCGGGGCATTCGTATCGACCACCGGAACCTGGATGCAGACGGTCGCGCAGAGCTGGGTGGTGCTTTCGATGACGGGCTCGGCGTTTCTGCTCGGATTCGACGCGTTCCTCGCGACGCTTCCCATGATTCTCTTCTCGCTCCTGGGAGGGGTCGCCGCCGATCGGGTCGATCGCAGGAAACTCCTGCTTCTCTCGCAGCTGCTGCAGCTGACCTTCGCCTTCACGATGGCGGGGCTGATCTTCTCCGGACGTATCGAGGTGTGGCACATCTTCGTGCTCTCGTTCCTGACGGGAACCGCACAGTCTTTTGGGGGGCCGGCATTCCAGTCACTCATGCCGACACTCGTGAAACGAAGTGATGTGCCGAACGCCATCGCCATGAACTCGATTCAGTTCAATCTTGCCCGTGTGATCGGGCCGGTTCTGGCGGGTGGCGCGCTCGCCGCATTTGGTGCGGCGGCCTGCTTCGGTCTCAACGGATTGTCATTCGTCGCCGTCATCATCGTGCTCTTCATGATTCGTTCTCCTTTCTCGCCCGAGAAGAAGGAGTCCGCCAGCGTTCTTGCGGACATCCGGGAAGGGCTTCGGTTCATGCGCGAGAGGCGGGCGCTGATGCATCTGAGCTTGTTCGCGTTCATAAGCACCTTTTTCGGCGTGCCGCTCGTGACACTCCTTCCGGTCGTCGCTAAATCGGTGCTGGAGGTCGGAGCCACCGGCTACAGCTGGATCCTGGGCGCGTATGGGGCTGGCTCGGTGGCGGGGGCATTTTTCGTCGCGGCAGCCGGTCACAGTGAGAGGAAAGGACGGCTCGCGATCGCGTTTCAGATCGTCTTCGCAGTCTGTCTTTTCGCATTCGCCTTCTCTCGCTCGCTGTGGCTGAGCATGGCGATCATCTTTCTGGCGGGAGCGAGCCTGATCTGCGTAATCGCACTGGTCAGCTCGCTGGTTCAGCTCGCAACGATCGAAGCGATGCGCGGGCGCGTCATGTCTATTTTTCTTCTGGCCTTCCGTGGAGGGATGCCCCTTGGAAGTCTGCTTTCGGGGTTCGTCGCCGAGCGTACATCCGTCACCGTTGCGCTCGCCACAAATGCCGTCTGTCTCGCAGTTGCGGGATGCCTTTTCATGCTGGGGCGGACGGATGTGAAGCGGTTGTAATGTAATTTTCGAGAAATTGTCTCTACAATCGCGGACCGGAGGCCTCGGGTGTTTGCCGGAGGGATTGCTCCCCGGCCGTTCCGGCACCGGGATTGCGACAGGCCATCCGAAAAAACGATAGAGTGAAAGATCGGGCTGCCTTACCCCATGGAAACGATGGCAAAGCGTAAACAGGACTCATCAGCAGCAGTAATGGACCATCCCGCGGTTGCGCCGGACTGGGTCGAAATTCTCCGCGAGATGATCTTCATCCGGAAGTTTGAAGAAGCCTCAGAGCGTGAATTCCGCAAAGGCAAGATCGGCGGATACCTTCACGTCTACAGTGGCCAGGAGGCGATCGCCTCCGGAATTCTGACCGCGCTCCACCGCGACGACATCGTCTTCGCAGGCTACCGGGATCACGCGCATGCCCTGCTTCTTGGCAGCGATCCCGGAGCCGTCATGGCCGAGCTGTTCGGAAAGAGCACCGGTGTTTCCCGTGGCAAGGGCGGCTCGATGCATCTGTTCGATGTCGAACATGGCTTTTATGGCGGCTACGGAATCGTGGGAGGCCACCTGACCCTGGCCACAGGTGCTGGCTATGCGCTGCGCTATCGAAAGACCGACCGCATCGTCGTCTGCTATTTCGGAGACGGAGCGATGAACATCGGGTCGTTCCACGAGGCGCTCAACATGGCGGGACTGTGGGGGAAACAGGGGATGTGTCCAGTGCTGTTCGTCATCGAGAACAACGGCTACGCGATGGGCACCTCCGTCGATCGTCATTCCGCCGTGACCGATCTGGGAGCGCGGATGGCTGCCTACGCGATCCGCTCGGAAAAAGTCGATGGTCAGGACATCTTTGCAGTCCGTGGAGTGGCCGACCGGCTGGTGCGGCAGGTCAGGGAAACCGGCGTGCCGCACTGCATCGAAGCGATCACGTACAGGTTCTCCGGACATGGTGCGGCAGACATCCTCCAGCCGTACCGCTCGAAGGAAGAGGTCGAAAGGTACAAGAATCGTGACCCGATCCAGATTCTCGGCAAACGTCTCCGGGAGATGAACGGATTGACCGACGACGACATCGAAGCGATGGAGCAGGAAGCCGCGCAACGGGTGGCCGCCGCGGTGAAGTTCGCCGCGGAGAGCGATGTGCCCGCCCCGGAGGAGCTTTATACCGACGTGATGAGCGATGACGAGGGGGATGAGGGGGACTGGCGCGATGGCTGAGCGAACGTATCGGGACGCCATTCGCGATGCGCTCACCGAGGAGATGGAACGCGACGATTCAGTACTCCTGATGGGAGAGGACATCGGCGTGTACGAAGGCACTTTCCGTATCACCGCGGGAATGCTCAAAAAGTACGGACCGAAACGAGTCATCGATACTCCCATAGCCGAGGCAGGGATGGCGGGCACGGCGATCGGCATGGCGATGCTCGGCCTTCGTCCGGTCGTCGAGATGATGACCTTCAATTTTGCGATCGTGGCCGCGGATCAGATCCTCAATCATGCAGCGAAGATCCGCTACTTCTCCGGCGGTCAGGTCGACATCCCGATGGTCATCCGCGGTCCTCAGGGCGCAGGCGCGCAGCTCTCGGCCCAGCACTCGCAGGCATTCGAGTCGTTTTACGGTCACTTTCCGGGGCTTCACGTAGTGACGCCGGCCACCCCGGCCGACGTGAAAGGAATGCTCAAGACTGCGATCCGCGGCAAGGATCCCGTGATCTTTCTCGAAAATGCAGGGCTCTACGGCATGAAGGGAGAAGTGCCCGATGATCCCGATGCGCTCGTACCCTTCGGCGAGTCGAAAGTCGTCCGCGAAGGCTCTGACGTGACCGTCGTCGCCTATAGCCGTGCGGTTCATCTGGCTCTCTCTGTTGCGGAGAAGCTCTCGGCGGACGAAGGCGTCGAAGCGGAGGTCATCGATCTGCGCACGATCCGTCCGCTCGACATGGGGCCAGTCGTAAAGTCTGTGAGGAAGACGCATCGCGCGGTGGTGATCCAGGAGCAGTGGAAGCCCTTCGGTGCTGCAGCGGAGATCGCGGCGGGAATCATGGAAGAAGTCTTCGACGAGCTCGACGCGCCCGTCTACCGCGTTACCGGGGCCGATGTGCCGATGCCGTATGCGCGCAATCTGGAACTGCTCGCCGTGCCGCATGAGGCTGACGTGATCCGCGGCATCAACGCGGTACTTTACCGGAATTGACGAATCGTTCGAGAACGAGGAGAGGCTGATACCCGATGGGCGAAATCATCATGCCGAAGGTGGGCGACGCGATGACCGAAGGCAAGGTCGTCCGGTGGTACAAGAAGTCAGGCGACGCCGTCAAAGTGGGCGAGCCTGTTCTCGAGATCGAAACCGACAAGGTCAACCTCGACCTGGAAGCCGAGGACGACGGAACACTCGAAAATGTAGTTGTTAAAGAAGGCGAGACGGTCGAAGTCGGAAAACGCCTCGCCTATGTGCGAGCCGAAGGCGAAGAGGCCCAACCGGAGAGCGCTGAAGAGCCGAAGAAGAAAAAGGAAGCAGACGAAACGGAAGGCGGGGATGATGAGGAATCCAGACCCGCCGGAAAAAAAGGCGGGAAGAAAGAGGACGTTGACGAAGAAGAGGACGGCGAGGAAGAAGACGCTGCCCCGGACGATGTGAAGACCGACAAGGCCGCGGCGAAGGAGAAAGCGAAGCCGCAGACCGAAGAGAAGCCGTCCTCCGATGACAGCGGAAACGGTGAACGGCCAAAATCATCTCCGCTGGCCAGGCGTATCGCCAGCGACCTGGGTGTCGATCTCGGTTCGCTGCGCGGCAGTGGCCCGGCGGGCCGGATCATCGCTGCCGACGTCCAGAACGCCGCGAAAGCCGCGCCGGCACCCGGGAAGAGCCGAGGTGAGGCGAAACAGCCACGCGACCAGAAGCCCGCTCCGCGTCCCGAGTCGATCGAGAGCAAGGAGATCCCGCTCACGGCCATGCGCCGCACGATCGCGAAGCGTCTCAGCGAATCGCTCGGCCCCATTCCGCATTTTTTTCTGACCATCGAAGCGGATGTCACGACGTTGCTCTCGCTCCGGCAGCAGCTGAACGAGATCGAGCAGGCAAAAGCGAGCGTGAACGATTTCGTCGTCAGGGCTGCCGCCCTGGCCCTGCTGCATCATCCCGTGGTCAATTCCAGTTTTTCCGGTGAATCGATCAACCAGCACGGAGAGGTTCACATCGGAATCGCGGTGGCGACACCAGAGGGGCTGATCACACCAGTCGTGCGGAACGCCGATCAGCGAAGCGTGATCGAGATTGCCGGTGAGATCCGATTGCTCGCGGAGAAAGCGAAGAACCGAAAACTCAAGCCCGACGAGTATCAGGGTGGAACATTCACGATCTCGAACCTCGGTATGTTCGGCATCGAGGAGTTCACGGCAATCATCAATCCACCGAATGCGGCGATTCTGGCGGTCGGCGCAGCGGGCCCGAAACCGGTGGTTTCCGACGGACAGATCGTGGTACGGGATCGGATGCGCCTGACGCTTTCGTGCGACCACCGCGTGATCGACGGAGCAGCCGGGGCTCAGTTCATGCAGACCCTTCAGCAATATCTCGAGCAGCCTTTGCGGTTGTTGGTGTGAACAGCTGGAGCTCGGACCTTGAATTTCGGACCTGAGACGCCGGCTGGCTGCGAATGGTAGACTTCCTCGATCCCGCCCTGGTGACGAAGTTAGTCCTGCTTGCGATGGTCCTGGTTCTGCTCAGGATTGCAGTCAAAGTAGGGCAGGTCGTGATCCGTCTCGTGCTCTATCTTTTCGCGGCAGTCGCAGCATTCGCGGCGATTCATTACATATTTCTGAGGTGAGTGAGTGAGCGATCGAAAATACCGGCATTCCGGCTATCAGGACAGCGACAGGAAAGAGTCGTCCGGTCCTCGAGGTCCACGCCCAGAGCCGCGTCCTCCGCGCCTCGAGGGTGCTCCGAGGGGACGCTCCGCCGGCGGCTTCGGACCTGAAGTATTCAAGTGCATGCGCTGCGGCGAACAGCAGCACTTCGTGGATGGCGTCGAGATGGATGCGGTGTGCCGCAAGTGCAATTCCGACCTTCACGCCTGCAGCAACTGCAAGAACTTCGACACCATGGTGCGCTGGGAGTGCCGCGAGTCGATGAACATCCCCGCCCGCGTTTCGCCGAAGGACGTCCGCAACGAGTGCCTGCTGTTTGCACCGAAGATCATTCGCGATCTGAGCGCAGGCAAGGGAAGAATCGAAACGCCGGACGACGCGCGCTCGGCCTTCGACAACCTCTTCAAGAAGTAGGTAGCCCGCGAGCGGAATGTCACCATCCACGAGCCGCCGTCGCGGCAAGCCGGAAAATTCACCGTCGTCCGCGCATGCTGCCGGCCCCGTCGCCGCGCCAGTGTCGAGGAGTATGCTGCTCCGATTCCTGCTGTCTTCAGCGGGAGGAGCCGCACTCGCCTTTTCCTTCCCCAACGTAGCGGCCGGGCCCCTGGTGTTCATCGCGCTCACACCCATCATTATTTCCGTGGTGCTTTCGAGCGGGATTGCCGAGGCTTTCTTTCAGGCGATGCTGGGAACATCGGTCATGTGGTTGATCAACCTGCCCTGGGTCATCATGGTGATGAGCTATTACGGCGGCCTGCCATACCCGGTGGGAGTCGCGATCTACGTGGCCCTGGCGCTGGCTCTGGGCGTCTTCGCCGGCGTGTTTTTCGGAGTACCGGTCCGGCTTCTGAGGCTGGGAGTCAACCCATTGCCCTGGCTGCTCGTCCCGGCCGCGTGGATCACGGTCGAGTTTGCGCGGACGCACCTGTTGTCGGGATTTCCGTGGCACCAGCTCGCTGCAGCGATCATCGAAATCCGGCCGTTCGTACAGCTCACGAGCGTGATCGGTCCCTACGGCACCGGCTTCTTCATCGCAATTCCATCGGCGTGGCTCGCGTGGGTCGCGATCGGGAGTGCGATACCGCGTCATAAGGCGGCGGTCACGGGCGCCGTGCTCCTGATGCTCGTCCTCTGGTTCGGCCACGGCACGTGGGCAGTGCAGCGTCAGGATGCCCGCATCGCTTCCGAGACAAAATCGACAGCTGCCCTTCTGCAACCGAACATTTCGCAGGAAATGCGATGGGGAGGCGCGAGCGTCGCCGAGCTTTTCATCGAGATGAATGCGATGAACGAAGACGCGATCGCTGCGGGTGCCGATGTCGTCATCTGGCCGGAGTCGACCATTCCACTCACGTACGCGACGACGGACCTGTTCCGCGAGGCGATCGAGAGGGCCTCGTCTGGAAGTGTGGCGGCGGGCGAGGCCGACACGACGGAACCCGTCGATATCATTCTGGGCTCGGTTGCGGAGGATCTCGAAGATCCATCGAAACTCTGGAACGCAGCCTATCTCGTCAGCGAAGGTCGCACCGCAGGAAGATACGACAAGATCCGGCTCGTGCCATTCGGCGAGTATGTACCGCTCCGGAAACAGCTTTTCTTTGCGGAGAAGCTCGTCCGGGCGGTGGGCGATTTTCAGTTCGGCGAGAACGACAAGCCGCTCGAAGGCAAGTTCCGTTACGGCCTTGCGATCTGTTATGAAGTCGTCTATCCGCAGATCACCAGGACGCAGGTGCGAAATGGCGCGGATGTGCTGGTCACGATCACGAATGACGGCTGGTTCGGCGGAACCGCGGCACCACGACAGCATCTGAACATGGCGAGACTGCGGGCGGTGGAGGGTGATCGCTACCTGCTGCGGGCCGCGACCACCGGCATCTCTGCCATCGTCGATCCTTCGGGACGGATCGTGCAATCCCTTGGCGAGAACATCAAGGGGACTCTGCTGGTTGAATTCAGCCCGCGCCGGACCATCACCCCGTACATGCGGTTCGGAGACTGGTCGGCCGTGGTGTGCATCATTGCGCTGGCCTTCGGCGTGGCTTTGAGATTCCGGAGGCGCGTGTCATCCTGAACATTGTGGCGAAAATGAACCAAGTGTCATCCTGAGCGCAGCGAAGGATCATCCAGAGACGTTCTCGAGCTCCGGAGATCCTTCGCCCTGCTCCAGGATGGCAACCCTCCAACGCAGGACTGCACAGCAAGGGAACCAGATGAACGAAGATTTTTCAGAAAAGGTCGACGATATCCGGAATCGCCTGGTGGCGATTCGGAGCTATCTTTGACCTCTCCGGCGCACGCAAGATTCTCGAAGAAATCGAGCAGGAGATGGCCGCAGACGGATTCTGGAACGACTCCGCGAATGCCCAGGAGACCGGAAGGCGTCGCAGCCGGGTAGAAAAGCGCATCTCGAGAGGCGAATCGCTCGATCGCAAGGCTGAAGAGCTCGAGATTCTGCTCGAGCTGGCCAGAGAAGGAGAGAAGGTCTCACAAGACATCACGAATGTGATTTCCGAGCTCCTGGCCGAGATCAGCCAGGTGGAGCTCACCATGAAGCTGTCGGGTGAGCACGACGACCGGAACGCGATCGTCTCGATCCATCCGGGAGCGGGCGGCACCGAGTCGCAGGTCTGGGCCGAGATGCTCATGCGGATGATCCTTCGCTTCGCCGAGCGCAAGGACTTCGAGACCGAGACGCTCGAATACCAGACGGGCGAGGAAGCCGGAATCAAGAGCGTCACCTTCATGGTGCGGGGTGACTATGCCTACGGCTATCTCAAATCCGAGCATGGCGTCCACAGGCTCGTGCGCATCTCTCCGTATGACTCCGCCAAACGAAGGCACACGTCGTTTGCTTCTGTACACATTTATCCGGAGATCGACGACGAGATCGAGATCGAGATCAATGACAAGGACCTTCGTATCGACACGTTCCGATCATCAGGAGCCGGCGGTCAGCACGTCAACGTCACCGACTCCGCGGTCCGCATCACGCACCTGCCGACCGGTTTCGTCGCCACGTGTCAGAACGAACGAAGCCAGGGGCGGAACCGCGAGACTGCGATGAAGCTCCTCCGCGCGAAACTCTACGAGCTGGAACTCGAAAAACGTCAGGAAGAGCAGGCGCGGATCGAGGGGGTCAAGCGCGAGATAGGTTTCGGAAGTCAGATCCGGTCTTACGTTCTTCAGCCCTACCAGATGATCAAGGATCTCCGGACAGGCTACGAGGTCGGGGATCCGCACCGCGTTCTCGATGGAGAGCTCGACGGTTTCGTCGAGGCTTACCTGGCGGACGGCGTGCGGGCGGCGGTGGATTGAAAATCGGAGCCGAGTTGTCCTTATCGGCCCTATCGGTCATTGTGGCGACGAATGAGCAACGGTGTCATCCTGAGTGCAGCGAAGGATCTCCTCAAGACGTGCGGTATCGCTCGAGGCGGGAGATCCTTCGCGGCGCTCGGGATGACACGAATAATACGTTTCCGTCCCAAAGTCGCTGTTGACGACTGACGACTGACTCTCAAATGACAATCGCCTTTCTCTCCCCGCTGCCTCCCACTCGCTCAGGGATTTCGGTTTATGCAGAGATGCTGCTGCCGGCGCTGGCGGAACGGGCGGATATCGTTGCGGTCGATGAGCATCCGGTTCACTCGTCGGTTCGAGGCGTACCGGTGATCTCGCTTGCGGACTATGAATCGCGCCGTGCCGAGTTCGATACGGCGATCTATCAGATGGGTAACAATCCCTATCACGAGTGGATTTACCGGGAAGCGATGCAGTATCCTAGTGTGCTCGTCCTTCACGACCTGGTGCTTCACCATCTCATCGTCGAGATGACGCTTGCCCGCGGACTCGATGACGAGTACGTTGAGATTCTCCGGGCGAATCACGGTGCGATCGGAGAGGCGTGGGCTCGGGGAAGGGCGGCGGGTTATCACGACGAGCTCGGAAACTTTCTGCTGCCCGCCTCGCGAGAGATCGCGCGTCACTCGCGGAGCATCGTCGTGCACAACCGATATGCGGCGGCCCGGCTGCGCCTCATGGGTGTAGAGCGCCCGATTACGATTGCCCCGATGTCGTTTGAAGCAGAGGTCGATCCGTCCGGCAGCGCGCGCTCTTCCTTCCGCGCGAGGCTTGGTTTCTCGGATCAGCATCAGGTCCTCGGAATGTTCGGATTCGTCACGGCATCGAAGCGACCGGAAGTCGTTTTCGAAGCATTCGCCTCGGCCCTCAGGCGTGATCCGAGACTTCGTCTGCTGGTAGTGGGACAGCCGGCACCAAATTGTGACCTGCCTGCCATTTTCTCCCGTTTCGGACTCGACGACTCGATGGTGCACACAACGGGCTACGTTGCAGAAGAAGAGTTTGACGGATACCTTGCTGCTACCGATCGTGTCGTGAATCTCCGCTATCCGACGGCGGGCGAGACGTCCGGGGCCTTGCTTCGGATCTTCGCCGCCGGACGTCCGGTCGCTGTCAGTGGCCTGGCGCAGTTCCTCGAGTTTCCCGATGATGTTGCGAGAAAGATCCCGCTGGGTCCTGGAGAGACCGAAGCCCTGGAAGACTTCATGCTCGAGCGTGACGACCGGGCGAGAGTCGGGATGGCACAGCGCGCATGGTTGAGCGAGCATGGCGGAGTTCGAGCGGCTGCCGATGCGTACTTCGCCGCGATGACAGAGGGCAATCCCGTGGAATCGGCACCTGCGAACGCCAGCCCGATCCCTCTTTTCCCCGGGCTGCGACTCACCGCAATCAAACAGATCCCCGGCAGTGCCGGGTTGTCGCTAACCATACGGAATGAAGGACCGGCGACTCTCCGGGCCGCCGTTTTCGGGACTCCGGGATATCGAATGATCATGAAGTTGTTCGATATCCAGGGAAAGGAGATTTTCGACCGTTGGCTTTCGATGGCGACGGATCTCCACGCTGGCGGGGAGACGACGCTCAGCATCGAAGCAGCGGCCCTGGAACGAGCAAACGAACTCCGGCTTTATCACGCGCTCGAGGGCGTTCCAGCGTTCGACTTCGGGCCGTTCGCCGTTCGGACCTTCTCATGAGATCGATCGGAGACCAGGCAATCGCGGAACTCCGTGACCGGCTGGCACGGAGAACCGCGGTCGCCATCGAGATGCCGGAGCACCGGAGGGCCTCCGTGATCGCTCCGCTGGTTCGAGGTGACGACGGATGGTCGCTGCTGTTCTGTCTTCGCGCGGCGAGCCTGAGTGCTCACGGAGGCCAGATCTCGTTCCCCGGCGGTGCCCTCGAAGCGGATGAGAGCCATGAAGATGCCGCGCGGCGGGAGACGGAAGAGGAAGTAGGAGTTCCCGGCGGATCGATTGAACTGATCGGACGCCTGGACGATCTCGTGACGATCAGCGGCTTCGTCGCCTCTCCGTTCGTCGGGATCATTCCCGAGCGTTTCGACTACGTCCTTCAGGAGCGGGAGGTCGCGCGGGTCTTCGAAGTCCCACTACAGGCCCTCCTGGCGGACGACCAGCCGCATGTTCGCTATGTCGCGTATCAGGGCCGAAGCTATCCCACGTACTCCTACGTGTACGGCGACATCGACATCTGGGGATTGACCGCCAGGATGGTCAAGCAGTTGACCGATGTACTCAGGCTGTCGTCGTGATCACTTCACCAGCGTCGCAAGGTAGGAATCGAGGGCTGCCCCGTCGCGACCGGGGTCGACCATCACTCCATTTACGAGGAAACTCGGGGTCGCGCTGACCTGGATCGTCGATGCTACGGCGACCCCGGAGAGAATCTCCGATCGCAGGGCCGGTGAAATCACGTCGCGTCCATAACGCTCCCCGTCGAGCTCATGATCCTTGACGAAGTTCGACGCAAAATCGTCGAGCGTGAAAATCGTCAGGTCTGCCTGGTTCTCGTATACCCAGTCCTTGAACTTCCAGAACGCCTCGGGGTTCTGCCGGTAGATGGCCCGGCCCGCTGCAGCCGCGGCAAACGCCCACGGATGATGGGACATCAGCGGGTAGTCGACCCGCACGTAGCGTACCTTCTCCTGGTATTTTGCGAGAATCGGAGCGAGGTAGGTACTCGAGACCTTGCAGGAAGGGCACTGAAAATCGGAGAACTCCACCAGCGTGACGTTTGCGTCGGCGGGACCACTCGACGGACTCGTGGCGAACAGGTCTTTGACCGCGTCATGCCGCAACTTCGAGAGCTCGTCCGCCGGCTTGTGAAAACCACCCGGCAGAAAGATCATGCCCGCCGGGTCGATCCAGCCTTCCGTGACCACGTCACCGTACTCGGTCTTCTGTGACATCCGCACGTGGTGAAAGCCTTCTTCCTTTTTTTTTGGATCGATGATTGCGGACACACTTGCTCGCATACGCTCCCAGCCGAATGCTTTGAGCTTCTCCTCGCGCGACCCGGAGTACGAGGTCAGCAGCCAGGGACTTCCCAGAAAGTACCGGCCGCTCGGCATGGTGAGAGCTGCGTGCTGTCCGCCGCAGTACGGAGATGCACTTTCGATCGAGATCACCTCTGCCTTGATGCCGGTTGGCAGGCGGACCTCCCAGGGGGTTCTCGAGATCGTCAGATCGACCGAGCAGCGGGTAAGGGAGCGAACCAGATTGTCGCTTACAGCCGAGGGGCTCGAATCCGCCGCCATAGCGGACGCGGCAGCGAACAGGCACGAAATCGCCAGCAGAGTACGTCTCACATTGTTCTCCTGTAAAGGACTGAGTCTTCGAAGCCTAACAATTCATGAGCGTGGAGATTCCATTTGGCGCGGTTGCCGATGACTGCATTTGATGTAAAGATAGGGAAGCCCGAAGTGGCGTGGAGATCCCGCATGAGTGGCCAGGTCACTCGAAGAGAGCAGATTACGCGGGTTGCCCCGGCGTTCTGCCGGCGAGGCGCCACGTTCCACTTCGGGTTTCGCGCCCCGTCCGTCCCGACAGTACACAGTGTCGGGAACACCGTAGAGCTCCATCGCCGGGCGCCGTCGTGAGGTAGCAATGTAGCTGTGTCCCCCCGAACCGCTGCCCGGAAAACATCCTCTGGGCGATCCCTGGACGATGTGGATACGCGAAAGACCGGGTGGGCGGCTACTGACTGATGACTACTGATACTAGAATGTCCGCCGCAATCATTCGGCGAAAGGAGCAGCACACACATGTCGAAAATCGAGAGAGTCGGAGTCCTGGGCTGTGGGCTCATGGGCTCCGGCATCGCGCAGATCAGCGCTCAGGCAGGATATGAAACGGTCGTCCGCGAGACTACGCAGGACCTGATCGACCGTGGGTTCGGTGGCATCAACAAGAGTCTCGGAAAGTTCGTGGAGAAGGGGAAGCTGTCGGCGGAAGATCGCGATGCGGTGCTCGGGCGGCTCAAGGGAACCACCGGGCTGGAAGACCTGGCGGACTGCGACATCGTCATCGAGGCGATCGTCGAGAACATCGAAGTCAAGCGGGTCGCGTATGGTGAGCTCGATCGCATCGTAAAGAAGGATGCGATCTTCGCGTCGAATACTTCCTCCCTGACGATCACGGAGCTGTCGATGGCGACTACCCGTCCCACGCAATTCGTCGGACTCCATTTTTTCAATCCCGTTCCGTTGATGAAGCTGGTCGAGGTCGTGCGAACGATTCTCACGAGCGATGAATCGTTCGATCGCGCCTTCGAGTTTGTTCGCAGCCTGGGCAAGGAAGCGATCGCCTGCCGCGACAACTCCGGCTTCGTCGTCAACCGTCTTCTGGTTCCGTACCTTCTCGATGCCATCCGCGGTTTCGAGGAAGGCATCGGCTCGATAGAGGACGTCGACAAGGGGATGCAGCTCGGATGTGGGTATCCGATGGGCCCATTCACGCTGCTGGATTTCGTCGGACTCGACACGACCTACTACATTTCACAGATCATGTTCGACGAATACCGCGAGAAGCGCTTCGCAGCCCCTCCGCTTCTGCGGAAGATGGTCCTGGCGGGCAGGTTCGGCAGGAAGTCCGGCGCCGGTTTCTACGACTATTCGGGCTCGAGCCCCGTAGCATTCGATCGAAAAGCCTGAGCGTTCGGCCAATCGGACGAACATGCACGGCTCGGCCACCATTACGAGGAGACAGAACTGATGCCGTACGAGAATCTCGAAAACCTTCGCACTGAAAATCGCGATGGAATCCTGGTGGTCACGATCGACCGCCCGAAAGTGCTCAACGCACTCAACGCTCAGACAGTCGAAGAGATAGCTCGAGTGTTCGACCAGGCCCGCGACGACGAAGCCGTCAAGGCGGTCATCCTGACTGGAGGGGGAGAAAAGGCGTTCGTGGCAGGGGCCGACATCAACGAGCTGGCCACCAAGTCGCCGATTTCGGGCAAGGAGACCTCGGAGCGGGGTCAAGCGATCCTCTCGGGCATCGAGCGGTTTCCGAAAATCGTCATCGCGGCGATCAATGGTTTCGCGCTGGGCGGAGGCTGTGAGATCGCCCTTGCATGCCATCTGCGCATCGCCTCCGAGAAAGCTCAGATCGGGCTCCCGGAAGTGACCCTCGGGATCATCCCCGGATATGGTGGCACGCAGCGGATGGCGCGACTTCTGGGGAAGGCGAGAGCGCTGGAGCTGATCTGCACAGGTGACCGGATTGTCGCGTCCGAGGCCGAACGCATCGGCCTGGTGAACAGGGTGGTCCCGGCGGAGGATCTGATGTCGGCGGCTGAAGAGCTGGCAAGAAAAGTGATGAGCCGTTCTCCCGTCGCGGTACGGGCGGCAATCGAGGCAGTGAATCACGGTGTCGAGATGACTTTCGAAGAAGGACAATTCCTCGAAGCGACGCTCTTCGGGCTTCTCTGCGCCTCGGAGGACATGAAGGAAGGGATGAACGCGTTCCTCGAGAAGAGGCCCGCGAATTTTCAGGGCCGCTGACGGTTTGTGATGTCTGGATTGAAGCGAGATAAGAACCGGCGGAGACATCGATTATCCCGGCAGCCTGTCAGGAGGACTCTGTGAAAGAAAATCTCGAGGATCTGATCTACGACTGGAATGTCCAGGGTGAAAAGGCCGAGCGGCCTTCGAAAAAGATCGAGTTCGACGACGAGACTCTCAGAGACGGTCTGCAATCTCCGTCTGTGACCAGCCCTGAGATGGACGAGAAGATCCGGATTCTGCACTTCATGAACGAAGTGGGGATCGATTCGGCAGACATCGGACTTCCCGGCGCCGGGCCTCACGTAGTAGCGAGCGTCGAGCGACTGGCGAGAGAGATTCGCGATCAGAAACTCGACATCACGGCCAACTGTGCCGCGCGAACTCATGAGAACGACATCCGGCCCATCGCGGAGATCTCCCAGCGTGTTGGTATTCCCATCGAGGCCTGCACCTTCATTGGCTCTTCGCCGATCCGACAGTTCGCCGAAGAGTGGGACATGGACTGGTTAATCGAGCAATCGACGAAGGCCGTGAAGTTCGCGGTCTCGGAAAACCTTCCGGTCATGTTCGTCACCGAGGACACCACCAGAGCAAAGCCGGAGGACATCGAGAAGCTCTATACCGCGGCGATCGCGGCCGGCGCGATGCGGGTCTGTGTTTGCGACACGGTGGGCCATGCGACACCGTGGGGCGTGCGCAACCTCATCAGGTTCGTCCGCGGCGTGGTGGCGAGGGCGAATCCGGAAGTGAAAGTCGACTGGCACGGTCATTCGGACCGGGGTCTCGGCGTGATCAACTCGATCGCCGCGATCGAAGCGGGCGCGGACAGAATCCACGGCTGTGCCCTCGGGATCGGCGAGCGGGTCGGCAATACACCTCTCGATCTGTTAATGGTGAATCTCAAACTCATGGGCTGGATCGACAACGATCTGACTTCCATGCCGCAGTACGTGCGCTACGTCTCGGAAGTGACGGATGTTCCTCTGGTCGATCAGTATCCCGTGTTTGGGAAGGATGCGTTCCGTACGGGAACAGGCGTGCATGCCGCCGCAATCATCAAGGCTCTCCGGAAGGGAAGTGAGTGGCTGGCCGATCGCGTCTACTCAGGTGTACCCGCAGGGACTTTCGGGTTGCGCCAGATCATTGAAGTGGGACCGATGAGCGGATTGTCGAACGTCCAGTACTGGCTCAGCGTCCACGGATATCCCGAGGACGAGGTGCTCGAGAAGAGGATCTTTGCGCTGGCCAAGGAGTCCGACAGAGTGCTCTCAGATGACGAGATCCACGCTGCAGCGGAGAGTCAGGGGCACAGCAGGCAGGTTGCAGCCCATTGAAACGTTTCAGCGCGTTGGGCGTCTGAAATCATTGCTGAGTATGAATGTTATACTCCGCACCCCTGCCCGAGTGGCGAAACTGGTAGACGCAGCAGACTCAAAATCTGCCGTCCTCAGGGGCTTGCCGGTTCGAGTCCGGCCTCGGGCACCATCGGCTTTCACGTTCCAGCGAACTGCACGTGGGGCGGCGAACCGTGCGGTGCCGCTCATCGGCGCTCTGCCCGGTGCATGCAGGAGAGACTACGTTGATGACGCAGGCTGAGCTCGGCGACATGACCGCGTTGGGGCGCAGGACCCCGACCGCCGATATGCCTCGCGCCGCTGTGGCCGTGAGATGGACCGTGGCGATCACGGGGCTGCTCACGCTGATGATCCTGCTGGCTCTCGAGCCTCTTCCTGTTTCGAGACTGCCATATTTTGCGCTGTTCGGTTCGGCCATGCTCGTAGCCGAGGCGCTGTTCGTGGTGCGAATCCGTCCGGGATCGTACTTTTCGATCAGCTCGACTTTTCTGCTGGTCTATTTCCTCATCTCGGGAGCGGTTGCGGCCGCCGCTGTGGCCGCGGTCGTCTACTTCACCGTCTGGGTGATTCAGCGAGTCCGGTCGAAGACGTCTCAGACTCCACTCTTCGCGCTCTATAACGTCGGACACCAGATTCTCGGGGTTCTGGCGGGAGGGCTTGCGGTGCAGCTTCTTTTCGGCAGAGCCGCAATGTATTCGTATCCCAATGCCCATCCGGTCAAGGTTGTGCTGGTGTTTGCGCTTGTCTACTTTCTGATCACCAGCGCATTGACCGCCCTCGCCGTTTATGCGAGGACGGGATTCGGTGAGGTCCGTTCACAACTTCTGCCGACCACGATCCTCTGGGGCGGGATCAGCCTGGCGGTGAGCATTCCCTTCGCCCTGGTGATCCGTCTCATCTATTACGCGGTCGGTGGGTATCTGCTTGCGACGCTCTTCACGTTCTCGTTTCTCGCCGGGATCTCTTTGATCGTCCGGCTCAACACGAGTCTCAAATACGGCAACCAGGAGTTGAAGGCGATCAACAGCATCGGCAGTCTGATCACGGCAACCCTGGATCTGTACGAGATCTTCGGCATCATCGCCCGCGAGAGCCGCAAAGTGCTTCTGTGGGACGGATTCTTCATTGCGCTCGGAGGACAGGACGCGGAGGAGATCGAGATGGTCTTCATGTCGGAATCCGGCCTCGAGATCACGCGGCGGAGGATTCCAAGGGGAGCAGGGCTCACCGGAAAGGCCATTCTCGCAGGGGAACTGGTCCATTACGAGCAGGGCGAGCAGGACCGCGCGCTCGGGTCCGACGACAGTTTCACGGGGAGAAAACGTCCGAGAGCGCTCGTCATTGCGCCGATGAAGTTCGGAGAGGAGGTCATAGGAGCGATCTGTGTGCAGAGCTTCCAGGCGGACGTCTACGGCTCTTCGCAGTTCCGGCTGCTTCAGACAATCGCCGGGCAGGCCGCAATCGCCGTTCGTAACGCGCAGCTTTTCGAAAGTGAGAAGCAAGCGAAGAATGAGCGCGATGAGTTCCTTTCCCTGGTGACTCATGAGATCAAGAATCCCCTCACGTCGATCAACGGATACGCCGTGCTCGGCGAGCAGGCTGTTGGAGCGAATGACAGCGGCGCTGCTCTCGATGCGATTCAGGTGATTCGCGGTGAAACAGCGAAGATTCTCCGGTTGACCGAAGACCTGCTCGACGCATCGAAGATGTCGGCGGGGCGGTTCTCGATTGCGCACCAGGACGTCGAACTCGCGGAGCTCGTTTCTCAAACGGCGCGAAAGTATGCAGCTACCTCAGGGCACGAGGTAGACCTGGAGATCGCCGAGGATCTACCCGTCATTGAGGGCGATCCTGTGAGGCTTTCACAGGTAGTCGAGAATTTGGTGTCGAACGCGTCGAAGTACTCGCCCGAGGGTTCCACCATCACGATTGTCCTGGAGAGCTCGGAAGGCTGGGTGCGCCTCCGGATTCGGGACGAAGGCCAGGGAATCCCCCCCGACAAAGCGCCGCTGATCTTCGAGCGCTTTTTTCGTGTCGAGGAAGATGGGCGAACTGTCAAGGGAACAGGACTCGGCCTGTTCATTTCCAGAGAGATCGTCAGGGCGCATGGAGGCGATCTCACTTTCGAGTCAGTCATGGGGTTCGGCACGACATTTCTGGTCGAGCTTCCCGTCCGGTCTCCCGCAGGAAGGGCGACCCCGGCCGTCGAGAAGCCGGCGCCCGTTTCACAGTAACGGCGCCCCGGTCAACGATGGACCTCGCCGGCTGTAACTCCTGTATTCTCTCTGTCGTCTGATTCGTGACTGATGTACGGAGATCCTTATGACAAGGCGAGATAGAAACCAGTTCAGAAACGGGTTGATCGCGTGCCTGATCCTCGCGTGGATCGCGATGGACGCCCATGCGGCGCTTTCTGAAAAGTACAGAGAATGGCGTGATGGGCCGGTCCAGTGGATCATGACCTCGGACGAACAGAAGTCCTGGCGTGGGGTGAAGACGGACGATCAGGCGACGCACTTCATCGATCTCTTCTGGGCACGACGGGATCCGACCCCCGGCACCGTTGCAAACGAGTTTCGCGCGGAGTTCGATGGTCGTGTGGAATGGGCGGATGAGAACTTCGTCGATCGAAGAACCGTCGGGCGGAAACTCGATGGATCAAAGACGGAGCGAGGCCGTGTGTACATAGTTCTCGGCAACCCTTCCAACAACGATCTCGACGGCGGCAGAACCAGCTCACAGGCAGGACGGGCAGGCGCCGGGGATCCCACAGGGAATCGCGCGCTCGGGCTCAGAGAGACCTGGATCTGGGAAGGAGACGACGCCAGAAAGTTCGACCTGCCGAGGATCGAAGTGGTGTTCATCGAGGATCCGGGAACCCGGCGCGTCCAGCGGGACCCCACCAGGCCCGACTTCGGCAGGGCCGCACCCAACGCGATTCGAAATGCCATCGTCAATCCCGAGCTTACTGAAGTTCCGGAATGGGCCGCCCGTGGTGGACTCGAGCCCGTCGTCCCGGCACTCACCTTCGCAGTCGTGCCGCCCCGGATCGTCGAGGCGCCGCAGGAAGAAAGCCCATTGCCACCGGCACAACAAGCGCCCGTCGAGATCGAGTTCGACGGGCCTGTGGAGGCAGCCGCAACGTCGGGGGCCTCGCGTCTCACCCTTCTCGCTCCAGGTACTTCGTTTGTCGCGAATTCCTCGAGTGATCCGTTTGCTCAGTTGCAATCGACCACCACCTTCAGGTCGAAGGACAAGGTCGAATGGGTAGCTCAGTACTGTTCGTCGACGCCTAAGGTACCGGACGTCGAGGTCCTCGTGGGGATATCGGGACCGTTCGGCGGCTCGTCGCCCGACAGAGTCACACCTCCAAAGAAGATGAAGTTGACCCGCCTGGCAGCGTCACCGGGCTGCTACTCGGTCCGGGGCGCCGCCCCCCTGAATAAACTGCCAGCGGGCAAGTACCTCATCCGCGTCATGTTCGAGGATCTCGACAACGTGGAAAGTTACGACCTCGAGCGGCAGTTCGTGATTCAGTAGCACGAATCACTCGCTGATCAATTCACGTGGGGAGTGGCGGGACGGCCCGCATCCATCGGAGCAAAATTCGATGACTTACGAAACCATTCGAGTCGAAGAAAACGAGCAAGTCCTCTCGGTTACTCTCGACCGCCCTGAGGTTCACAACGCTTTCAATGACAAGCTGATCACGGAAGCGATCGATCTGTTCGGGGCACTCGACCGCTGGCCGTCCGTCCGTGCCGTCGTGCTCAGAGGTACGGGTCCCAATTTCTGCGCCGGTGCCGATCTCAACTGGATGTCGAAAATGGTTTCCTACACGCGCGAGGAGAACATCCGGGACTCTTCGCTCATGGCGAAAATGTTCGCGTTGATGAACGAATCCCCGCTTCCGCTGATCGGGCGCATTCAGGGAGCGGCGATCGGTGGCGGTGTCGGGCTCGTTTCGGTATGCGACATCGCGCTTGCCACTGTCCAGTCGAAATTCGGGCTTTCCGAAGTCAAGCTGGGGATCCTCCCCGCTGTAATCTCTCCCTACGTGATTGCAAAGATCGGTGAGTCCCACGCGCGGGCTCTGTTGCTCACCGGCGAGCGGTTCGGGGCGGAACGCGCCGCTGCCATCGGTCTCGTTCATGGAGTTGGCGGTAATGAAGGTGAGCTCGATGGGCTCGTGGACGAAGCGGTCCGGCAGATCCGCACCTCAGGACCGCAAGCAGTTCGAGAATGCAAAAAACTCATCCGGTTCGTTGCTCATCATACTCCCGAGGATTCAGTTCCTTACACGATTCAGGCGATCGCTGACCGTCGGGTCTCCGAGGAGGGTCAGCAGGGAATGCAGTCGTTTCTCCGGAAAGAAAAAGCGCCATGGGTGAGCCGTTGATCCGCAAGATCATGATTCCGAACCGTGGGGAGATCGCGGTTCGAATTGCACGCACGTGCAGGGAAATGCGGATCGAAACTGTGCTTGCTCATGCCGAGGGTGACGCGAGCCTTCCCGCCATCCGAACCTTCGATGAGCTGGTCTCACTCGGCGAGGGAGGCAGCGGGGAGACCTATCTCGACGCCGGAAAAATCATCGATGCCGCCCGGCGAGTCCGTGCGGATGCCATTCATCCGGGATACGGTTTTCTTTCCGAGCGCGCCGCCCTCGCAGAAGCTTGTGTCGATGCCGGGATTGTTTTCATCGGACCGGACGCGGAAGCCATCCGGAAGATGGGCTCCAAGGCGGATGCCCGGAGAATCATGCAGGAAGCGGGTGTTCCCATCGTTCCGGGCTACGACGGCGATGATCAGTCCGATGAGAGGCTCCTGAGCGAAGGGACCTCGATCGGTGTGCCACTTCTGGTCAAAGCCTCCGCGGGCGGGGGTGGCAAGGGAATGAAGATCGTGCGCGATCCTGGCGAGCTCCCGGCCGCGATCGATGCGGCCCGCCGCGAGGCGCAGAAAAGTTTCGGCGACGACCATCTGATCCTCGAGAAGTTCATCGAGGAGCCGCGTCACGTGGAAGTTCAGATTCTGGGAGACGATCGCGGCGACATCATCCACCTTTTCGAGCGTGACTGTTCGATTCAACGCAGGCACCAGAAGATCGTCGAGGAGTCCCCTGCACCGGCCTTTTCGGACGTTCTTCGAGGCGAGATGTGCGCCACCGCTCTGAAAGTCGCCCGCGCTGTCTCGTACAGGAATGCGGGGACGGTCGAGTTCATCCTCACATCGGAGGGCGAATTCTACTTTCTGGAAATGAACACGCGTCTACAGGTCGAGCATCCGGTCACGGAAGCGGTGCTCGGCATCGATCTGGTGCGTGCGCAGATCGATGTCGCTCAGGGGAGTCCTCTCCGCTGGAAACAGGCCGACCTGCAGCAGCGCGGGCACGCGATCGAGTGCCGGATCTACGCGGAGGATCCGGCCGAGGGTTTCCTTCCCCAGACCGGAACGGTGCTTCGCTATCGTGAACCCTCCGGTCCCGGTGTCCGCGTCGACAGCGGAGTCGATCAGGGCAGCGAAGTGACCGTAGGATTCGACCCCATGCTCTCGAAAGTCATCTGCTGGGCCGAGAACCGCGAGGCCTGCATCGACCGGCTCGAGATGGCGCTCGAAAGTTACGTGATCCTCGGAACCGCGACCAACCTCGGGTATCTTCGAAGAGCGGTCGGCCACCCCTCTTTCCGTGCTGGAGAGGTGAGTACGAGATTCGTCGAGCAGCATGACGAATCGCTCCGAGGAAGCTTTTCGGCGGAGGCGGCAGCCGTAGCCGCCGTACTGTCGATGACAAGGCGTGGAGAGAAGAAAATGGGATCGACTCAGTCAGCCGCCCCAGCCTCGGTCTGGGACACAGTCGGAGAGTGGGGCCGATAGGATCTGCAATCTCTCCCGGCTGCCGATTGGCTGCTTGCGTGATGGAACCCGAGGTGATAGATGGTCTCAAAGGAGGGAACATGGACGAAGAGCTGGATGACATGCAGGAAGAAGACGTCGACGAGCAGATCGAGCAGATGATCATGGAGAACGGTATGCTCGTTCACACGCTGGCAACCCTTCTCGTACGGAAGGGAATCATCAAGCAGGAAGAGATCGATACGGAGATGGACAAACTCTACGACGAGGTCGAAGGCTTCGGAAACGGACGGGAAGAGTAGGGAATAGGGCCAAGGATAGGATGTTTGCAATTTCGAATACCTACAAGGGGGACCTGTTCATGAAATTTCGAAAGCCATTGATGCTCTCGCTGATCGCACTCTTTGTCGCGACGAGCGCGTTTGCCGCGCTCTCGCCCGAAATGAAGGCGTGGGGCGAAGGGCCTGTGCAGCACCTGATGACGCCGGAGGAAACGGCGAAGTGGAAGACGATCAAATCGGATGCGGAGGCTCAGGCGTTCGCCGATCTGTTCTGGGCTCGCCGGGATCCAACGCCGGGGACGCCGATCAACGAGGCTCAGCTTCGGTTCGAGGAACTGGTCAAGATCGCCGACACTCGATTTACCTGGCAGCGGACGAAAGGGTCGATGAGCGATCGAGGCAAAGTGATGATCCTGATAGGCCTGCCGAGCTCGATCCAGAAGAATCGTGCCGATAATGTCACCGGCTCGCAGGCGGCCCCCCCGCAGGGTTTCACAGGAGAGTTCGTCAGGCCCGACGTCAACGCGATGGAAACCTGGACGTACGAAAAGGATCGCATTCCGCCGTTCGCCCCGAACCAGGGACGTGAGATCGAGATCGTATTCGTCGACCGTCACAACAATGGCGACCTCCGGCTCGATCCCGGATCCAAAGGCAGCCCGATTCCTCTCATGAGTGCCGCCGTGAGCGCGAGCATTGTCAGCCCGAATCTGACCGAAGTCCCGCAGTACGCTGTCGCGGCGCCTTCGGTTCCCTCGAGCGTCGAGAGTGCGACGGTTCCGGCACCCCAGCTCACTACGGCCACCGCCTTCAAGACGGAGGCGTACAAGGTCGCGATCGACGAGTTCAAAAAGGCACAGACCAGCTCGTACAAGAATGCCTACGTCACCTACGGTGAGGGCGTGACGGCCGACGGAGAGTACTTCGTTCCCGTGCAGCTCTACCTCCCGAAGGAGTCCGGCGTCAGTGGGGACAACCTCACCTTCTTTGCTTCAGTTGAGAATGCGCAGGGAGAGGTCGTTGGCGTGTACGAGGAAGCGGCCACTCTGAGTACTTCGAAAGATGATGCCTATTACGACAAATCTCTGAACCTTGCGCCGGGTAAGTACACCGCGGTATTCGGCCTCGCTTCGAACGGCAAGCCGGTCAGCATGGCGAAGAGCGAGCTCGATCTCGCGGCACTCGACCCCGACGCGGCAGGGACCTCGAGACTGATCCTGTCGAACAATGTCTTCGCTTTGACGGCCGCACAGCAGCCGACCGACCCGTTCGCATTCGGCGGCATCAAGGTCGTTCCAAAGGGCGACCGCACGTTCCAGAAGGCTGACGAGCTCTGGTACTTCCTCGAATTGCGCAATCCGGGAATGAATCCCGAAGGCCAGCCAAAGGTGCAGGTGAAGCTCGACGTTGAAGGAACGACCGTGGCGAACAAGAAGGTCAAGATGAGCGCGCCTCTGACCGAAGCGGCGGTTGAGCCTCTCAAGGGCGTGGAGGGTCACTTTGCGCTGGGAAGCTCGATTCCTCTCGAAGGATTCGAGCCCGGCGATTACATGCTGAAGGTTCGCGTGATCGACACCGTGTCGAAGCAGACCTACAACATGCAGCAGGAGTTCAAAGTGGGCGGAGCGGGATAACGCGATGCCGTTCGCGAGCGTGACTGAAGCGGCCGAGCTCTATCGTCGCGGCGAGATGGTCATCATCGTCGACGACGAAGATCGGGAGAACGAGGGAGACCTCTGTCTCGCGGCCGAGAAGGTCACACCCGAAGCAATCAATTTCATGGCGACTCACGGTCGGGGCCTGATTTGTCTGGCCCTGACCGAGGAGCGCTGCAACGACCTGCATTTGCCGCTCATGGTCGAGAACAACACCTCGAATTATGGGACGGCATTTACCGTTTCAATCGAAGCGCGTGGGCGGGGGGTCACGACCGGCATTTCGGTCCGGGACCGCGCCGAGACAGTCCGCGTGGCCATCGATCCCGCCACCAGGCCCGTCGATCTGCAGCGTCCGGGACACATCTTCCCCTTGCGCGCACGCACCGGCGGCGTGCTCAAGCGTGCGGGCCAGACCGAGGCTTCGGTCGACCTTGCGTCCATCGCCCAGTTGACGCCTGCCGCCGTGATCTGCGAGATCATGAACGAAGACGGGACGATGGCGCGGCTCCCGGATCTGCAGGCTTTTGCTGCGAAGCACGGCCTGAAGATCATCTCCGTGGCGGACCTGATCAAGTACCGGATGCAGCACGAACGACACGTGCACCGGATCGCATCTCCACGGCTGCCGACACCCTATGGCGAGTTCAAGGTGCATGCTTATCGGAGCGACATCACGGGTGAGGAGCATGTGGCGATGGTCATGGGCGAGATCCAGGAAGACGATCAGGTGCTCGTCCGCGTCCACTCGTCCTGTCTCACGGGCGACGTCTTTCAATCCGACCGCTGCGACTGCGGCGACCAGCTTCATCGCGCCTTCGAGCTGATCGCCGAGGAAAAGAAGGGGATCGTTCTCTACCTGCTGCAGGAAGGCCGCGGCATCGGCCTGCTGAACAAGCTGAAGGCGTACGAGCTGCAGGATGCAGGCGACGACACGATCGAGGCGAATGCGAAACTCGGCTTCGCCCCCGACATCCGCGAATACGGCACAGGCTCGCAGATCCTCCGCGATCTCGGAGTGCGCAAGATCCGTCTGATGACCAACAACCCGGCCAAATATGTCGCCATCGAGGGTTTCGGTCTCGAGATCGTCGATCGGATTCCCCTCGAAATTGCGCCGTCGAGCGACACACGCAAGTACCTGGAAGCAAAGAAGAACAAGATGGGGCACATGCTCGAGCTGGTGTAGGGGAGGTGGTTTCTCCCAGCTGGGGATTCTGCTCTTATCGGTCGCGCTCCCGGGTGCAAAGCTCAATCAGGAGTTTCCGCTGCTCATTACTTCCTGCTTTTCTGACTCATGGCTACTGGCTGCCGACTACTTCCGATACAATCCCCTCCCTCATGAGCCATACCGGTCCCATTCTCGAAGGCGTAGGCGACACTGATTACGAGCGGTATTTGCGGGTTCCCGAGCTTCTGGAGCTGCAGAAGCCGGAGGACAAACTGGTCAATCCGGAGGAGCGGCTCTTTCAGAGCACCCACCAGACGGCTGAGCTCTGGCTGCGGCAGATCGACTTCGAGATCCGGCGGGCGGGAGTCCACCTGGAGCGGGGAGAGGGGCATGCGGCGTCCGAACTGCTGCACCGGGCTCGTTTGATTCTCGATCTGCTACGCGAACAGATCGTGATTCTCGAGACGATGGCGCCAGCGGACTACCACGGGATCCGGGTTTCGTCGCTCGGACGGGGCAGCGGTCAGGAGTCGCCGGGCTTCAAGAAGTTGCTGGATGTCGGAACGCGGCTGTGGCCGGCCTTCGAAGCGCTGCTCTCGCACAGGGGAGTGACGCTGATCGAGATTCAGCGCGATCCCAGGGGGCAATACGAACTTTATCGTGTGGTCGAGGCGATGATGGACTACGATTCCGCCTTCATGAAGTGGAGATACACACATCTCCGGCTTGCGATCCGGATCATCGGCTCGGATGTGAAGTCTCTGAAGGGGGTTCCGGTCACGCAGCTCGAGTTCGGTACGCGGGAATCGCAGTTTCCGCGGCTGTGGGAGACCATCAGCGAGCTCACCGGGGAGTTCAAACCGGAATATTGACGGCGCGAGGCTACTTCTGAAATCCGGACGGGCAACGTCGGCCGCAGAGTCCGTTCAGATTATTGAATGCGATGGGGCGCGGCCGGCAGGGAGAAGTTTCGGAATTGTTTTTGGTTCGTCTTGACGCTGTAAAAACGCATCTGTATATTCGCGTGGCCATTCGGCTGACTCGGCCGCCAGATGGTATTCAAATCTCTGAAAATCCAAGTCTACGACGCTAACTTTTGGGAGCTGATACCCGCATGAATAAGAAGTTGTGCCTGCTCATGGCACTGATCCTTTCGCTCGGTTCCATCTCGTGCAGCAAGATTCAGGCACGGATGGAAATCCGTGACGCGAATGAGGCATATGCTCAGGAGCGGTACGACGCTGCGCTGACAGGTTACCAGGAAGCCCGCCGGATTGACGGAAGCTTCGCCGATCTGGACCGGTTGATCGGATACTCCTACATCGGCCTGTACACTCCGGAAGATCGCTCGCCTCAGAATGAGAAGTACGCCGACGGCGCGATCCAGGAGTTGAAGGCTTATCTGGTCAAGAGGCCCGACGACACGATCGCCCGGGAGTCACTGATCAACCTCTTCCTGAATTCGAATCGCAACTCGCAGGCGATCGACTTTTTCCGGGAGGGGCTCCAGAAGAATCCGAAGGACCTCGATTCGGTTCGGTCGATCGCCCGTCTTTACGCACAGGAAGGGAATTTCGAAGAGGCCCTGAACTGGTACCGGCGCATCACGGAGCTCGATCCGGAGAATCCCGAAGCGCACTACACCTACGGCGTCGTATTGTATGAAAAGGTGTCGAAGAATCCTCCCCCCGACGTTGTTCTCACCCTCGACTACATAGAGCAGGGGAAGGCGTCACTGATCAAGGCAAGTGAACTGAGGAAAGATTACTTCGAGGCCGCTGTATTTACGAATCTGTTGTTTCGGGAGCAGGCGAAACTGGAAGCCGACCCCGAGCGGCAGCAGGAACTGCTGGCTCAGGCCGATATTTACCGGAACCGGGCCATCGCGATCAACAACGCACGCAAGAAAACCTAGCGGAGACAGGGTCGATAGCGATGTTCGAAACCACAGTCATAGATTCGAAACGGCAGAAGTTCGGAATTCAAAAGTACCTCACGCTCCCGGTATCGATCGGGTTGCACGTGGTGGTCATCGGAGCGTCTGTATTTGCGGCTGTCTGGAATGTGGACTTTCCGCAGAATTCGCCGGCCCAGGTGGCGCAGTATTCTCTCGCGGCAGCGCCTCCGCCGCCACCACCACCGCCACCACCGCCGCCGAAAGCCGCTACGTCTACACCCGAAGTGGTGACGCGCGTCGAGGTGCCGAAGAACGTCGCCGAGATGGCGCCTTCGATGGTTCCTGACAAGATCCCGGTGGTTGCTTCCAATGCTGTCGAGGGCGGAGTCGAGGGTGGAGTCGAAGGCGGAGTCGAAGGCGGAGTTCTCGGAGGCGTGGTCGGTGGCGTAATCGGCGGCGTGATGACCGACAAAGCGCCACCTCCGCCGGTTCAGACCGCACCCCTTCGTGTCGGTGGTGACGTCAAGGCTCCGGTCGTGATCACTAGAGTGGAGCCCTCCTATCCCGAAGTCGCGCGCAAAGCACGCGTGGCCGGCATCGTGATCGTCGAAGCGATTATCGATAAGAGTGGAAATGTCCGCGACGTCAAGATTCTCAAGGGTCTCCCCTTCGGGCTCGACACCGCAGCGGCCGATGCTGTCCGACGATGGAAGTTCCGGCCGGGTACGCTCAATGGCCAGCCGGTCGACGTGCTTTTCAACCTCACTGTGAATTTCAAACTGAACTAAAAGAAGCCACCCTGGTGTGGTGCCGTGACTAAAGGAGGAGTTTCATGGATCTGAGTCCTGCCGGAATCTGGCATGCAATGAGTCCCCTGGTGAAATTCATCAGCCTCGTGATGATCATTATGTCGGTCTACTCGATCTGGGTAATGATCGAGCGTTACATCCTGTTCAACAAGGCCAAGAAAGAGTCGGTCAAGCTAATCGGCGCTCTCTCGAACGTGCTCACGCGCAGTGCTTACCAGGAAGCGATCGACGTGACCAAGAAGTTCAAGCAGAGCCATCTGGCCAAGGTCATCGCCGCCGGACTGCTCGAGTTCGAAGCCTCCCGCAGGGACAAGCGGAACGTCGATCCTGAAGTCGCCGTCGAAGCAGCCCGCCAGGGCATGGACCGCACCGCGATGATCACCGTGGCCGAGTTCAAGGAGAACCTCGGGGTTCTTGCGACCGTAGGAGCTACGGCTCCGTTCGTCGGCCTTCTCGGAACGGTTCTCGGTATCATCAACGCGTTCGAAGGCATGGCCACCTCCGGTGGCGGTATCGCGTCCGTATCGGCAGGTATCGCCGAGGCGCTCGTTGCAACCGCGTTCGGTCTGATGGTCGCGATTCCCGCGGTCTGGGCCTACAACTACTTCCAGAACCGAGTCGACCGGTTTACCGTCGAAATGTCGAACTCCGGCTCGGAGATGGGGATCTACTTCCTCAAGGAAGCAGAGTTCGGACAGGAAACCAAGTAGTTCTCCGAGGGAAAGTCCATCATGAGATTCAGCAACACTCACGGCAACTCATTGACCAAGCTCACTAAGGCTGGTCTCCACGCCGAGATCAACGTCACGCCTCTGGTGGACGTCTGCCTGGTCCTTCTCATCATCTTCATGGTCGTCACACCCATGATTCAGAAGGGTGTGGCCGTCAATCTGCCGGTGACCTCGCAGCCCGAGAAGACACCCGATACTGAGAAACAGCTTCAGATCTCCGTGAGGGATGACGGCTCGGTTTATCTCGGGCCGCTCGTGGTACGACAGGATCAGGTCGAATCGGAGCTCAAGGCGATTTACGAGAAGACCCCGGACCGCGAAATCGCCGTCAAAGGCGACAGGGCGGTCAAGTACGGACGAGTCGTAGAAGTGCTCAAGGCCTGTCGGGACGCCGGGTTTCAGAACGTTGGTCTGATTGCTCAGCCTGTGTCCCAGGCCGGCCAGCCGAGCATGTAATTCGCGCGTAGTCGTCAGCAATAGATCGGAAGGAACCACGGCCATGGCCATGCAGATGGGTAGTTCAGGAGGTTTGCAGTCCAATATCAACGTTGCACCTCTGGTCGACGTTGTTCTGGTGCTGCTGATTATTTTCATGGTCCTCACGCCGGTGGTCCAGATGGGCTATCTTGTTCGGGTCCCGCCGAAGGCTCCACCCGGTCTGCCGACTGATGTCATGTCCGATCAGATCATTCTGCGGTACATGCCGAACAACCGGATTCTCATCAACAAGGAAGATGTCAGGGCCGAGCAGTTTCCAGCGAGATTGCAGGACATTCTCAAAGGCAACACGAGCAAGATGATCTTCTTTGCAGGCGATCCCGAGGTGAACTACGAGGACACCATGCGATTCCTCGATCTGGCGCGCTCGAGCGGAGCTCACAATATCGGAATCATCGTCGAAGAAGTTCCGAAATAACAGGCTTTCAGGGATTCGCACGAAAGCACGGCGTTCGCCGTGCTTTCTTTTTTGAATCACATCGCGATTGAGACACTTCCTCGAAACAGCCTTCGCACCCGGGTTGCTTTTCGGGATCTTTTATCTGGGGATCTTCATCGTCGCGGTGCTTCTGGTTCCCGAACCATCCCAGGCCGCGTTTCATCTCGCCGGACTCGGTGCGGCCGTAGTGGCAAGCAGGCTGGCAATCCAAATTGCCGACCGCGGCACCTGGAAACTGGGCTTCGGCGGAGGCCTGCGCCGGGCCACGCGGGAGCTGACGTTCGGAGTTGCCCTCGCATCGGCATTGATTCTCCTGAGTCACGGCCTGATTCTGCTGACGACCGGGCTGCGCCATGGAATCGGCGGCGGTATCGATTGGGGAGAGATTCTCATACTCTTCATTCCCGCCGCGATCCATGAGGAAGTCCTCTTTCGAGGATATGCCTTTCAGAAACTCGTCTCCTGGAATCGGTGGGGCGGCGTGGCGGTGGGTTCACTGGTATTCGGGCTGCTGCACCTGAGCAATGATGGACTTACGACGCTTTCGATCCTCAACCTCTTCATGGCCGGGGTGCTGCTCTCGCTGGCCTATCTCGTGTTTGAGCGTCTCTGGCTTCCGATCGGTTTGCACATCTGGTGGAACGTACTTTCGGGTCCGCTCCTGGGCCACGAGGTCAGCGGCCTGGAACTGGACTCCAGCCTGCTGAGCACGTACGATCCAGGTCCGGTCCTTCTCACAGGCGGCCCGTTCGGTATCGAGGGGAGCCTTTGGACGCTGCTGGTGGAAGCGATTGGAATCCTTTTCCTGTTGTGGCTCATGCATCGTCGGGAGTCCGGGCGAAGTCTCGTCACTCCGGTGGAAGCCGGAAGTCCGGAGCCTCCGCTTCGAGCTCCCTGACTTACTTGATGGAGAGCGAATGAAAGACTTATGGATCGTAGATGGCGCACGGACGCCGATGGCTGAGTACAACGGCCAATTTGCCGATGTCAGCGCCCTGGAGCTCGGAGCAATTGCCGCGAAAGAAGCCATGAGCCGCAGTGGGTTCGAGCCAGGCGAGATTGATCACGTCATCGTGGGCAACGCGCTGCAGACTTCCGGCGACGCGATTTATGGCGCGCGTCACGTCGGCCTCAAAGCCGGTGTGCCGGTCTCAGTCCCCGCCCTGACGGTGAACAGACTGTGCGGGTCGGGTATCCAGTCGATCATCAGCGGAGCGGAACAGATTCTTCTCGGCGAATCCGAAACCGTGCTGGCGGGTGGCATGGAGAATATGTCGCAGGCACCGCACGTGATTCGCGGGGCGCGCAAAGGGTTCAAGCTCGGGCAGGGAGCGATCGAAGACTCACTCATGGTTGCTTTGCTCGACACCTGGTGCGGGCTCTATATGGCGCAGACCTCGGACAACCTCGCCAGGAAGTATGACATCTCGCGGGAAGCGCAAGACGAGTTCGCCCTCAGAAGCCAGCAGAAGGCCTCTGCAGCGGCTGAGAAGGGCATCTTCCGTGAAGAGATCGTCCCGGTGGAAGCCGGCCGTAAGAAGACTCTGATCGACTCGGATGACCATCTGAGAGCCGATACGACGATGGAAGGCCTCGCGCAGCTCAGGCCGGCATTTGCGAAAGACGGATTCGTCACTGCGGGCAATGCCAGCGGGATCGTGGACGGAGCGGCGATGGTAGTCGTCACCACCGAAGAACAGGCCTCGAAGGGGAACAGGAAGCCCCTTGGCCGGATCGTTTCGTGGGGCGTTACTGGTTGCGATCCCGACGTGATGGGCATCGGGCCGGTTCCCGCGACGAAGATCGCTCTGAAGAAGGCCGGCCTCGAGCTCGACCAACTCGACCTGATCGAGATCAATGAAGCGTTTGCTGGTCAGATCCTCGCAGTGGCGAAGGAACTGGGCATCGACCAGGACAAGCTCAACGTCAACGGCGGTGCGATCGCACTCGGCCATCCGCTGGCAGCCAGCGGTACCAGGCTCGTCCTGACGCTGCTCTATGAGCTGCGCCGGCGCAACAAGCGCTACGGCCTCGCTTCGGCATGCATCGGCGGCGGTCAGGGAATCGCCATGATCGTTGAAAACAGCAATGCACGGGTATGAAAGATGAATGTATCGCAACAGATGCGGTTTCAAGACGAACCAGGCGATCGGAGAGTTCTGATGCTTTGTCCCTCCCGCCCCGATCTCACCCCAGTCCTCCCGGAGAATGATCCCATGTCACAGGTGAACCCCTCGCAGTTCCGTAGCCCACTCATGATGCTCCTGCTCACGCTCACGCTGGCCATCTATTCGACGAGTACCTTTGCAGACTCCCCAAAAGTTCGGTCCGATCGGAGCGGTTCCGCGGCAGTGACGGCCGGACAGGGAGATGTCGAGCCCACCGCCGAAACGAATCGACGGCGGCCCGCGCGGCCGAACCGTGACACCTCAGCCATGCTGACCGGCCGCGTGTTGGAAGAAGGAAGCAATGCTGCGGTGTTCGGCGCCGTTATCACCGTACAGGGGATGACATTCACCGCAGATTCGCAGGGGGTCTTCAACATCACAGGGCTGGCAGCTGGCGCAACAACGGTTCGCATCGAAAGGTGGGGCTTCGAAGCCACGACGCGGACACTCACCCTCGTGGCGGGCTCGAACGCTCTCGGCGATGTGAGCCTGGTGCCGAGACCAGTCGTGACTTTGACCGAAACAGACGGAACGACGCATCGCCTCGATTTCGACAGCGTCGAGTTCGCATCCGCGGCGCCTTTGAGCAACTACATCCCGCTTTCACCTGCAGAATTCTGCCGCCTCGACGGTACGGTGGTCGAGTACGACAAGGCTCAGATCGCAACGCTCGCCGGGCCTGGCGTCGAGGCATCCGGAGCATGCTGCCCACCGAATAATCCGGGACTCCAGATTACCCTGACACTCAAGTCTGGGGAAAGCTTTCCCGCGATTCTGCGGACGTGCGAGTTCTACAAGCTCGACTTCATCGGTAGAAGCCGTGATACCGGGCAGTGGGTCTATCGCGACTTCACGAAAATCGCGCAGATCCAGTTCCCGTAGGGTTGAGAGGATGCGGTCACGCATTCGAACGAGCGTCACGTCACCTCGTCGCCGACCACATCCTCGACATACAGCATCTTGATCGCGACCATCACGGCGACGAGCAGCGGTTCGCCGATCACCAGCCCGAGGAATCCGAATACGATCCCGAGGGCAGCGACAGCGACGACCGTCAACGCCGGAGGAATATCCACGCGATTCTGAAGAAGCAGAGGCGAAAGGACATTGCCCTCGAGCTGATTGACCAGAAGAAAGAGGAGAATGACGTAGAGACCTTGTTGTGGCGACTCCGCGAAGGCCAGGCCGATGGCTGGAATCGCCGCGATGATGGGACCGAAAAAAGGGATGAACTCGAGCAGTCCCGCAAGTACGCCGAGAGCGACGGCAGACTTCACTCCAATGAGCATCAGCCCGCCTGTGACTATAGCTCCCACAACGACCATGGCGATCAATCGCGCGATCAGCCATCTTTGAAGAGCCGTGCCCATTTCCGTGAGCACCTCATCTGCACGGGGTCGTACGCGGTGTGGGAAGAGGTGCATGAGCCCTCGCTTGTAGAGTCCGGGATCCGCTGCGATGTAGATCGCGATGAAGATCATCAGGACGAGCGCTCCGATGGCTGCAACAGTGCCGGACACGAAGGGAAACAGAAATCCGAGAATGCCTCCTATCTGGCGGGAGAGCTGCTGGCGCAGACTGCCGGCAACTCTGGCGGTTTTCTGTTCCGGGTCAGACTGCGGCGCGGTCGTTGCCTGTTCGCCGGCCGAAGCAGGGGAGGTCTGAGCATTCTGTGATTCTGCGCCGGGCTCGCTCTGCTGGATCATACCTGCGATCCCGTTGCCGTTCTCTGTGAACCATCCTTCGATCCGGTCCAGGGCGGCTGGTAGCTGTTCTTTCAGGTCGCGCGTCTGGTCCCTCAGGGTCGGGGCGAGCGCCGCTCCCATCCCCACAAGCGCACCCAGAAGAATCAGGATGATGAGAACCGCGGCAATCCCACGCTTCATCGGTATGCGCCGCACCACTAGGTCCACGCCGGCCGACAGGGCGAGGCCGAAGATGATTCCGAGTGCGGTTGTGATCAGGAGCGACTTGGTGATCCAGAGAAATTTGAGGGCCAGATAAAAGCCGAACGCGAGCGCTACGACGCGCAGAACGTCTGCGCTGTCCCATCGTTTCTGGGAGGCGGCTGGCGCCGGAGCGGAGGAGCTCATGCGTTCAGAAAAGCAAAGGCAGTGCCGCGAGTGTTACTCCACATAACGGAGGCTTCCCAATAGGTGCTCGAGATGGTCCTCTCCGAGGTACGTCCAGACGTTGTAGAGGCAGCGTTCACCTGCGACGGTGAGATACGCGAGGTGTCCAGGGCCTGTTCCCCCCTGACGAGAGAGAGCGGCGTGGCTTCCGTCAGCCCACTCCATCAGCTCCGCGCCCGCTGCATCACTTCCAGCATCGGCCTCGAGGCCAGTTCCTGCGATTCCGAACGCGCCACGTCCGCAGCTTTCGCAGAACTCCCCGTTCGCGAACGCGCCTGGGGCATTCGGGTTGTCGTAGGCCACAGCCCATCCGCCCGAGAAGTTCGCAGGACGGGGCGTCGCTCCTTCGCCGGCGTCGAGAGACGAGAAGGCGAGCGGTGAACAGGTGCCTCGGTTTGCGGCCTTCGCCCACTCCTGAAGAGTGACGTTGCGTACTTCTCCCCGGGTTATCGAGCTTCCGCTCCAGGGGGACTGCGGAGTGCGCGGGCCCTGGGACGGCGGACTGGAGCTCGCGCAAGCTGAAAGCCACACGAAGCTCAGGACCAGGGCAACGATTCTCATGGAGCTCTCCCTGCGCAGAAGGTAATGCGGATTGTAATCGCACCCTCGCTAATCGAAGAGACTCTGCTGCAGGCCGCCAGTTCGACGGAACGCTTCTGCCGAGAGTCCTGGGGAGCATCCCTCGATTCCGGCTCTCCGGACCGCAACCGTGAAGAGCGCGCGGATCTGTTCCGCGAAGGCGCCCTCGCCGCGCTGCCGGACGCCCCACTTCGAGTCGTACATTTTGCCGTAGCGCATGCCTCGGACGCGGTTGAGGATTTTTTCTTTTCGTTCCGGAAAGTGTTCTTCCAGCCACGCTCGATTGGCTGATAAGGATCGGTCACGCCACTGATCGCGACCACCTGCGGCTCCCAGCGCGGGGAGGAGAGCTCCTCCCGGAGCAGCTCCGGCGCGTTCTCCTTGACGAGGATTCTCGTCTCGAAGTCGAGCCCCGCCGAGAATCCGAGATACTCGTGCGTCGGCCGTGCGAAGCAGTAGACGCAGCCGTGCTCACACCCACGGTACGGATTGATGCTCCGCTCGAATCCGACATCGGGGCTGTCGTTCTTCGCCAGGATCGTACGAGTCGGATCGCGATAGAAGACGGTCTGCGGGGACGTCTCGTCCTCTTCGGCTTCAGGATCAGGCTCGTAGACGAGCCGCTCGAAACGATTCTGCGGATTCGTCACCGCTCCGCGCCCCTGCACGACCCGCCTGGGATCAGTCATCAGATGATTGGAACACCGGGCTGTCTCGATGTCACTTCTCAGTAGTGCTCATTCCCTTCAACCGGGCCAGCCTTTGCGGATTTTCTACAGGAGGGAGAGTGGTCGAGAGGTCGAAGCACATGGGCCTCGACCTCTCCCGGCTTCACTTCAGATGACTTCGGAAAAACTCAACCGTCTCGTGCCATGCGTCACCGGCAGCCTCGGGATGGTAGACCTCGGGACGCGTGTCGTTGAAAAAGGCGTGATCCGCTCCAGGGTAGATCTTGACTCGCACATCCTTTCCCATCTCCTCGAGTCGTTTCTTCAACTCCTCCCCCTGGGAAGCGGGAACGCCGTGGTCTTCTCCGCCGTAAATCAGAAGGATCGGCGCTTCGAGCTTTTCCCACTTCACTGGAACCTTCTTGAAGCCCCCATAGAAGCTCACTGCTGCACCGACTCCGCGATCTTCAGTGGCCGTGTACTGCGCGAGTGCCCCACCCATGCAGAATCCGACCACGCCGAACTTCTGAGAAGAGCACTCAGGCTGCTGGAGGAGAAAAGCGCCCGCCCCGGAGATCTCGTTCCGCGCGCGCTCGCCGTCGAGCTCCATGAGCATCTTGCCGGCGTCGTCCGGAGAGGTCGTCTTCTTTCCGTGGTAGAGGTCGGGCGCGAGCGCGAGGAATCCCACGCGCGCGAATCGCTCCACGAGGTCCTCGATGTGTGGAACCAGGCCCCACCATTCCTGAATCACGACGACGGCGGGGCCGCTGCCCGTTTCGGGTCGCGCTAGATATCCCTCGCAGGCGTGGCCGTTTGAAGTGAAGGTCACCTTTTCAGCCATCAGATCACTCCTTCACGCGTGTCGGTCGTTCCGCGACCGAGCCGGTTGCCTGCGGCGCTGAGGTTGACGGCTGGGCAGGTGCGAGCGCCGCAGCCGGACCCGGAGTCCACGAATCAGCATCCGCGAGCGCTTTCAGACGGATCGCTTCGAACTCGTCGCCCGGAGTCCACGCCGGCAGCTGCTCCTGCTTGGCGAGAGCAACACCAGCCATGAAGGCCAGAACGGCATCCTGGATCATCCCGTCGAAATTCCACGATTCGTCCAGCTCGTCACCCGGCTGGTGATACTTGACCCTCTCCCGGTCTTCGATCTGCTCTCTTCCCCATTCAGCCGGCCTGCCGACGAAATCGACGCCTGTCTTGAGGTAGAGGGCCGGAACTCCGATCTTCGCGAAGTTAAACTGATCGGAGCGATAGTAGAAGCCGCGATCGGGATACTGATCAGGCTTGAGCTCCCGGCCTTGCATCCCGGCGAGCTGCGCCGCGAGCGTGTCGAGCGTGTTCTTGCCATATCCGACCTGTACGACGTCGCGAGTCGAGCCCCACATGTTGCCGCCGTCGACATTGATGTTCGCGGCAAACCGGCCCGGGGCGAAGGTCGGGTACCTCGCGTAGTACTCCGATCCCAGAAGTCCCGACTCTTCAGCGCCGACGAACAGAAAGAGGATCGATCTTTTCGGCGGCTCCGGAAGCTCCATGAACGCTCTCGCGATTGCGAGGACCTGCGAGGTGCCCGATGCGTTGTCGAGCGCGCCGTTGTAGATGCGATCGCCGGTGGCGTCGGGTTCGCCGACTCCGAGATGATCGTGGTGGGCCGTATACACGACGACCTGGTTCTTCAGGACCGGATCGCTTCCCGGGAGAAGCCCCATGACGTTCGCGGTTTCGACGCTCGAAATTTTGTTCTGCAGCGAGAATGAGGTCGTGATGCCGAGTGGAACCGGACGGAAATCGCGGCTGCGGGCGGATGCCACCATCTTGTCGAGATCATGTCCTGCGGCTGTCATCAATTTGCGAGTTGCGTCCTCCGTCGTCCAGGCGGCCACCTGAAGACGCGGCTCGCCGTCATCCGGAAGCTCGAACTGCTCTCCGGAAAAGCCGACCTGAACGACCTGCCATGGATAGCCGGCCGAAGGTACGGTGTGGATGATGATCGCTCCCGCGGCACCCTGGCGCGCGGCGCTCTCGTATTTGTAGGTCCATCGCCCGTAGTAGAGGCGACGCGTTCCCTCGAACAGTGCAGGATCCCAATCGGGATCGTTGTTCAGCATGACCAGGACCTTGCCCTTGAGATATGCACCCTTGAAGTCGTCCCATTTGTATTCGGGAGCTTCGATCCCATACCCGACGAACACGAGCTCGGCGTTGCTGATAGCGGCGCGTTCAGTCTGCACACCGCTGCCTGCGATGAAGTCGTCCCATCGGCGAAGCGTCACGCGATCCGAGCCGCGCGCGAAGTCCCACCTATCGGGTACTGTCGCGTTGATTCCGATGATGGGGAAGGGCTGCTGCCAGCGACCATCGCGGGCGCCCGGCTGAAGACCGAGGGCTTCCATCTGCGTCGCGAGATAGAGCCGCGCAATCTCATCGCCTCGGCTCGAAGGACCGCGCCCTTCGAGAGCATCGTCCGAGAGATAGCGGATCGGCGCTTCGAGGAGTGGGCGAGTGATGACCTCAGCCGCCTTTTCTACCTCTGCTGTGATCGCAGGGTGCGGCTGGGCAACGGCCGGTACAGCAAACAGTGAAAGAGTGAGGATTGCGAGTGTTGATCTTGCGAGATGCAAGGCGGCCTCCTGTAAGAACGGAAACTTTATCATGGCCCGGGAGGAGAGCCAGAGGCGAGGAGATGCGTGTCACCGGGAGTGGCGAAGCCCCTCCCGCACTCTCACCCATGCCGCTACTGAACCCACACGCGAATAGAACCGAATGTCATCCGGAGAGGCTGTGAACTAATTACACAGGAGTGACACCTGGGACCTACAAGGGTGCGTCCGAGAGTCTACCGTCCGCGTCCACGACTGCCGACGGTCACGGTCGCAGTCCGGCTGTCGTAGGAACCACAGGGGTTCGTCACACGCACCCAGAACGGCGTGTTGCTTTCGAGAGGCGGTGTCGTAAAGTCGCTGAGCGTCGCTCCCGCAATCGGAAAGTGGGTGCTTCCCGTAGGTCCGCGGTACCACTGGTACGAGAACGGTCCCGTGCCCGAGGGCCTCACCGACAGACGCACCGAACCTCCACGGGTCGCCGACGTGTTCTGTGGCTGGTTTTCGGGAAGGCCGAAAATGAAGGGTGGATCGCAGAACACGTCGACCTGAACGGAGACCGCATGGATCTCCTGAGTGTTGTTTGCACGGTTGCCCGTCGCCACAATCGTGACCGTGTGCGTTCGGGGGAACGTGGTGCTGCCCGGAACGAGGCGGAGGATCGAGGTCCCTGTGCCCGGCGCGGCGATCACGGGGGGAGTGAACGTGGCAGTCATGCCTTCCGGAAGATCGGCAATCGAAAGGACGATATCGGAATCGAACTCACTTGATCTGAACGTCTGAACTTCGAAGGTCGCTGCTCCATCGTGGCCGATCGCCGCCGAGCGGGGATTGACGATCAACACGAAGCCCTGCCGGAGCCCCCCGCAGTTGAGAATGATCTCCGAGATGGCGTCTGCCGTTCCGGAGCCGTCGCTTTCCGTCTTGATGTAGATTCCGCCGGTTACCGTTGCGTAGTTTGTCATCAGCAATTCGACGGTGGCGAGAACGCCGAACGCCTCAGCGGCAGGAGTCGGGACGAAGACGGCTGAGATCAGAATTCCGCGAGTCGCGGCCTCCTGAGCAAGATTCGCCGCAGCAACATCGTCTTCTCCAACGGTGTATTCGTCATCGAAGCCAGCGGGACGGGCGTCCGTGATCAGGATCACGATCTTGCCGGCTTCCGGCCGGAATGTGCCGAAGTCTCCTGTCTGGCGTCCTGCCGGCCGGGCGCTGGCCGCCAGGCCCTGAATCACAGTTTTGAGTGCTTCGTCCGAGGCCTCCGGCTCTCCCGATCCGCCGGATGCCGAAAGCCCGAGGATGTTGTTTCGAACCGATTCGCTGTTGCCGGCCGCCAGGTCATTGAGGACCACGACGTCATCCTTGAACTCGACCAGTCCGAGGCGGAAGTCTCCTCCGGATGCGGATTCAATCTGCGCGATGATCGCAGGAAGCTCGGCCTTTACGTTCTCGATGGCTCCACCCATGCTCCCCGTGGTATCCACCACGAAGACAACGTCGAGGGGGCCGCACTGTGCGAGGAGGGAAGGCGATGCGGTCGCGAAGGCCGCAGCGAGCACAAACAGCACAATTCGAACGGCAGCCTTCGGAGATACCAGTCCCGAGCAATTCATCACAGCCTCTCCCATCCAGCACGTTTCTGCCCGCTGCGGAGCCAGACGCGCTCTGCGTCGAGTTATTGGATATGCATGATTGGAATATAAAGCGGTGCCATTGTCAATCAGCAAGGCATTCTGATGGTCCCGGCCGGGCTCCCGCCCCCCTTGCCCAGGACACCGCTCCACGGATTGACACTCCGTCGTAGAATGCGGCTCGAGGCTCGTGATGAACAGACTGGTTGCTGCTGTAACCGTGACTCTGATTGCAGGACTGTTTCATATGGGGTGTGGTGATAAGGGAATGAAAGACGCAGAAGCCAGGCTGGATCCCGAGCACGAACAACAGATTCGGGCATGGCAGGCGGAGCGGCGGGCAGGACTCACGGCGGATGACGGCTGGCTGAGCGTCGTCGGGCTCTCGTGGCTGAGCCCGGGAGAAAACAGAGTCGGCTCGGACCCTCTCAGCGACGTGGAGCTTCCTCCGGGGAAGGCACCGGCCTATGTCGGATCGATGTTTCTCGAGAATGGAAGTGTGCGATTCCTGCCGGCTCGCGATGCCGGCATCCTCATCGATGGCAAACCTGCGGGCGAAACGCTTCTGCGCTCCGACGTTGACGATGACACCACCGTGATGACCTTCGGCTCGCTCACGTTCTTCGTCATCAAGCGAGCCGACCGGGTCGGTGTCCGTGTGAAGGACAGCCAGAGCGAAGCGATCCGGAGCTTCAAAGAGCTCGAATACTTCCCGGTCCATCCGCAATTCAGAGTCGAGGCAAAGTTCGAGCCGTACGATCCGCCGAAGATCATTCCGATCGCGAACGTCATTGGTATCACTGAGGAGCAGTCGTCTCCAGGCGCGTTCGTCTTTCAGATCGATGGGACGACGCACAGAATCGATCCGATACTCGAAGTCGGAGGGAGTGAGCTGTTCGTAATCTTCGCGGATCAGACGAACGGCAAAGAAACGTACGGTGCGGGGCGTTACATCTACACCGCGATGCCGGAAGACGGCAAGGTGATCCTGGACTTCAACGAGGCCTACAATCCGCCGTGCGTTTTCACGGCCTACGCGACGTGCCCGCTGCCCCCGCCGCAGAATCGCCTGCCGATCCGCGTAGAGGCAGGCGAGAAGAATTATGAGGGGAGTGTGGCGCTGGCGAATTGAGAATTCAGAATTGAGAATTCAGAATTGAGAATTCAGAAGCGGTGATTGGCGCAGGCCAGGTTTGACAGTCGGCTGCCCGGACGGAATCGGCAGCGGGCGTTTCTGAATTCTGAATTCTCAATTCTTAATTCGCTTTCATCGTCTCCACTCATCGATCAGACTCGCCACCAGCCCCGTCCAGCCGGTCTGGTGCATCGCGCCGAGTCCTTCTCCGTTATCGCCGTTGAAGTACTCGGGAAACAGCACGAGATCGCGCCAGTGCGGATCGTGAGCGAACAGCTCGCTCTTGCGGGTCCCCGGAGGTCCGTAGATCGGCCGGTAGCCATCACGGTCCGGCACGAAAGCCTGAATGACCCGATCTGCGAATTTTTGAGCGAGTCCCGAAAGCGGGACTTCGGTCTCGTCAATGATCACCTTGACATGTCCGCCGAACGCCTTTTCCAGCTTGCGGAGCGTCTCGATCATGAGGAACGTAGTCGGCAGCCATACGGGCCCACGCCAGTTGCTGTTGCCGCCTTTGATCTTGTTCTGTGCCTCGGCTGGTTCGTAGCCGACCGAGGCGTTGCCGAACACGAACGGGTGTTCGAGGTGGAAGCGGCTGAGACTGCGAAGTCCGTACGGTGAGAGAAACTCGTCCGGATCGACTACGCGTCCGAGAAGACGTTCGAGCTGCTCCTCATCGACGACCGAGAGAACGTGGGTGACGCCATGCTCCTCGTCCCACACAGTGGTGACAGAACGCTCGACCAGATCGGGGCGGTGTTTGAGAAACCATTCGAGATTTTCTTTGAAGATCGGGAACGGCTCGATCCATTTCGCTTCGAGCCGCTCGGTCGCATAAAGCGGAATCAGTCCGACCATCGATCGCACGCGGAATCGCGTTGCCGTTCCGTCCGGGAATCGCAGCACGTCGTAGAAAAAGCTGTCCTCGTGATCCCATAGCTGGTAGCCGTTGTGCTCCATCTTCATCGCGGCGCCGATGTAGACATAATGCTCTAAGAATTTCGTCGCGAGACCTTCGTAGACGTCGTTTTTCCTCGCCAGCTCCAGAGCGATCCGCATCATGACGAGAGAGAACATACCCATCCAGCCCGTCGCGTCGCTCTGCTCGAGCGCTGCTCCCTGGGGGAAGGGCGTACTTCGGTCTACGACGGTGATGTTGTCGAGGCCGAGAAAGCCTCCCTCGAAGACGTTGTTGCCCTGACGGTCGACTTTGTTCACCCACCAGGTGAAGTTGAGCAGCAGCTTGTGAAAGCAACGCTCGAGGAATGCATGATCCGCTTTACCGCTTCGGATGCGGTCCATGTTGTAGACGCGCCAGACCGCCCAGGCGTGGACTGGTGGATTGAGGTCGCAGAACTCCCACTCGTACGCCGGGATCTGCCCGTTCGGATGCTGGAACTGTTCGAAGAGCATCAGCCACAGCTGTTCCTTCGCGAACTCAGCGTCGATCAGGGCGATCGGTACGGTGTGAAATGCGAGATCCCACGCCGCGAACCAGGGGTACTCCCATTTGTCCGGCATCGAGAGCACCCGCATCGAGTTCAGATGCCGCCAGTGACGATTCCGTGCCGTTTTGCGCACATCGGGAGGAGGGAAATCCTTTCGATCGCCATCAAGCCAGAGGCCAACATCGTACAGGTAGCTCTGTTTCGACCACAGCATTCCCGCGAGAGCCTGCCGCTGCACGCTCTTCTCCTGATCGGTGGCCGCGGGTGGGTGCACCGAAGCGTAGAACCCATCGGATTCCGCGCGTCGGCGGGCGAAGAGTGCATCGATCTCTGCCGGCGATTCGAGAGGAGGCGTGCCCTCGGGAGCGAGGCGCATGCGAAATACCGCGGCCCCTCCTGACTCGACCTCGTAGCGCACGGTTGCAGCGGCTTTCGTTCCCCGCTTTTCCGGATTGGTCGCGTCGTGATCGCCGTTGACGATCCGCCGGTGAATCGCATCCTTGGTGTACCGGCTGCGCGATTGTGCCCCGGGGCCGAACACGGCAGGGCCATTCGTCTCGTTATCGGTGAACAGGAGCTGGGCCTCCCGGTCGAATTCGAGAAGTCGAGGACCGAGTCGACTGTCGGCGAGCAGACCCGTAAGGGGAGGCGCATCCGTGTCATCGGCGACGAGCGCGCGCGCACCGCCTGGCATCTCCCGTTCGACGATGAGCGGAGACGTGCGCGGTTCTTCCCCCCACGACCAGACATTGCGAAACCAGAGCTGGGGAATCAGGTGCAGCGGTGCCCGATCGGGTCCGCGGTTGTGCGCGGTGATGCGGAAGTAAACGACTTCGGCGGAGCTCTTCGCTATTTCGATCACCACATCGAAGTAGCGATTTTCATCGAATGCGCCGAGATCGACCAGCTCGATCTCGGGCACGTCGGGTCCGCGGCTCTGATTCTCCGCGACGAGTCGTCCATACGGGTATTCGGACTGAGGATACTTGTAGAGCATCCGCTGGTAGGCGTGACTGGGAAGCGCGTCGATGTAGAAGTAGTATTCCTTGACGTCTTCGCCATGATTGCCTTCTGTCGGAATCAGGCCGAAGAGCCGTTCCTTGAGAATCGGATCGCGCTCGTTCCAGAGAGCGAGCGACCAGCAGAGAATCTGGTAGCGGTCGCAGAATCCCGCGATGCCGTCCTCGCCCCACCGGAATGCTCTGGACCGGGCCTGATCGTGCGTGAAGAAGCTCCAGGCATCCCCCTCAGCACTGTAATCCTCCCGGACGGTTCCCCAGGCGCGTTCGGAGAGATAAGGCCCCCATCTGCGCCAGGCGTCCAGTTCTTTTCCGCTGCCAGCCAGCCGATCACGCTCGTTGGTATCGCTCATGCTCGGCAGGATACGGGATTGAAGGGTGAAGAGTGAAGAGTGAAGGGTGAAGAGTGAAGATGAAGAGTGACAAAAGATGAAGGGTGAAGGATGAAGCCGCCACTGTGCGGGTGGGCGGGCTTCACCCTTCACCCTTCACTCTTCACCCTTTATCCTTCATCCTTTCAACGGAGGTGTTCGTGACCCAGTCAATTTTTCGAATCTTCTTTACTGCGGCTCTCGTGGTGTGCTTTCAGGGGGCCGGAAACGCGCAGACGATCGATGTCGTCCAGGTTGCCGCAGGTCTGGCCAACCCTGTGGGGATCACGAACGCTGCGGATGGCTCGGGGCGCCTGTTCATCAACGAGCAAAGGGGCCGGATTCTCATCTTTTCGGGCAATGAGATTCTCGCGACGCCGTTCCTCGACATCCGAACGATCGTCTCGTGTTGTGGCGAGCGGGGGCTGCTCAGCGTTGCCTTTCACCCGGACTACGTCTCGAACGGTTTCTTCTTCGTGAATTACACCGACCTCGGGGGCGACACCGTCGTGGCGCGTTACACCCGGTCGGCAGCGGATCCGAATCTTGCCGACGCCGCGAGCGCAGTCGTGATCCTGCGCATCGAGCAGCCTTTCGGCAATCACAACGGCGGCCAGATCAAGTTCGGCCCGGACCGTTACCTTTACATCGGAATGGGCGACGGCGGCGCCGGGGGCGACCCGGGAAATCGCTCACAGAACCTGTCGACCCTTCTCGGCAAGATGCTCCGCATCGATGTGGACGGAGGCTCGCCGTACACCATTCCGTCCGACAATCCGTTCCTCGGAACAGCAGGGGCGCTCCCGGAGATCTGGTCGTACGGTCTGCGCAATCCCTGGCGTTTCAGCTTCGACCGTGCAACCGGCGACATGTTCATCGGTGACGTCGGACAGAACGCCCTCGAAGAGATCAACTTCGAGCCGGCGGGGCAGGGGGGTGCGAACTACGGCTGGCGGCGGATGGAAGGGACGCGCTGCTTCGATCCGGCGACGAACTGCAATGACGGAACGCTCGTCCTTCCGGTTATCGAATACGGGCACTCCGAGGGCTGCTCGGTCACGGGCGGCTACCGTTACCGCGGAAGCGCCTATCCGTCGATCTCCGGCCTCTACTTCTACGGCGACTGGTGCTCGGGCCGGCTATGGATGGCGACGCTGAGAGGCGACGGAGTCTGGACCTCGAGCTTCGTCCTGCGTTCGAACGGGCAGATCTCGTCTTTCGGCGAGGACGAGAAGGGAGAGCTCTACATCGCCGCTTACGACGGCCGCATTTTCCGGATCACCGCCGAGCGGCTGACGCGGAGCCGTCCCGCGAGACGTTGACCCCCCGCACACCCGACCGGTTCTGGGTTGTGGGTTGTGGGAGTCCCTCCCGACCGGTTGTGGGCAGGTAGGGCGTTAGCAACCCAGGTCGGGAGGGGGGGACCCAGAACCCAGAACCGTGCGGGCGGGTCGGGCGTGCAGAACCCGGAACCGGGCGGGAGGGGGGCGGACTGGGGTACAATACCCTCGGATAACTGTCTCATGAGCTCGGAATTCTTACCAGGAGGGATGCCTGTCCCTCGTCGCAAAGGCCTCGACACGGGAGTCACGGCCGAAGACGAGCTGGAAGACGTCTATCGGGCGCACTACACGCTCCTGCTTTATGTCTCCTGCAGAAAATTCAAGGTTCCTCCCGGCGACGCCGAGTCGCTGATCCAGGAAGTGTTCCTGTCGTACCTTTCGAGCCGGGCAGACGTGCGCGACGTCCGTGCGTTTCTGATGGGAGCCATCAGCAATGCGAGCCGGCAGTACTGGCGCTCGCGGGGACGCACCGAGTCGCTGCCGGATGACTACGGCCAGCGATCGGATCCATTCTCCGCCGGCCTGGCAGAGAGCGTCGCCACGCGCATCACGATCCGCGAAACGCTCTCACGTCTGCATGAGCGCTGCCGCGAGACACTGCGCCTCCATTACTTCGAAGGATGCTCCGCGCCGGAAGTTGCGCGCGAGCTGAACACCACGAACCGATACGCCGAAAAACTGATTCACAAATGTCTGAAACGAGCTCACAAGATTTACCTGACACTGACGGGGAGACCATGAACGAGATCCATTACGACGAAGAGACCCTTCTGACTTTTCTCGAAGATCCGATTGCCCTGGATTGCGGAGACGACCTCGAGCTGCATATGCTCGAATGTGCTCCATGCGGGCGGCTGTTCGAGTCGGTCCGCGAATTCTACGCGGCGCTCAGTGACGCCGCCGTCTGGGGAGAGGACGAGCCCTCGCTGCTCGAAGCCGAGCCCGATCCGGAGAAGCTCGAAGAGTTCCTCGCGTTCGCGAGGACGCTCAGCAGCGAGGAGGGCGAAGCAGAGCGTCTCGTACCCGCGCTGCTCAGGATGCCGCCCGAGCAGTGGCGCTTCGAGATGGATGCGTCGCCCAGATTGCGCACCGCGGCGGCGATCCGGCGCATTGCGGAGGAGGCGAGACGGTTAGTCGAGTCTGTGCCTGCACGGGCATTGGAGCTGGCAACCCTTGCGTCGGATGCTTCCGAGCTGCTCTCTCTCGACAGCTATACCGGAGACACAGTCTTCCAACTTCGCGGACTTTGCTGGAAGGAGCGAGCGAACGCGCTGCGCTACCTTGGCAGGAAGAAGGAAGGGCTCAAGGCGCTCGACCGCGCAGAAACCGCGTTCTCGCAAAGTTCGGTCTGTCATTTCGACCTCGCTACCGTCGCCTACGTCCGCGGTACGCTGCTGTTCGAGATGGATCGGACGGCAGAAGCGCTTCCGCTGGTCCGCGCCAGCGCGGAGACGTTTCTCTCGTTCGGAGATTTGCGACGTTACGCGCATTCCCGCCTCCTGGAGGGAAGCATCTATTTCGAGAAGCACGATTATGGCGAAGCAAGGGACGTATGGATGGCATTGCTCAAACCCGTCCGGGCCGACAACGACCTGCAGACGCTGGCGCGTCTCTTCAACAATCTTGGCCACTGTTTCGTCAAGCTGGGCGAACACGACACAGCCGGAACCTACTTTCTCCAAGCCATGCTCATCTTCCAGGATCTCGGCATGGAAATCGGTAAGATCCGCAGCCGTTGGGGACTTGGGCGTATCCTCGTTTCTACAGGCAGGTTCGACGAGGCGATCGTCAGGTTGCGTCAAACCCGGGAAGAATTCGACGCACTGTCCATGCATCTCGACGGCGCGCTCGTCGCCATGGATATGGTCGAGGCGTTTCTCGCCAGTGATCAGGCGGCCCAAGTCGTTCCGCTCTGCCGCAGCCTGATCGATCGATTCGCCGCCGAGGGGATGAGCTCCACAGCCGGGATCGCGATGGCCTATCTGAGAGAAGCGGCGGCTACCGAACAGGTAACTCCGAAGCTCGTCGGGTATGTTCGAGCCTATCTGGAGGAACTGCCTCAGCAGCCTTCGAGGAGTTTCGCGCCTCCCCCTTCCTGAGTTTTTTTTGGGGGGGGGTAGGGAATCGTCGCTTTCAAACACTCCTTAATCGAGGGGCGGAGTAATTTCGGCCACCGCTCCATGGTTAAAAAAGGGAGATTTCATGAAAGCGACGACGATCAAGTCTTTTATCCTCAACGGTAAAGCTCTCGTGGTGACCGTGATGTTTCTTGCGGCGGGAAACATGGAGGCGGCGAGCCGCCGGTTCCTTCCGATCGAGGGTGGACCCATCGAGAGGGAGTGGATTCCGAAAATCATCGGACGCTTTTTTGAACTGATTTCCGCCGTTGCCTCCGGGGTCCTCGAGATTCCTCCGGGCTAACGGAAGCGCCTGACTTCGAGAGCGGCTCAGTACCTCTCGTGGCTGAATTTTCCTCTGAATGAACAGTTCGGGCAGGGCACCCGAGTCCGTCGCCGCTTCTGCGGTGCGATTGCGTGCGTCCGTGCTTCTGCTCAATTCAGACCCCGTCGAGGCTGCGCGCGTCGAGTCGGCCCTCTCCGGCGAGCTCTTCCGTTTGTTCCAGACGAGAACCAGCGGCGAAGCCCTGGACCTCCTTGCCGCTGAAACCATCGATCTGGTGCTCGTTGACGTTCATCTGCACGGATCCTCCGGCTGGGATCTCATCCAGAGCATCCGCGAGCGGGACGCGGCGCAGCGCATTCCCATCGTGCTTCTCACCAACTCCTCGGGGGATGCCGACCGTCGCCAGTCGATCCTCCTGGGCGTCGACCGTCTGCTGCTCAAACCTGTGACCTCGGAGACGCTCCTTCGCGTCATCGACGAGCTTCTGGGTGCTCGTGACCACGGATGGTGGGAACACTCGATCGAAAAGCGGCCGCTGGGCGGTTTGCGGGAACTCCTCTTCGACCCCACGACCGATCTTCCAACCATCGCTTTGATCGTCGAGAATCTTCGCCAGATCATCGAGAGGGGAGAGATTCTCACCGTTTTCTGCGTCGAGATCGAGCCGCTCTTCTCGCCCGGTGACGCCGCGTTCTGGGCGTCGTTCGATTCCATGCGCAGGGAGTTCGTGCGTGGACTCCAGGTGATCGTCTCCGCAATCGGCGGCAACGACGTTGTCATCGCAACGAGTCATCCCGGCGCCAATGAGTTCTACTGCTTCGTCCGGAAGCCGCTGTTCTCCTCGCCGGCCACACTCTCGAGGCGGCTCGAGCGTGAAGCCCGCGATCTCCTTCGAACGATCCGGGTCGACCCGTTCCTGCTCGAAGAAGTTGCGATCTTTGCCGGTGCCGCCGCCACGCGGCCGCAGCCACGCTACGCACCTCGGGTGCTTTACGCAGCCGTACGCGAAGCGAAAGACATTGCCGAGCGCCGCGAGACTCGTTACTTCCAGAATCTTCAGGACCGTGTGGCCCGCGCTGTCCGGAACAACGTCCTGGACACGCACTTCCAACCGGTGCTGAATCTCCAGACTCGAAAGGTCGTCGGCTTCGAAGCGCTCTCGCGTGGTCCGGCGGGCTCCGACATCGAAAGCCCCGAGGTGATTTTCGGTCTCGCCCGCGACTACCACATGGTGTGGGATCTCGAAACGCGTTGCATCCAGAATGTCCAGCCGATGCTCGAAGACATATGCTCCCGAGGGTTGCTCTTCTTCAACCTCGAAGCGAATTTCATTCAGGAGCTGCACGAGCGTGGGACTGAGGCTCTCGCCTCCTTTCTGAAGTGCGAGAAGCAGGTGGTGATCGAAGTGACCGAACGGACAGCAATCGCCGACTACCGCACCTTCCGCAACACGATGCTCGACCTCAAGAAGCTGGGGTTCAAAGTTGCGATCGACGATTGCGGCTCCGGCTACGCGACGCTCGAAGCGGTGGCCGAGCTCAAACCCGATTACCTCAAGGTCGGCCACTCGCTGTTCCGGAATGTGGAGAACGATCCGATCCGCCGCCGGCTGGTGGAACTGGTGGCACGCTGTGCCGACACGATCGGCGCCGTGACGATCGCCGAGGCCATCGAGACCGAAGAACAGTTGCAGCTGTGCAGAGATCTGGACATCGAGCTCGGCCAGGGCTACATCTTCGCCCGCCCCGCACCCTGGGATGAGATCAGGGACTTTTCCTGAATGGGAACGAGGGCTCTGCTACTGGCGAGCGATCCAGACTGGCCAGGCCTCTCCTGACCACCCTTCGTGACGAAACTTCGTACAAGACGTAACAGAATCCCTTGCCGCCGCATGGCACAATCCGAGCTTCGAGACCGGCGTCCACGAGCAGCTCTTCATCGCAACGAAAGTCTGGACGAGCGGCCGGCAGGCGGGAATTGAACAGATGGAGCGCTCAGCCAGTCTGCTGCAGGCGCCGCGCATCGATCTGATGCAGGTGCACAACCTGGTCGACGTCGACACCCATCTCGCCACGTTGCGGCAGTGGAAGGAAGCGGGGCGCATTCGCTACATCGGGGTGACGCACTATCATTCCGGCGCTTACGACGAGGTCGAGCGGATCATGAAGAAAGAACCGCTCGATTTCCTCCAGATCAACTATTCGATTCAGGAGCGCGATGCGGAGCGGCGTCTCCTGCCGCTGGCGGCGGATCGGGGGATCGCCATCATCGCGAACCGGCCGTATGCCGGGGGCGATCTGTTCAGTCGCGTTCGCAGCCAGCCGCTTCCCGCGCTGGCGAGCGAGCTTGGTTGCGAGTCGTGGGGGCAGTTCTTCCTCAAGTTCATCATCGGCCACCCCGCAATCACATGCGCGATTCCGGCAACCTCGAAGGTCGCGCATCTTCGCGACAACATGGGAGCCGCTACCGGACCCCTTCCCGATGCTTCGCAGCGCGTGAAGATGGCGGAACTGGTCCGCGGGCTCTGATGTCGATGATGCGAGCGACATGCTGGCAGGGCCTTGCCGGGGCAAAGACCCTGCCGTGCTTTCTGAACAGCCCTACTGCGTGACGTTGAGCGCGGTGTCGTCGATCAGGAATGAAGTCGCCATCTCGCTGGCCACGGCGGGAAGGTCCCGCGCGTCGCCTTCGAGAACCACGATGTACTTTCCGGGAACAGGTTTCCCGGAAGCCTTGCGGAGATCGCCCTGTCCGCCGGCGAGCAGGGAACCGGTGACAAGCACACAACACACAGACCACAGCAACGAACGTCTCATGAATTCACCTCGAAGGGTTGGAATCTCGGCCCGGAATGAGCCGGAGCTCTGAGTGCGTGGGAGGGTGTTGCGACATCGCCCGGGCGGGCGGTAGCGCGGCAGAAGGCGAACGGAGGACGGTGGCTCAAGGGGCCCGGGATTTCAGCGGCTGGAAAATAGCAGAGACCTTGTGTTGAAGCAGCGATTTTGTAAACAATCGGTGACGGGATCGAGTAGGCCTCCAGGATGGTGATTCACCTCGACAGTCGCTAACCCAGGGGGAATCATGGTTCTTTTTTTCGTCCGGAGGGGTAAGAGGGGGTTAAGAGGGGGTCAAAGCCTCGATTGTCCTTGGGGTAGGCAAGGGATTGAGCTAGGGCAGGTCAATGGTCAGGGGAAGCCCTGACCCTGGGGTCGGACCCCGGGGTGTCCGACGTCAGACCTTCCGCACCGGCGCGCCATAATGGGCCAGTTGCGCATCGGTCGTGAGAAGGATTACTCCTTCAGTGAGGGCCTGGGCTAGCAGGATGCGGTCGAACGGATCCTTGTGCAGTCCCGGCAGCGTGTCGATGTTCACTGCATGCTCGCTGGTGACCGGAAGCTCGACGTAACCGTTATCGAGAAGGCCGCGGCGCAGGATGCGCGGCTCGATGCGGAAGTCATCGCGCCCGAGAGTGCTCTTGATGGCGATCTCCCAGACGCTCGCTGCGCTGAAGAGCAGCTGGTTCTCGGGATCTCGCAGCTGCTTCCGCGCGGCGGCGGAAAGCCGGTCCGGCTGGCCGGCAGCCCGAAGAAGAATCTGCGTATCGAGGAGCAGCTTCACTGCTTCGCCCCGAACAGATTCTCGATCTCACTCTCGCCCATCCGATCGAAGTCGTCCGGCACGGTTATCTCTCCCTTCAGGAAACCGAGGCGTTGCGGCGCCGCCGGGGCATCGATCGGAACGACTTTCACCAGCGGCTTGCCGGCCTTGGCGATCACGAATGATTCTCCCCTGGCTGCGCGGTCGACCAGTTTCGAAAGCTGCGTCTTTGCTTCATGGATGTTCACGGTTCCCATCATCCAGGCCTCCCTGTAGACTAAGTCGCATAAACTAAGTTCTATTCCATTACTTGCATGTGATCGACAGGCTGAAAATCAGCGGAAGGGCAGCCTCCCGGCAATCGGATTCAGATTGCGAGGATACGAGGATAGAAGGTCTGGCGTCCCCGGGGCAGGGAACGGGGGCCACAGCTTCTGTTCTCCATTGATCCCAAAACACACGTGTGACATTGGTCTTATCTTCTGTTTCCCGCCGAGAGAGATGTCATGCCTTATGCTTGCGCAATTCCGGCAACATCGAAGGTCGAGCATCTGCGGGACAACATGGGTGCCGCACATGGCCCGATTCCCGACGCGAACCAGCGAAAACGGATGGTCGAGCTGGTCGCCAGGCTCTGAATTTCGTCACGTCGAAGCCAGGCTTCGTCACGGATATAAGCGCCTTCGTCACTCTTCGAGCCGATGCTCCTGCCAGTCGGGGTACCGTTCTCGATCAGGCACTGATCCTATGTCCCTTCCGCGATCCAGATCGAGCATCGACCCGATTCTCGTCTTCTCGCTCGTCGCCTCAGAAGCGATTTATCTACTGATCCTTCGCACGGACGCGATCAACGGCGCGGGTCCCGTGCTGGGGTTCCTCGCGATGCTCGCGGCGCTCTTTGCGATCTACGCCGTGATTGGCTGGAGAGTCCTGCGTGGCAGACTGAATGGCAGCGGAAATCTCGCCGTAGCACTGGCGGCGGCCGTGATCTTCAGGGTCACCCTTCTTCCCGCCGGCTTACCTCCCGCCGATGCCTGGCAGGAGAAGGCGCAGGCAGTGAAGGCCGACCTCGCCGGTGAGGCAGTGACTTTCGAAAGATTTCTTCTCTACGACCACGACATCTGGCGGTATCTCTGGGACGGCCGCGTCGCTGCTTCGGGCATCAACCCTTATGTGCATGCGCCGGAAAGTGCCGCGCTCGATTCTCTGGAGGATGGAGTCTGGGGAGAGATTCGCTGGAACGTGAACCACCCACACCTCCGGACCATTTATCCTCCGGCAGCCCAGGGACTCTTCCGCGTCTCGCACGCCTTCGCGCCGGGAAGCATCATTGCGATGAAGGGACTGCTGGTACTGCTCGATCTCGTCGCGATCGGCTTTCTGATCCTCGCGCTCCGTGCCATGCGAAAGCCGCGCTCTCTGGCCATTCTCTACGCGCTCAACCCTCTGGTGATCAAGGTCTTCGCCGGAAGCGGCCATGTCGATGCCCTGCTCGTCGCGGCCCTGTGCGCTACAGTCTGGTTGTTTGCATCGAAGAAGCATGTGCCCGCGATGCTCACATTTGCCGTCGCCGTGCTGACGAAGCTGAGCCCATTGATCCTCCTCCCTTTCGTTCTGGTGCGGTTGCCTGTACGCCTGCGCATCGCGCTCGCCGTCCTGCTCACTGTCTTCCTTGCGCCGATGTTTCTCGCCTGGAGCGGGGAAGGGAGCGGTCTCCGAACGTTCGCCGGCGGCTGGGAGTTCAACGGCGGCGTTTACGCGCTGCTGCTCGGGGCAATGGGCGGGCCGGGCGAAGCGGCGGAGCTCGCCGCCAGGGTGATCTGTGCCGGTCTTCTTGGACTTTCGCTGTTCGGGTTGATGCGTCGTGATGACGGAAGCCTCGAGAGTCTGGCCCACTGTTCGATGTGGGCAATGGGACTCCTGCTGCTGTTCAGTCCTGCCGTGTTCCCCTGGTACGTCACCTGGGTTCTGCCTTTCGCCGTTTTGTGCCGCAGCTCCGCGTGGCTCAGCTTCTCGGCGCTCGTCTGGCTGTCGTTGTTCGTGATGATCGACGGCCGGCAGCACAGCCTCGTGCTGCTCGTCGAATACGGGCTGCTCCTGATCCTGCTCCTTCTGGCAACAAGACATGGCCGCCACGCGTTCGTGAGGGCCTTTCAACAAAGACCAGTGCCAACACTCATCGAGGAGAGATTATGAAACGACATATGCTACTCATTGCAGTAATGCTGTTCGCTACATCGACCATGCTTCTGGGGAGCGGAACGGTCGGAGGCGGTACTAAATCCGACATGAACGTGACCAAGAACATGAAGGGGACGATCGCGAAGATCGACCTGGAAGAAAACGTAGTTCTGTTGAAGACCGAGGATGAAAAGGTCTATCAGTTTCAGATCGTGAAGAAGACGAAAATGAAGGCCCACAAGAAGTCGGCGCTCGCTTCGCGAAAGAACATTGCGCTGACCGACTTCGTGGAAGGTCAGACCGTGCAGATCACCTACAAGTCAACGGAGCCACAGACCGCGGTCGAGTTGCGGCTTCTGCCCTCGGAGATGAGCACCACGAGCTGAAGGTGCCCCATGACATTGCCATCACGAGCATCATCCGTTGCCGCGGTGATTCCGGCGCTCGATGAGGAAAAATCGATCGGCGCCGTGATCCGCGCGATCGACCGCCGCGTCGCGGGCGTCGTCATCGTTGGCGACAACGGCAGTTCCGACCGCACTGCCGCCGTAGCCCGGGAGGCGGGTGCAACGGTTGTTTTCGCTCCGGAACGCGGTTATGGCGCCGCCTGCGCCGCCGCGCTTCGGGCGCTGCCGTCCCAGGTCGAGATCGTCGTCTTTCTCGACGCCGACGGCGCTGATGATCCTTCGCAGATCGAATCCCTCGTCGCGCCGATCCTCGAAGGGAGGGCCGATCTGGTGATCGGGTCCCGGGCGCTGGGAGTCGTCGAATCGGGTGCCCTGACACCGCAGCAACGTGCCGGAAACTGGCTGGCCACACGGTTGATCCGTCTCCTGCACGGGTTCCGCTACACGGACCTCGGGCCGTTTCGCGCAATCCGGCGGGAGTTGCTCGATGCCATCGCCATGCAGGATCGCCGGTACGGCTGGACCGTGGAAATGCAGATTCGCGCTCTTCAACTCGGCGGTAAAATCGTCGAGGTTCCGGCGACCTACAGAAGGCGGGTTGGCGTTTCGAAGATCAGCGGAACCGTGAAGGGAGTAGCATTGGCGGGATACTGGATCCTCTTCACGATCGCGAAGTACTCGATCCTCCGGCCCGAAGCCGGCAGCGAAAAGACTGCCCGCATGGAAGCGTGGCAGAGGATCACAAGCGTTCGACGGAACGAGACATGAATGGTGAGGAGAGTCATTCCCGCGAGAAACTGTCCTGGATCCTAATCGCAGCCTTCTGGCCGGCAATCGGAATCGGGTTCATGGCCGTCGGGCTTCTCAGCGATCCAGGCACGTTCGACCTTCGCGATACCCGCCAGCTCTTCCTCGACTGGATGACGTGGGTCCAGTGGTCACTTTTCACCATACCGATTCTTCTGATTGCCCGAAGGATTCGACGTCACGCTTCGGGGGTCGCGGCAATTGCACTTCATATCCTGGCCGCCGCCGGGTTCACTCTGCTGCATCTGACGTCGTATCTGCTGCTCGTGGAGCTCGTTCGTGGGCCGGATCCGGCCGGACTTCCGGGTATCCTCGCTGTGGCCGCCGTCCGGCTGCCGCGGCATCTGCTCTACAACCCGCTGATCTACGGAGCGATCGTTCTTGCAGGGTACGCGGTTCATCAGTACTGGTATCGGGAAGTGCGCAATCACGAGAAGGCTCTGATGGAAAGGCTCGTCGCGGAAGCGGAGCTCGATTTGCTGCGCGCCCAGGTTCAGCCCTCTTTCATCGTGGCGACGCTCGCGGCGATCAGCAGGCTCGTGGATGAGGATGTCGACCGGGCCGAGGATGCGATTCTGCGTTTGAGCGACTTTCTCCGGCTATGCCTGAAGAGCGGAGAACGGCAGTATTCATCGGTCGAAGATGAGGTCGTCGTCGTCCGCACCTGGCTCGATGTGCTGAAGGTCGCGACCCCCGCAGGACACGGCGGAACTGTCGTCGTCGACACTTCCGCGCTGCACTGCCCCATGCCGCCCGCGTTCCTTCAGGTCCTGGTGGACTACGCAATCGGCATCGCACGGAACAGAGAGTTCGATCTCGAGATCGCGCGGCAAGAGGGCCGGTTATCCATCCGGATGCACATCGAAACACTCAACGAGGGGCTGACCTCGAGCCCTGCGCTGACCGCCGTGCAGTCCGTGCTCAAGCGCGCGTATGGTAGCCGGTTCGGACTGAGCCATCGATTTCAGGGAGGGGTGACGGATCTCGAGTTTTCGCTGCCGATCGCGCAGGAGGACGCGGCATCGACTCCCGACGACCGGTCTGTTTCGGAGCAAGAACGAGAGTTGACTTCCAAGCCGTGGAGCGTACCGGAGTTGCAGAGATGAGCGGCGTGACGCTCGTATTGCACGAGAGGCCCGAGGTGTCATGAATCTTTCGATCAACGCGCTGGGCCGGGCGCCGGCGTTCTACGCTGTAATCGTCGTGCTGGCGACGGTGATGGCGCTCGGATCGATGCAGCTCGTTGCGATCGGCGCCCCTTTCGATCACGGAACACCAGCCGACATGATCGTGGGATGGCTCGCATTCATCGTGCTCTCTCCGCTCCTGTGGCTCGCAGGCGGAACGAAGCTGTCGAACCTCGGCTGGAAGGAACGGCTGCCGCGTGCCGCATTCGCGTCTATCGCCGTTGCCACTCTGGCAGAGGCTGCGGGAGCTCTTGCAGCACGGTTCATCTCGAACGCCCCGCTTCTTCGTGAGGACTACGCTCTGCTGATGATGGATGACGGGCTGCGGATCAAATTCATCGCTTCATTCGCGATCATCCAGATCGTGCAGGGCCTCCGGTTGCGAATCGAAAGACTGGAACAGGAACAGCGCGCCGCTTCGCTCGAAGCACAGCTCGCGGCGACGCGGCTCAGCACTCTCAGGATGCAACTGCATCCGCACTTTCTTTTCAATACCCTCAACTCGGTCACTGCGCTGCTTCGAAGAAATCCGAAGGCGGCCCGCGAAATGCTTCGGCAGCTGAGCGTCCTTTTCGAGCGGTCGCTCGATCTCGAGGGCGGCGATCGGGTGCCTCTTCGCGAAGAGATCGCGCTTCTTCAGAATTACCTGGAAATTGAGAAGACACGTTTCGGTGACCGGCTGCAGGTCGTGATCGACGTCGAAGATAACGTCGCAGCGTGCCTGGTTCCGAGTCTCATTCTGCAGCCCCTCGTCGAGAACTCGATCCGGCACGGGCTCGCTCCCCGTGCTGTGGGTGGAATCGTTCTGGTCCGAGGTTTCCGGCAGCAGGACTCCGTGATCATTCTCGTGAGCGATGACGGAAGAGGGCTTCCGGCTGGCGGATTCTGTGAAGGCATCGGGCTGAGGAACACGAGGATGCGGCTCGAGTACCTCTACGGAAAACGTCAGACGCTGGCGGTCGAGCCGAATCCGGAGGGCGGTGTGACGGTGAGGCTCATCCTCCCATTCGAGATCCAGCTCCCGGTGGAATCGGCCGCGTGACTGTTCGCGTCCTCATCGCCGACGATGAGCCGCTTGCGCGCGAGCGGATGCGTGATCTGTTGACCGAGGTGCCGGGTTTCGAAGTGATCGGAGAGAGCGCCGATGGGAGGGAGACCGTCGCCGCCGTCCAGGCGCTGAGTCCCGATCTGCTCCTCCTCGACATTCAGATGCCGGAGCTCGACGGTTTCGGCGTGCTCGAACAGCTCGATCCCTCGCAGATGCCGGTTGTCCTTTTTCTCACGGCATTCGATCACTACGCGGTGAAGGCGTTCGAGGTGCATGCGGTCGACTATCTGCTCAAGCCGGTAGATCCGCGACGTTTTCGCGAAGCCGCCGAACGCGCGCGCGAAGCGATCGAGCGCAGCAGTGACCGTGGGATCACCGGAAATCTGTTGAGGGTGCTCAGGGAGCACTCACGCGACGACTATCTGGAGAGGCTCGTCGTCAAATCCGGCGCGCGTGTGATCTTCGTCCGGACTGCCGAGATCGACTGGATCGAGGCGGAGGAGAATTACGTGCGCATCCATTCGCGCAACGACAAGCATCTTCTTCGTCACACACTCTCGGGCCTCGAGAAGAAGCTCGATCCGCGTCGGTTCGCCCGGATCGCAAGATCGGTCATCGTGAACACGGACTGCGTGGCCGAGATGGAGCACCTGTCGAAAGGCGAGTATCTCGTCGTCCTGAAAAACGGAACGAAACTTTCGCTCAGTAGTGCGTACAGGGCGAACCTCGAAGCGTCGCTCGGAAGATTCTGAGACTGTCTTCCGTCGCCGGCGTGACTCCACTCGCTGTCTGGACGTATACCTGCCAGGCTGCAGTATGCTTTCAACGCGCTGAGTCGCACACCACTATCCGGCACGAGGACACAATGAACCTCCTTCTGATTCTCTTCATGATGGCGACCGAAGCCCCACCGCCGATCGTTGGGACACTCTGCTTTTCTGAGGGACGTGGATGCGTCTCGACCAGTGGGACGAGGATCGAGGTTGCGGAGGAGGATTCTGACCGGCTCTACGTCTGGACGAGCGAGGACTGGCGTTCAGTGGTCATCGGTAAGTTGGACGCCGGAGCCGGCTTGATCGACCTCGGACTTCCGTCGTCCGCCGACAAACAGCCAGACGTCAGGGAGGACCGCCGCACGTTGCGCCTCTCCGTCAGCGGTCAGGCGGCTCGAGGCTGGCCAACGGACGTGCGGTTCACTCTCGTCGAATCGAAAGAGAAGCGTTGGGTATGGACGCTTCCCGCGGGATCAACGCGCGGTGAGATGACGGTGCACCTCCCGGTGGGATCCTCCCGATTGTTCCTCGGCGCGAAGCGGCATCGAACGGAAATGCGACCGATTCGCAGTGAAGGGAACCTCTCGCTCGGACAGGTCGAGTTCAAACCGCTCCCATCGATCTCCGGCCGCGTGACCCGAGCCCACGAGGAAGAGATCGTTCCCGTTGCGGGAGCCCAGGTCATGCTCGGCGATGGGAAGCTGGCGGCGACGACGAACGAACAGGGTGCTTTTCGTGCGGAACTTTCCGAGCCCGACCCGAACGAGATGATGGTGATGAGTCCCGGCCTCTCGACTCAGGTCGTCCTTCTGGAAAGGCTTGAAGCGGAGAATGACCTGGGAGAGATACGTCTCGAATCCGGCGTGAAACTCACGCTGGAGGTGAATCGCCCGGACGAATTGCGCTCGAAGAGCGTGCGAGTTCGACTGCTGCGCGATATCGAGAAGCGGTATGAGCACACCGAAGCCGCAAAGGACGAGCTGCAGCCCGGTGACGAGACGATTCAGTTTTCCGATCTATCGTCCGGCGATTACTTTGTGATCTTCGAGGGCGAGCAGGATTTCGAGCGAATGCTCGTGCTCGTTGAGGTCCGGAACGACGAGGTGACCAGAAGGGTCGAGATCCGGCCATTCCGCCTCGAAGGAACCGTGACACTCGGGGACGATCGGGTGAGCGGTGGAAAAGTCGGGATCGGACCACACGGACACGGGCAGACCTGGAGAGCAGAACTGCCGATCGATTCGGAAGGCGACTTCGGCGGGGTGCTGTGGCAGACGGGGAAATTGTTTGCGTTCGTCACATTGCCCGATGTCGCCGGCGGGATGCTCGTTGCGACATCGCCCGAGCTGGGCAGCGATCCATCGAAGTGGCCGATCTCGTTCAGGAAGCGACTGATTCATGGTCGGGTCTTCGATGTAGAGAGTGGAGCCGGAATCGAGGCGGTCGGTTTCCGACTACAGATAGAGAGAGCGGATGGGGTCCGGAGTTATTCACCTGTCAAGACGGCGGCGTCCGGCGAGTACGAGATTCTGGCCTGGGAGGACGGCACATACGATCTGATCATCACATCGAAAGACCATCTGCCAAAAACAGAGACCGTAGTCCTCACAGAGGTAGACGGCTCGCGAAGTGTGGACATCGGGCTGGAGCGCGGCACCGATGTCACGCTGCAGCTCGTCTGGACTTCCGGTCAGCCAGTTGCCGGCGCAACGATCCTCGAAGGCGTTGCGCGCGATGGCCACAATCCCGAGCGGATGCACTCTGCAGATGCGGCCGGTCTGTTGAAGCTTCGCGTTTCTGATGGTGAGACGAGGCTGCTCTATGTGATTCCGCGCGAAGGATCATTCGCTCCGGTACGGGTCACTGCGAGCAGCTCGACCGCCGAGAGACCGCTCCGTGTGGAAATCCCTTCGCCAGCCGGATCGCTCCGGCTGATGGTGAAAGACGTCGAAGGGAACGAGGCGACCGGTTTTGTCGTAGTCATGCGTTACAACGGCGAGTGGATCCCGTATCCGATCATTGGACGCCTTCGAGGAAACCGCACGCCCGGAGGCCTGGAGTTCCTCGGGATGCCGGCAGGCGCTTACGAAGTCTGGGCGCTGAAGCCCGGCGGGGGTGGACGGCAGCCTGTGCCGAACGCGCCCCCAGCGCACCCGCCAGTGCGCGTTGGCCTCGCTGCTGGTGGAGCGAGTGCCGAGCTGACAGTGGTGCAGCTGCCCTGAGGGACGAGGCAAGAGACTTCTGAACTAACGTACGGCTGTTCGCGACTTCAGATAGAGGAAGCCCGCTACGCCGAACAGCCCGGCCGCAATGAGCAGCCCTCCGAGCGTCGGCCGCCGTACGAGAACGTAGAGTCCGAGCCCTGTACAGATGAATACCCATCTCCGGAGGCGGCCCAGACGCTGCCCCTGAGTGTCGGGCGGCGGTTGTTGCGACTCGCGCGGTCCCGCGGACCTCGCCCTCCCTCGTCCTGCCCGGGCGTCCCGGATCGTCTCGTAGGCCTGGTTGATGGCCTTGAGCTTTTCCCCCGCCTTCAGTTGCATGGCAGGATCGTGTGCGAAACGGTCCGGGTGCCAGACCTTGGTCAGGTCGCGGTGCGCGGCCTTCAGCTCCTCTTCGGAAGCCGCAGGAGAGACCTCCAGCAGGCGGTACGCGTCGTCGATTCTCATGGCATTCAGAGCGGAACAGATCTGCTGCCGGCCCGAAAAACGGCCCGTTGCCCGCCAGCGCTGTTAGGATCGTCCACAGGGTTCACGTTTTACGAAAGGAGTCTTTCATGGATTTTCCGCAGGGAGTCTATCCCTTCAAGACGCCGCGCTTCCAGCCGCGGATCGTCATTATGATCGCAGGCGGCATTCTGGCGTTGATGGTTCTGTCCACGACCTGGTTCACGGTCGATCCGGAGGAAGTAGGCGTCGTCATACGCTTCGGCAGGTACGTTCGGACCGAGCCCTCGGGGCTTCATCTCAAACTCCCGTACCCGTTCGAGAACGTGGCCAAGGTGCCCATTGAACGGCAGTTGAAGGAGGAATTCGGGTTCCGCACTCAGGAGTCCGGGGTCAGGACAAGCTACAGCCCGGAAGACCTCACCGATGAGTCGCTGATGCTCACCGGGGACCTCAACGTGGCTGTGGTGGAGTGGACCGCGCAGTACCGCGTTCGTGACCCGTACAAATACCTCTTCAAAGTCAGGAACGTGCAGAAGACCTTCCGGGACATGAACGAGACAGTGATGCGGGAAGTGGTGGGAGACCGGAGCGTGAACGAGGTTCTCACCGTTGGACGTGTGGAGATCGCAAGCATGGTAGAGCAGCGGCTGCAGGCGCTGTGTGACCAGTACGAGAACGGGATCAAGGTCGAGCAGATCGTCCTGCAGGACGTCAACCCTCCCGATCCGGTAAAGCCGTCGTTCAACGAGGTCAACCAGGCCCAGCAGGAGCGTGAAAAAATGATCAATCAGGCGCGGGCCGACTACAACCAGGTCATCCCCCGCGCCCGCGGCGAGGCCCTGCAGACAGTCGAGCAGGCCCAGGGCTTCGCCACAGATCGCGTCAACCGCGCCCGCGGAGACGCCGAGCTCTTCACCCAGGTCCACGCCGCCTACGCACGTGCCCCGGAGGTGACCCGCCGCCGGATGTACCTCGAGACCATGGGTGTCATTTATCCCAAGGTGAAGAGAAAGTTCATTCTCGACGAGAGCCTGCGAAGTGTCCTTCCGCTCCTTTCACTTCAGGGGACTCAGGAGGTGAGCCAGTGAGCGGGATTCGCCTTGCCGTCATCGGTGTCGTCATTGTCTTTGCTCTGGTGGTGCTTTCCGACACGCTGTTCACGGTGCGGGAGACTGAGCAGGTGGTCATCACCCAGTTCGGCAAACCGGTTGGCCGTCCGATCATTAGCCCCGGTCTTCGCTCCAAGCTGCCATTCATCCAGAAGGTGCACGCATTCGAGAAGCGTTTCCTGGAGTGGGACGGCGATCCCAACCAGGTTCCTACCAATGACAAGCGCTTCATATGGGTCGACACGTACGCGCGCTGGCGGGTTACGGATCCGCTCCTGTTCTTCCAGCGGCTGCGGGACGAACGGGGCGCGCAGTCACGTCTGGACGACATCCTCGATGGCGAGACGCGTAACACCATTGCCAAGAACGAGCTGATCGACCTGGTCCGGACCACCAACCGTGAGTTCGTCATCAGTGGCGATGCCCTGGAAACAGAAACCGATGTCGAGAGGGTCACCCTCGGCCGGGAGAAGCTGACCGCCGAAGTCCTGATGAATGCGCGGCGCCGCACGGGCGACCTCGGCATCGAGATCCTCGACTTCCGCATCAAGCGCATCAACTACGTCGACGCCGTGCGGCAGGAAGTTTACGCGCGGATGATCTCGGAGCGGAAGCGGATCGCAGAGCGCTACCGCTCAGAAGGAGCGGGTGAAGCGGCGCGCATCGCGGGCGAAAGGCAGCGCGAGCTGCAGGTGATCGCGTCGGACGCCTACCGTCAGGCTCAGGAGATTCGCGGCAAGGCCGACGCAGAGGCCACAAATATCTACGCAGCGGCCTATGGTCGCGATCCGGAGTTCTATCGCTTTCTCAAGAGCATGGGCACGCTCGAGGCCAGCATCGATCCGGAGACGGTGCTGCTCCTGTCGACCGACAGCGATCTGCTCCGCTACCTGAACGCGCCACGATGAGTCGAACGTTCTCCCCGCAACGGCGGGGAGAACGTCGCTCGGTCCATCGTAATCGCCTGAACGCTGTCGGGTGGCTCCACAATGATTGGTCCCGCCATTCGCGAACTGGCCAGAGGGGGGCAATCCGGTTCCTGCTAGCCCGTTGATGGCGTGACGGCTCCTCCGGGCGGTTTGGGGAAGTTCGTCGCCTGGCAGTCGGGGCAGATCGTGTGCGTGACGACTGCGTCGGTGTGCTCCTGCACGAACGCCTCGAAGTCGCCCCACTGTCCCTCGTCATCGCGAACTCTCCTGTGGCACCAGGCGCAGAGCGGCAACAGGCCGCGCAGTGTCCTGACCTGCGTGAGGGCCACTTCGAGATCTTCAGCCTGCCGGCGGAATCGCTGCTCCGATCTGCGCTTCATCCTGAATCCATAAGCGGCAATCAATGCGGTCGCCAGCAGAAGCGTCGCGGCTACGATCGCCATGTTCCGTTCCGCCCTGCCGCGCCTCAACTGTTCGTCCTGAAGGGCAGCCTCCTGTTCGAGGAGAGCGGCGCGGCGCTCTGCATCGTGGGCATCGAGGGTCGCGCGCATCTCGGAGCGGATGCGGGATCGTTCCTGTTCGCGCATGCGACGCTGGAGCGCAACCTGCTTTTCCAGTAGCCCTCCGGCAGCGAGAACGTTTCCTCTCGCAGCTTCAGCAGTGGCAAGTCCCGCAAGGGCATCGCCGATGAGCGATGTCTGGTCGAGTTTCTCCGCAGTATCGAGAGCGCTCGTGTAGCTTTTCACGGCATCCGCATCCCTGCCGAGCCGCAACTGAACGCGACCGAGGCTCAATAGGGTCTCAACCTCGCCGCGGGGATTCGGAGGATCGCGGCGGAGCTCCAGCGAAGCCTGAAGTCGTTCCCGCGCTTGTCCGAGACGTCCCAGCGCTTCGAGGGCGAGTCCCTCTGACTTGAGCGCGGCAGCAAGTGCGCGGCGATTGCCCACCGCCTGCCACTCCTTTTCCGCGCGCGCGAACGATTCCAGCGCCTCGCTGTGAAGACCCTGATCGCTGAACACCTCTCCGATGTTGTGATGCGAAAAACCGGCTCCATTGCGGTCGCCGACTTCCACCTTGATCGCCAGGGAACGTCGATGATGCTCGAGGGCCTTTTCGTGCTCACCCAGGCGCCGATAGCTGTTTCCAACGTTGTTGAGGCTCTGCGAGAGGCCGACCCGTTCTCCGAGCCCCTCGAATATGCGTAGTTCCTCGAGGCTATGCCGCAAGCCTGCGGCAGGCTCGTCTCGGCTGTTCTCGACGAGGCCGAGAATGTTGTGCGCGTGGGCCGACGTACGGACGTTCCCTGTGGCTGTGGCAATCTGAAGGGCGCGATTTCCCGCGTCCAGAGCGAGCAGGTATTCACCCCGTCCCCGCCTTGCCACGGCGAGGTCGACCAGTGCATCCGCCTCTGCTGATTGATCCTCCAGCGCGCGAGCGATCGCTATGGTTTCCTCGGCGACCTGCACGGCCTCGTCGACTCCGGAGTCGCGCAATGCGCGGGACAACTGTGACAGTACCGGCAGACGCTCCGACCCGCTCCTCCGTGAGAGCTCCTCGCGCAACTGCTCGATCCTGCTCTCCGGCGGCACCGCCGCGTATGCCGCACCTCCGAGGATTGCCGCAATTGTCAGGCATGCCAGCGGGTGTCGCACCGCGTGAATGGTATCACCGGCGCGAAGTCTACAGTCGCGTCCGCCGGCAAAACGGCGCAAGCTGTTCTAGCGTCGTGCGGGGCGACGTCGAGATGCCGGCGGCGCTCCGATCTCCGCGATGTTCGACGGGGCCGACTCACCGGCGGCGTTGAACGCCGTGACCCGGAACCGCAGGTGTGATCCCGGCACGACGGGGCTGACCGTTCCACCTGTGGCGTTCGGGCCCGTGGCTCCCAGCAGCGAGAATTCTTCGTTTCCCTGGGCAACGTAGACGTTGAATCCCGTTTCGTTGCCCGAGTTGTCCTCCCATCGCAGAGTTACCGAGGTGGGACTCGCGAGTGTGGCGGTCAGGTTCGTGGGAGCCGCAGGGATGCCGCTGGGGGTGCCCGGCGTCGTCGTCGAGGCGTCCTCGGAGAATGCCGACTCGCCCGCGTCATTGAACGCCGTGATGCTGAAGCGGAAGGTCTGACCGGCGACCAGGCCCGTCAGGCGCACTGTCGTACTGTTGGCTGGTCTCGACCCGGCTCGATTGAACGGTTGGTTTCCCTGCGCGACGTAGATGTGAAAACCCGATTCGTTCGTGGAGTTGTCATTCCAGGCGATATCGACTGACGTCTCGCTTGCCGGCTGTGCACCGACCCCGGAAGGAGGCTGGGGAGTGCCGCTGGTTGCGAGCACGTAGCCAATCGTGTCGAAAACGAGCAGATCATTGGCCGTGATGTTGAGGATCATTCCCTGCTGGATCTGCGGGTCCATGATCCCGAGGCGGTTGCCTGTGATGCTCGCGGCCTTGAAGTGGCCGGCCTGCTGCTGATCGCCTCCGCTGCCATCCGTTCTTCCGGTCGAAAGCGCGAGCTCCGGAAGTCCGGCGAAGAAGCGGTGCTCACCACCGGAAGATAGGAGACGTTGAGCCGTTGCGAACGTTCCGAGAGTCGTTCCGGGTCGGAAACGGAAAAGATCCATGATCGCGCCCGCTGTGGAAGCCGAGGGATTGAGCTCTCGTTCTCCAACGAATGACGTGAAGCCGAGAGCGTGACCGATCTCGTGAATCGCGACGGCTTCGAAGTCGACGAGGTTCGGCGCAATGCCATTGCTGCGGTCTGTGTCGAAGCTGAAGCGGGAGTTGAAGCCGATCTGCGGATTCTCGAACGTGGGAATGTCGGCAGTGGCGATGCCGAGGGACTCGAGCACCGGTCCGGCGGCAAAGAGCGCGTTGCCCGTTCCAATGTCCGACTGAACGACAGTCGCGGGCAGCAGCGGAAACAGTGTGACCTCGCGTGCGTTGCTCGCTCGGCCTGCCAGTCGATTTCGAAGTGTGGAGTACTGAAGTCCGAACTGCGAGGACAGCGTAACGCCGACCACCTGAGCGCTCGGGAATGTTTCTCCGAAGGCGGTGGGGCCGAAATCGGCTTCGAGAACCACCTCGATGGGGGTGAGAATAAGCGCTTCCCACGCTTGAGCGGCGCGGATGAACGCCGCCCGCGCTTCCGGAAAGTTGTCGAGCTGCGGGGTTCCCATCACCACGATCCGCAGTCCTGTCGACTGCGTGCGCGGCCCGGCATTGTGGATGGGACGCAGTGCCACAGCGTGCTTCGAAGCCCGAGTCCGTATACCTTCCGCGATATCGGGCGGCAGCGCTTCGCAGACTACACCGTCAAGCCCCTGCGTCAATACGTATCCGGAAACGACCGTCGCGGTGTCGCCAGGAAATTGGGATTGGCGGAGATCGAGGGCGATCTCACCGGCCGCAGCGGTGGAAGCCACCAGAAGCAGGATCGAGAGCAGCGCGAAACGGCGCATAAGGCCTCCTCTAAATCGATCTGACGGACCGGTGAAATACTGCTGGACAGGGCATCGGGACGAACGTTCCAACGAATATACCCCCTTACAGGTCACGGGCAATATCAAAAGTGGAATGTCTCGGGATCGACCAGGGGCGAAGGTGCCACCGGACAGTCGCGCTCCGCGCCTGCGAAACAGCCTCTGTGGACCAGGTCTTGCTACTCTCCCCGAGCTGAAACGCCGGACTCTACCGGAACTCCGAATCTCCAAATCTTCAAGCGAGGCCTCATGCATAGGATCAGCGTTGCACTGACATCGATTCTCATTCTCTCCGGTTCGCTCGCGTCCTGCATTCAGCCGGTGACGAGCGAATCCTCCGGAACCGTGACCCCCGTCGCAACCGGAACGAATGCCTCGCCGGAGTCTTCGACTCCCTGCACGCCGCTGGAGACGCGCACGGCAAATGCCTCCGAGCAGCGGCCGGCGTTTCAGGGCCAGACGCGCGCATGTGGAGAATCCACAAACGTCGCATTCGACGTCGTCGCGCTGACGGATGATCTCGTCAATCCATGGGCAGTCGAGCCACTTCCGGACGGAAACCTCCTGGTGACCGAGAAGCCTGGACGGATGCGTGTCATCTCGGGAACGGGGGATGTGGGACCGCCCATCACCGGTCTCCCGAAAGTCGAGGCCCGCGGTCAGGGAGGCCTGCTCGATGTCGCGTTGGGCCCCGCCTTTCAGACGGACCGCACAATCTTCTGGAGCTACACTGAGCCGCGGGAAGGCGGCAATGCAACGAGCGTCGCGCGTGGAGTGCTGTCCGCCGACGGCCGCAGCGTGAGCCAGGTGCGCGTCATTCTTCGCACGCTTCCCGTCTATGACGGCCGGCACCATTTCGGATCGCGTCTCGCGTTCGGTCCCGATGGCAAACTCTACGTGACGATCGGCGAGCGTTCGGACGCGAACATGCGCCAGCATGCGCAGCGTCTCGACAACCACCTCGGCAAGACACTCCGGATCAATCCGGATGGTTCCGCGCCGTCGGACAATCCTTTCGTTGGACGGTCGGGCGCACTTCCCGAAATCTGGACCCTCGGTCACCGCAACGCACAGGCTGCCGCCTTCGATTCTCGAGGGAGGCTCTGGGAGGTCGAGCACGGCCCGCGGGGAGGCGATGAGTTGAATCTCATCGAGAAGGGAAAGAATTACGGCTGGCCTCTCGTCTCTTACGGTGAGGAATACAGCGGTGCGGCAATCCCCGGCGCGGTGACCGCGCGCGATGGATATGAGCAGCCGGTGTACTACTGGGATCCTGTGATCGCTCCCTCAGGTGCGCAATTCTATGACGGCGAGCTCTTTCCGGCGTGGCGTGGCAGCCTGTTCGTGGGAGGTCTGAGAGAGAAGGTCCTGGTCCGATTGAGCATCGACGACAACCGCGTGACAGGGGAGGAACACCTGCTGGGAGACCGCAGCAAGCGGATTCGCGATGTGCGCCAGGGTTCGGACGGCGCGCTCTACATCGTGACCGACGAGCGCAACGGCGAGCTGTTGAAAATCGTTCCGCGTCGCTGACCAACTTGTAGTCCGCTACAATTGTGATGGCCCCGTCGGGCAGCGTTCATTAAAAGCGCAGCCAGGGATCTGCTTGAGAGGATCGAGCATCGCAAGCAGAGATCCCTTCGCTTCGCTCAGGATGACGTGGCCTCGCTCAGCGTGACACGGTGGTTTATCACCCCTTCACCGGCGCCCAGCGCCGTTAGATAGCTCGGATGACACGGCCGGAGTTTTCACACACTCTCACGCTTCAGGATGACACTGCCAGACGGCCTACTTCTTTCCCGGGTGAATGATGATCACCGGTCGCCGGCTTTGCTTTGCGACTTCCTCTGATACGGAGCCGAGGATCGTGCGAAAGGCGGTCGATCGCCCGCGGGATGCGATTGCGATGACGTCCGCGTGCAGCCTCTCGGCTGCCTGACAGATCGCCTGCGCCGCATCGTCGCTTTCGATCACCTCCACTTCGGTTCGTCGCGTCGAATCATGGGGAATGCCGTCGAGAAGAGAGCGGCGCGCTGCGTCCTTGTCGTCCGCGGAGCTTTTCTTTGGCAGTACTCGGACCACGTGCACGACACTTCCCGGAGGCGCGATCGCCATTCCATAGCAGATCGCCGAACGGCCACCTTCGGAGCCATCGGAGGCGACGACGATGCGCTCGAGACGGGGCAGGGACTGTGCGGTGAACTCGGAGCCGGCCGGGACGGTGGCCACTGACGTGGGAGACATGTGAAGGGCGGTATAAGAGACCGAACCCCGTTTCGCGCGTTCGAGGGCGGGGAGCTCGCGCGTTGCGACCACCAGAAGGTCAGCGCCTTCTGTCTCTGCAATATCGACGAGTGGATCCGCCGGCCTGCCGAGGTTCGGACGAACGAGAATCTCGGAGGAAGCTTCGCCAGCCGAGGTAACCAGTTGAGTCAGGTCTTCGAGCAGGGCCTGTCGCAGACGAGGATCTTCCTCGACGATGGAACTTCTGAATCCATAGCGCGCCATCTCTTCGGCGGGCGAATAGACATGGGCGAACTTCACCTCGCACGGGCCGACCTTCCTGAGCTGCGCGATCCAGCGGACCGCGGCCTCCGATGCCGAAGAGAGGTCGATTCCAACGAGTACCTTGAGCGGGCGTTTCCCAGTCGTCCAGTCCAGGAAGGGTTCCCGGGCGCGAACGACAAGAACGGGACACTTCGCGCCGCGCGCCGTTTTTTCTGCAACGCTTCCGAGGGTCCAGAAGGACGTCGATCGCCAGCCGGTCGACGATAAAATGATCAATCGCTCCTTTGACTCACCCGAGAGACGGATGAGCTCTTCGTCCGGAACGCCGTCGAGCAGATCTTCGTGAACTTCGACGCCCTGAGCGCGCAACCGCTGCGCCTCTGAAGCGAGCCGATCGCGAACCGAAGCCGCGACCAGATCGAGGGCTCCCCCGAGCATGCCGGCCGAGGCGCGACGGTCGACGACGTAAACCAGGCGCAGGGAGACGCCGAGCGATCGTGCGACCGCTACCGCTACGTCTGCACTGGATGCTGCCGGATCCGAGAAATCGGTTGCACAGATGACGTCCATGAGGCCTTTCCGTTCCTGGGTCTGAAGTTACTACAGGCTTCAGTATCCCATACGGAAAGTTCTGCTCGAGAACCTCGATTCCGTGGGGGGGGTGATGATCGAGTTTCGTGAAGAATTCGGAGGAGCGAGTCACGACCCGTAGCTGGCGGTTCGTCTCGGCCGTTCTCGAAGCGAGCGCGTGACGAGCTGAAGAACCATCTCGCGGGGCGTGAGAGCAGCCTCGGCGGCTGATTGCGAGAAACGCAGACCCGATGAATAGGTCACAGAGCCGTTGACCGAGCTGCGCACCAGCCTGCAACGCACCACATCGCAATGCAGCGCTACAGTCCGCCCGTTCCAGTCGAGCTCCAGATGAACAGGCCGGCCGGCTGCGAAAGGGTAGGGATGCTCGACACCCAGACCGCCGAGGCTCATGTCGAGGATCGAAAGCGATCCCTGGCTCGTACTTCCTGACAGGGGATGGGGGAATCGTATGCGCTGAAGTCGGCGACGCTCTCGAAAATAGGAAGACATCAGGATCACCCACACTTACTCTGGACCGATTTGTTAAGAGTATACGTCGCCCGGTCACGAATGGATGTGATCCCGCTCACGGGGGCCGGCCGGCGCCCCCGCCCGCCCGGTTGTGAGTTCTGCCCTCCCGCCCGGGCCGCCGGTTCTGGGTTCTGAGTTCCCTCCCGCCCGGGTGGGCGTGAACTCAGAACTCAGAACTCGGAACAGAACCCAGAACCGGGTGGCGAGTGCGGAGTACACTGTCGCCGTCCATGACGTCCACTTCCTCGATGAAGCGCGACTATTTCGACGATGTCCGGCTGGCGCGCACCGGTGCGGCAAAGCTGTGGCTCGCCATCCTGTTCGCGGCCCTGGCCGTCGTTCCCTTCTTCGCATCTCCGTTTCTTCTCTACACGCTCAACCTGATGGCGGTGAACGTCATCGTCGCGATTGGACTGAACATTCTGGTGGGCTACACGGGACAGATCTCTCTGGGGCACGCCGGATTCGTCGCGATCGGCGCCTACACGAGCGTACTGCTGATGAGCCGGGTGGGAGTGCCGTTTCCGATTGCCCTGATCGCTGCCGGGCTGCTTTCCGCTGCGATCGGTTTTCTGCTCGGCCTCCCGGCGCTCAGACTCGAGGGACCGTACCTGGCGATTGCAACGCTCGGCTTCGGAATGGCGACCACCGTTGTGATTGGACGGACTGCTCTGTTCGGCGGGCATATGGGGCTTGTCGTTCCTGGGCCTCGACTCGGGCCGCTCGATCTGTCGAGTGACCGGGGGATTTATGCGATCACGATCTCAGCAGCGGTGGTTCTGGCGATGCTGGCGCGGAACCTGATGCGCAGCCGCACCGGTCGTGCGTTTCAGGCGATCCGCGACAGCGACATTGCTGCGCAGATGGCGGGAGTCGATCTCGCGCGCTACAAGACCCTCAGCTTCGCGATCAGTGCCTTTTACGCGGGGCTTGCCGGAGGTCTGTGGGCGATCGTGCTCGGCTTCATCAACCCCGGGATGTTCAACTTCATCGTATCCGTGCTGTTCCTGGCGATGGTGGTGGCCGGAGGGCTGGGCACGATCGCGGGGCCGATCGCGGGCGCGATCCTCATCACCTTTCTCAATCTTCAGGCGGCTCGCATTCAGTCACTTCCCGTCATCGGCCCGCTCCTCGAGACGTTCTCCTCGCAGTTCATGACCGTCAGCGGGCTGCCGAGCATCACATGGATCGTGACGGGACTGATCCTCATCCTGATTGTCGTGCTCGAGCCGATGGGGCTCTACGGCCTCTGGTTGCGCACGAAGATTTACTGGAAAACCTGGCCCTTCTGAAATGCTCCAGCAGGTACTCATCAGCGGTCTGGCTTACGGGAGCATCTACGCGCTCATGGGCCTCGCCATGGCGATCGTCTACAAGACCTCGTCGGTGGCGAACTTCGCGCAGGGTGAGATGGCGACGATCTCGACGTACGTCGCGTGGGTGATTCTGGCCTCGCACGGCGCACCGTTCCCGGTCGCGCTCGCGGGCGCGCTCGGGGTTGCCGCTGCGATCGGAATCGTGCTGGAATTTGCGTTCATCCGCCGGGCAAAGCAGCCGACCGTGCTGAATTTGATGATCATCACGCTGGGATTCCAGATGATCCTCTACGGATTCGCGGGATGGAGGTGGGGAGCGGAGCAGAAACGTCTCCAGTTGCCGATCTCGGACCGCGCCGTGGTGAACCTGGGAGAAGGCACCATCAGCCATCTGAGTCTTGCGACGATCCTGATCGCAGCGACTCTCATGCTCGCGATCTACCTACTGTTTCAGTTCACGCGGTGGGGCACGGCGATCCGGGCAACGCAGCAGAACCGCAATGCGGCGCGCATTCATGGAGTTCCAGTGAATCGCGTACTCGCGGGTGCATTCGCTCTCAGCGCTATGGTTGGAGCGGTCGCCGGCATGCTCGTCGCTCCGGTCACCACACTCGATCCCACGATGATGTGGGACCCGCTGCTCAAGGGATTTGCCGCGGCGGTTCTCGGAGGTCTCACGTCGCTCCCCGGTGTCGTCATCGGAGGCTATCTCCTCGGGATCATCGAGAATCTCTTCGGCGCTTACATATCGGTGGAGTTCAAATCGGTCGTCGCCTTCGTCATCATCGTTCTGGTGCTCTGCGTTCGCCCTTCGGGACTCATGGGGCGGCATTATGTCAGGAAGGTTTGAGCATGGACCCGATATTCGCGGTCGAGAATCTGACGCGCCGCTTCGGCGGATTGACTGCACTCGACAGTATCGGCTTCAGTGTAGAGCGGGGATCGATCTTCTCGATCATCGGCCCGAACGGGGCTGGCAAGTCGACACTCTTCAACTGCATTTGTGGAGTCTATCGTCCTGACCGGGGACGTGTTCTGTTCGAGGGACAGGAGATCACGGCGCAGAAGCCTCACCGCATTGCGCGCCACGGAATCGGTCGTACCTTTCAGAACCTCGAGCTGTTTCGTAACATGACGACGATGGAGAACCTGATGCTCGGCAGGCATCTCCATATGCGCAGCGGAGTCTGGAGCGGCGCGATGATGTTTCGTCGCCTCAGCCGTGCCGGAATGGAGGAGGTCGAGCATCGGGAACGGGTGGAACACATCATCGACCTGCTTGCCCTTCACGCTGCGCGTGACCGTTTCATCTGGCAGCTTCCCTATGGTACGCAGAAGCTCATCGAGCTGGGGCGTGCTCTGGCCGCCGAGCCCAGGCTGCTCCTTCTCGACGAGCCGGCAGCCGGCATGAACCTCGAAGAACGTCACGATCTCATCTTCTGGATCCGAGATATCCGCGACGAGCTCGGCGTGACCATCGTGATGATCGAGCACAACATGCAGATGGTCATGGGGATCTCCGATCGCGTACTCGCGCTCGACTTCGGTCGAACGATCACCGAGGGCACCCCGCAGGAAGTCGCAGAGCATCCGGAAGTCGTCAGGGCGTACCTGGGATGATCGAGCCCATTCTCGCCGTGTACCACGTCGAAACGTTCTATGGCCGCGTGCAGGCTCTGCGCGGGATTTCTCTCGAGGCGCGGGAAGGAAGCATCACGACGATCCTCGGAGGCAACGGTGCAGGGAAGACGACGATTCTGAACACCATTGCGGGTCTGCTCGATGATCAACCGGAGAAGGGACGTATCACTCTCGCCGGCGAGCGGATCGACGGACTCGAGACCGAGCGCATCATTGCCCGAGGCATCGGATACGTTCCTGAGGGACGTCAGATATTTGCCGAGCTGACCGTGAAGGAGAATCTCGACGTCGGCGCATTCCGTCGATCCGGCGACGGAGTCCGGGAGGATCTCGAATGGATCCACGCCACGTTTCCAGTTCTCCATGAGCGACGCAGGCAGCTCGCGGGAACACTTTCCGGTGGCGAGCAGCAGATGCTCGCGATAGGCCGGGCCCTGATGACGCGTCCGCGCCTGCTGATGATGGATGAACCCTCTCTCGGTCTCTCGCCGCTGCTCGCCGACCGGATGTTCGAGGTGGTTTCCGAAGTGCGCGAACGCGGAGTGACGGTCCTTCTGGTCGAACAGAACGCGCGGAAGGCACTCGAGGTGGCCGATTTCGCCTATGTCGTGGAAGATGGACGGGTCGTAGCCAGCGGAACTCCGGATGAGCTTCAGAGGAACGAGGATGTCCGCGAGTTTTACCTCGGACTGAAAGGCGATCAATCGATTGCAGAAGCCCAGCGATGGAAACGAAAGAAGCGATGGCGATGAGGGAATGGTCTCTGCTTCGGCGTTCCACGTGTCAGCCTGATGCTTCATACCCTAAGGATGACCCGTGTTTCATAGCTCGCCAGAATGATCGATCCCGTCCTTGGCCTGTTCGTGATGACATGGCATCAGGAGTGTTCACACGATGACGGCCGGGGTTGAAGCCATGACACCGCGCGCCGAGACCGTCCCGCGACTTTTTCTCGAGGCCGCCGAGCGCTTCGGGCCGCGCATTGCTCTCCGCGAGAAACATCTCGGCGTCTGGCGTGAAATCACGTGGAATGAATATCGCGAGATGGTCGAGGCGATCGCGCTGGCACTGAGCGCGCTTGGTCTCCGGCATGGCGACCGCGTCGGAATCATCGCCGAGAACTCCCCCCGCTGGCTCTTCACAGACGTCGCCGCGCAGACCATGGGCGGTGTACCCGTCGGCATCTACGCGACCAATGCTGCGCCGCAGTGCCGTTTCATTCTCGAGCACGCCGGCGCGAAGTTTCTCTTCGTCGAGAACCATGAGCAGCTGGATAAATGGCAACAGTTCCGTTCGGAGCTGCCCTTGATCGAAAAGGTCGTCGTATTCGATCGTACCGGCCTCCGAAACCTCGGGGATCCTGCAGTGATGTTCTTCGACGAGCTGGTCGAGATGGGAAGGGAACGGCAGCGCACCTCGCCGGAGGAGTGGTCACGGGCGACACGACAGGTCAGGCCTGACGATCCAGCCGTGCTCATCTACACGTCCGGCACGACGGGAGATCCCAAGGGAGCCATCCTGACTCACCGGAACCTGGTGTGGCAGTCGCGGACACTCGCATCTCTGGACAGAGATCTCGTATTCAACCCCGAAGATGAGGTGATCTCCTTTCTGCCGCTCTGTCACATCTTCGAAAGACTCTTCACGGGGTTCGTCCCGCTGTCCTGCGGATACGTCGTGAATTTCACCGAGAGCGTCGATACGGTTGCCGAGAGCATGCGGGAGGTGGCGCCGACGATCGGATACGGAGTGCCGAGAGTCTGGGAGAAGTATCACTCCCGGATCGTGCTGGCGATGGAAGAGGCGACATGGCTGAAGCGGACTCTTTTCGGAGTCGCACTTCGGATTGGCCGCCGGCGGGCGGCGTACGCGCTCGAGAGAAAGCCTCTGCCTCCCAGCCTGGCCGTCGCGTGGAAGCTGGCCCATCTCGTGGTGTTCAGGAAACTGCGTGAACGACTCGGATTTCACAGGATTCGTTTCGCATTCAGCGGCGCAGCTCCGATCTCACCGGACGTGCTGGCGTTCTTCCATTCGATCGGGATGGATCTCGTGGAGGGTTACGGCCAGACCGAGGGCACCGGGGTGACGACGGCGTCGACGTTGAGCTCCTTCCGGCCCGGTTCGGTCGGCCGTGCACTTACGGGGCTCGAGATCCGAATCGCGGAGGATGGGGAGATCCTGTTCCGATCGCCGGGCGTGTTCGCCGGATACTATCGCGATCCGGCTGCGACGGCACAGGTTCTGGATGACGGGTGGCTGCATTCCGGCGATGTTGGCGTTCTCGATGACGATGGGTATCTGCGGATCGTCGATCGGAAGAAGGACATCATCATTACGGCGGGAGGAAAGAACATCGCGCCGCAGGTGATCGAGAACAAGCTGAAGTTCAGCCCATACATCAACGACGCGATCGCAATCGGGGATGGCCGCAGGTTCGTGTCGGCCCTCATCGTGCTCGATGAAGAGAACGTCTCGAAATATGCTCGGGAGCATCGGGTGGCTTTCTCGACGTATGCGGATCTGGCGTCGAGCCGGGAGATCGTGAGGCTCGTGGACGACGAAGTGCAGAAGGTCAACAGGGAACTGGCACGCGTCGAACATGTGCGGAAGTTCCGGATTCTGCCGCACCGCCTTCATGAGGAAGAAGGCGACGTCACTCCGACGATGAAGGTCAAGCGACGGGTCCTCGAGCAGAAGTATCGGGAAGACATCGAAGCGATGTATGGAGAAAGTTCTTGATTCCGTCACTCGAGCGTACTGATGTGTGATCCTGAGAGGCTGTGAATTCATTGGACAGGAGCGACACCGTGGTTCATTGCCGCCACAATGACCGTCCTGTTATTCGCCGGCTCAGGAGTGACACTCCGGTCCATGACCGTGTGCGGCAGGCGAGACATCGTTAGAATGTCTGCAACCAGACAGAAACTCACGCTACAGGAGAGCACTCATGGCGTTCGCTCGCAGTCTGTTTCTCGGGATCCTCTCGACGGTCTTTCTCACATGCGGTTCGCCGGAACAACGGCAGGGTGCCGCCGACCCGGGCGTGACGGAAACCGAGATCGTAATCGGTTCCTGGGGTCCGCTGTCGGGGCCCGCCGCCCTCTGGGGCTCGGTCGTTCGCGGAACGGAGACGTATTTCGATCTCGTGAACCAGGACGGCGGGATTCATGGCAGGAAGATCCGCTTCGTCTATCGCGACGACGGCTATGAGCCACCGCGAACCGTGGCTGCCGTGCGGGATATGGTGCAGAGAGAACGGGTATTTGCCTTCACGGGTGGCGTTGGAACTGCGCCGGGTATGGCAGTCAGGGAGTTCATCACTTCGAACCGGATTCCGTGGGTGGCTCCTGCAAGCGGCTCGTCCCATTGGGCGTTTCCTCCGAACCGCTTCCTTTTTTCGGTCTATCCGCTCTATGCCGACGAAGCAGCCGTGATCGTGAATCATGCGGTGACGGATCTCGGGCAACGTCGCATCGGCGTTCTTTACCAGAACGACGATTACGGGAAGGGTGGACTGGTAGGTGCGCAGATGGCGGCGAAGAAGCTCGGAGCCGAGATCGTCGCGGCCATGCCCACAGAGATTCAGGACAGCGATCTGAGCTCTCACATTCTGCGATTGCGCGAATCGGGCGCGGACGCCGTGCTGCTCTGGGTTCTTCCGCGTCAGGCTGCCATCGCCGTCGGAACAGCGGCGAACCTCGGCTTCAGGCCGCAGTGGTACGCCTCGACCACCCTCGCCGACAACACCATGATGCACGAGATCACCGACGGACTGTGGGAGGGCGTCATCTACGCCAGTCTCGGCAATTCGCTCGACATGAGCGATCCCGTGATGGCTCGTTACCGTGAGGCATTCGTCAAGCGACACCCCGACATACGGTGGGGAGCATTTCCTGCAGCTGGATTCATTTTTGCCGAGCCTCTGGTTGAAGCTCTGCGCCGCGCCGGACCCGATCTGACGCGCGAGAAACTCGTCGAAGCCCTCGAATCCCTCAATGGGTTTCGTGGCACCGGGCCCGAGATCACTTTCGGCTCCGAGCTCCGTCAGGGGGCGCGGTCGGTCATTCTCATGCGATGCGTCTCTGCGACAGAGGCCGAGAGGCTTCTCGATTGGACGAGTTCGGATGTCGACGTCGAAGAGGCGGTGCGGTTGCTGAAGAATTGAGAATTCAGAATTCCTCCCTGCTACCATCTTCATCATGACCCGCAAGTGGCTCCCCAGAATGCTGCTATTCGGCGGAGCCGCGATCGCCGGCCTGATGATGGCATGCGCGATGACGCGGCCGTCGAATGATCGCGTCTGGTCGGAGGACCAGGCGATTCTTCCGTTCGCGGAGATCGAGGGGAACGAGGTCACGATCCGGAACATCCGTAACTTCAGGTACGAGCCGGAAGGCCGGCAGCGGGCGGCGTATTACGACAGGACGTTCGACCTCCGGCAGCTCGAGTCCGTCTGGTTCATCGTCGTTCCCTTCGGTAGCATCGAGGGGATCGCGCATACCTTCGTCAGTTTCGGATTCGGACCGCAGGGATACGTTGCAATTTCCGCCGAAATCCGGAAGGAGCAGGGCGAGACCTATTCGCCTCTGCGCGGTCTCCTGCGCCAATACGAGCTGATGTATGTGATCGGTGACGAGCGTGATCTGATCCAGCTTAGAACCCACGTACACAAAGACGATGTCCATCTCTACCCGGTACGCACGGATCCGGCGAAAATGCGGACGATGTTTCTCGAGATGATCGAGCGGGCGAACAAGCTCGCGAGGGAACCGGAGTTCTACAACACGGTCACCAACAGCTGCACGATGAACCTCGTCCGGCATGTGAATACGATCTCGCCCCGTCGTGTCCCGTTCAGCTACCGAGTTCTGCTGCCTGGCTACTCGGACAGCCTGGCATTGGAGCTCGGTCTGATCGATACCGACGTTCCGCTAGATGAGCTGCGGAAGCGATTCCGGATCAACGAGCGAGCGGAACGGTTTGCGGACGATCCGGAGTTTTCCGCGAGGATCAGGGAGCGTTAGTGGCCTGTATTGGTGAAATCGGGACCAGCGTTGCAGGCGTCGGCACGCTGTGTCCTGTCTGCTTTTCCCGGTTGTGACATAGATGTGACCTGCCGCCTCACACTTGCGAGCGCCGGCTGCCTATACTTGACAGGTCATGCTGAACGATGACCCTCCTCTGCCGGTCGAGACGATTCTTTTCGCTTCCAGTGCGGTCCGGATCGGCATGTTCCGGTGTACCGCCGATGATCTGCGTTTCTCCGACTCGGGACCGAAGTTCGTGATACCGCTGCCCGCGGCCGTCCCCTAGATTGATCCACGACACGCCTCGAAAGGAGGATGCTTGAAGATGAGGGCCGCAACGATTCTCTGCAGCTTCATGATGACAGGCCTTTGCGCGCAGGTGCCGGAACCGACACCCGCGCCGAGCCCGCGGCCGGCGCCCTGCACCGGTCCCGAACATCGGCAGTTCGACTTCTGGATCGGCGAGTGGAATGTCACCACGCCCGACGGGAAGGCGGCGGGGACGAACGTCATCACGAGCGTGTACGGCGGATGCGCTCTGCGCGAGGAATGGACCGGGGCCAGCGGGTTCAACGGCGGCAGTTTCAACCTCTACGACCGTTCCCGCAATCAGTGGCACCAGACCTGGGTCGACAGCGGAGGAAGTCTTCTGCTGCTCGACGGCTCGTTCGTTGATGGAAAAATGCAGCTCAGCGGAAAGGGAAAGACCCCGAAGGGCGAGTTGCTGCAACGCATCACCTGGACCCCGATGCCCGACGGCAAAGTGCGCCAGTTCTGGGAACAATCGGCCGATGATGGAAAGACCTGGACCGTGGCTTTCGATGGAACTTATACGCGGAAATGAACTGATCAGGCGTTCTACCGGTTTCCGTCGATCCGTGCGCGCCAGTTCATGAGCAGCTGCACTTCGGCATTTCCGCGACGATCGTCGAGCAACATGAGAAACCGTGTGCCGCCATCCGCGACTTCGAACTCGACAGCCCTCGCTGCCTGAAACAGCATTTGCGGCGTCCCGGACGGTCCATCGGCCCCCATCGGCGCCGCCATGACCCTTCCTCCAGGCGCGAGAAAGTAGAGCTGCTGTGTATCCCTGTCCCACCGCGGTCGCGTGCCGCCGTTGGTGGATACGCGGATGTCCTGCGTCGATCCAATGAACCGACGCATGTAGATCTCCGGCCGCCCGGAAATATTTGACACGTAGGCAACCCATTGGCCGTCGGGTGAAAATCGGGGCGACCACTCATTGAATGGAGTCGCGACGAAAGGCCGCGGTTCGCCCGGCGGATCGAGCGGCAGAACGCTGATGTCGGATCCAAAGGCGAACGTGTAGTTGAGAAAGAGGAGCGATTTCCCGTCCGGTGATACGTCCTGCGGCTCTTCCACAGCCGGCCCGGCGTAGAGCATCTCGCCGGTTCCCGCGCCCTCTTCGAGCCGGAGAATGTCCGGGGGGCCGCCACCCCCGTCACTGCTGTAGTAAAGGGTCCGCCCGTCAGGATCCCACACGGGGGCGCGATCGTCGAGGAGCCTGAAGGTGAGTCTCTGTGGGCTGTCGCGGTCGAGCGCCCAGGTCCAGAGGTCTCCGACCCCGTGGGCCGGGTCGACGACAGCTCCCACATAGCGTTTCCCATCGGGAGAAATGCGCCCCGGCCCGCTGAGCGGTCCTTCGGCGATCTGAGCGACCTCCATCCCGGAACGGTCCATCCAGACCAGACGTGTGGACTCCGGCGGTGCGAGCCAAACGAGCCGTCCGTTTCCGGACACGCTGAAAACGCCGCTTCCGAGGTTGCGGAAGTAATGCACCCGATCGATCAGAGCGGTGGCCTCACCGGTGAGTTTCGCAGTCTCGAGATCGAACGGCTGCGCCATGAGTGTCCCATCCCTTACGAAGAGCAGGTGACCCTCGGAGTAAACGGCCCGCGAATGAATCCGTCCGATCGCGTGGCTCGGCGAGCCATCGAGGTTGCCGACTCGAAGCTCAAGGTCATGGCCGGAGCTTGAGACGATCGGAAGAAACGTTGTATACAGGAATCGCTGACCGTCCGGGAGAAAGGAAGGCCAGAACAGAGGCATCGATTCGATCGATGTCAGCCGTTCCGGTGTTCCTCCCGCGGCGGGGACGCGATGAAGGCCCGGATTCCGGGAGTATTGCGACAGCAGGATGGTGTCGCCGTGCCAGGTTGGAGTGCCTTCCGGCTGGGCATCGCAGATCGTTCGAGCCGGACCGCCATCGATCGGAATGACCTTGAGTTTTCCATCTGAAAAGTATGCGAATTGCCTGCTGTCGGGGGACCAGCATCCGGGCAGTGCGTTTTCGACGAGAAGACGCGTCGTCCCCGACCTGAGGTCACGGAGCGACAGCCTGTTCGTGCCAAGGATGTCGACTCCGTAGATGACGATGTACCTGCCATCCGGCGAAATCGAGACCGCGAGCGCAACGCCGCCTCGGTGGACTTCGGCAAGGTCCGGCGTCGCAATATCCGAGTGGACAGCTTCGCCGCCCGATGGAAGCTCGGTCGCCGCTGGACGCATGAGCAGAAACAGAATCGCCGCGATCGCTGCAAGCGCAGCGGCCGTGGAGATCGCGATCACCGGCCACTTCGATTTGGGAGCGGCTCGACCTGAAACCATCATCCGGTCGGAGGAGCCGTCGCGGAGTCGCGCGAGATCGTGCGCGAGGTCCGACGTCGAGCCGTACCGATCCGACGGACTTTTCTCGAGGCAGCGCTCGACGATCCAGACGAAAGGCGCCGGGATCGCGCCATCCAGTTGCTCCGGCTCGTCATGCATGATTGCCGCGAGCGTCTGCACCGCAGTTTCTCGACGGAACGGGTTTCTGCCTGTCGTCATCTCGTGGAGGATCACGCCGAGAGCGAACTGGTCCGAGCGGAAATCGACGCTCTCGCCGCCTCCCTGTTCGGGCGACATGTAACCAGCCGTTCCCATCACGGTGCCGGTGGTGCTGAGTTTCAGATCGGTCGGATCGTCCTGCGAGCGAACGACCGACGACTCCTTGACGAGTCCGAAGTCGAGAATCTTCGGTGTCCCGTCGGTTCCGATTATGAGGTTTTCGGGCTTGAGGTCCCGGTGAACGATGCCAGCAGCATGCGCAGCAGCGAGCCCCTGCGCGATACCCGTCGCGATCGACACCATTTTCTTATACGGAACCGGACCGCGGGAAATCAGAGTGCGAAGCGACTCGCCCTCAATGAGCTCCATGACCAGCCAGGCTTCGCCGCCGTCCGAGGTGAAGTCATGAATCGTGACGATGTTCCTGTGATTGAGCCCGGAGGAGCTGCGGGCCTCGCGCTCGAATCGGACGAGCCGCTCCCGGTCAGTTGCCAGCTCGCGCGGAAGCACCTTGATCGCAACCTCCCGACCGAGTCTGCTGTCTTTCGCGCGGTACACCTCTCCCATGCCTCCGGAACCGAGGAGTCCGAGGATCTCGTAGGGGCCGAGCCGGGTACCGGCAGAGAAACGCATCGTGTTTGAGAAGGATAACCGAGACGGCGATGCCAACGCGTCACCTTTCAGGAGGACTCTGCGATGACCGATTCCCACCCTCCCGGATAAACCTTCACGAGGCCGGCGGAATCGACGATGAGCTCGGCGGTGACACCCGCGCGTCTTTCACCGCTGTCGCGGACGATGCTTACAGCCGAGCCTGCGCGCCTCGATGTCTGCGATGAAAACGGCCGTTCCCTTGAGATGCCACAGCGAGCCGTCGCGAAGAAAATACGGCTCATGACCGGGACGGCTGAGATTTCGCCAGAGGACCGACGCATAGCCAGCTCCTGAAAATTCTGCCATTTCAGGCGATGATAGCCGTGCGATTTTGAGTAGACAGTAGCCCGCCCGCCCCTGACTACTCACTGCGGACTGCGGACTACTGACAAGTAGGTAAATGACGCCTCACTGTCTGCTTTGCGGTGGTTGTGAGAGACCGTGACCCGTACGGTCCACAATTCCCGCGCGCCTCCGCTTACGCATGGGCGTAACCATTACCGTTCTGCACCGGTGCGCCCGATCCGTGCGCGCCAGTTCATGAGCAGCTGCACTTCGGCATTTCCTCGACGATCGTCGAGCAACATGAGAAACCGTGTGCCACCATCCGCGACTTCGAACTCGACAGCCCTCGCTGCCTGAAACAGCATTTGCGGCGTCTCGGACGGTCCATCGGCACCCATCGGCGCCGCCATGACCCTTCCTCCAGGCGCGAGAAAATAGAGCTCTTCGCTATCCTTGTGCCACCGCGGTCGGGTACCGCCGTTGGTGGAAACGCGAATGTCCTGCGTCGAGCCGCTGAACCGACGCATGTAGATCTCCGGCCGCCCGGAAATATTTGACACGTAGGCAACCCACTGTCCGTCGGGAGAGAAGCGTGGCGACCACTCGTTGAACGGTGTCGCGATGAAACGACGTGGGCTGCCCGGCGGATCGAGCGGCAGAACGCTGATGTCTGATCCGGCGAAGGTGTAGTTGAGAAAGAGGAGCCATTTCCCGTCCGGGGATACGTCCTGCGGCTCTTCGACAGCCGGGCCAGCGTAGAGCATCTCGCCCCTTCCCTCGCCCTCTTCGAGCCGGAAAATGTCCGGGGGGCCGCCGCCCCCGTCACTGCGGTAGTAAAGGGTTCGCCCGTCAGGACCCCACACGGGGGCGCGATCGTCGAAAAGCCTGAAGGTGAGCCTCTGGGGGCTGTCTCGGTCGAGCGCCCAGGTCCACAGATCGCCGACCCCGTGGGCCGGGTCGACGACAGCTCCCACATAGCGTTTCCCATCGGGAGAAATCCGCCCTGGCCCGCTGAGCGGTCCTTCGGCGACCTGAGCGACCTCCATCCCGGAACGGTCCATCCAGACCAGACGTGTGGACTCCGGCGGTGCGAGCCATACGAGCCGTCCGTTTCCGGAAACGCTGAAAACGCCGCTTCCGAGGTTGCGGAAGTAATTCACCCGATCGACCAGAGAGGTTGCCTCACCGGTGAGCTGCGCGGTCTCGAGATTGAACGGCTGCGCCATGAGCGAGCCATCCCTTACGAACAGCAGGTGACCTTCGGAGTAAACGGCCCGCGAATGAATTCGTCCGATCGCGTGGCCCGGCGAGCCATCGAGGTTGCCGACTCGCAACTCGTGGTCGATGTCGGAGCCTGAGCCGATGTTGATAAACGATGTATAGAGGAATCGCTGACCATCCGGGAGAAAGGACGGCCAGAACGCGACTCTCGATTCGATCGATGTCAGCCGTTCCGGTGTTCCTCCCGCGGCGGGGACGCGATGAAGGCCCGGATTCCGGGAGTATTGCGACAGCAGGATCGTGTCGCCGAGCCAGGTTGGAGTCCCTTCCGGCTGTGCATCGCACACCGTTCGAGCAGGACCGCCATCTATGGGAATGACCTTGAGTTTTCCTTCTGCAAGGTAGGCATATTGCCTGCTGTCGGGGGACCAGCAGCCGGGAAGTGCGTTCTCAACGAGCAGACGCGTTGTCCCCGATCCGAGATCACGGAGCATCAATCTGTTCGTGCCATGGATGTCGACTCCGTAGAGAACGAGGTATCTGCCATCCGGCGAAATCGAGACCGCGAGCGCAACGCCGCCCCGGTGGACTTCGGCAAGGTCCGGCGTCGCAATGTCGGCGTGGACAGCTTCGAGGGTTGATGAACCGTCGATCGCCGCTGAACGCATGAGCAGAAATAGAATTGTCGCGATCGCTGCAAGCCCTGTAGCCATGGCGGTCGCGATCACCGGCCACTTCGATTTTTGTGCGGCTCGACCTGTGACCATGAGACGGTCGGACGAACTATCGCGCAGGCGGGCGAGATCATGTGCCAGATCGGCCGTCGAACCGTAGCGATCCTCAGGATTCTTCTCGAGACATCGCTCGACGATCCATACGAACGGCTGCGGGATCGTGCCGTCGATCGGCTCCGGATCGTCGTGCATGATTGCTGCGAGCGTCTGCACCGCGGTTGTTCGACGGAACGGGTTTCTGCCGGTCGCCATCTCCTGGAGGATCACTCCGAGAGCGAACTGGTCGGAACGGAAATCAACCTCTTCACCGGCTCCCTGCTCGGGAGACATGTAGCCGGCCGTTCCCATCACGGTGCCGGTCGTGCTGACTTTCAGGTCCGTCGGGTCATCCTGCGAGCGGTTGCGCGGCGATTCCTTGACGAGTCCGAAGTCGAGAATCTTCGGTGTCCCATCGGCTCCGATCATGATGTTTTCGGGCTTGAGATCGCGGTGAACGATCCCGGCAGCATGCGCTGCAGCGAGTCCCTGCGCGACGCCCGACGCGATTGCCACGACCTTTCTGAGCGGAATCGGACCGCGGGAGATGAGAGTGCGAAGCGACTCGCCCTGGATCAGCTCCATCACCAGCCAGGCTTCGCCGCCGTCTGAGGTGAAGTCATGAATCGTGACGATGTTCCGGTGATTGAGGCCGGAGGAGCTGCGGGCCTCGCGCTCGAATCGGACGAGCCGTTCCCGGTCAGTCGCCAACTCGTGCGGCAGCACCTTGATCGCGACATCCCGACCGAGCCTGCTGTCTTTCGCGCGGTACACCTCTCCCATGCCTCCCGAACCGAGCAGTCCGAGGATCTCGTAGGGGCCGAGCCGGGTTCCGGCAGCGAAGCGCATGGTGTTTGAGAAAGGATAACCGAGACTGCGATTCCAGCGCGTCAACTTGTAGAAGGAACCGCCGAGAATGGGGTCCGCGGTGCGCTTCGGTCAGCGGATTCTGGTCTGGAGATACCAGGAGAAGAATCCCCGGTACTTCTCCTGCAGATCCGCCCGCTGCCAGTCGCGTCCAGTCACGATCTTCCGGCAGTTCAGCGATCCGCAATTGCAGGCGAACTCGTACGTGTCGTCATCGGTCGTCGCCCAGTCGTGCGTGAGCTCTTCACCGCTGTTGATCTCGCGCATCGCCACGAAGACGATCTGACCCTGTACACCGATGTTCGGTTCGCAGGAGTGGTTGGAAAAGATCATGCTGCCGTCACGCTCCGCTTCGAGCTCGGGGCCGATGAAGAGATCGGCGGCGATCTGGATCTCCGCTGATCGGTACCATTCCGGCATCGAATCGAGCGTCTCGCGATTCATGATGTAGCCACCCTTCACGCACACGACCTCGCCACTGTGGATCGGTTCTGCTGCGAAGAGACCTTTTCCGTGGATCGAGCTCTCGAGTACGGCGGTCTTCGGAGAACGGTACGAGAGGTTCAGGAGGACTCTCCTGTGACCGATTCCCACCCACCCGGATAAACCCTGACGAATCCTGCGGAATCGACGGTGAGCTCCGCCTGGAACGCTCCTGCGCGACTCTTGTAGAGGTAGCGGTCTTCAGCGGTTCGCGTATAGGTCTGCTCGAGGGGCTCGAGCCTGAGTGAGGGAAACCGGAGCCACGCAGCGTGCAGCGTTGCGGATTCACCCGTCTGAAGCTTCAATCGACGGATCGGCAGGAGATTGGTCGCGGGGCTGAAGTTCAGATCGATGTCGATCGAGCCGGCGACTGCAGGAACCTCTTCGCGGTCGCGTTCCCAGCGCATCTCGTTATCGACGGAAATTCTCAAATCGACATGCTGCGTTCCGATCCAACCGTCGACGTGGCACGCGCGCGTGTGCCATCTGCTGTCGCAGACGATGCTGTATCCCAGCCGGCACGCCTCGGCATCCGAGATGAAAACAGCCGTTCCCTTGAGGTGCCAGAGGGAGCCGTCGTGATGAAGATAGGCCGACTCGTGACCCGGACGGCTGAGATTCCGCCATAGAACTGCCGCGTCGGATGGGCCGGCAGCGTGGTCCGGAGTCCGTTCAGCCATCGCTGGCGAATCATAGCGCGGCTTCCGAAGGAATGGTATGCGAGTGGCGCAATCACGGCGCCGTTTACAATCAAAATGGAGGGCCTGCCGGAAATGGTGAACGTCGATCGAAGGAGCCGCTTTCGTGGCGCATTGCTGGGTCTCGCGTCGGGCGACGCGCTCGGTACGACGCTCGAGTTCATGCCGCGCGACAGTTACAGCCCTATCGAGGACATAGTCGGTGGAGGGCCGTTTCAGCTTCGCCCCGGCGAGTGGACCGACGACACGTCGATGGCGCTCTGTCTCGCTGAGAGCCTGATCGAGAAGCAAGGGTTCGATGCCTTTGATCAGATGGAACGATACTGCCGGTGGAGGCGTGACGGCCACCTGAGCAGCACCGGTCATTGTTTCGACATCGGCAACACGATCGCATCGGCGCTCGATCGTTTTGAAGCTCAACGACGAACGGTGTCCGGTCCGTCTCGCGAGGCGATGGCGTTCTGTGGCTCGACGGACCCGCGGACAGCCGGAAATGGTTCTCTGATGCGCCTGGCGCCGGTGCCGATGCATTTCGCCGAGGATGTCGACGAGGCGATCCGTCTTTCCGGGGAGAGCTCGCGAACGACACACGGCGCTCCTGAAGCCATCGATGCATGCCGTTGGTTCGCACAACTGTTGATTCGCGCCCTGAACGCCGACTCGAAGGAATCGATCCTCGAGTATGCCTGGCGCGGAGAGCCGCTCGCGGACAGAATCGAGGGCATCGCCCGCGGATCGTTCCGGGTGAAGGAAAGACGGCAGATCGAATCGAGCGGCTATGTCGTCCACACACTCGAGGCGGCGCTCTGGGCCTTCCACCGTGGCGCCGACTTTCGCGAAGGGGCGCTGCTCGCTGTCAACCTTGGAAGCGACGCGGACACGACAGGCGCGGTCTACGGGCAACTCGCCGGCGGGTTTTACGGCGAGGAAGGAATCCCGGCTGACTGGCGCGCAAAGCTGGCCATGCGCGAGCTGATCGAAGAGTTTGCCGATCGGTTGCATGCCGGGGGAACCTGAGCTCAGTGACCGGCGACTTTGCGCCGATTCAGCTGGGTCTCCTCTCTGCTATACTCCCGTTCCAAAGGTCGACCTCTCATGAACGAGAAAACGGATCCCACAGCAGTCGAGATTTACGGGCAGACGTACAACGTTCGCGGTGAGGGAGACCCGGCATATTTGACGGAGCTTGCGCGGTTTGTCGATTCCAGGATGCGCTATGTCGGATCCCAGGTCAGCAGCACCGACCCGATGCGCATTGCAATCCTGGCGGCTTTGAATATCGCCGATGAGTTTCTCCGCTACCGTAACGAGCGCGAGAACACCCTCGGCGTCTGGATGGAGAAGACGGAGGAATTGTCCGATAAGCTCGGATCGTTGATGTCCGAGCAGGCCGGTTCCACGGATGCATAGAAAGATCGGAGTCCCTGCAGAGTGCGTGAAGAGTTTTACTACTTGAACCGATTCTCTAATTCCGGGAGTCTGAGTCCTGGGGCAGGAGCAGGCCTTCGCTCGATGAGAGCACAGAGGGAAGCCAGAAAGCCTCACGCAGGACGCCCACCTGTTTTACGCAGGTTCAATTAGAGCGCTCGACACGGCTCAGGCGGGGTTCTCCGACATTTTTCTCCTATCCGCGCAGGCCTCCCAGAGGGAGGTTGGCAGTGGAAACATACGTCATTCCGATTCTGATCGGCCTGGTTCTGGCCGTAGTCTTCAGTTTCATCTGGTCTTCCATCCAGCGAAAGCGGGTCACCGCCGAAGCGCAGGAGGCTCGCGAGAAGGCCGAACGGCTGGTCGAGGACGCGAAGAAATCCGCGGAAGCCCGGCTCAAGGAAGCGAACCTGGAGGCCAAGGAAAAGGTCCTTCAGGCGACCGCCGAGTTCGACCGCCAGTCGAAAGAGCGGCGCGAAGAGCTCAAGGCGGTCGAAAAGCGCGTCGAGCAGAAAGAGGAGAGCGTCGACCGACGTGCCCAGCAGATCGAAACGAGAGAGTCTCAGCTCTCAGGCCGCGAAGGCGCCGTGCAGGAGCGCGAGTCCCAGCTCGAAGTCCGTGAGAATCAGGTCACGGAACTGATCGAGGAGCAGCGTCATCGCCTCGAGCAGATCTCGGGTCTCACCGTCGAAGAAGCCAAGTCCCAGCTTATCCGCGGAATCGAGAACGAAGCGAAGCTCGAGGCGGCTCAGATCATCAAGAAGATCGAGACCGAGGCCAACGAGTTCGGGCACATCAAAGCGAAACGCATCCTGGGAACCGCCATTCAGCGGCTCGCGTCCGACTACGTCGCGGAGAACACGGTTTCGGTCGTCGATCTGCCGTCCGACGACATGAAGGGCCGCATCATCGGCCGCGAAGGGCGCAACATCCGCGCACTCGAACTGGCGACCGGCGTCGATCTCATCGTGGATGACACGCCCGAGGCGGTCATCCTTTCAGGATTCGATCCGATCCGCAGGGAAGTCGCGCGCATCTCGCTGGAACGCCTGATGGCCGACGGCCGCATCCATCCTGCCCGCATCGAAGAAGTCGTCGACAAGGTCCGCATCGAGCTCGAGGAGAAACTCTTCGAGGAAGGGGAGGCAGCCGCCTTCTCCCTCGGAATCACGGACATCCATCCTGAAATTCTTAAACTGCTCGGACGTCTGCGTTACCGGACCTCGTACGGACAGAACGTGCTCGTGCACTCGCTGGAAGTCGCCGGACTCGCGGCGTTGATGGCCGTGGAGCTCGGTGTGAATGCCGAGATCGCAAAGCGGGGCGGGCTGCTGCATGACATCGGCAAGTCCATCGACAGGGAGATGGAGGGAACACATCTGGAGCTCGGCCGGCAGGTGCTCGACAAGTATGGCGAGCGACGCGAGATCATCCACGCGATGGAATGTCACCACGGCGACTACGATCCGACCACGGTGGAAGCCGTCCTCGTGAACGCAGCGGATGCACTTTCAGCAGCCAGGCCCGGAGCACGCAGGGAAATCCTTGAGAATTATGTGCATCGTCTCGAACGTCTCGAGGCGATTGCCGACAACTTCGAAGGCGTCAACAAAGCGTTCGCCATTCAGGCGGGACGCGAGCTCCGCATCATCGTGAACGCGGAGAAGCTGACCGACGAACAGTCGATCTGGCTGTCGAAGGATGTGGCGAGAAAGATCGAGTCGGAGTTGCAGTATCCCGGACAGATCAAGGTCACGGTCATCCGGGAAACAAGGGCCGTGGATTTCGCGAAATAGAAAGTCTGGAACAGTGAAAAAGTCTGTCATCCTGAGCGAAGCGAAGGATCCCCTGAATACTGGCGGCAGCGCCTCGAGGAAAGAGATCCTTCGCTTCGCTCAGGATGACAGTTCGTTGCCCACCTACTGCCTACTGTCTACTGTCTACTGTCTACTCTCCAAATGACCCGACTTCTCTACATCGGCGATATCGTCGGCCAGCCCGGCAGACGGGCGCTCCGCGACAAGCTCGAAACGGTCATCGATCGTGAGCATGTCGATTTCACCGTAGTGAACATCGAGAACGCCGCTGGCGGGTTCGGTGTGACGGAAGCGATCCTGCAGGAGCTCTCGAACCTTCCCATCGATGTCTACACGTCAGGCAATCACATCTGGGATAAGAAAGACTTCGTCGAGAATTTCGATCACTACGAGCATGTGATCCGCCCGGCGAACTACCCGAAAGGAAATCCGGGCAAGGGAAGCGTCGTCCGGACGACTGCTTCCGGTGTGAAGGTTGCCGTCATTCAGGTGATGGGGCAGGTGTTCATGCCTCCGTGCGAGAACCCCTTCTACTCGGTCGACCGTGAGCTGAAGGAGATCGGGGACGCGAAGGTCATCATGGTCGACATCCACTGTGAAGCCACCTCGGAAAAGCAGGCGATGGGGCGTTATCTCGATGGCCGCGTCTCGGCAGTATTCGGAACGCATACACACGTGCCGACCGCTGACGAACGGATTCTCACGAAGGGAACGGCGTTTCAGACGGACGTCGGGATGACGGGCGCCTATGATTCGGTCATCGGATTCAGAGAAGACGAAGCGTTGCACCGATTCCTGATGAACACGCCAAGCAAGCTCGAGGTCGCGAAGCGGGATATCCGCCTGTCGGGTTGCCTGGTCGAGATCGACGAGACGAGCGGCCGCGCCGTGAGCATTCAGCGTATTCACGAGCGCGTCGAAGGCACTTGAAGCAGCCCGGTGCCGGCCTCCCGACCGGGAGCGCAGGACGGACGGGCACTCTGTCGATCATAGCCCTGGGGCGGATCGAATCAAGCTCAGTCGAGGCTCTCCATGAGTTTTTTCCGGTGATCGAACAGGTTGATTCCGGCCTGTCTCCAGACGCCGCACTGCATGCGCACAAAGGCGCCGGAAACCGGGCAATCGACAGTTGCAGTCACGACTGGATTCTCATTCTTCGCGAACGGGAGATCGTCACGCCTGCTCTTGCTGGAGAGCTGGCCGCCGCTGCATCGAAATCTCCCAGGGCGTGGGGTTTCCGTCTCGTGTCGCAGCTCTACTACTGCGGGCGGCCGCTTCGGATCGGTCGATCGATGGGTGAAGTCCGCTTTTTTCATCGCCGGCACTCGCGTTTCGATTTGCGTACGGAAGGGCAGGAGATCCGTGTGCAGGGCACAGTCATCCGGTTGCGCGGCGCGATCGAGAGACGCACGTTCGCTTCGCCGGAAGATCATCTGAGTCACCTTCAAGCGGGAGGTGTTCCGCACTCGCTGGTCCGCCGTCTGCTGATTTTCATCCACAACGCAGTGGTCACGGGCAGCCTGTGGCGAAGCGCTGCCTCGTTGCGCTACCTCTGGATCGAAGCAGGCTACGACAAAGATGAGAAAACGGCGATGCCGGGATCAGATGAGTTGTGAACTCCGATTTGGACGGCGAAGCGTGCCGTTCGCCCGGAACTGTCGCGGTGACATTCCGAACCGGCTTCGAAATTGCTGCCGGAAGTAGTTCTCGGATTCAAAGCCGCATCGACGGGCAATCTGAGTGATGCGCTGATTGCCGCGCTTGAGGAGTTTTGCGGCTTTCTCGAGCCGCTTCTCTTTCAGAAAGTGACTCAACAGTCGGCCGGTCGTGCGATGGAATCGCCCGGATACGTACTGGCGCGTGTAGCCCATTTCCTGGGTGATCGCTTCCACCGTCAGCGCTTCGTCGGTTTTGATACGCCGGCGAACGCATTTGAGAAGCGAACGTAGGATTCCATCCATGGAGCGGCCTCCTTCTGGCTGCGATCCACGACCTGGCTGGCCGAGCGTGCATCTCACGGTGAGGTGCGCTCTGATCAACTCCGGTAACCGGAAGTGGTTGACGCAGGCGCCATGCATGGATGGTCGTTCGGATCGGTGGACTCTCTGAATATAGCGCCTTTATGGCCGTAACGGCAATGAAGCCGGGCAAGAAATCACGTCAGGTTTGCTTCGGTGTCCATCGTTTTGCGTCTCGTGTACGATACTTCTCAAGGGTTTGCGCAAAAACTTCGTCCAGACTGAGATCGAGCGAATTTGCGAGTGAGATAAGGACGAAAATGGAATCCCCAATTTCTTCGGCGATCGACCCTTCCGCTTCGGAGGGCTTTTTCGGTTTTTCTCCGTAGAGGTGATTGACCTCGCGGGCAAGCTCGCCCACCTCTTCAGCGATGCGTGCCACGAGGGTCATCGGTTTGAAGTAGCCTTCTTCGAAACTCGATATCCAGTCATCGACCTGGCGCTGTGCATCCGAAAAACTCATGGGATCTCCCGCGACGTCAGACGCCGCATTTTGAATTCCGGCAATGACTTGCTACCATCAGCCTTCCATCATGAACAGGTTCCGCATCATCCTGATGTTCGCTGGCGCTACCCTGCTGGCGGTTCCGGGCTCGTCGGAAGTCAGGCTCGTGATTCGTTCTGATGGCTCGAAGGTCATCTATAACGTTCCGCAGAAGCGTCCGCCCGCCCGGGGCTCCGATCTGAGCTGGCTCGCAAAGCAGCGAGACCGGGTCTCCGAATATGACGAGATCATCCTCCGGCATTGTGAGCGATTCGGAGTCGATCCGATACTGGCAAAGGCGGTCATCCAGGTGGAATCGAACTTTAGTCCGAAAGTCGTCTCCCATAAGGGAGCCAGCGGTCTGATGCAGCTCATGCCGGCCACAGCGCGCCGCTTCGGCGTGAGCAGTATTTTCGACCCCGAAGAGAACATACGGGGTGGGGTCGAGTATCTGTCGGTCCTGCAGAGGATGTTTCCGAACAATCTGTCCCACGTGCTGGCGGCATACAACGCCGGTGAAGGCGCAGTGAGCCGGTACCGGGGCATTCCACCGTACGCAGAAACACAAACCTACGTCGTCCGGGCTCTTACGGTCTATCACGGGCGGCCCCACGGCGGCGTGGTGATGTTCGGTGGGGGACGGGATCGCAAGCTGTCGGGCGGATTCAAGGCCGAGCGCGGCAGTGGCAGCCTCGAGCCGGTCACGCTCGCGGCAAGGCGGCGGGGAACGAACTCCACTCAACCGATCGCCAGGTAACGGCATGCCCCAGAGACAGCCCGGTGTACCCCCTCCGTTCGATGAGGGTGTCTTCCTGATGCACTACAACCTCGGACGCGAAGCGTTCGCTCAGGGGCGGTTCGGTCAGGCTCGCAGCGAACTGGAGCTCGCGCAACGGTTTCGTCCCGACGACCCCGACGTGCTGAATCTTCTGGGGCTCGTCTACTTCAAGACCAGTGCATATGCGGAAGCCGAGGTCATCTATCGGGCGCTGGTCAAAGAGAACGAGAGTGTGTTCATCCTCCACTCGAATCTCGGGCTCGTCCTGTTCAAACAGGGAAAGCTCGACCAGGCGGAGGAGTTCCTTCTTCGCTCGGTAGAGCTCCGTCCAAATTACGCGAAGTCGCATCTCTACCTCGGGTTGCTCTACAAGCAGAAGGGCAAACTCGGTCTTGCGCTCGAGCATCTCCGTTTTGCGGGCGCCGAGAAAGCCGTCCGGGAGCTCGAAGCCGGAATGCGGAACATTGCGAGCCCTCGCGGCGGTTCCGCGCTCGTCACAGGACCGATCGCCATCCCTCCAGTCGTGCAGGCGGCGCTCCTCGCCGGTCCCTCGCGGGTCGTGGAGCAGCCGGACGAAGTGCCCAGAACCACGCTCGATCACTCGCACCCGCGGGAGGTGGATCTCGATCTGCCGCCGGGTGTGTCGGCCGCGCGCAAGCTCCAGGAAGCCGTCGAGGAACCCGAAGACAAAGCACGGGGCACGCTGGATCTCGGCCGGAAGATCGAGGGTGCCTCGAAGACGTTTTCGCTCCACGAGAACGGCGTGCTCGAGATCAACTTCGAACGGAGCGTCCACCTCAAACGGGGAACGGTCTCGAGCTACACGGGCAACCTTCGCTTCTCGGCTGAATCGGGTCTCGTTGGAACGACGGCGCAGACCCTGGTCCGGGCGACAGGGCATGGCAGAATCTTCCTCTCGGAGAAGGGGAGGAAGACATTCCTGCTCGACCTGGCCGATGAGTTCATCTATGTCGAGGGAGGAAATCTTCTCGCCCTCGAGGATTCACTTTCCTACAGGGTGGATCCGATCTATGACGCCTCGTACCAGAAGAAGATCGACACGGTGAAGATCTTCGGACGGGGCTCACTGGCAATCTCCACGTCGATCGAACCGCTCACCCTGCGGGTCACGCGTGATTATCCCCTGTCGATTTCCTCGAATGCCCTCGTAGCCTGGACGGGCGAGTTGATACCGGCCGTCCTGGACGACGATCTGGAGCTCTCCGGAGTGATGATCAAAGAGTCGGATCAGTCGTTCAAAGTGCGGTTCGAGGGCGACGGAGTCGTCGTCTCGGAACAGTGAAGAAGAAATTGAGAATTTAGAATTCAGAAAGGCATTTGCGCGGCCTGCTGCCTTTTCATCCCGATCCAACCGCTGGAGCTTGCTTGACTCCATTTTCTGAATTCTGAATTCTCAATTCTAAATTCTAAATTCTCAATTTCATCATTCATCCCAGCCCCCCGAACTTCACGGCCAGCGGCACGATGACGATGAGCTGGATCGCGTCGAACACTCCGTGCGCGATGATGCAGGGAATCAGATTCTTCGTCCGGTAGAAGGTGACTCCGATCATCAGAGAGACAACCGTGATTCCGATGAGCATGAGCGGCTGCCCGTACCCGGCGTGCGCGATTACGAAGGCGATCGTGGAGACGACCAGGCCGGCGCGTTTCTGAAGCCACCCGCGGAAGAAAGCTTCCTCCACAGTCATCGCTGAAAAAATGATCACGGCCTTCTGCCAGAGGGCCAGGTTGGCCATCCAGGGGATCATCGGGCTCGGCTGCAGATTGTCAGGCACCAGATTGAGCCTGGTCAGAATGACGCCGGCTGATGCGGCCAGCGCGATCGTGACCGCCCAGACTCCGACTCCCACCGCGACGCCGAGCATGACAGCCCGGAACGTCTGGTCGGGTTGGATATTGAGATACGCGCGGATCCCGGGACGCTGAGTCAGGAGCCACCAACCCAGCAGAAAGATCACGAGGATCAGATGCATCGAGAACAGCGACCAGAACGGGATGTTGACCAGGTCCTTTTTCTGAACCGGCGCGGACGCGGACGAGGTAACGAGGGAAGTGACGAGCAGCACGAACGATCCCAGCCAGAACCAGGCAACGATTTTCACCAGGCGTGAAGGAAATCTGTCGATGCTGAAGAGATTGAACCGTTCGACTACCAGGAAAAAGATGACGAACAGGATTCCGACGACGACCAGGGGTGTTATTTGCACGGCGGGATTGTAGTACAGAAGAGTGAAGAGTGAAGGGTGAAGGGTGAAGTTCCCTGTCCTCAGTGTTCGATGCGAACTTCCACCTGATTGTCGTAGAACGTGGCTCCTTCGCCGATGTCCGTCAGCTTCTGCGAGGTGGTGTCGTTCGCATTGGCTCCGTCGTCGGTCAGACGTCCCCACCAGATGGAGGGGGCGGCCACGACTCCGGGCTGGACCCGATCGCTGATGATGGCCTGCGCGAGGAAGGAACCGCGATTGTTGATCGTGCGCACCGTCATTCCGTGCGCAATGCCACGAAGCCCGGCATCGACCGCGTTGATCTCGAGCGTGGGCGAGCCTGCCACGCGGCGCAACGATTTCACGTTGACGAACGTCGAGTTGAGAAACGTGTGCCCCGGTGCCGAGATGAGTGAGAGCGGATAGCGGCTGATCAGCTCCGGATCTCTCTCTTCCGATTCGAAAGGAGGCACATAGAGCGGCAGTCGATCGAGTCCGATCTCCTCGAGGCGCGCGCAGTCGATCTCGATCCGACCGCTGGGGGTCGCCAGTTTCGTACCGGTGGGAAACGGCAGGTGCGTAGTGGGAAGGTTCATTCGCTGCGGACCTGAATCCCGCAGCCGCTCGAACGTCACGCCTTTCATTTCCTCCGCATCGGAATCGAGCGCCTGTCGCATCATCGTCTCGTCAGAATCTTTTAGGAAATCTCCTTCGAGTCCCATCGCATCGGCGAGCCTGCGAAAGATTTCCGAGTTCGGCAGCGCCTCGCCGAGTGGGTCGATCGCGCGGTGACTGTACATCGCGTAGAGATGGCCGTAGCTCTTGTGGAGATCCGCATGCTCGAGTTGCGTTGTGGCCGGCAGAAGCACGTCGGCCCAGTCGGCGGTGTCGGTCTGAAAGTGTTCGAGCACCACGGTGAAGAGATCCTCCCGCGCCATTCCGCGCAGGACCCGCCCGCGATCGGGCGCGACCGACGCGGGGTTGGAGTTGTAGACGACGAGAGCGCGGATTGGAGGGTCGTGGAGGTCGAGCAGCGCATCGCCCAGCGCGCTCATGTTCACGGTTCTCGTGCCGGGAGGAATGAGATCCGGCCGCTCGAGCGCGGTGGTATTCATCTTGTACGTTCCCGAGCTCGAAAGCTGGCAGCCTCCGCCCGCATCGTTCCACGCGCCGGTGACCGCGGGCAGGATGGAGATGGCGCGAACGGCTGAGCCTCCCCCCGCGTGGCGCTGCAGGCCGTAGTTGAGACGTATGAATGAAGGACGGGTCGTCGCGTAGTCGTGAGCAAGCCGTTCGATGGTCTCCGTGGGTATGCGGCAGATACCTGCGACCTTTCCCGGCGCATAGTCGTCGAGTACGCGCCGGCGCAGTGCTTCCCAGCCGAGGGTCATCGATTCGAGATAGTCGCGGTCCTCGAGGCCGTCACGAAAGATCACGTGCATGATCGCCAACGCGAGCGCCGCGTCCGTGCCGGGCCGGATCGGGATGTGCTCATCGCACGAATCGGCAGTGCGCGTCCGCCGGGGATCAATGCAGATCGTCTTCGCGCCCGCAGCTTTCGCCTTCACGATGAATGGCCAGAGGTGGGGATTTGCAGTGAGCGTGTTCGTGCCCCAGAGGATGATGAGTTTCGATTGATCGACCGACTCGGGATCTGTGCCCATCCGCGTCCCGTACGTGTAGTTGAGAGCCTCGGAGCCTGCCGATGCGCAGATGGTTCGGCCCAGCAGCGATGCACCGATCGTGTGAAAGAACCTGCGGTCCATCGACGATCCCTGGATGAGTCCCATGGTGCCGGCGTACGAGTAGGGCAGAATGGCCTGCGGGCCGTCTTGCGAGTGACGGATTTCATTGAAGCGCTGCGCAATCAGCCCGATGGCTTCATCCCAGCTCGCTCTGCGGAATTGTCCTGATCCCTTCGGTCCCGTACGGATCTGCGGAAAGAGCAAACGGTCCTCGTGATACGTACGCTCGGTATAGCGCGCGACCTTCGTGCAGAGGAATCCGCGCGTGAACGAGTGATCGGGATCCCCCGTCACCTTCAGGGCGCGCCCGTTCTCCACGGTGACGAGCATCGAGCAGGTATCGGGACAGTCGTGGGGACAGACAGCACGGACGACGGACATGCGGGAACGATTCTAGCGCAATTGGACCTGACCTTTGGCTCTCCTCATACACGGAAGAGTGCTGAACCGAAGCAAATGTTGAATCGTGAATTGAGAATGTTGAATGGAAGACCGTGCTCGATTCAACATTCACAATTTCAACGTTTAGCCTCTCGGGCATAAGCTCTGAGAAATGCCATTACCCCTGGCTCCTTCTCGCTGGGAGAGGGGAAGAAATAGCTACTCCCGCTCAATGATGATCGCCGAGCCCAGCCCACCCGCGGCGCATACGGATACCAGGCCGAACTGCTCGCCGGAAGCCTGGAGCTCGTTGCAGACAGTCGTGACGATGCGCGCTCCCGTGGCGCCGAAAGGATGGCCGAGGGCGATCGAGCCTCCTGTACGGTTGATCTTTGTCGGATCGATCTCGCCGACCGGTCCGCTCAGGCCCAGCCGCTCCTTTGCGATCCTGGCGGAAGCGAGCCACTGGATGTTCGACAGCACCTGCGCCGCGAAGGCTTCGTGCATTTCGATGACGCCGATGTCCGTCAGCTTCAGGCCGGCCCGTTCGAGTGCCCGGGGTATTGCGAAGACCGGCCCCTGGAGCAACTGGTCGGCCGGATCGAGCGCGCCGTAGGCGTAGCTTCTCAGATAGCCGATCGGCTTGTAGCCGAGGGACTTTGCTTTTTCCTCCGACATGAGAAGGACCGCCGAAGCGCCGTCGGTGAGCGGTGAAGAATTGCCCGCAGTGATCGTCCCGTACTTCCGGTCGAACACGGGCCGCAGCTTCGCGAGCGCTTCCAGCGTCGTGTCTTCGCGGATCAGATTGTCGTTGTCGATCACTTCCTCGTACCGCGGCGGAACGATTAGCGGCATGACTTCCGCTGCGAAGCGCCCGCTGTTGGTCGCCGATGCAGCGCGGGTGTGGCTCTGGAGCGCGAAACGATCCTGATCTTCCCGCGTGATTCCGTTTTCCCTGGCCATCTTCTCGGCAGACTCACCCATGGTGAGACCCGTTGTCGATTCCGCGATGGCCGGCAGATCGGGTGCAAGGTCTTTTGGACGGAAGTTGGAAAAGACCGAGAGCTTTCCCGGCAGAGTCTTCTGCTTGCTTGCCTTGACGAGAATGTCCGCGAACTTCTTCGAGAAGAGGATCGGAACGTTCGAGAGCGATTCGGCGCCGCCGGCGACGACGATTTCCGCCTGTCCCTGCTGGATCATGTCGGCCGCCGTCGTGATTGCCTGGTTCGACGTGGCGCAGGCCATCGAGACGCTATGGGAGGGGATATGGCGCGGCATCCCTGTTCCCAGAACGATCTCGCGGGCGATGTTGGGAGCTTTGACCGACGGAATGACGGTGCCGTAGACGACGTAGTCGAGCGAAGCGAGATCGAGCTCACTCCGCTGGAGCATTTCCGTGACGACCCTCTTTCCCAGCTCGAGCGTATCGAGGCGGGCGAGCGTGGTGCCCGCTTTCCCGAACGGGGTTCTCAATCCGCGAACGATCGCGACACGACGGTTGTTTGCGCTCATCGCTGTATCCTCATCTCTCCGATTCTACGTCAGAGCTGCGAGACAGTATCACTGGGAGTCTTCGCGGCCGGCAGACGTGTCCTTTTGGAGTGCGAGACGGTGTAAAGCGTCAGAGTGTGTGACACATCGTTTGATTTTTGCACAGCCTCTGAGCTGCGCTCAGGCTGACACCGTGGTTCATTGCTCGCCACAATGACCGTCCCGTCCCTCGCCGGCTCAGGAGGACCCTCCGCCTGGCTGCGCGCCCGGGATCTTCATCACTCCTGATACGATAGGCCTGCGCCGTTCCAGGAGGTCGGCGCGTCCGGCACATGAAGACCCAGCGCGAGATGAAAAAACGGATGAAGGCGTCGCTCGAACGCCTGCTGGCGCTTCCGCTCGATGAGGGGCCGCTCCTGATCCTGACGCATCACAACCCCGACCCCGACTGTCTGGCGAGCTCGGCGGCGATGCGCTACCTGCTGCGGAAAAAGCGTGGTATCGACGCGACTGCCGCCTACAGCGGAATCATCGGACGGGCCGAGAACCGCGCGATGGTCCGGCTGCTCGATCTCGACTTTCCGCACATCGACGAGCTCGATTTCGACGACTTCCGCTATATCGCACTGATCGATGCCCAGCCGCGCACGGGGAACACTGCGGTTCCGGGAGATCGAATGGCCGATATCGTCATCGACCACCATCCCATCCGGGACATCACCCGCGGGGTTGCCTTCTACGAGGTGATCGAAGAGCTGGGCGCGACCGCGACTCTGCTCACCGAGTACCTCCGCATCGCCCGGTTGAAGATCCCCCGCGACCTGGCTACCGCGCTTTTGTATGCGATCCGATCCGAAACCCAGGACCTGGGACGCGAGGTCTCCGAGCACGACCTGATCGCGTATGAGTATCTCGTTCCTCGCGTGGATCGTGCCCTCCTTGCTGCCATTTCCAGCCCGACTCTCGAACGGCACTATTTTTCGCAGCTCGCTGACGCCCTCGAGAATCTGCTGGTCGGCAAGACGACGGCCGTCAGTACCATGGGTCTCGTAAAGGATCCCGACTTCGTTCCGGAGATCGCCGATCTCGTCGTGAGGATGGAGGAGATCCGCTGGGCACTCGCATGGGGGACGTTCCGCGATCGCCTCTACCTGTCGATCCGCACGAACGATCCCGAAGCGAACGCGGGAGACGTCATGCAGAAAATCCTCGAAGGAATCGGGAAGGGGGGAGGCCATGGAATGCGTGCGGGTGGAGCGATCGACCTGAACGGCTCATCGTCCCTGTCGTCGGCCATGGCGGACAGGATCATCAGGAGATTCGTCGCGGAGGTCGATGAGCCCGAAAGACTCGAGCCATTCCGGCCCCCGGCCAGTGAGCAGACCGTCACCTGAACCGATGCCCGTTGCGCGATGCGCCTTTCGGAGGCATGATCCATGACCGTGAGCGCGACACAACTCGAAGCCAATCCCCTCCGCGAAGGGCTGGATCAGGAGCGTGTTCCGGACGCTTCGATTCTCGTGATCTTCGGCGCGTCCGGAGACCTGACGCAGCGCAAGCTCATCCCATCCCTCTACTCCCTCGCGCACGACGGCCTTCTTCCTTCGAACCAGGTGATCGTCGGTTTCGCCCGCGCCGGCGTCACGGACGACAAATTCAGAGCCGATATGCGCGAAGCATGCGACCGTCATGCGCGACGCCGGCCGACCGAAGATGCGGTGTGGGAGAGCTTCGCATCGAAGCTCTTCTTCATTCCCGGTGAGTTCGAGAACAACGAGGATTACGTCCGATTGCGTGGGAGGCTCGAAGAGCTCGATGAGCAGCGCGGCACGGAAGGGCGGAGAATCTATTACATGGCCGCCCCTCCCCAGTTCTTTCCCGAGATCACGCGCCGGTTGAGCAAGAACGACATGGTGAATGATCCGGAGCTCGAGCTTCCGTTCACGCGAGCCATCATCGAGAAGCCATTCGGCCGGGATCTTGCGACGGCGTGCGAGCTCAACAGGATCGCCGTGATGACTTTCCGTGAGGAGCAGGTCTTCCGCATCGACCACTACCTCGGAAAAGAGACCGTTCAGAATCTGCTCGTGCTCCGTTTCGGGAACGGCATCTTCGAGCCGTTCTGGAACCGCCAGTACATCGACCACGTCCAGTTCACGGTCGCGGAATCGATCGGCGTCGAAGGCAGGGGAGGCTACTTCGAGGGCTCCGGTATCGTCCGCGACATCATTCAGAATCATCTGCTCCAGCTCGTCTGTCTCGTTGCGATGGAACCACCCGTCGCGTTCGAGGCGACCTCCGTCCGCGACGAGAAGGTCAAGGTTCTCAAGGCGCTCAGGGAGTTTCCGCTCGATGAGCTTTCTCACGTCGCCGTGCGCGGCCAGTACGTGGAAGGCTCCATTGCAGGCAATCCGGTCCCCGGATACCTCGACGAGAAGAAAGTCGACCCTGCCTCGCGCGTCGAGACGTTCGCCGCAATGAAGATCTTCATCGAAAACTGGAGGTGGGCGGGCGTCCCGTTTTACCTCCGCGCCGGAAAGCGGCTGCCGAAGCGTGTAACCGACATCTCGATCCACTTCCGTCCGCCTCCGTATCCGCTCTTCAAGAGGATGGGCAGCGTGCATCTGCATCCGAACGTCCTGGCGATCCGTATCCAGCCGGACGAGGGAATCTCGCTGAAATTCGATTCGAAAGTTCCCGGACCCACCGTGAGGACTCATCCGGTGACCATGGAATTCCGCTACGCCACTTCGTTCGGCGCAGAGCCGCCGGAAGCATACGAGCGGTTGCTGCTCGACACGATGATCGGCGATTCGACGCTCTTTGCCCGCCGCGATGAAGTGGAGACGGCCTGGCGCTGGCTCGATCCGCTTCTCGACAGGTGGCAGGAATCGGGCTCGCCTTCCCCTTACGCTTCCGGCACGTGGGGTCCGCGTGAAGTCGACGAGATCATGGAAGCCGACGGAAGATCGTGGAGAAGACCGTAGCGACATGAGCGACCTGAGTCGATTCGTCCGTGGAGAAGAGCTGTCGGTCGACATTGCGGCCATCGAGCGCAGCCTGTCCGAAGTGTGGCGACAGGAAAGCGATGAAGGCTCGGAGCCGGTGACCCGCGCTGCGCTCTGGAATGTGGTCGCGCACACGGGCACGGACACCGACCGGAATCTCGCCACGCAGACGCTCGGCCTGGCGAGCATTTCCGTGCCGCAACGGAGCATCGTGATCCGTTCGAGCATGGAAGGTGAGGATGAGCTCAGCTCCTGGATCGGCGCAAACTGCCATCTCGTGTCGGGCTCCCGGCAGGTCTGCTCCGAGGCGATCTCGATCGTCGCAGGGGGAAGCCGCGTTGCTCACGTGCCTTCGCTCGTGAATGCGCTGCTGATCCCCGACATGCCGGTCGCGGCATGGTGGCTGGGGGACCTTCCGTCGGGGCAGGAAGACTATGTCGCGGCACTTTTGGAGCCGGCCAACCGGCTGGTCGTCGACTCCGTTCACTTCGACCGCGTGGACGATCTGCGGCTGGTGCGTCGCGTGTCCGAGGAGAGCGCGACCACTCCGGCAGACCTGAACTGGGTTCGGATGGAAGACTGGCGGATTGCCACCGCGTCGATGTTCGATCCCGGCGAGATGAGAACATTGCTGCAGCAGATCCGAAGGGTCCGGATCATCTCCGGCAGCGGAACCACCGATTTGTTCGGAGAACATGTGGAAGCGCTCTTCTTTGCGTCCTGGCTGAGCTCGAAGGTGGGTCACACGCTCGATGCGGATGGCCGCCTCTACGGTGACCGGGGAGCGGTCAGCTACGAGTTTGCCGGACGGCAGGCGTCCGGCCGTCCGGGTGAGCTGCTGCATGTCGAGATCGGCTTCGAGGAAGGCGGAAGCATCTTTTTGTCCAAAAACGATCACGCTTCGGCCATCATTGCGGAGACGCGAAGTCTGCCGCAGCCGGCATCCACCGTCACGCGAAGTCATACGCGCAACCAGTCCGATCTGATCGTCAGGCAGCTCGCGCAGCGGGAGCGCGATCCGGTCTTCTTCAGAATACTTCCCCGCGCGATCCAACTGGCAGGGAGATTATAGATGCTGAATCTGCGGGTTTTCGACACAAAGAGTGATCTCTTCGAGACGGCGGCGTCGGCCATCGTCGAGACCGTACAGAGAAGCGATCGGGCCGTCATCGAGCTCTCGGGCGGGTCGACCCCGCGCGGCCTCTACGAAGTCCTCGGGGCGGAGCCCTTTCGCTCGAAGCTCGAGGGAAAGGCGGTGATCTGGGTCACCGGCGACGAGCGCTGCGTGCCGCAGGATCATCCGGACTCGAATGCCGCCATGATCAGAGGGTCGCTCCTCGCGCAGGGGATACTGCCGAATCATCAATTCCTCCGGTTCCGGACGGAGCTGGAGGACCCCGCGAAGATCGCCGCGCGCTTCGAAGAAGAATGGCGCGAGCTGGGAATTGCGGGGCTCGACCTGTCGATCATCGGCGTGGGCGACGATGGACACACGGCCTCGCTGTTTCCCGGTACCGACGTGCTGAACGTGACAGATCGCATCGCATCCGAGGTGTTCGTGCCGCGGATGGACACCTGGCGGGTGACGATGACGGCACCCCTGCTTCGGGAGTCGGCGTCCAAGCTCGTGCTGGCGACGGGAAAATCGAAGCGTCCCGTCATCGAAGCGCTGCAGCGGGGAGAACGGTTTCCGATCTCGGAGGTCATCGAAGGGGGCGGACCGTCCTGGTGGCTCATCGATCGCGACGCCTACCCGGAGACGAAGAACGGGGAAGAGGGAGAGAAGAACTGAATGCGCATTCTGGCGGGTGACATCGGTGGCACCAAGACGCTGCTTCAGCTAGTGGAGATCGGATCCGGATTTCGAAAGGTCCTGCTCGAGCGACGATTCGAGAGCGATGCGTATCCCACTTTCTATGGACTGCTTCGCCAGTTCGTCTCACTGGACGATGGACCGATCGAGGCCGCCTGCTTTGCCGTTGCCGGACCTGTGATCGGGGAGCATTCCGAGATCACGAATCTGGAATGGGTCATCGAGAGCGATGAATTGCAGGAGCAGTTCTCCATCCGGAAGATCGTATTGACGAACGACTTCTCCGCGGTTGCAGTGGGCGTACCGCGGCTCGGGCCGGAGGACGTGCTCTCGCTGAACGAGGGCAGCCGCGATCTGACGATGCCCATCGGCATCCTCGGTGCGGGCACCGGTCTCGGCGAAGCGATGCTGGTGCCCGGCTCCTCGGCATGGAAGGTCATCGCGTCGGAGGGAGGGCATGCCGACTTCGCCCCGGTGGGCGAAACGCAGATCGGGCTGCTGAAGTATCTCGATGGACGATACGGGCGTGTGAGCTATGAGCGGTTGCTGTCGGGACCGGGACTGGTCAACATCTTTACCTACTTGCGCGATCACGAGTTCAGCGGAGAGACAGCGGCGCGCGACCTGATGTCGGACGATGAAAATCTCCCCGCGGAGCTCTCGAGGCTGGCCGACCAGGGAGACCCACTCGCAACGCGGAGCTTCGAAGTGTTCATCGACATTTATGGGGCGGAAGCCGGCAACGTCGGTCTGCGTGTGCTGGCCCGGGGAGGCATCTACATCGCAGGGGGAATCGCAACGAAGAACGCCGCGCGGTTCACCGACGGAAGATTCATGAGGGCCTTTCGCGCAAAGGGGCGCTTCGACGAGTTCATGGATCTGATTCCCGTCGACCTGATCACGAACCCGAAGGTGGGGCTCATGGGAGCGGTGGAGCTGGCAGCGAGGGCGGCGGGGGAGTGAGTCGGGTTTGGGGAGGCGCGGGCGGGGAGTAGACCGGAAGGCGCATAGGCCACACGGGATGACCGATATAAACCGGTGCAGAACTGTCCGAGCAGTAACACGATGTGTTGCAGCAGGTTGACATTCACTGGTTTCGAGCCGGTTCGCCCGTTATCCGACAGAGGCGGGGAATAGGGAACCTGGCGGGTGTGGCTCAATATATAGTTAGGCGTCCAAAGGATATGAGAGTGAAAAGAGCAGCTTTAATCGCGTATGTCTCGATCGGCGCCATCATTCCGGCCCAGCACATCATTGCTTGCAGTGCAATTACAGTTTCTTTACGCGACGTTATCGACAGGAGCGAGCTAATCGTGCGCGCGCAGCCGGTACAGGAGTCGGCGAAGGCCGACGAGGAGGGCGGCGGTACGGTTACGCTCAAGATTCTTGAGACGATCAAGGGTGTCACCGAATCGAAATCGATCCAAGTCCCCGGACGCTTCGCCAACTATCTGGATCGATCCAATAAGGACGTGCCTTATCAGCAGCTCAACTGTTCACGAGCGGCTGGCTGTGGAGGCTGCTACGCATACGACTACAAGATGGGTAACCAGTATTTGCTGTTTCTTAAGGATGGCACGCCGTACTGGGCCCCGCTTTCTCCAACAAACGAAGACATAAGCGGCAAAAACGATCCTTGGTTTATCTGGGTCAAAAAAGAGACGAGACGGCTAACCAGTCACTGAAGCCGACGCCACCTGCGGTGGCAGAGCTTAGTTCAATCCGTTAGGCGGCTCTGGGATGGTTCGCAAGCTAATCGTCGTGGCCGTGCTGCTCTTCGCCCTCGGCGTTGGCACTTGCTACTCTGGCGTTCGGCACGAGATTGCGCAGATCCCTCCACAACAGCGGGCGCAGATGACCGACCTCGACTGGATCGGAGTCAAGTGGGTGAGCAGAGGCATGCTCGTACAAGCCGTCGCCGTAGCTCTCCTGTTTGTGGCCGGGGTTGTCCACTTTTCGCGTCGTAGTCGACCCGCCGCCTAACTAGCGGTTGCACCGGACACGAACCGCTTGTTGCTGTGTCTCCAGCTCTATACTATTCGGCGTGCGGTTCGCGCCGGTGAACCGCAGGAACGTTAGGCGGACTGAAGATAGGATACTCGATGGGTCCGATGACGGGTCTTCTCGTAATTGACATGCAGGCGGGCCTGTTCACGCCGGAGACTCCGCGCTACGACGCCGAGGGTGTTGTTGCGCGCATCAACGTCGTAGCCGATGCTGTTCGCCGCTACGGCGGCACGGTGGTGTTTGTCCAGCACGATGGACCACCGGGCGACACATTCGAGCCGGGTACGGCGGGTTGGCAGCTGCTTCCGTCTCTCGAACGCAAGCCGCAGGACGCGCGTGTACGCAAGACCGCGTGCGACGCCTTCTATCGGACCGAGCTCGGGACGACTCTTGATGCGAGGAACGTCCGGCGATTGCTGGTGACTGGTTGTGCTACTGACTTCTGTGTGGATACGACGATCCGTGCGGCGTTGAGCCGTGACTACGAGATCGTAATCGTCGCAGACGGCCACACGACGGCGGACCGGCAGCATGTGGACGCAAAGTCGCTGATTCAGCACCACAACTGGCTCTGGCGGGAGTTGATCCACCCCAAGATGAGGATAGAGGTCATTCCCGCCACGGAGGTGATCGCCCGACTGGCCGAGCCGTCATGATCTGGTGTACCGGGTGATATCGAACATGCCTATCAAGGTTGGTGAAGTAGAGGCGCTGTTCCGATATCCAGTGAAGTCCATGAGCGGCGAACGTCTCGATGTCGCTGACATGGGCTGGCACGGTCTTGATGGCGACCGGCGCTTGGCCTTCCGTCGGCTTGATGATCGCGGTGGCTTCCCGTGGTTGATCGCCTCGAAGCTTCCCGAACTGCTTCTCTTTGCTCCCCAGCGGCGGGGACCTGCCGCCAGTGGAGACCTCCCTACGCACGTTCGCACGCCGGAAGGGCAGGAACTGGCCCTGTTCGGCCAAGAATTGGCGGAGGAAGTCGGTCGCCGCCATGGGTCGCCGGTCGAAATGATGCACCTGAACCGTGGCATCTTCGACGAAGCGAGCATCTCCGTCATTGCCTCCGCCACGGTGAGCGAAGTTGCCCGGCTTGCGGCGCAACGCCCAGACGTCCGAAGATTCCGACCGAACATCCTGATTGCATCAAAGCGATCCGTTCCCTTCGAGGAAGACGAATGGGTGGGAGGTGTCCTTTGGTTCGGCGAAACTAGGGAAGGTGCTGCCATCGGTATCACCAATCGCGACGAGCGCTGCTCGATGGTGAACTTCGACCCCGACTCGGCACGCCCCACCCCTGAGGTGCTGAAAGCGATCGTACGGGTGAGGGACAACAAGGCCGGGGTCTACGGCGCCTGTAGTCGACGCGGCCGCGTCGCGGTAGGGCAGCCCGTTTTCTTCGAGCCGGCGTTCGAGGAGCGGGAGCCCCAGTGAATCGACCGGCTTCTCTTGCGACGGAGCACCGCGCTATTCACCACTCTGCAACAAACTTCGTCGCCTTTCGAACTGAGTCTTGAGCGAGCTCGTTCGAGTCTCGACCGCGGAAATTCTGTCCATCAGCTGGGACGCCATGAGTGAGCTGTCGCGGGAAGTTCGCCATCCACAACCGCCGCATCGATTTCACCGATGGTCTCTCGAAGATCGTCAAGCTTATGAGGGGCTTCGTTGAGCCACGTGAAAGCGTCGACAAACGATAGACCGATCTGCACCCCTTGGAGGATGTCGTCGCTCACCCGTCCCGCTTCTACGCGGACCAAAAAGCGGTCGCAGGCGGCGAGCGCATCTTCGAAGCTCGCAGCTGCCTCTTCCACTGTTGTCAGCGACTTTGAGAGACCATTGAGTCTTTCGCTCCATTCAGAGGCTTCCGTCATTTCATCAGCCTACCAAATGTCGCGTCGCCCAACTAGCGGTTGCACCGGACACGAACCGCGTGTTGCTGTGTCTCCGGCGCTATACTATTCGGTGTGCCGCTCGCGCCGGTGAACCGCAGGAACGTTAGCCGACCGAGGTACACTCGTTCCCCATGAAGTTCGAGTGGGATCTGACCAAGGATCGGACGAATCGCGAGAATCACGGCGTCTCCTTCGAGGAAGCTTCCACGGTCTTCGGCGACCGCCTTGCACTCAGCTGGGAAGACTCGACGCACTCTGTGGGGGAGTACCGAACGCTCACTCTCGGTTACACTGAACAGCAGCGGCTGATCATTGTCGCTTACACCGAGCGCGAAGATCGAATACGAATCATTTCAGCACGTCCGGCAACCCCGGCTGAGCGACGACTCTATGAAGCAGAATAAAGACAATCACGACGAGATCCGTGAACAGACGTCGGCTCCCGGCGGCGTTCGCGGCAAGTACTACGAGCAATACATGCAGGGTTCGAACATCATCCTGCTCGCTCCGGACGTCGCGGAGGTATTTCACGACTCCGAAACCGTCAACAAAGCGTTGCGCCAGTATCTTGCTGAGCATGGCGAGCCGCCGTCAGGACGGGCCGGCTAACTAGCGGTTGCACCGGACACGAACCGCGTGTTGCTGTGTCTCCAGCTCTATACTATTCGGCGTGCGGTTCGCGCCGGTGAACCGCAGGAACGTTAGCCGCCGAGGTACACTTCGGCCGTGCCGACGCTACTCAGACACAAAGGCTTCCGCGTCTTCATCACGAGTCATGACGCTGGCGAACCTCCTCACGTTCATGTCGACCATCAGGATGCCTCGGCCAAATTCTGGCTGAAACCGGTACGAACGGCTTACACAATTGGCTACTCGGCCCGGGAATTGCGCACGGTAGAGCGCATGGTTCAGAGAATTGCTCAAGGGTTGGTATGACTACTTCGGAGTTTAAAGCCGGTGCCCGCGTCCGTAGCGTTCATTGCACGGAAGACAGTCTTGTCGTCGATCTCCTCGATGGCCGCAGCATCAGTGTTCCACTCGCCTGGTACCCACGTCTTCTTCACGCAACTCCCGAGCAACGTGAGAATTGGCAAATGGCCGGTGCGGGCTTCGGGATTCACTGGCCCGACGTCGATGAGGATCTTTCGGTCGCCGGCCTACTAGCAGGAGCGCCTGCACCAGGTGTCCGGGTGGCGTCGGCTAACTAGCGGTAGCACCGGACACGAACTGCGTGTTGCTTTGTCTCCAGCTCTATACTGTTTGGCGTGCGGTTCGCGCCGGTGAACCGCAGGAACGTTAGCCGGATGCAAGCGGCGTAGCGTCGAACAAATGAGCTCAGAGCACACAACCGCAGATGAAAGCGTGCTTGCTGCGATCGGAAACACGCCGATGATCGCATTGCGACGCGTCGTTCCCTCCGGTGCCGCAAGGATCTTCCTGAAGCTCGAGTGGGCGAATCCGACCGGTAGCATGAAGGACCGGATGGCGAAGGCCGCGATCGAAGCCGCTGAGCGGAACGGTCAATTGCGTCCCGGCGGCACAGTCGTCGAATACACGGCCGGGACGACCGGGATCTCGCTTGCGCTGGTCTGCGCCGCGAAAGGTTACAACCTAGAGATTGTGTTTTCGGACGCTTTCAGTCAGGAGAAGCGCCGGACGATGGAAGCATTCGGTGCACACATTACCGAGGTCAAGAGCGACAACAGACAGATCACCGAGTCGCTCATCAAGGAGATGATCCGAGTGGCTGCGGAGATCAGCCGGCGACCGGATCATTGGTACTGCGACCAGCTGCGAAACCACGACGCCATCAGCGGTTACCTACCGTTGGGAGACGAGATTTGGGCTCAAACAAACGGGACGGTCACCGCGTTCGTTCACAGCGTAAGCACGGCTCATTCGATTCACGGCGTGACGCAGGCGCTTTGGAAGCACAGTCGAGATATCAGGGTAATAGCAGTGGAGCCTGATGAATCGGCCGTTCTCTCGGGTAGGGCGTCGGGTGCCCACAAGATTGAAGGTATTGGGATTGGTTTTGTACCTCCGCTGTGGCAACCCGAGCTGGTCAGCGAGATTCAGACGGTGACGACGGAGGACGCAAAAGCAATGGCGAGGCGTCTCGCGCGCGAAGAAGGGGTGTTTGCAGGCACGTCCACAGGCGCTAACGTCGTCGCTGCCATCCGGATCGCGCAGCGGCTGGGGCATGATGCCACCGTAGTAACGATTGCCGTCGACTCGGGATTGCGCTATTTGAGTACGGACGTGTACGGCGCCGGCTAACCGCCCGGAGCAGCCGACGCGGCCCGCTCGTGGCCGGGTCTCCAGCTCTATACTATTCGGCGTGCGGTTCGCGCCGGTGAACCTAGGAACGTTAGGCCGCTCTAGCGGTGTGGCCGGAGATAACCTATGGTAACAGTTAAGACGATTCCAGAAGGTGTGCAGGCGGTTTTCCCGATGCTGGTCTGCCAGAGCCCGGAAGCCGAGATGAACTTCTGCACGGCGGCGTTTGGCGCCGTCGAGCATGTGCGGCGCGCCGGCCCAGACGGCTCACCAATTCACATCGCGATGCGCATCAATGATGCGTTCCTTGTGGTGCAAGCGGAGTTCCCGGACGTGCTCGCTAGCCGCGCTCCCAGTTCAGATGCGAGTTCGCCGGTCGTCATCTTCGTGTATGTAGCGGACGTAGATCAGGCCGTCGACCGAGCAGTCGCGAAGGGTGCAAGAGTCCTCATTGCCGCTCAGAATCAATTCTGGGGTGACCGGACCGCGCGCATTATGGATCCATCCGGCCATGTGTGGACGGTCGCATCACGAATAGAAGAGACCGACGAGGAGCAACGAGCAAAACGGTGGTCCGACGCTCGTGAAGGGCGGGAATCGTAGAACTGCACGGGCCGCGGGAACGACGGCCCGTCGAGGCAGCGGCGCCTATAACTCGCGGTTGAGCTGCATGAGAATAGCGTCGGGGAAAGTTGTTTCTGGTCAGGTCATCGTCGAAGGAGAATCTCTGCCCGAGGGTGCGCTGGTGACCGTGCTGGCGCGTGACGGGGATGAGACGTTCGAACTTGATGCCGAGCCAGCTCACGCGGTCCGGTTCTTGCAGCGCCGCATGCGGCGTCGCCAGAGTCGCCCCGGAGTACGTCGCGACGATCCTTTCAATTGTTCCACACAAAGCAATTCAACTGTTGTGCAGCGGCAAAGCCGCAAGGAGTGTCGACTCATGGCGAAGCAAACCAACGCACCGAAATTTGTCACGTGGATGGTGTCGCTCGTACTCTTCATCGTGGCGATCGCGGCTCACTTTGGCATCATTCCCGTCAGTCCTGAAATTGCGACATGGTCCTGGATCATCGGTTACGCTCTCATTCTCGTGGCAACTCAGTTGAAAGATCTCTAGACCGCTCGCGCGAACGCATAGCCTTGCCCGGGTCGCCGCATGAACACTGTTCTGGCGTTCTGGCCCGTGTATCACAACCACGGCTCGAGGGGATCGAGCGTCGCAAGATGATCCTTCGCTTCGCTCAGGATGACACGTTGGTTCATTTACGCCCCGATGACGGCCTTGAATGCCACCGCGTTACGGTCAGTTCACTACGCTCACGGGAACGGTCGCCTCAGCGTTTTCCCACGCGATCCGCATCTTGCCCTTGTCGGTTCCGACATCGTGGAAGTCGATGACGAACGTTTCGACAGGGGACGCCGCTTTGCTGACGTTCATCTTCACCCGGCCCAGATCCTGCGCCGCGTCGTAGTTCGTGCCCCACTGGCCCGTCTGTTTGTTCACGATCAGCGTCCAGCCGTCCGCCTCGGGAATCGAGTAGAGCGTATAGGTGCCTTTCGGGACGGAGAGGTCGCCGATCCTGAGGTTTGCATCGGTCTTCAGCGTGGTGGCTGCGTTGGCACCCGTCCTCCACACCTTCCCGTACGGAACCAGCTCTCCCATGATCTTCCGTCCCCGTACGGACGGGGCGCTGTAACTGACGGTAATGTCGCTGCCCGAAACGGTGGCAGTGGCCGTCGCGGGAGGGCTGAGCGGCTTTTTCTTATCGCCTCCGGCGTCATGCTGTGCGAGCAGGGCTCCGACGCATGCAACTGTAGTCACGATGGTGAGGATGGCTGTTTTCTTCATTCTGCAGGCTCCTTATTTGAAGCGTTTCATCGGGAAGCGGAATCATGTCACGAGGCGGCGCTCACGGGAAACCCTGTAACAGAAAAATTGCACTCAACCGGTGATCGCGACTCCGAGCAGCCGGCCGAGCCCGAAAGTGAGGGCTGCGGCGACCAACCCGAACAGGACCTGCCTGCCGCCGGAGAACGAAATCGAGCGGCCGGTGAACAGAGTCACGCCTGCGCCGACGACGAAAAGCCCGACGGTACTCACCGCGACGCTCGCCAGCACAGCCGTCCGGCCTTCCAGCGCGATGAAGGGGAGCACGGGAAGGATCGCGCCTCCCGCGAAGAGAAAGAACGACGTGAACGCGGCGGTCCATGCTGAGCCCCCGAGGTCGTGGGGATCGATCCCGAGCTCCTCGCGGGCCATCGTCTCGATCGCGCTGACGCTGTTGCTCATGATCTCGTTGGCCACCATGCGCGCCTGTTCGGGCTCCATTCCTCGCGACTGATATATCAGGGCGAGCTCCTCCGCTTCTTCCTGGGGTGCCTGCTCGATCTCGTCACGCTCGGTCTCGATCTGGTGCTCGTACAGCTCGCGCGAGCTCTGGACGGAGAGCCATTCGCCGAGCGCCATGGAGCCGGCGCCGGCGAGAAGGCCGGCGATGCCGGTGAGAAGAATCGTTTCCGACGGAAGAGAGGCGCCCGCGACGGCCATGACCAGGCTGAGGTTGGATACCAGACCGTCGTTTGCTCCCAGAACTGCTGCGCGAAGCGCGTTGCCGCCAGTGGCGCGATGCCGCCCCTCAATGCGGGCGAGCTGCGGGCCTGCCATCCCCTCGGGCGATGTGCGCGTCAGATGCTTCAGGATGCGCGCGTGAGAGCGTTCGTCGTGATCCATTGCCGCGGCATCCGGCTGAGATGCGTACTTGCGGCTGCCGATCTGCTCGGCGTTGACGACGGAAGGAAGCACAGCGTTCGGCCCGAACCGGCCGGCGATCCAGCAGAGCATGCGCGTGCGCCAGCTCGGTTTGAAGCGGGGAACGGGAGCACCTGCTTCCACGAGCTTCTGCTTCCACATCTCGGCGTGGCGTCTTTCGACCGCGGCGAGACGGCTGTAAAGCTCGGAGAGATTCGCGTCCTTCTCTGCCTCCGACACTGCATCGTACAGAGCGGCGCCATTCAACTCGTCGTCGAGGTTGATCAGAAATCGCTGGATGTTCTCGCTGCGGGTTCGATCGGGCACACCTGTAGTGTAGTGCCACAACATGGCCTGCGCCTCTACTGAGCGACCGTCTTCAGCGCCGTTACGGTGGCGGTCAGCAGCGCTTCCGGTCCGACGGGCGCTCCCGTCGCGTTCTTCATCCAGATATCGGGTGCGAGGTTGCCCTGCTTCGCCATCCGCTCGAACTCGGGACCGATGCTTCCGGCCCGTTCCATCTGCTGTTCGATCTGAAACGCGATCAGATGTCCGAGCGGATAGTCGGGGAGGTAGAGCATCGCGTCGATCATGTGCGAGTAGATGCCGAGAAGTACGACGTCGCGCTTGCCGAAGACGGGTGCATAGTAGCGGTTCCAGATGTCACGCGAGATCTGCACCGTCGCGTCCCGCAGCTGCGCAGGAGTGGCGTCGGGATTGTCGTACATCCACCGCCAGACATTCATGTCGACCAGGGCAACGCCGGCGATCTCGTAGGTGCCCCAGAAGGTGCCCAGCGTTGCGAGTGCACGGCTCCGTGCGTCGGGTTTCGCGAGACCGAGAAGCTCGAGGTCTCTTGCCTGGAACACGAACGCGAGCGCCTCGGTGAATGCCGTATTGGGCACTCCTTCGAGCATCGTGTGATCGATCTCATTTAGCGAGATCGTCTGCTCCACGTTGTGGCCCATCTCGTGGACGGCGATGTTGTATCCCTTGTAGTTCATGCCGTCTTTTTCGACTCGGGTACGAAGGTAGGCTTTCTCGTCCCGTGTCGCCGCCCCGAATGCGTGGCCGATGCCCCGCGAGGGATGAACGACGATATTGTCGGCGATGACTGCGGCCCGCTCTTTGCTGAATCCCAGCGACACGAGCATGTTGGGAATGTCAGCGCGGTAGGCTTCCGCGTTGGGATATTTCTTTCTGACGATCGGGTCGAGCTCCGCTTCGGTGTATGCGCCGCTTGCCCGGAAGCCGTTGTACCAGATGTCGAACGGCTCGAGCGGACGGCCGAGGCGTTTCTGAATCAGCGCAGCGACCTGTGGAACGAGAGGAGAGGTGAGGACCTGCTCGAATATCGCCCGGACTCTTTCTTCAGGGATCTCGCGATTCTCATCGAAGCGACGAGCGATGAGCGTCGGAGCTGCCGGCGAGTAGGGGTCGGCCTTCCGGACCGCGTTGAACTGATTGAGAAGGTGTTCGTAGCGCGTATCGGGTTCCCTGGTGTTCGTGACAACAGCTGCCGGTGACGGCGCCCTGTCGGAATCGGATACTGCGGCCGGAGCTACGGTATTCGAATACGGCTTCCAGTCCACCGTGGGGTTGTCGATGACGACCTGGGGAATCGTCTGCGTGACGATCCGCTCCATCACCTGCTGGATCATCCGCTGCTTTTCGATCGCGTCGGGCACGGCGAAATTCGCGCGAATTTCGTCTCGAAGGTTCCAGTGTGAGATGAGTCGCATCTTCGCCGGAAAGAGACGAATGCCCTTCTCATCGAGCAGGTGGTGCATCCAGATGTTGTAGCCGTTGATGTAGTTGTCGGCAGCCGACGAGACTCTGCTGATCTCCTGGTTGACCTCGGCTGGAACACGTCGTGAGAAACGCTGACCCAGCCGCGCTTCCGCCCATTCCCTACGCGTCCAGCTATCGCCCTGCGCGAGTCTCTCGTCCAGAGTCGTGAGCGGAAAGTTGAGCAGAACCACGAAAGCGATCTTGTTGGCGAAGAAGTCGTCGGCAACGTGCGCAGACGGGTTGTAGCCGGCGAACAGGTGGTCGACGGGCAGCACCGGCCCCAATTCCACGTCGGTCTGCATGCGGAACTCTCGGATGATCTCGAGCATGTGGCCGTCGAGCTGCTCGAACATCGCCTCGAGACGCTTGAAGAGCTCATCGCGCGTCGAAGTGTCCGCCGCGAAGTTCTTCCGGACGAAGTTCTCGAATGTGGCGGCGTCGCCGTCCTCCGGCTTCCACAGGATCGAGACCTGCCTCAGGCCGCGCTGCAACGACGGGCGAACGTTCTCGCCGTGTGTTGCGACGAGCTCGGTCTCCAGCTTCGCCATGGAGCTCGCGAGTGGATCGACGGTGGGGCCCGGCTGAGCGAACGCGCCGAATGCAATCGCGAGAGCCGCAGGAAGAAGTGCCGCTTTGAACATCGTGCTCCAGGTCATAGGTGTCCTCCGGGACGACATCATAAAACATGAGCTCGGAGGCCCGGCATTTCCAACCGCGAATTCTCACTTCCGAATGGCGGACCGCAACTCGAGGGTCTGCGGGTCGATGAGCTGAAGCCCTTCATCGTTCTCGATGAGACGCGAAGCGGGGGAGCCCGGAGGCGGATAGCTCCGGAAGAGTCGCGCAGCGGGCATGGTCCCGGGGAGAATCCTGAGGATGCGGCCCGAGGCGAAATCGACGATGTAGAGAGTGCTTGTATGGTGGACCGGAGCGCCGTCCGCATCTTCCGAGGTGTACATCATCAGAATGCCCGGCCGAAGCTCGCTACCCATGCGCAGCTTTCCGGTCACCGGCAGACGCCGGGTTGTGATATTGCCCTTCGAGTCGATGATTGCGGCCGCGCCGGTCGCATCCGCGAAGGCCCAACCGCCGTCGTGCAGCGGGACGGGAACGGATGCCGGGCTCGGAATCCGCAGCGTCACGTTCGCGGTCGCAGGATCGATCTCGTGAAACTCCACAGGGCGGCCTTTTCGTTCAACTCTCACCAGGGGGCGCAGAGCGCCCGAAGTGAGAAGTGCCAGCGTGCCTTCGAACGCGCCGACGGGTTCAATCGATCTGTTCGACAGCTCGACCTTCCGAACCCTCCACTGGGAACCGTTCCATTCGTGCAGGCGGATTTCGCTGGGAGTAATGAAGCTGGGACGAACGGCGACTGGCGAAGTCGCGTCAATCGCTGGAATCGTCATGATGGTACGACCATCGGCATCGAGCAGCTCCGTAACCGTTCCGCTAACCCACGCCAAGTGCCTGCCATCCTCGGAAACTGCCGCCAGCCTTCCGCGGCCAGCTGGGATAATCCTCGGCCGGTCCGGCGATGCGCCGGCAAGTTCTGCAGAACGAATCTCCGGTCCTCGGCTCGATCGAGCGCTCCAGAAGACCCCTTCATCGGAAAGGAGGGATCCGCGATTCGCGGATGGAGGCAGTCGCATCACATGCCCATCTGAGAGATCGATCGCGTATGTCGCGCCGAGCTGCGAGTCGCGAAGGTTGCCCGCGACCACGACTGAAGAGGCATCAGGAGAAGTGTCGAGAACGACGAAGCGCTGAAGCGACCAGATCGGCATGTGAAGAAGCGCCCATGAAGAGCCGGCGAGCACGAGCGCAACGAGAGCGACCATCGCCGTGTAGAGAATGGAAAAGCGTCGCGCCTGGCGCTGCACCTCGTACCGCTCGCGAATGAATGCGATCGCATGGGCGACGAGAGTTCCAAGCACGACTACTACCAGAGACAGCAAGAGGTGCGAAAAGACGATGCCGTTGCTGTACGCAAGGCGGAACGGCTCGCTGGTTTTCCAGGCGAGCCAGACGATTCCTGACGACAGCACAGCCCACAGGATCAGATGTGCCGCATTCGCTTTCGCGAGAACCTCGAGCGCGGCGCAGATCGGAACGATCGTAATCGCGAGCACTACCGCGATCACGACGTACTCGTGATCGAGCAATTCGACATTTCCGAAGAGGAGTGCGGGAGCAAGGAAAAGAAGTGTGGAGACGAGCGCGAGCAGAATCGCGGAAGCGAGCTTACCGAAATAGATGGAGCTTGCGGCGACTGGTCGTGACAGGAGGAAAATGGATCGCGCTCCGGCAAGATCCCGGCCGACGCTCGTGACGCCGAGCGCGCCTCCCGCAACTGCCAGAAAGACAAACGCGAGAATCAGCGTCGGCTCTCCGGCCCTGGAGAGAAATCCTGATCCGTCGACTGCAGCGCCGGCCAGCAGTACCACGAGTCCACTCAACAGTCCCGCCAGCAGTACCAGACTTCTCATGCGCATCTCGCGCGCGATCACTGCGAGGATTCCGCTCATCTCAGGACTCCCTCTCGCCTGTCACGGCCATGAAGATCTCCTCGAGGGACATCGCCACGACTTCCGAGCTCTCACCGTCAGGCTCGGGCGCTTCATAGTTGGCAACGATCTCCTCGATCCAGTCGCCCCATCGTTGTGAGCGAACGACCTCGAGATGCCTCGTAGTGATGGCGGTCTGCGCCCGGCGCATTCTTCGAAAACGCGACTTGACCGTCTCGAGATCCTCGTCCAGCAGAAGTCTCGTGCCCGATAGAATGCCGACGCGATCGGCGATTCCCTCGATCCCGGCAAGATCGTGACTCGTGATGAGCGTCGTCGTGCCGCGATCCGCCAGATCGGCGAGAAGATCGTCGTACAGGTCCTTCCTCGCGACGACGTCGAGACCGAGGGTGGGGTCGTCCAGGACGAGAAGATCCGGCTCGGCCGTGATGGCCAACGCGAGCAGCAGTTGTCGCCGCTGTCCTTTCGAAAGCTCACCGAACTTTGCTGAAGGGCGGATCTTCAGAAGATCGAGTCTGGTCTGAATGATCGAAGCGTTCCAGCGTGGGTAGATCGCCCGGTTGAAATCGACGAGCTGCCTCACGGTCATTCCACGCTCCACTTCATCGTCCTCGGCGACGACGCCGACACGCGCGAGAATGCGTGACCGGTGGATCCAGCTGTCTTCGCCGAAGATGATTAAGCGCCCCTCTGTCGGGCGTTGCATCCCGAGGAGAGCTCGCACGAGAGAGGATTTGCCGGAGCCGTTACGACCGAGAAGGGCGTAGACCGATCCCTGTTTTACACGAAAGGAGATTCCGTCGAGTATCAGTTTGCGTCCATACTGAACGGACAGGTTGAACACGTCGACGGCTGGTTCGGTGTTCATCGTCTGCTCCTCACGGGGTCATGGATCGAGCTAAGCGCCTCCCGGACCGCGCTGATGGCTTCATCTTCGGAGGCACCGGCGCTGGCAGCGCTCGCAGCATATCGGCGTGCTGCGAGACCGAGCGAGCTTCGCTTCTCGCGTTTCGTCAATCCGGTGGGGGAGTCGGCGACGAAAGTCCCTTCGCCACGCCGGACAACCAGCACGCCCGCCTCAGTGAGACGCTGATAGGCCTTTGATACGGTGGCGGGATTGATTCTCAGTTTCTGTGCGAGCTCACGAACGGACGGAACGACGGTTCCGGGCGTGTACGCGCCGATGGCGACCAGGCGACGAATCTCGTCTTCGATCTGCTTCCAGATCGGAACGGAGTCGCGGGAATCAATGACGATCACGGTGACACAGTGTATCAGTACAGCGATACAGGCACAACTCAAATCTCCAACTGCGATTCCAGTTGCTCCGCCTGAGCGTGGCCCCGAGGGGTGTTTACGACGGAACCCGTTCGACCGGAACGACGGCTGCGATTCCGCGCGACGAAAGCCGCAGAAAACGGACGAGCAGCAGCATGGCTACGGCAGTCAGTCCCGCGCAGAGGCCCCACCAGAGCCCCACGATCCCCATCGAGAGGTGAAATCCGAGGTAGATGGCAATCGGCAGACCGATGAACCAGTGTCCCAAAAGGTTCGCAACAAATGCGTACCGCGTGTCCGCGGCTCCTCGCAGCACCCCTGCACCCACCGCCTGCGTTCCGTCCGAGATCTGAAAGATCGCTGCAACGGCCAGCAACGGAATCGAGGCCAGAATAACCTCAGGTTTGTTGCTGAGCAGCGATGCAAGCTGCCCGGGAAAGAGCCAGAAGATCAGGGCGCCGCACGACATGAACGCAATGCCCGCTGTGAACGCGACGAGACCGGCACGGCGTGTTCCGGCGCGGTCGCCTGCTCCGACAGCGTGACCGACCCGCACGGATGCGGCAGCTCCGATTCCGAGAGCAACCGTGAATGTGAATGCAGCCAGAGTGAGCGCGATGTGGTGTGCCGCCAGGTCGTCCGGCCCGAGCCTGCCGGCAAGCAGCCCCACGAGCGCGAAGATGCCGACCTCAGCGCCCATCTGCAGCCCGAGCGGAAGCCCGATGTGAAAGGCTTTTCGGAACTCGTGCGGAACGGGTCGCCAGAGCTCCTTCATTCCTGGCGTCCTGAGGGCTCGAACGGCGACAAACAGAATCCACAGCTGAAGCAGGCTCGCCATGACCGTGACGATCGCAGCGCCCGCCACTCCGAATGCGGGCATGAGCCGAAGCGGCCCAGTCCACGATGGGAGCCATGCGCCACCGAACACGAAGTAGATGTCGGCGATCAGATTGAATACGTTCGCCAGGGCGATCGAGATGATCATCGGGCGTGTGATCGACTGCGCCTGAAGATAGGAACGCAGAACGACAAAGAGCAGCATGGGAATGAGAGCCAGAGTGCGGATGAGCGTGTACGTGGTCGCGTCGGGAATGATCAGCGGATCGACACCGAACGGCGTGAGGATCATCGGTGCCAGTACGAGCGGAACGGAAAGGAACACGCCGATGACGATGGCGAGCCAGACACCCTGCCACAGAGTCCTTCGCGCGCGGACCGGATCGCCCGCACCGAATGCCTGTGCTGTGAGGGGATCGATCCCCATGACGGTTCCCATCGCTGCGATGAAGACGGTGAAGAACAAAGCGTTCCCGAGTCCCACCGCGCCGAGCTCCCGGGCGCCGAGACGACCGATTACCGCCGTATCGACCACTCCCATCAGCTGCAGACCAGCCTGTGCGGCGGCTAGTGGGAGAGCGAGGCGGAGCAGGCCGCGCCATTCTGTGAGCGTTGCAGACATCGGGTGGAGCCGTTATTTCTGATCGCCTCCCGCGAGCGCGGACTGCGCGGACGGGCGGGCGAGGCGTGCCCACTCGGTGTACATCCTTCCGGAAGGATGGAGCCCGTCGAGCGCGGTCAATCCCGGATCGCCGGCAGCCTTGCGGGAGTAGGGGGTGATGTCGACAAAGTGAGCTCCAGCGCGTTCCGCCTCCTCACGCTTGACCGCGTTGAAGGCGTCAATCTCACGCGCGATTTTCTCGCGATCCCGTCCCTCGGCGAATGGTGTCACACCCCAGTCGGGAATTGATAGGACCACGACTCTCCGAGCGTTGCCGCCCGCAAAGCCGATGGAGCGCTCGATCAGATCGCGAAGTTGATCGCGGTACTCCTCGAGGGCGCGCCCGCGATACTGGTTGTTCACGCCGATGAGCAGTGTGACCAGATCGAACGGGCCGGCTGGCTGCGCGGCATCGATCGCTGCCGCGAGCTCGTCGGTCGTCCAGCCTGTCTTTGCAATGATGGTCGGATCCTCGATCGGGATTCCCTGATCGCGCAGGATCGCCGCGAGCTGGACTGTCCATCGACCCGACGGCGATATGCTCTCGCCGATGGTGTAGGAATCGCCCAGCGCGAGAAATCGGATGCCCGAGGTCTGGCGCATCGGTTCTCCTCTCAGGCTCTTCGAGGAGCAGGACGGAAGGATCGCGAGCATCGCCGCCAGCAGCGAAGCTGCGAGGACCACCTGATTGCGAGCATCACTCAACACTACTGGCTCTTGGTCGTCGGGAACTGCATCGACTTCCATGCGTCGAGTCCACCGAGAAGCGTGACCGCATCGTCATGACCGGCATTTCTGAGATCGAGCGCCGCACGGGCGCTTGAGTTTTCCGCTGGTCAGGCACAGTACGTCACGATCGTTTTGCCTTTCGGCAGCTCGCTCGCCCGGCTCGTCGATTCCTGTTCCGGAATGTTGATCGATCCCGGAATGTGCTCGATGGCGAACGAGACCCGATCGCGGGAGTCGACGACGACCGCGGTTCCTTCGTCCAGCATTTCGCGAAGCTGAGTGACCGAGACGCGAGGAGGAAACGTGGCGGTCACCTGCTGCTGGACTGGTGCGGCGGCGGCGGGATTAGTCCGGCGCATCACGCTCGGAACCTGTTCCACCTGCGCGGTTGCTGCCGGTGCCGGAGTGGCAATCGGAGTCGGAGCCTCGACCGCATCAGCCGTTTCGACGGCGGGCGGAGGCGTCTCGATGATCGAAGGCGCCGGCGCAACAGCGTCAGGCGGCGTGACCGCTAGTTCGGAAACTGTACTGGTAACCTCCGGCTCATTCGAGCAGGCGGGAAAGAGCAGAATCGCCATCAGCGAGGCGCCTGCTGCATAGGACTTCAGTTGCATCGAATCCTCCGTAGAGCCCCGGCTCAATTGTGCGAGGCGGGCAGTGTGTGAAGCAATCGGATCGGCCGGCGAAATTCGTCAGCCGCCAAGCAGCCCGTTCTTGAGCCTGTTGTCAACGGGGCTTTCGCCCAGCCAGACTGAGAACATCGCATCGGCAAAGTCCTTGCCTGCGACTGTCATCCTGCCGCCCGACGTGCTCGAAACCGTCGTGCCCTGGCCGGGAATGTAGGTTATCACGAGCGTCTCTCCCGACTCGAGGTCGGGAAGCTGCGCAATGAACTGTGTGAGGCGCTGGCGAAGGGCCGGCATCTGCGCCTGGTTGTTTTTCTCGAATCCTTCTTCGATAGCCTCGGCGATCTGGCCTTTCTTCAGGTCTCTCATCATGACCATGCGGACCTGTTTGACCTGGTTCGACGAGATGAGCTCGGTAGCATCGGAGGAAGTCTGTTCGGCGTAGAGCCCCGCGACGTAGACCTTGAAGATCGCTTTGGATCGCAGTCCCATGCCGTTGAGAGAGAGCTGCCGGCCTTCGACGGCAACCCTGTCGGGCATCGGCACGCCCGCGAGCTCCGCGGCCGTCAACGGAAGGGTGAACAGGAAAGCGAATAGAGCGGCGGCAGGGGTCCGGGACATTTTCATAGTTGAGCTCATTGTGCAGCCAACCACGCACCTTCGCTACTCTATTCCGCAGGGGCTGGAGGCGGCCGGGACCGGCCGCCTCCCCGGACTATCTGCCGATACGGGAGCGCATCGTGTTGTACGCCGCTTCGTTGGTGATGAGATTGCTCCTGGCCGGAAGGCTCGCAATGATCCGCTGGACGTTGCGGATCCGGTCCTCGGTCAGCGGATGCGTCGAAAAGAACTTCTCGACGGAACCGGGGGAGCGCTGGCGCCGCCGCAGCAGTTCTTCGAACATTCCCACCATGCCCTGAGGGTTGTAACCCGCCTGGTGCATCATTCGGGTGCCGATCTCGTCCGCTTCGTTCTCCGCTTCGCGGCCGAATCGTGCGAGCGTTCCGGTACCGACGATCTGGGCGAGGATCTGCTGATAAACGGCTGGATTCTGGCCCAGAAGAACCGCGGCCACGATGTTGAGACCATAGGCCCGGCTCAGCTGCTGGGTGCCGTGCCGCTCCACGCCGTGTGCAATCTCGTGCGCCATCACTCCTGCGAATTCGCTCGCGTTGTCCGCCGCCGCAATCAGGCCGGTGGTGACATAGACATGTCCGCCCGGAATGTTGAATGCGTTGATTTCGGGGTCGATGACGATGTGAAAGTTCCAGGGAAGCTGTCCCATCTGGGTCTGGTTGACCATCCGCTGACCCATCTGGTTGACATATGCGAGCGCCTGCTGATCGTTGGACAGCGGCATCTGCCGCGCGATGTCCTGTGCGAGCTGATTTCCGAGCTGCCATTCCTCCTCGATGGAGACGATGTTGAAGCCTCCGCCGCTCGAGCACCCGCCAGAGACGAGCAGGGCGATGAGCGCGATCGCCGCGCCGGTCGAGCGAGTTGCTTGTATGTGTTTTTTCATGTGGTTCTCCATTGCATGTTTCCGGCTTTCCTTAGCAACACCGCTGCCACGGCCGGCGATCCAGGCTCAACCGTTGTGACCGGCGAATATCCAGCTCGCCGTGACAGATGGCATCGAGTTGGGTAAAAGGGATGCGTGAAAATCGCGACGTGGAACGTCAACGGAATCCGGGCAAGGCAGGCACAGTTCGCCGAGTGGGTCGGGCGCGATCGGCCCGATGTGGTCTGCCTGCAGGAAATCAAGGCATCGCCTGCGCAGGTGCCTGAGGCCATCTGTGAGCTTCCGGGATACTGGTGCTACTGGCATGGCGCAGGGGGATACTCAGGCGTGAGCCTTCATCTCAGACGGGAAACCTTCGCCGATGAGCCGGAATTCAGCCATCCGGCCTTCGATCACGAGACGAGAATCGTGCAGGTCAGAGCAGGGCGCCGGGTCTTCGCATCTGTGTACGTTCCCAATGGCGGGAAGGACTTTCCGGCGAAGATGCAGTTTCTGGAGGCTATGAGAGCGTACGTGGAAGAGACGCACTCGCTCGGTCTGGAGCTGCTGCTCTGCGGAGACATGAACGTGGCTCGCACCGATATGGATGTCCATCCGAAAGAGCGTAAACCCAACATCATCGGGCAGCGATCCGACGAACGGGAACTGTTCGAATCGATTATCGCAAGCGGCCTTGCCGACGTAGGCCGTGAGCTCGATCCCGACAACCAGAACATGTTCAGCTGGTGGGCGCCATGGCGGAACATGCGGCAGAGGAACATAGGCTGGCGGCTCGATTACGTGCTGGCCAGCCGTCGTCTCGCGGACCGGGCGATCTCCTGTCCCGTGCTGGCGGATGTCGGTACGAGTGACCACGCGCCGGTGATGGCGGAGTTTGAGGACTGACGGGTTCATTGTGATTGGACACCTTCGAGCTACGTGGCCCGGCTGGATGAGTGTCTCGAGCGAATGCTGGTGTGGTGATTCATGAACCCCTGCACTGCGCTTTCCGCGTTGATGTCACTTACGGTTCACGGTTGCGTTCTCGTCCTGCTGGTCACGGCGATGCCGCTGTCTGCATCGCAACGGCTCGAGGGCGTGGTCGTCGATCGAACTGGTGCCGCTGTGAAGGCCGCCGAAATTCGAATTGACGGCCAGGCGGGAGCGAAGGCAATCACGGACGATTCCGGCGAGTTCGGCTTCGAGGCTGGCGCGTTCAGGGGACTCGTGCTGGAGGTGACAGCTCCCGGTTTCTCAGCCGTCCGGATCCGTCTCGAGGATAGCGCCAAACCATTGCTCATCGTTCTCGATCGCGTTCGAATCGAAGAGGCGATCACGGTCACGGCAGGGCGCGTGCCGATGCGTCTGGAAGAGACGCCGGCCAGCGTCGTGGTGATTACGGCGGAAGATCTCCGAACCACAGCCGCGGTGACTCTCGACGATTCGTTGCGCCAGGTTCCCGGCTTTACGCTTTTCCGTCGCAGCGGGAGCAGCGTGGCCAACCCGACCACGCAGGGAGTGTCCCTCCGCGGAGTCGGCGCGAGCGGAGCTGGACGAGCGCTGGTCCTGGACGACGGGATTCCTTTGAACGATCCATTCGGCGGTTGGGTCTATTGGGGCCGCGTTCCGCGCGAGGCTCTCCGTCAGGTTGAAGTCCTGCGAGGAGGTGGATCGGATCTATGGGGCAGCGGAGCGCTCGGAGGAGTCGTCCACCTTCTTCGTCGCGATGAGAAAGGGCCAGCCATCTCGCTGAAAGGTTCTTATGGAAGCAGCGACACGCCCGAGCTGTCCCTCTACGCCGGACGGGCGGGACAACGGTGGCGATTTTCCGGCGCAGCCGAAGCCTTCCGGACGGCGGGCTATAGAGTGGTCTCGGCTCCGGAGCGCGGCCCGGTCGATACTCCCGCCGATTCGGAGCGGACGTCGGTCGACCTGACGCTCGAGAGAAGATGGCGGAATGAGAGTGCCCGGGTCTTTCTGCGCGGCTCCCGGTTCGACGAGGAGCGCGGCAACGGGACGCGCCTACAGACGAATGAAACGGAGATCGAGCAGATCACTCTGGGCGGAGATCTGTTCGTGCGTGAAATTCAGCTCAGCGTTCGCGCGTATGGGAGCCGCCAGGACTACTTTCAGTCCTTTTCGGCGATTGCGGCCGGCCGGGCCGAAGAGTCGCTCACCAGGGTGCAGCATGTTCCCTCCGAGGCCTCCGGCTTCTCGCTCCAGGCCTCGACTGAGGTGGGATCGATGCACAGGATCGTGAGTGGGGTCGACATCCGCTCGGTCAAAGGAAAAAGCGATGAACGAGGGTTCGGTTTCGCCGAAACCTTTTCGTCATCCGGGGGAACTCAAAGCAGCCTCGGAGCCTTTCTCGGAGATGTCATCCGGGTGTCCGAGAGCCTCTCGTTGACCGCGGCCATTCGTCTCGATCAGTGGAGAAATCATGACGCGAGCCGGACCGCGGGTTCGGAGCGTGTCGCGCTCGAGACGAGGCAGGAGGATGCGCTAAGTCCCCGCGTTTCCGCTCACTACCGTCTGAATGACCACTGGAGCATAGCGGCCTCGGCGTACCGCGCCTTTCGCGCTCCAACTCTGAATGAGCTCTATCGAGGCTTCCGTGTGGGAAACGTCGTTACGGACGCCAATGAGGCTCTCGAGGCTGAAACGCTCACGGGGTTCGAAGCCGGCGTCACCGCCTTCTCGCCCGGAGACCGTTCCCGCGTGCGGGCCATGTGGTTTCGCACGGAAGTCGACGATCCGATCGCGAACGTCACTCGATCGATCACCCCTTCACTGATCAGCAGGCAGAGGCAGAATCTCGGATCGACCCTCTCACAGGGATTCGAACTGGAAGGCCAAGTCAGGCCGCGTGCGGGCTGGACGCTTTCCGCCGGCTATCTGTTCGTGAAAGCAGAAGTGAAACGAAGTCCCGGTTCAGAGGAACTGGTGGGTCTTGCAGTCCCGCAGGTCCCGGAGAACCAGGCAACGCTTCAGATGCAGTACGGCACATCTGCATTCGCGGCCACGGTGCAGGCGCGCTGGTCCGATGAGCAGTTCGACGACGACCGCAATCTGTTCCGGCTGGAGAGCTACTTCGCCATCGACGCGCTGGTGTCCCGGCCGGTCGGGCGGGGAATCGAACTCTTCGCGGCCGGAGAAAATCTCACGGGCGAACGCTATGAGACCGGCAGGACACCGGTCACTACGGTCGGTCCTCCGCGCTCGTTGCGGCTCGGAGTGCGCGTCCGCTGGCCGGAACGGTGAGCCATGCTCTGCTCCTGATCGGAGCGAACGATCTTCTGCGGCGCTCTCGTTCAGCTCCGTCGTCCACCGAAAAGACGCAGAAGCATAAGGAACAGGTTGATGAAATCGAGATAGAGCGAGAGCGCACCAATCACGGCGAAGTTGGTGACCTGCGAGCCGCTCGTATTCGCGGCATAGGCTTTGAGCTTCTGGTTGTCGTATGCCGTCAGGCCCAGAAAGACGAAGACGCCGACTACGCCAATGACGAACGATAGCCCGTCGGATCTCATGAAGATGTTCACGACCGAGACGATGATGATGCCGATCAGTCCCATGAAGAAGAACGAGCCCCAGGAAGTCAGGTCACGCTTTGTGACGAGTCCATAAATGGCCACCGCGCCGAACATCCCTGCGGCGGCGATGAACGCCTGTGCGACGGATCCGAGGCTGTAGACGAAGAAGATCGAGCTGAGTGTCAGGCCGTTGAGCACCGAAAAGGCAAAAAAGGCGCCCGCGGCGGTTCCCGGCGTCATCTTCTGAATGCGGAACGACAGGAAGAACACCAGCCCCAGTTCTGCAATGATCAGAAAGATGAATGTGCTCTGGACGATCTGCTGGAGTGGGGGAGAGAGGACGACCCAGAGGGAGGCCAGCGCGGTCAGCAGGAGCCCTGCAAACATCCAACCGTAGACCGAGCGAATGAACGCCCTCTCGCGGGCAAGGCCGTCGACCGACGGCACGTCGATGAAACTGCGGGACCGCAACTCGTTCATGGAGACTCCTTTTGCGGCATGATAACAACACGGGGCGTCGGAAATTCAATGTTTCGTGCCCGGAATCGTCCAGATGGCTGCCGGACGTGACAATGACCCGCTCAGGAATTAATGGTAGGAGACTCAGGTTTGTCTCATCAGAGAAAGTTGATAATAGGACACTAAGATTGCGCGCAGGCCTCCAGAGAGGCAGCGCGGAGGAGAAAAGAAATGGCAAAAATCATTGGGATCGACCTCGGGACCACGAACTCGGTGGTGGCGATCATGGAAGGAAATGAACCTCAGGTCATCGTGAATCCCGAGGGAAGCCGGACGACCCCATCGGTCGTCGGATTCACCAAGAGCGGCGAGCGCCTGGTTGGCCAGGTTGCCAAGCGCCAGGCGATCACGAATCCGGAAAATACCGTATTTTCGATCAAGCGCTTCATGGGACGGAAGTTCGATGAAGTGAGTGAAGAGATGAAGATGGTGCCGTACAAGGTCGAGCGCGCCGCGAACGGCGACGTTGTGATCGAAGTATCGGGCAAGAAGTACAGCCCGCCCGAGATCTCCGCGATGATTCTTCAGAAGCTCAAGCAGTCCGCAGAAGACTTTCTCGGGCAGAAGATCGATCGCGCGGTCATCACCGTCCCTGCGTACTTCAATGACTCGCAGCGCCAGGCGACCAAGGACGCCGGGGAGATTGCTGGCCTCAAGGTAGAGCGTCTCGTTAATGAGCCGACGGCTGCAGCACTGGCGTACGGACTCGATAAGAAGAACGACGAAACGATCGCCGTGTTCGACTTCGGCGGAGGTACGTTCGACATTTCCGTTCTCGAGGTGGGCGAGGGTGTCGTCGAGGTCAAGTCCACCAACGGCGACACGCACCTCGGCGGTGACAATATCGATCAGCGACTGATCGACTGGATCGTCGAAGAATTCCGCAAGGACCAGGGCATCGATCTGTCGAAGGACAAGATGGCCCTGCAGCGTCTCAAGGAAGCCGCGGAGAAGGCGAAGATCGAGCTCTCATCCACGATGTCCACCGACGTGAACCTTCCCTTCATCACGGCTGATGCGTCGGGCCCGAAACATCTCAACATGACGCTCTCGCGAGCCAAGTTCGAGCAGCTCATCGGCGACATCGTCCAGAAGACGATGGATCCGGTCAAGCGCGCGCTGGCCGATGCGGGTCTGAGCCCGAAGGATATCGACGAGGTCGTCCTCGTTGGTGGATCCACGCGGATCCCAATGGTTCAGAAGCTGGTCACAGATTACTTTGGCAAAGAGCCTCACAAGGGTGTGAATCCCGACGAGGTCGTAGGCATCGGTGCTGCCATCCAGGGTGGAGTTCTTGGCGGCGACGTGACCGACGTTCTCCTTCTCGACGTGACGCCTCTGTCACTCGGAATCGAGACCCTCGGTGGTGTGATGACCAAACTGATCGAACGGAACACCACGATTCCGACCAAGAAGGCCGAGACGTTTTCGACCGCCGCGGATAATCAGACGTCGGTCGAGATCAAGGTCGTGCAGGGCGAGCGCGAAATGGCACGCGACAACAAGCTTCTCGGAAAGTTTCATCTCGAGAACATCCCGATGGCCCCGCGCGGTGTTCCGCAGATCGACGTCACCTTCGACATCGATGCGAATGGCATCATGAACGTGTCTGCCAAGGATCTGGGCACGGGTAAGGAACAGAAGATCACGATCACCAGCTCGTCCGGCCTGAACAAGGACGAGATCGAGAAGCTGGTTCGGGATGCAGAAGCGCACTCGGAAGAGGACAAGAAGCGCCGTGAGGAGATCGAAGTTAAGAACGGTCTCGACTCGTTGCTGTACTCGACCGAAAAGATGCTGAACGAGCACCGCGAGAAGCTCTCCGGCGATGATGTCAGCTCTCTGGAGAGCTCGATCGCAGACGCCCGGAAAGCCCTTGAACAGGGTGACGTGGACGCGATGAAAGAAGCGACTGGAAATCTCCAGAAGGCCTCTCACAAGATTGCCGAGGTGATGTACAGCCAGGCGCAGAGCACCCCGGGAGGCCAGTCTGATGCGGGCGCCGGACCGGGTGAATCGTCAGGCAGTACGGATGCGGACGATGTCATCGAGGCCGAGGTAGTCGAGGAAGAGAAGGGTTGACGATTCCCGGGGCGGCTGTCCAGGCTGCCCCGGTCATTTCTGGAGTGAACGAGAGAGTCCGGCCATGGTCCAGAGAAAAAAAGAAGGCTATGTGATGATCTCGGTAATCTCCGAGCGGTACAACATCCATCCGCAGACTCTGCGCCTTTACGAACGCGAAGGGCTGCTTCGACCCGAGCGGACCGGAGGAAATACGCGCCTCTACGGTCCGGATGCGATCCGTCGTCTCGAGGTCATTCTGAGCCTCACGCGTGACCTCGGGGTCAACCTCGCGGGTGTCGAGTTCATCCTGAATCTACAGCGGGAGATGATGAATGACGCTGTAGACAGCGATACCGAGACGATCCTTTCTTACATCAGGCAGCTGCTGCTCGACCGGCGCGCCGGGTTCGACAGGAAAGATGCGCTCGTGAAGGCGCCGCGTCGCGACATCGAGAAGAGCCGCCGCTGATCTCAGAAGATCTTGTGTGGCCGAACATGCAATGTTCGGCCACTTCGCTTCGGATTGAACCTTTCCGGAAAGGAAGGAATCAGGATGACACCGTGGTTGATGGTCCCGCCATTGCCGAGTTCGAGATGGAGATCCCTCCAGCTATGCAGCGGTCCTCATCCGGACGTAGAATGGCAGCGGTTCAGAGGCGCGTGATCAATGAGACGCAACGACCGTAGAGATGATTCACATGATCTCCTGAATCATTACCTTCAGGAGATCGCAAAGATCCCCCGGCTGACGCCGGAGAGAGAGCAGGAGCTCGGCCGGCTCATACAGCAGAACGACCGTGCCGCACTCGAGGAGCTCGTCAAGGCGAACCTGCGGTTTGTCGTTTCCTACGCAAAGCGTTATCGCAATTCCCACGTTCTGTTTCTCGATCTGATCAACGAAGGCAACATCGGCCTGATCCACGCCGCGAAAAAATTCGATCCCGACAAAAACGTGAAGTTCATCACCTACGCGGTCTGGTGGATCCGTCAGTCAATTCTCCACGCGCTCTCGGAGCAGGGCGGAGCATTCCGCCTTCCCCCAAAGCGGGCGAACCTCATGTACCGGCTCGAGAAGGCCATCTCGACAATGGTCAACGAGCAGAACCGCATTCCGACACCCGACGAGCTGGCTCTGGATCTCGGCGTCACTGCGAAGGAGATTCAGACACTACTCAGGGCGAGCCACGACAGCTTTTCACTCAGTTCAGAGCTCGGCGAAGAGTCTCACACCGAGCTCGCTGACCTGATCGAGCAGACGACAATCCCTTCCGCGGAGTTCGAGATGGAGGAACAGTCGATCCGCGAGGAACTTCTGCTCCAGATGGCCGAGCTCTCGCCGAAGGAGCGTCTCGTGCTCACCCTCCGTCACGGCGTGAGCGACAACATCCCGCGGACCATCGCACAGGTAGCGGAGTTTCTCGGCCGTCCGGTAGAGGAAATCCGGACGACACTTGCGAAATCTCTGAGCAGGATATGCGACGATCTCGAGATCGATGAGAGTGAGCTCGCCACGCTGCTCCTGTTCACGAATCCTCACCCCAGAGCATCGATGACCTACTGGGAAAAGCTGGGAGATCTTTCGGAAGGGGACTCCCGGATCATCAAGCGTGAGAAGCTTCCATACCTCGAGAAGCTCAAGAGGAACGGTTCGGTGCAGCGAAGTATCGAGCAACTTCCCATCGAAGGACGTACGGTCGTCAAGCTGCGGTTCGGCATCCTTCAGGACGAGGAGCTGACGCTGCGAGACATCGGCGAGATCCTCAATCTCTCACGGGAACGGGTGCGGCAGATCGAAGCGCGCGCCGAGGCGAAGTGTCGTCGCGTCGTGCGCCGCGACATTACGGCACGGTAGGGTTGTGATCCTGAGCCGGGTGTCACTGTGCCGTTGATGAATCACGCGAATCTCTGGAACCGGTACACTACCGATCCATGCGTCTGGAGAGGCTGACAGAATCTGAGGAGGATCGCTGGCGTTCGCAGTTCGGACGCCAAAACTGGATTCTCGGGTCGATTTCCCTGAGCGTGACTCTTCCAGAATTCGCAGAGGGAAGCGCGAAGGTCGAACGGATGCACTTCGGCTACTACCTTCAGCCTCTGCATCTGTCGGTCGAGGGAAGAGAGGAGCTCCCCAGGAAACTGCTCTGGGCGCTAGCTCACCGCAAACCTCCGCTCGATTTTCTCGAGATGGCGGGTGCCGGGATCCGGATTCCGCACGCCTTTCCAAAGGGTTTTACGCTCGGCAGCGTCCTTCGTATCATCCTGCAGGAGATGGAGAAGCTTCCCGTCGTTGACTGAAATCGAGAACAAGAGCCTTCTCAGCATGCGCGGGAGGCCACCTGTGACTTCCGCATGGTCCCGTCATGGCCGCACTCGGCGATTACATGGGAGAGCTCTGACGAGGGTTTCCAGCCAGGGCATAAAAATCCCCTTCAGTACGATTGTTGGTTTCGTCGATGACACCCATCCGCCGTCTTCTCCACTATTTCGCTCTCTATCGTAGGCCGCTGCTGCTTGGCGGACTGTGTGTGATCGGTTCAGCGATTTTCTCCCTCATCAAGCCGCTCATCGTCGGAAATGCCGTGGATCAGCTCTCCGGTGCGTTCACCCGGGCAACGCTGGTTCGTTACGCCCTGCTGTTCGTCGGCGCCGCGGTGGTTCAGGGAGGGTTCCTGTTTCTTCAGCGCCGCATCATCATCGGCACTTCGCGGCGCATGGAGTTCTCGATGCGTGGTGATCTCTATGAGCACATGCAGACGCTGCCGTTGAGCTATTACCAGAAGCAGCGCATCGGCGATCTCATGTCGCGGGCCACGAACGATCTCGCGTCGGTACGGATGCTGATCGGTCCCGCCGTCATGCATGCTTTCTCGTCCATTCTGATTGTTGTCGGCGCGTTCATCATGATGTTCCGGACTGACCGGCTGCTCGCAATGGTGTCGCTCCTCGCCGTGCCGGTCGTGGGGTTTCTGTCGAAGACGTTCGGCGAGCGGATTCACGACCGGTTCCGGCGCGTGCAGGATCACTTCGGCCAGCTTTCTGCCCGTGTCCAGGAGAACCTCGCCGGAGTACGGGTCGTGCGGGCGTTCACGCAGGAACAGAATGAGATGGAGACGTTCAAGCGGATGAACCGCGAGTACGTCGAGCGCAACAAGGGCCTGATCCGAATGACGGCGATGTTCTATCCCTTGCTGCACACCATCATCGGTGTGATGTTCGTGATCGTTTTCTTTCTTGGCAGCAGGCGGATCATGGCCGGACAACTGAGTATTGGCGAGTTCGTGGCCTTTCAGTTCTACCTGGCGCGGATGATCTGGCCCCTGATCGCGCTTGGATGGGTGATCAATCTGTTCCAAAGAGGACTGGCCTCGATGAAGCGGCTGAGCGAGGTCTGGAATGTGGCATCGGAACAGGTTCCCGGCATTCCGTGTGCGGTCGACTCGTTCGACGGGGCGATCGAGATCCGCAATCTCACGTTCTCTTATGACGGCCCGCCGGTACTGCGGAACATCGATCTGAAGATTGCTCCGGGTCAGACCGTAGGAATCGTCGGACGCACGGGCAGCGGAAAGTCGACTCTGCTCTCGCTCATTGGAAGGCTTTACGATGCTCCCCAGGGCACGATTCTGATCGACGGTTGTCCGGTCGAAGCCGTTCCGGTGGATCGCCTTCGAGAGGTGATCGCCATGGTGCCGCAGGAGACGTTTCTCTTTTCCGAATCCATCTCCGAGAACATCCGATTCGGAAGGGCCAATGCGTCCGAGGACGATGTGCGGGAAGTTGCGGAGCTGGCGGGTCTGTCCGGAGACGTCGTTTTCTTTCCCCAGGGACTCGACACGATGGTGGGCGAGCGGGGAATCACGCTGTCGGGGGGACAAAAACAACGAACCGCAATCGCCCGGGCGCTCGTGAGGAATCCCCAGATCCTAATGCTCGATGATGCGCTCAGCGCGGTGGACACGTCGACCGAGGAGCGGATTCTCAAGTCGCTGCGGGAGGTCAGGAAGGGCCGGACAGTGCTGATCGTGTCCCACCGGGTGTCCTCGGTCAAAGACGCAGATCTGGTCATCGTGCTCGAGGAGGGACGAATCATCGAGAAAGGCTCGCACGAAGAGCTGCTGGCTTTCGACGGTTACTACTCCGAGCTCTATCGCAGGCAGGCACTCGCGGATGAGATCGAGGAAATCGCCTGATGACGATCGAGCGTCACGAGGAGGAGGGAAGCAAAGCATTCGACCGGCGGCTTGCAAGACGGCTGCTTTCGTATCTCCGTCCCTACAGGGGCACCGCATCGCTGTCCGTCGGCCTCGTGATCCTCTCATCCATCCTCGAGCTGGCCGGCCCGGCGATCATCGCAATCGGGATCGATCTCTACGTCCGTCCGGCCGGCGCTCCGCCCCCCGGCAGCGTCAGCGCCTCGGTCGGGGAATGGCTGACTGTCCAGGGGTTGTCGTTCGATCCAATCACGGGCATCAACGTCGCCGCCGCGGTGTACCTGCTGACTCTGATCGGAGGCTTCGCCGTCATTTACTGGCAGATGGTGCTGATGAATCTCATGGGCCAGTACGTCATGTACGACATGAGAAAGCAGATCTTCGGTCATCTTCAGAAGCTCGATGTGCGGTACTACGACCGCAATCCCGTGGGCCGCCTCATCACGCGCGTGACGACCGACGTCGATGCGCTCAACGAGATGTTCACGGCCGGTTTCGTCGCCATCTTCGGCGATATTTTCGTGCTTGCCGGGATCGTCGTCGTGCTCTTCTGGATGGACTGGCGGCTGGCGCTCGTCCTGTTCGCCATCACGCCTTTCATCGCGCTGGTGTCGATGTGGTTCCGGAGGGGTGCTCGTACGACATACCGGCAGGTGAGAGCACGGATCGCCGCAATCAATGCTTTTCTGCAGGAGCACCTGTCCGGAATGGCGATCGTGCAGATTTTCAACCGCCAGCCCCAGGAAGCTGCCAAGTTCTCCATGCTGAATGCCCGCCACCGCGACGCGAACCTCGACTCGATTTTCTACTACTCGGTGTTCTATCCCATGATCGAGCTCATCCAGTCGATCGGAATCGCTCTCATCATCTGGTACGGAGGGGGACAGGTCATCCGGGGCGCCCTCTCCCTCGGAGTTCTGATTGCATTCTTCCAGTATGCGCAGCGGTTTTACGAGCCGATCTCCGACCTTTCCGAGAAGTACAACATTCTTCAGGCGGCGATGGCGGCCAGCGAACGAATCTTCAAGCTGATCGACACACCGGCAGAAATCCGCAGAGAGGCGGACGCCCGGACAGTGGACGAAGTGAGGGAGATCGAATTCCGTGACGTCTGGTTTGCCTACAATCATGAGGAGTGGGTCCTTCGAGACGTCTCGTTCCATGTCCGGCGTGGTGAGCGAATCGCCATCGTAGGCCATACCGGCGCCGGAAAAACTACAGTCACGAACCTGCTTCTGCGGTTCTACGATGCCCAGCGTGGTGTGATTCTGATCAACGGCATCGATATCCGTGAGCTGGACCTGCAGGACCTGCGACGGCTCTTCGCCATCGTGCAGCAGGACTTTTTTCTCTTTTCGGGAACGGTCGAGGACAACATCTCACTGGGCGATCCAGCTGTGAGCGGACAGGCGGTCCGGGATGCTGCAGAACGAGTTCAGGCGGACACATTCATCCGCAGGCTTCCCGAAGAGTATGCGGCCATCGTTCGGGAGCGGGGCGCAGGATTTTCAGTCGGTGAGAAGCAGTTGCTCTCGTTTGCCAGGGCCCTGGCGTTCGATCCTCCGGTTCTGATCCTCGACGAGGCGACCTCATCCATCGATAGTGAAACGGAACGCCTGATCCAGAATGCCATCGAAGTCCTCATGGCCGGCCGGACGTCCATCGTAATCGCGCATCGGCTGTCCACGATCCGTTCTGCCGATGCGATCCTGGTTTTTCATCACGGGGAAGTCAGAGAACGGGGAACGCATGACGAGCTCATCGCCATCGATGGGCTCTACAGACGGCTTTACGAGCTTCAATACACCGAGGATAAGCTCCAGATCGGTGTCCCGGGCGGGCCGGTCGAGGGAGTTTCTGTTTGACAGCAGGCGCAAATCTGGCAAACTGGTGGTCTGCAATAACAAAGGAGCGGCGAATTATTGGGAGAGGTGAGGTTATGACGGTTCGGTTTTTTCCGACCCGCGAGATGCGAAAGAGCAGTCTGATCGAGGGATTCTTTTCGAAACACCAGGTCGCGTACGAACTGGTGGATCCAAAGGTGGATGCTCCCCACCCATGGATTCGCAGCGTCGGCGATTTTCCAGCCGTCGAGGTCGACGGTCGCCTGTTCATCAATCCGAACGACGACGCCCTTCGGAAGATCCTCGATCTGGACCCGCCCTCCGACCTGTTGTGAGCCGCTTTTTATAGGTTCTGGGTTATGGGTTGTCGGTTCTGCGACTTCCGAGCGCCAGCGGCGTGATTCATTTCTCGCCTCAATGATGGTCCGGTGTACTTCATAGGGATTACACCATCGCGGATCCCACAACCGGAACCGGGCGGGAGCTCAGGCTTTGAAAAGCTTCCGTCCCTCTTGCTCGATCTGCTGTTTGATGCGCGACTCGAACGGGAGTGCAAGCAGAGGAAGCCGTCCGTTCAGAACGATTTCATCCTCAGTGACGTCGAGCGTTCCCTTCGCTTTCATCCCTTTGGCCCGGAACGCGAAGACGAGCGTATCGTCGTCCCACTCCTGCTCGAGATCGGAGACCATGTCACCATGCTTGCGGGAAAGGTCCTGAAGCAGTTTCTCGATTTTCTTGCGGGCCTTGTTGCGGGTCGTGTTGTGGGGAAAGTTCAGTTTCATACGTTCCTCCTTATCTGGCGGACTCTGCATGAAAGAATGACGCCAACGGCTTCATTCCCGAGCCTGGAGCCAGCGAAATTCAACTCCTGAAGTAAGATCGGTCGAGAGCCCTGTATTGAATTGCCTCCGCGAGATGACTCGAGGCTATCTCCTCGCTTTCTCCCAGGTCCGCGATCGTTCTGGCGACCTTGAGTATTCTGTCATAGGCCCGGACGGAGAGGCCGAGCTGGTCGAGAGCGTTCTCGAGGAGCCGGCGGCAGGTCGCGTCGAGCTGGCAGTACTTTCGGAGATGCCTTGCGGTCATCTCGCCATTGCACTGGATGGACGAGCGGTGGAGCCGGGTGCGCTGAATGCTTCGCGCCTGCTCGACCCGTTCCCGGATTCGGGACGAAGACTCTCCCATCACGGTCGACGAGATCTCCTCGGCAGTGAGCGCCGGGACCTCGACCTGGAGGTCGATGCGGTCCAGCAGCGGACCGGAGATTTTCGCGAGATACCGGGAGATCTGTGGCGGGCTGCAGGTGCACTCCCGACGGCTGTCGTTGAAGTAGCCGCACGGACAGGGATTGAGCGCGGCTGCCAGCGTGAACCGGGCCGGGAACGTCAGGCTTCTTGCTGCGCGGGAGATGGTCACCTGACCATCCTCGAGCGGCTGACGCATGACCTCCAGAACATCGCGGCGGAATTCCGGCAACTCGTCGAGGAAGAGCACACCGTGATGCGCGAGGCTTACCTCTCCCGGTCTGGGATTGGATCCACCCCCGACCAGACCGGCATTCGAGATCGTGTGATGCGGCGCCCGGAACGGCCGCCGTCCGATCAGACCTCCACCCGGCGGCAGAACTCCCGCCACAGAGTGGATTTTGGTAGTCTCGATCGCTTCTTCGAGTGACAAGAGCGGAAGAATCGACGGGAGACGTTTGGCGAGCATCGTCTTTCCCGATCCCGGCGGCCCGATCATCATCACGTTATGGCCGCCTGCTGCGGCAACTTCCAGCGATCGTTTTGCCTGCGCCTGCCCGCGGACTTCGGCAAAATCGATCCCGTCCCAGTCTGGAACCTGCTGAGTGACGGAGATCGCGGGCTCGATGCGCGACTCTCCCCGTATGTGATCGAGAAGTGCCGGGAGATGCGGGACTCCGATGACTCGAACGTTCTCGACGGCGGCAGCTTCGTTGGCATTTGCCAGAGGAACGATCACTTCGCGAACTGTCTGGTCACGGCTCAAAGCCGCGGAGATCGACAAGGCCCCTCGAATGGGAGCCAGAAGCCCGTCGAGCGAGAGCTCGCCCACGAACAGGCGTCCGTCGATCTGCTCGTTTCGAACATACTCCGCTGCGCATAGAAGGCCGACGGCGATGGGAAGGTCGAAGCTGGAACCTTCCTTCTTGACATCGGCGGGGGAGAGGTTGATCGTAACGCTGCCCGGGGGAAACTTCAGACCGCAGTTCGCCATGGCGGAGCGAACGCGCGAATACGCCTCGCGCACGGCGGCATCCGGAAGCCCGACCATCGTGAAGCCGGGTAACCCTCTTCCCGCGTCGACTTCGATCACAATCCGAACTGCATCAATTCCGAAGGTCGCGGCACTCGACACTTTCGCAAGCATGACTCTTGCGACCCACGGAAGTCCCTGGCCCGCGAGAGTACCTCGGAAAAACACACCGAGGCAAGAGAATCGAGCTGCTCTCGGAACCGCGCGCTTCGTCTCCAGATTCAACCAGTTTTCCTCGGAGTCGCTTCGAGGCTGCCAGAAAATGTCTCCCCCCGTGTACAAGCATCATGTCTGTCAGTTATTTAAGCCAGATTTCCGGTATCGAAAATTGAGATGAGCTCCCGGCATCTAATCTTCCGATGAAATGCGTTTCATTCAGACTGATCGAATATCCCGCACTTTTGTTGTGTTATTCGATCGGCCAATACGTCACGGTAAATGTTGACAAAATGGGTGAGGTTTTTATCTAATAGCCGCACACGTCTCAGAGAGCGGCGCCGTGATGGGTGAGGAGATGGAGCATGTCGTTTGAAAAATGGGTTCCCCAACCCGATTTTGATAACTTCCCCGCATCTGCGACGATCGTGCAGTCCCGCCTCATCCGCCTTCCCTCGCCGGTGGCCAATATGCTGCGTCTCCGCGGCAAGACAAGCGCACATCTTTTCTACGACAAAAAGAGGAAGATCATCGGGATCAAACCATCCGATCGCAAGGAAGAAGGCACCGCCAAGATCCGCCAGTCAGACAAATCGACGTCGATTCACGTACCGAATTTTTTTCGTTCGTACCAGATCGACGTCCCGGGCATCAAACGGTTTCACTGTTGGTATGACGAGAAGGAACGGATGGCGATGATCGACATCTCGAAGCCCTCGCCGCGCGGCCGGCCTGCCGGAACGTAGCTCAGGTCCTGTCGTTACTCGGTTCCAGCCAATCGGACCCTCATCTTCGGTAAGATGCTGAGGATCCTCATCCGAGGGGCGAGGCGCTGGCCACGAACCGTGGCGTCCAGGTGGAGAACGCTGATCACGATTGCCACGTTTCCCCGGAGCGCAAACGTCTCGGGTTCCACCCGCAGGCTCTCTACTCGTAGCGCCCCTTCCTTCCTGTACGGCATGGCAACCACCTTTGCCTTGGTTTCGACGGCGCCATTCATGACCACGAAATGAAACTCTTCGGCCATGAGCTCGTCCAGAGCCTCGAACCGAGGAAAGTATAGATGCCGGGGATGAGGCCCGAACGATCCGGCTCATGCATCAGCTCCTGCTGCGTCTAATGTTCCTGCGGTTCAACGGCGAGAACCGCCCGGACAAAGTGTAGAGTGGTTTCCCGAGGTTCACCGCCTGCCGCGCACCCTTCGGGCCGCCGGACCGACCTCCGCCGTCTCCAGGTCGTGAATCGTCAAAAGGTGCTTCCATGACATCAGGTTGTAGTGAAATGGCATTCCTTCCCACATGTAGGCTTCGGTCTTTGCTGCGTTGTTCGCAAAGAACGGCAAAAGGGAAGCCAGCGGGATGCTGGTGTCGTAGCTGTCGTTGATCTCCCGGATGAACTCATTTGCAATGATCGTGTAACCGATGTCCGTCGGATGAAACCCGTCATTGCTGAAGATCCCGCCGGTGAGAAATGATGCGTTGAGCGTGACGCCGGCGAAATGAAGCCCCGCTCGAATCCTGTTGAGCGCGTCCTGAACGTCGACCATCGGTATGTTGCGCGAGGCCGCCGCGGCGCTGATCACCGCATTCACCTCGGATACCCTCGCATTGATCGCGGCGATCTCCGCCGGATCGAGCACGACGGCATTCGGCAAAGGCCGTCCGACATTCGGCAGTCCGGGAAACGCGGGTGCGAGCGCCGCCGGAATTCCAAAACCGCTTGCAAGGAACGTCGAGGCGGGAAGCATGACGAGCGATCCCGGTGTGAGCTGTCCAACCGTACCGTCTCCGAGCTCGGCGATGAAGAAGATCGGCTGTCCGCCGGGACCAGGCACGGGAAGATTCGTTGCCGGGTTCACGAGAAAGGGAGGAATCGTATTCGCGTAGGGGAGGGCGGTTACATCGGCCACGCCCCCAACGACCATCCCGGCGTTTGGCGCGCCGGCGACGAGGCGGTCGAGAAGCAAGTTGTAATCGCGTGTGAAATCGGCCAGAGGCGTCAGCGCTGCAGGAGTGCCTGCAAGCACGGCACCGAGGACGTCATTCCCCCCGATCCAGACGCTGATGAACGTCGGGTTGAGAGCGAGCGCCTGATCGGCGGCAGTTCCGAGGCCGCGCAGCACGATCTGGTAGAACGGATTCGAGCTTTGCGTAGCGCCGGTATTCGTGATCAGGTTGCCCGCGCGCGCTCCGGGAATCGAGAGATTGTTGTACGGCCGCGGAAGATTGAGATTGATCGGGCTGCCATTCTGTGACGACTTCCGGACGAATGTGATGGGCGAGAGGCTCGTGAGAACCAGCTCGGGCGGAATCCCGGGCTCGCTGATCAGTGGCTGTTGAAAGTCGGGGGCGCCGGCCTGTCGCGCGATGACTGCCGGATAGCTGAACTGCTGATGACTGATCACCAGAGAATCATTCGAATAGCCGGCGCCGTAGCTGTCGCCCAGCGCGACGTATCGCGAGAAATCAGCAGATCCCCGCTGAGCGAACATCGGCGCTGCAACGACTGCGAAAAAAACGAATCCGATGCTGAGTCCGAGAAGGTTTCGTTTCGGGGTCATGAAGGGCTCTCCTTTGAGCACCATTTAGAATGAGTATCCGAGGTTGAGGGTGACGAGATTCGCGGTCGTGCGGTAGGTTCCGTTGAAGTTGTCAACGTTGAGGCCCCTGGTGTCGCGCTCTTTGAAATGAACCACCATGTGCGCGGCGTCCACGCGCCAGTGCTCACCTCTGAAGCCGATTCCGTACGTCACGCCGATCCGATCGGCGTCCGGAAGGAGTGGCCCGACGACCTCGGTGTCCTGCGGGTTTTCGTCGTAAACCGCTCCGAGGCTGACGTCCCAGCGTTCCGTTACGGGACGGGTACCTCCGAGCCGATACGACCAGGTGTCGTTCCAGTTCTGATCGATTCCGATGTTGTTCGCTGGCGTCTGATCGAATACGACTTCGAGACGATCGAACTCACTCCACGTTGCACGCACCGCGTCGAATTCGATGGTCCAGTTCGGGACGAGAGTCGTCGCAATCCCGAGATGAGTCAGCGAAGGAAACGGAACGGAGGTCGTGATCCCCTGATTCGGAGGAAGCGCTGTTGCCCGGATGATCGCATCGAGTTGCGGGTTGCCGGTCGATATCTGTTCGAACTCGGCGGTCCCGTCCTTGAAATCGATCTCCATGTCCGTCCGATGGGAGATTCCGATTCTCCAGTTCTCGGCGGGCACGAAGATCACGCCCAGGTTGAAACCGACGTCGGCCTCCCAGTCGGTGTCGAGCTGGACTTCAGCGACGTCGACGATCCGCTGGGTGAATGGATTGATCGCAGGAATGTAGCGCTCGAGGATGACGCGTGCACGGCGGTACTCGACGCCGGCGCCGATCGCGAAGCGATCATTCGAAGTCTTCCATGCGAATGACGGCTGAATCGAAGCCGTCTTCAACTGGGCATCCTGAGAGATGAAGCGGCCCGGGAAAGTCGCGCCGTCCGCCCAGTCTGTTCGAAGGCCGAACGCCGCGAACTGCGCGAGTCCGAACGTCATGTTCTCGCCAATCGGAATGACGGCGTACGTGGTGGGGATGATGAAGTTGTGACTGGCGAATCTGGACCGCGCTTCCTCTCCGGGAAAGCTGCTGGGATCGCCTTCGAAACTGGCATTGAAGGTGATCCAGGTGCCGCCTGTCATGGCCGCGAGACGTCGCTGATACGCAATTCCTGCCACGTTGTAGAACATGGCGCTCGGATCGTCCGCGGTCGCGGCGAACGCGCCGGCCATCGAGGTCGCCCGCGCGCCCTGTTCAAAAATCGAATAGCCGGAGCCATGGGCGAGGGCCGTCGTGAGCAGCGTGGCCGACAATGCGAGTCCGATACGTTTGAAGTGCAGGGATTGCAAAGGGATACCTCCTATGTGAAACAGGCGGATCGGCTGAGATGACGGCGGAATTCTAGCACCGCACCGGACGGACAACAGGGTCAAGTTAACGCACGAAGTGTCATCCTGAGCGTAGCGAAGGATCCTCCCAACATCGGGATGTACCAGTTGCAAGGGGATCCTTCGCTGCGCTCAGGATGACACGTGCGCCTGCGCAGACCTTAAGCTGACGCCCGTGGGACCGAATTGGCCGGGACCGCTGAGATTCTGTTCGGACTCATTTTTCTTCGTCCAGCAGTTCGCGGAGGATCTTCCGCGCGAGCTCGGGATTTGCCTTCCCGCCGGTAGCCTTCATCAGCTGTCCCACGAAGAAGCCGAACAGCGCGTCCCGGCCCGAGCGGTACTGCTCGACCTGTTTGCCACTCGACTCGATGACTCGAAGCGCGGCTTCCCGGATTGCCACGGGGTCGGAGAGCTGTCCGAGTCCCCTTCTCTCGACGATCTCTGCCGGGCTCTCCTTCGTCACCGACATCTCGTCGAATACTTCTTTTGCAACTTTTCCGTTGATCGTTCCGTCTTCCACCATCCGGATGAGGGATCCCAGACGCTCAGGGCGAACGGGGTACTCCATGATGGAGAGGCGCTGGTCATTGAGCACGCGCAACACTTCGTTCTTGACCCAGTTCGCAGCCGCCCTTCCGTTCCCCGCGACCCGGACGGTCTCCTCGAAGTATTCAGCCAGCTCGCGGGTCGAAGCGAGTGTTTCCGCTTCGCCGGCAGGAATTCCGAACGACTCTTCAAACCGCTCCGCCCGAGCTCGGGGCAACTCGGGAACGGTGGACCGGATCTGCTCGATCCAATCCCGTTCGATGATGAGAGGAAGCAGATCCGGCTCAGGAAAGTAGCGATAGTCGTGCGCTTCCTCTTTCGAGCGCATCGACCTCGTCACACCTGCCACGGAATCGAACAGCCGCGTCTCCTGCACGATACGCTCACCTCGCTCGAGCAACTCGATCTGACGTCGCGTCTCGAATTCGATCGCGCGTCCAAGAAACCGGAAGGAGTTCAGGTTCTTGACTTCCGCCCGCGTCCCGTAGGGCTCTCCCGCTCGCCGGACCGAAACGTTGGCGTCGCAGCGGAGCGAGCCTTCTTCCATATTGCCGTCACAGACGTCTGTATACATGAGGATCTGCCGCAGGCGGTTCAGGTAGGCGATTGCCTCTTCCGCCGAGCGGACATCGGGCTCGCTGACGATTTCGATCAGCGGAACGCCGGCGCGGTTGAGATCAACCAGCGAAGAGTGTTCATCGCTCCGGGCGGTTCCTGGAGTCTCATGGACCAGCTTGCCCGCATCCTCCTCGAGGTGGATGCGGGTGAGCCGGATCACTTTTTCGCCCGATGAAACCCGAATTGAAAGTTGTCCGCCGGTTGCAAGCGGATGGTCGAACTGCGAGATCTGGTAACCCTTGGGGAGGTCGGGGTAAAAATAATTTTTCCTGGCAAAGATCGATCGTTCGTGAATTGTGCAGTCGACCGCAGCGCCCATGCGGGTGGCCAGCTCGACGGCGCGCGCGTTGAGCACCGGCAGCGCGCCGGGATAGCCAAGGCAGACGGGGCAGATTTGTGTATTGGGGCTTGCCCCGAAGGCGGTGGAACAGCCGCAGAACAGTTTGCTCCTGGTCAGAAGTCGGGCGTGAACCTCCAGCCCGATGACGGTTTCCCATGCGGCCATGGGCGGCGAGTATAACAACGCCCGGGGGAGGCGTTCCAAAGTTGGAAAAACGGGAGGCGACCCGTCTAAAGTGAGGTCTGCGACGTCAACGGACGTTTGACAGATCCTTGACGGGATATCGGGAAACTTCGCTTCACGGCCGCGACTGAAGGCTCAGTCACGGCGGGCGCCATGAAGGTGTCAGGGGTTCCCGGCCGGATATGCCGGCCGGGAGCGATGTGGATGGAAGGAAACGCGAGGGTGAGGATGGGAACCGCGGTGTGGCAGAACGGATTCAGACTGCTGCTCATCAGCGTAGCTGTGTGGCTCGCAGCCGTCCGGCTCGCCGAAGCTCCGATCGAGCTTCGTGACGGCCTGATCTTCTTCTCGGTACTCGTATTTCTCGTCGGCCTGATGCGGGTACGCCACCCGGACGGAGATGTCGCTTTCGAAGCCGGGGCCATCTTTCCCGCGATCGTGCTCTTCGGGCATCCCGCGATTGTCATCGTGCCCGCGCTGACGGGCCTCCTTGCCAGCCGTCTGGTACGCGGATGGTTCCGCGGGGAGCGGGATTTCGTGCGCGCCCTGACGGAGACGTCGCGCGTCGCGCTGGCGTACTCCGTGTCCCGGTTCGTCTTCATCACGGTTTCGGAAGGTTCGACCGACATCGAGGCCAGGGCTCTCGGATATCTCGCGCTTATCGCGACATGGATCGTCGTCTCTCATGCGCTGGCGTGGCTAGAGCGAGCTATAGGTGAGGGGGGCACGGAAGGTCTCCTTTCGCAATCCCGTCTTCAGGCGAAAGTTCTGATGCTGATCACACCCATGGTCGCAATCGAAGTCCTGGTTTATCCCTACTTTGGCGTCGTGGGTCTGGTCGCAGCCTTTCTGCCGGTTCTGCTTGTGGCCTACGTGATGCAGAACGAGGCTGACGCCGAGTTACGGAATGTCGCCCTCTCCCGCCGCAACCGTGAGCTCAGCTTGCTCCGGGACAGCTCGGCTCAGCTGCTGTCCGCTGAGGGCGACGAGGAGACACTCCTCAGGCTGACGCGTCTTCTGTCCAAGATCATTCCCATGAAGGCATGCGCTGCGGTCGGATGGGGATCGATGAATTCGGCGATGGCGGTTTACCGCTTCGGCGAATGTCACCAGACGGATCAGACGATCATCCGCTGGGCCTCCGCCGCGGGGCTCACTCATGAGCTTCCGCACGAGCCGATCATCCATCGTGGAGATCGACGCACTCTGCCGCTGTTCGATGGGGAGGCCACCCAGCTCGTTCTCGGCATTCAGACAGTCGAGGTGATTTACGGTGTTCTTATTTTCGAGACCGATACCGAGGTGGTTCTGGACGAAGAGACGCTCGGGCTGATTTCACTTCTGGTCAACCAGACTGCAGTATCGCTCCAGGATCAGTTTCTCAAATTCGATCTCCGGCAGCAGACGGCGCAGCTCGAACAGAACAGCGAAACGCTCAGGAACATCCTCGAGGTCTCCCGGAATCTGATAGGCAATTACGACGTGGGTCTCATCCTTTCTCAAATCGCGACCGGGCTACGGAGCGCTCTCCAGTCCGAGCTCGTAGTGATCGGCCTGCTCGAGTCGAAGCGTGACGTATTTATCTCCCGTGCGCAGGCCGGTCTCGACGATATATGGGATGAAGTCAGACGGAGGGAGATCCCCGCCGCGGAGATCACGCAGTTGATGCGACCGGGGAACAGAATCTCGCAGTCCTATTTCATCCCATACACCAAACTCTGGGGGGACGAGTACTTTCTCTATCTCAGAAAGGATGAGGAAGGTCTGAGGTTTCAGGACTGGAGCGCGCTGGACATGCTGCTCGTACCCCTGCTCGATGGGGAGCGGATTGTAGGCTATATCTCGGTCCGCGAGCCGAGTGACGGAAAAGCGCCCACGACCCAGAAAATGCAGACGCTCGAGGTCTTTGCGAGTCAGGCAATCGCGGCTCTCCAGTCCGCGCGTCAGTACGACGAGATCCACAGGCTCACACAGCTCGACTCGCTCACGGGCGCGTACAACCACCGCTACTTCCAGGACACGCTGCGAAAAGAGGTTCATCGTCACCAGAGGCTCAATCACGGTCTGGCCATTGCGATGATCGATATCGATAATTTCAAGGTAATGAATGACACGTACGGACACCCCGCCGGCGATGCGGTGCTCAAAGGATTGGTGGACGAGTTCGCCGTGAACGTTCGGAACATCGACGTGATCTGCCGCTACGGTGGTGAGGAGTTCGCCATCATTTTTCCAGAGACCCCGGCGGACAAGGCTCAGGACGTGATGTCGCGCCTTCGCGCCTGCGTCGCGGGGCGGGAGTTCGTCATCGACTCGAGTGGAACGAGCGTCCGGATCACGATCAGCTGCGGGGTTGCCATCTATCCTCAGGACGGAGGGACCGCGGCCGAACTCGTAGAGAAGGCAGATACAGCGCTCTACGCCGCCAAGAAGGCCGGCAAGAACGTCGTCGTCATGGCGTAGCGATCCAGCGGTCCGGGACGCTCAGTTCCCTGCGACGGCCTGTGGAAGCTTCAACAGAAGCGATCGTGGCACTGCGTCGCCCACATCGAAGCCATTGATGTGCGCAACGATCTCGGCGTCCCCCCGGTTGCCGGTCGCCCTCGCCGCGGCTTCGGACCATGTGCCGGCCGGAACCGTCCCAAGGCGCATCCTGGCCGGCTCGACCCGGCGAGCGAGCTCCCGATCAAACCGGGTTGCCGAAAGCAGCCCTGCCATGCGGCTCTGGTTCCCCTGAGCTCCCTGCGTGATCTGCATCATCACCACGATCTTGTCCGCATCCGCGAACTGGGTCGTTTCAACGGATACGACCCCCTGCTGGGTCTTACCCGTCCAGAGATCCACGGTGAATCGCTCGCCAGTGCGCGTCGTCGCCTGGGTAGATGTCACGAAGCGAAGGTTCATGCGCTGAACCAGCGTGCGGATACCATCCTGCACTGATCGGGCTCCCTGAATTGCCGACATCGGGACTTCCTGAACAACGAACCCGTCGCCCGTTGCCTGCTCGGGTGACATGGTAAACAGCGTCCCCGGCGCTGCTGTCGCTTTCCAGCCCGAGGGCTCCGGCATGACAATTCCGTGACGTCGCTGATAGACGGTGTTGTCGCGGATGGTCGTCTGCAGCGTGCTCGGTCCCACGAGCATTCCATCCATTTTGCGGATGAAGGAGTCGCGATCCATCGGGCGTGTCGAGAACGTGCCGCCGCTCCGTTCCTGCAGGTCGCTGATTTCATTCCGTACCGTCTGAACGCGAAGTGCCGGATCCGGATGCGACAGGAAATATTGCTCCAGCGAGGAAACTCCATCGCTGTTCAGACGCTGAAGAACAATCAGCATATTCGCCGCACCCGCGGGGTTGTACCCCGCCTCTGCCATGTAGGCGGTCCCGAGAACGTCCGCATGGGTCTCCTGGGTACGGGAGTACCGCTGGAACAGTAACTGTGCGCCGAGCTGTGCCAAACCTCCGTATGCCTGGGTGGCGGCAGGACCGGCAAGTACGGAACCGAGAACGAGACCCACCTGCGCAAGCTGAGCCTGAGATATGCGCTGTTCCGCGTGCTTTGCTGCCACATGCGCTATCTCGTGTCCGATCACTCCCGCCAATTCGTCTTCGGAGTTCATTCGCTCGAGGATGCCCCGAGTCACATAAATCTGTCCCCCCGGGAGGGCCATCGCGTTGATCATCGGGGTGTCGAGTAGCGTGAAGCGCCAGGGAAGATCGGGGCGGTCGGAGGACGCTGCAATGCGTCGTCCGATCTCGTCGATCAGGCGGTTGAGCTCCGGAATCTCGTCGTAAACGCCGAATTCTTCGACGATGATCGGATGCTGCTCCAGACCGATCTGAATGGCCTGCTGTTCGGAAATCAGGCTTAGCTCCCGCTGCCCCGTTGCCGGATTCGTCGCGCACCCGACGGTGAGAAGGACGGCGAGGGATGTCAGTATCAGTATTCTTTTCATGAAACGCTCCCGCAGTAGGATTCAGTCACGGTACTGTGCAATGTCAGTGCCCTGGCACCGGTTGAAGCACAATCATCGGCACCCACACGGAGAAATGGTTGAATTCTGATAGCAGTCCGGAGCTGGTGAAACGGGTAGGGATCGACCCTCGGACGGATGGGGCCTCGCCCATGGACTTCGCGGAGATCTTTGGGAATGACCATCCGGTCACTATCGAGATCGGCTCGGGAAAGGGGAGGTTTCTACTTCAGGAAGGGGCCGCCAGGCCCGAGCACAATTTCCTCGGGATCGAAAAGTCTCTTCACTATTTCAGAGTGATTGTCGACCGCGTTCAACGAGCCGGTCTCTCGAATGTCCGTGTAATCAACTATGACGCGATTTCGGTTCTCGAGAAGATGATCCCGGCTGCGTCGATCCACGAGGTTCACATCTATTTTCCCGATCCATGGCCCCGCCCGCGAGAGCGCAAGCGGCGGCTCGTACGCCCGGCATTGTTGCTCGAGATCGACAGAATCCTGGTTCCCGGAGGGGCGGGGTACTACGTAACGGACCACCGGGAGTACTTTGAAAAGAGCGTTCCGCTGTTTGACTCGACTTTCGAGACAGCCTCTGGAGAGATTCAGCCGGACAGCCCGGCCCGGACGAACTACGAAGCGAAATACCGGGAAGAGGGAAGGGCGATCTATCAGGTAGCTTTCACGAAGCCCCAGGTGCAGGGGCGGCACGCAACCACCCCTGCGGACTTCATCGAGCCTGTGTAGTTCCGCGGCCCTGATTGCTGCCGGGACCTTCGGAAATCTGCTCGACGGTCTGAGCCAGATCGTGCTTGTCGTCATCCTCGAGCGCCAGATCCTTCACCGCCACGATCCCGACGATCTCATCGTTGTGATCGACCACGGGGACTCGCCTGATCTGCTCGCGGCTCATGATGTCGTAAACGGAGTCGACAGACTGATCCTGGCGAACGGTTTTCGCTCCGCGGGTCATCGCTTCGCTGACTCGAGCACTGTCCATGTCCCGGCCGGCCGCGACGAGGCGAACCACGATGTCACGATCGGTGATGATACCGATGACCTTGCGGCCGTTCTCTTCGACGACCGGAATGGATCCGGCGTCATTATCGAGCATCAGCTTCGCGACGTTGCGGATCGAATCTCTTTCGGTGACACATTCCGGGTTGCGAGTCATCAGTTCGCTGACGTGCTGTTCGCTGTTTCGTGAGCGCGAGCGCATGGATCCGCTCGTGCCTGTTCGTTCATTTCCTTGTTCTCTCGGATTGTTCATGAAGCCTCCTTGAAGTGTTTTTGCTTCATGTTTGAAGTAGCAAGTGCTGTGCCCCGAAGTTGAGATTGTGGAGTCTCAGAAAACGTCGACAGCATGCGCTGAGGTGAGAAAGAATCTTCGAGCGATATCATCCGTGGCCACGTTCGGTTCGAGGCGGTTCGTCCTGACGGTCGCTCCCCTGGACTCAGCCCGGAGACGCTCGATCAGAACGCTACGCGGAGCCCGCCGGTAGCCGTGAGAAATTTTCGGGAGCTTTCAAAGTTCGCCCAGTGATATCCGACCTCGGCCGTGAAGCCGAGGCGGCGAGTGATCGGAAAGAGCCCGTTGACCCCGATCGTTCCTCCCCAGTCGGTCTCGCTGAATGTCCCGAACTTCTGGCGATAGACGCCCGGCCCGGCGAACAGCGCCGTCGATCCGAAGACCTCGTAGAAACGGTACTCGATCACGGCGGCGGCGTACTCGACTGTTCCGCTGCTTTCGAGCCCCGGAGCGCCGAATCCGAGCCCCTCATCGGTATCGAACCTTCCGCCCTTGAGCTTGAGAATCGTTCCGGAATCGAGCTCTGTCGCTATGTAGATCTCTGCAATCGTGTCGTCGAACTCGACGTCGAGCTCGTCGTCATCGACCGATTGGACAACGCCGAGTTGCACGCCGAAGGCTGATTTCTGTGCCTCCAACGTGGCGGGAAGCAGCAGGGCGGCGAAAATTACCAGAGCAAGTCTTTTCATGGTCGCTCACTATAAGCAATGGACTCGGAGACAGACAAGTTCTGTCCGGTCATCGCTCTCTGAAATAGAATAGTCGGGTGGTTGGGTCGAATCTTGTCACCGCGCTCTCACAGCTTGGACGGGAGGCAGCCCGTATGGTTCTGCCCTCTCCATGCATTGTATGCGCCGAGGAGCTTCCCTGGCGGGCTCGGTCGGGATCGTGCTGTGAGGATTGCTGGACGGCTCTACCCCGAATCGTCGAGCCGAAGTGCAGGTCGTGCGCGGCGGTGTGGACGACCTCGGAGCGCGATGTCAACTACACGTGCGGACGTTGTATCGAATCCCCGCTCCGATTCGAATGGCTCGAGGCCTGGGGCCACTATGCGGGGGGACTCGAGCGGGTTCTCCGCACCTTCAAGTTCCGTCGACATGACTTTCTCGCGCCACCGCTTGCCGATCTGATGAGAGATGCCCTGGATGCCAGGGGCGACGATGCCTTCGATTGCATCCTTCCTGTGCCGATGCATCCCCGCAGGGAGCGGCGGCGGGGGTTCAATCAGGCAGAGATTCTCGCCATGCATCTCGCTCGGGGCACGAGGCTGCGGATGAAGCCGAACCTTGCAACCAGGATTCGGCTCGGAAAGCCGCAGTCCAGCCTCCCACGTGCCGAGCGGAGCGCGAACGTTCTTGGATCGTTTGCCGCGTCCGAGCACAGCCGCGGACTGTCGATCCTCGTAGTCGACGACATCTGCACTACCGGGGAGACGCTCAGCGCCTGCGCTGCAGCGCTTCTCGATGCCGGGGCTGCGCGTGTGTGTGCCCTGGTCGTCGCTCGGGCATGAGGTAAGTCGAACGAGGGGGGACACTGCCCAAGTTGTACATCGAGGCTCTCCGACTTGCGCGATCCTCCCGCCCCTGTGGTACAACCTCGACCCGCATGAAACTCCCTTACTCGGCCAATCGATCTCAGGTCTCTTCATGATGCGAGCGTGCTTCATCTGGCTCTCCGAGAGCCAGTCCATCCGCGCGGTGGCCGAGCGTTCGCGTATTGGCAATCGTCTGTCGCGTCGTTTTGTCGCAGGCATGACTGTCGAGGAGGCTCTCGACGCTACCGCCGCAGTCAACCAACTGGGTATGAGCGTCAGCGTGGACAACCTCGGAGAAAACGTTACGAACGCGGATGAGGCCCGTCACAGCGCCGGGCTCTACCACGAGATGATCGACGCGATCACCGCCAGAAAGCTCGAAGCAAACGTCAGCCTGAAACTGACGCACATGGGGCTCGATGTCGACGAGTCTCTGGCAAGTGGGATTACGCGAGAGCTCGTTTCACACGCTGCCCGTACCGGCAATTTCGTGCGCGTCGACATGGAGGGCTCGCCTTATACGCAGAAGACGCTCGACGTGGTCCGGGAGCTTCACAGCGAGCCGGATCACCGCGGCGTGGTCGGGGCGGTTATCCAGTCGTATCTCCATCGAAGCGAAAGCGACGTGAGAGAGCTGTGTGCCGAAGGCATCAGAATCCGCCTCTGCAAGGGGGCGTATAAAGAGCCAGCATCCATTGCGTTTCAGGCGAAGGCCGATGTCGACGCGAACTTCGTGGCGCTGATGAATATCATGCTCGAGAGCGGCTCGTATCACGGGATCGCGACACATGACCCGAAGATGATCGAAGCGACCGTCGCGTTCGCCCGGGAGAAGAAGATCGATCCCGAGTCGTTCGAGTTCCAGATGCTCTACGGTATTCGACGCGATCTCCAGCAGCAGCTCGTCCGCGACGGCTGGCGTATGCGGGTCTATATCCCGTTCGGCAGAGAGTGGTATCCGTATCTGATGCGTCGTCTCGCGGAACGGCCGGCCAATGCGATCTTCATTCTGAAGAACCTGTTCCGCTGACGACTGCCCGGGACGCTCAGTTGCCGGCTCCATTCCGCGTTCGCCATCGCTTGTGCATCCAGACCCACTGCTCGGGGCAGCGCCTGACCTGACGTTCGATCGACTCGGTCATTGTCCTGGTCAGCTCGCGCGGATCGTCGCCCTTCTGAGTGTAGATCGGAGCCTCGAAACGAACGTGTTGCCTCGAGCCTCGCCGTTCGATGAATGCGGCGATCGCCGCTGCGCCGGATCGTATCGCGAGCCTGGCCGGACCCACCGGAGTGAGCGCCGGAATGCCGAAGAATGGCACCTCCACGTTTTCGGCTTCGATGTTCTGATCGATCAGCATCGCAAGAATCGTCCCGGAGCGAAGCGTCTGCAGGATGGCCCTGGCCGACGCCGCCGAGCCGCGGCCGATCGTCCTAACTCCGTGGAGGGATCGAATCTCGACAATGAAATCGTTCATTTTCGAATCGCTGATCTCACGGGCTATCGTGTTCACGTCGAAACCGACAAGCGCCATCGAGGCCCCGAGCCACTCCCAGTTGCCGCAATGGCCCGTGAAGAGGACGACTCCTTGTCCTGCATCGACGGCGTCCCGCAGATGGTGAAGATTCTCGAAATCCGTGGTGGCCGCGAGCCTGTCAGGATCCAGATTCGGAATCCAGCAGATCTCGAACAGAGAAGCGCCCAGGTGTCCGAACATTTTTCGCACGATGGTCTGATGCCGAGCCGGACTCAGCTCCGGAAACGCCGTGGCTACATGTTTGACAGACTTGCGTCGTTCGCGTCTGAGCACGAGAAACGCGAACGTTCCGATCAGATGTCCGACGAGGCGGCCCGTCTTCAGCGGTATCCGGCGTGCGGTTACACCAACGAGCCGGAGCGCCTTGTAGACGAGCCGGTCTCTAAACTTTCGAGCTGGAGAGCGTTCCACCCTTGAAGCCTTTTACGATCTGATCCCAGTCTCCGCGCTCACGAAGCAGTCTCTCGACGAGCTCGCGAAAAGCCCCGCGGCCCCCCGAGGTTTCGAGGCGCCAGTCCACGGCTTCGAGAACCTCCGCACAGGCGTCGGAGGGAGCGGCGGAGAGGGCGGCGGCTCCGAGCGTCGCGAGGTCCGGAAGGTCGTCTCCGATATAGCAGGCCTGTTCAAAGCCCAGCCCGAGTGATTCGAGGAGCGATGCCGCCTCGTCAAATTTGTTGCCGGCTCCCTGAATGAGATGATCGATGCCCAGCTCCCGACAGCGGCGCTGGAGTGCATCGGATTGCCTGCTCGTGATCACCGCGATGATGAGTCCCGCATTCTGCGCGAGCTTGACCGCGAGCCCGTCGCGGACGTTGAACTGCTTCATCTCGCGCCCGTCGCTGAGATAGAGAATACTGCCGGACGTCCAGACGCCGTCCACGTCGGAAATCAGGATGCGGATGTCGCTCGCTTTGCCCGCCACTGGAGGAAATGTAGCACGCCCGACGGCCGGCGCGATTGAATCAGGGGAAACTAGTGCCGGAAGTGCCGCTCCCCGGTAAACAGCATTGCAATTCCACGCTCATCTGCCGCGGAGATCACTTCCTCGTCGCGAACCGATCCGCCCGGTTGTGCGACCGCCGTGACTCCGGCGTCGATCACGATGTCGAGTCCATCGCGAAAAGGAAAAAAGGCGTCGGACGCGCAGACTGTTCCATTCGTGGGAAGCACCGATTTGGTGATCGCCAGTTTCGCGGCATCGACTCGGCTCATCTGCCCGGCTCCAATGCCTGCTGATTGATTGCGACGGGTCAATACGATTGCGTTCGACTTCACATGAGCGCAGAGAATCCAGGCGAACTCGAGGGCCTCCATCTCCGTTCCGGTTGGCGCCTTCTTCGTAACCACCTTCCACGTGTCGGCACCAGCGAACTCGTCCGATGTCTGTAGCAGGAACCCGCCAGCGGCGGTTCGCAGCTCCATCGGCACCTGCAGGGGACCGGAGGAAACCAGGCGAAGATTTTTTTTTCTACCGAGGAGCTCCAGAGCTTCGGCGGAGAACGACGGGGCAACGATGACTTCGAGGAACATCGACTCGAGCAGCGAAGCCGATCTCCCGTCGAGCTCTCTGTTGCAGGCGATTACCCCGCCAAATGCCGAAACAGGGTCGGCCTCGATCGCCAGCCGGAGGGCCTCGTCGATCGCAGCTCCCATTCCCGCGCCACACGGATTCGTGTGCTTGATGACCGCGCATGCCGGATCCCCGAAATCGCCGACCAGCCGCCATGCGGCATCCAGGTCCGCTATGTTGTTGTATGACAGTTCCTTGCCCTGGAGTTGCTCGAAGCCCGGCGTCGATCTCGCGGCTGGCGCGTAGAACGCTGCGGCCTGCTGGGGATTCTCGCCGTAGCGAAGATCCTGGATCTTCCGGAAGGGAAGAAAGAACGAGTCCGGGAACAGAGGCCTGTCGGAGCTTCGAGACGACAGGAACTCTGCGATCAAAGCATCATAGGACGCAGTTTTCCGGAAGACCGCAATCGCTGCTTCCCGGCGGAACTCGTCCGTGACATCTCCCTGGTCCATCTCGGTCATGAAGCGGGCATATTGCGACGGGTCGCAGAGTGGAAGGACGTGGCGATGGTTTTTCGCCGCCGCCCGCAGCATCGACGGTCCACCGACGTCGATCTGTTCGATCGCGTCAGCAACGCTCACATCCGGCGTGGAGATCGTTGATTCGAAGGGATAAAGATTTACGACGACGAGATCGATGTCCGGAATCTTATGGACCGTCGATTCCTCGGCGTGATCCGGATTGTCGCGATCGTAGAGGATGGCCCCGAACACGCGCGGAGTGAGCGTCTTGACTCGTCCGCCGAATACTTCCGGCGCGCCGGACCAGGAAGCGATCGACGTGACGGGAAGTCCCGCATCGGAGAGGTGACGGGCCGTTCCCCCGGTCGAGAGAATCTCGACGTTGCGTTGCGCGAGAAACCGGGCCAGTTCGACGATTCCCGTCTTGTCGGACACCGAAAGGATCGCGCGTCGTATCGCTCGGCTCACCAGGTGATCACCGCTGGCCACCGCCGTTGGCCGGCGGAGACGGCAGAGAGGACGCAGACCGGTTCAGCAGGAGCGTACCGCGGCGCATTGCGGCGGCGGATCGCACGTCTCCACCCACTTCTTTCCAGATGTGGTAGTAGACGTTGACAAGGTCCGTGACTGCATGCGAGTACGAGAGTGATGCCACGCCGAAGGCCGTGGAGCGATCGTCGAATTCGGCCGAGGTCCGTCTGCGACCATCGCGAAAATATTCATCACCGAGCAGGGGATAGTAAACGGCCGAACGGGTCACTGACCCCGCGATGAAGCTCTGCAGCTGAAATGGTTCAGACAGGCCGTAGAAGATCGTCGGAACGGCGGTCAGTCGTCTCTCGAGATAGGCTTCGAAATCAGTCTGAGAGGCTGCAAGGCGCGGGTCTGAATCAGAGGTCTTGAAAGGGTTGTTGGCGTCTCCTATCAGATGGGCAACCCGTCCCAGAGATTCTACGAATGAAGAGACCGGACGCCGTTCGCGCATGATGCTGATGGAGGTGCGTACCTCGCGCTGAATCCTGTTCGGCAGTTGACCATGCTTGCGGTTGAGGAAAAAGAAGTGGAGCTCCTGCGACTCGGCGCGTCGCGCTTCGTCGATACCTCGCTGATATTCAGCGGGATACTTCTCGATCAGTAGCCGCATGTCCGGCGGCGCAAGCTGAGCCGCTTTGGATGCGATTTTTACGTCGGTAGCCCGAGTCCAGGCAAACGCCGGCATTCCACAGGCGATCGCGAGCAGCATGATGACGGTGAATTTCATTGTGTTCGATCTTACGGGGGGTTTGAAGGGGAGTCAACGCGATTGAGAACTGTCCGGCTCGAACGTCCGGACGAATGCCGGATGGTTGCGGATCGCCTCGAGCGATTGCTCGAGCAGTTCTCTATGGCTCGGATTGTTGAGCCATGTGGATCGTCCGGAGGGATGCGGAAGAACGATCACGTCGAAGATGTGCGATGAGCGTGTGACACGGTGTTCCCGGCCGACCGATCGCGACAACGTCGCCTCACCGGTCAGGACGAGTGCCGCAAGCGTTCCTACCGCAACGACCAGATCCGGCTTCAGAAGGTCGAGCTCCCGGTCGAGATGGTGACCGCAGTTCGAGATCTCGACCGGATCGGGAACCCGATCCCCACCGCCTTTGAGATTCTTCCCCGGAAAACAGCGAATCACAGCGCCTATATAAACTCTCTCTCGAAACTTCGATTCGGAAACCCCGAGCGTGGCGAACCATTGAAAGAGCCGCCTGCCGGCCGTGTACGCGAACGGCCGCTTTTCGACCACTTCCCTCGGTCCCGGCGCCTGGCCAATCAGCATGACTTTCGCGCCTTCCACCGCACCCGTGACGGGCTCGCCGATCACAGAGGGACAGGATCTGCATGAGAAAAGGTTTCGCAGGTGCGCGGAGAAGAGAGGGGAGGACATTTGAGAGATTACGGATGAATGGTCTGGTGGCTCGTGTCATCCGGAGATCAGATGACGGTTCCGATCATTCTGGCGAGGGATGACACACTCATGTCGTCGATACAGGGTGGTGACCCGGAACCTCGGTGGAGCTTTCGACTTCCTCTTTCGCTTCCCAGGGACGGCTGATGACACAGGAGTTGATGCCGCCGATCCCCATGCTCATCTTTCCGCTATATCCACCCTTGATGGTGCATCCGGTCTCGTGGACGAACCTCGCCTCATGCAGCTTCACGTCTGCGTGCAGCTCGCCTTCTGCGAGAACCGTGGGGAACAAAGACCCATTCGACATCCCGAGGTGTTGTGCCGTCAGCTCCCATCCACCGCCGACCGACATACCGTGTCCAAACGTTCCCTTCCGTGCAGTGAAAAGAACGTCGTGGGGCAAAATCTCGAGTGAATGCTCGATCTCGGAAGCGTCTCCGGGAGTCGCTGTCGCGTGCATATCCCAGTTGCTGATCTGAGAAGGGTCGAGGTTCTCGAGGGCCTGCCGCATTGCGAGCTGCGGGCCGTCTCTGGATGGGGTGATGATGTGGTGCGCATCCGATGATGCCCCTACGGTGATGATCTCCATACCGACAGGCTGGAATCCCTCAGCGACCAGAGCTTCTGCGTCTCCAAGAATCCAGACACAGGACCCGCCCGACACGTGGGTACCCTTCAAGCCGGTCAAAGGGGCGGAGACGGATGCGTCCGCCGACAGGACGTTCGCGTTGTAGAACGCAGAGATGCTGAGAGGGTGGGGTGGAGGATCGCTCATCCCGATCACGACGGCCTTCGCATCACCGGAACGAATCGCGTCCAGCGCCATCTTGATCGCGATTCCAAAGGAAGCGCAGGCTGCCACCGGAGCGTAGGCGGAACCGTGGATCCGCCCGATCATGGAGATCTGGGCTGCACCGATGTTCGCGATGTTCCAGAGGAGATTTGGCGAAACGGAAGCCCAGGGCTCTTCCGGGCAACCCCATTCCTTGTTGAGAGCCCGAATTCTGTTGATCTTCTGACGGATGTTGCCCAGCTTGGCCGCTCCGGACGACGGCGGAATCGGCTCGGACTGAATCCGAGCCGCCTCGAACAGGTACGCAGCCAGCGCGTCGCTCCTGGGCGCCCAGTACGCCTCGTGCCGGTGTTTCGCGTCGATCCACGCTTCGCTTCCAATTGTCTCATCAGAAGCAGGCGGAGGCGAGTCGGGATCGACGTCACCGGCCAGATGATTGCGGAGAGCAGAGCATCGATCGGGGCTGGCCCAGAACTCGTTCCACCGTTTCTGGGCACGATCGAGACGTAACGACTCCTCGTGCTGGATCGTTAAATCTCCCAGACCGGTTCCGACGTAGATGTGACAGGCCGTCCCGAGGGACTGCAGGTATTGCTCGATGCCGGGATTTTGATCGAGGGACTGAATGAATGCGCCGATGGAGTACTGAACGACTGGTCCCATTTTGTCCTTCAACTGGGAGAACCGAGACGAGGGAAAGCGCTCGTTCATCCAGGGCTGATAGGCATCAAAATCGAAGTCGGGGTACCCGACCAGGAAATTTGACGGTCCGAACTCCCGGAACGGCGAGAGCCACGACCGGGCACTAGCGAGGTTCCGCTCGAACGATGCGATATCGGGGGACTTCGGAGCGACAACACCCCACCCGAAAATCCCGACCCGTTTCATCTCGCGCATGGAGGTTTCCATTGTACCAATCCTGTCAGGCTTCTTGCATAGTGCAGACGATCGATGCCGACTCGCGGCAAATGCAAAGATCGCCACATGAGCGAAATGATCGTTCGAATGAATCCTCACGCCACAAACCAAAGGGGATGCAATTGACGACAAACACAGCTCTGCTCGTTTTGATTCTCTCGAGCTCCATGGCAGTTGCCGGCTGCTCGCCTCGTGAGACCTCCACCGAAACCGTGCAGACGGGCACCATCGCCCCGGCAACCGTTCCTACGAGTGACACGGATGTACAGTTGCCGACCACACAGACGACCGAAATCGGGGAAGAACGCTCTCCGAACGAAGGGGGGATTCCGGGCGAAGAGGGGAGTCTGAGCCCTACGCCATCTCCTGTTTCTACGCCGCGTTGAAGCGCGGATCTCACCCCGCGGCGGGAGTCGCGATAACGCCTTCCTGCAGGAACTGAACCCTTCCAGACGCACACACCGAATTGAAGTTCGGTGCGCCGGATCCCGCTTCGAGAGGCTTTATAGGACCACGGCTGCATGCGTCCTGCCCGTCCCGTCCGGAACCCGTCGTCGATGATATCGTTCTCGATACGTTCGCATGGCAAGCGCAATCTCTTCCCTCTACCAGCCCCTCATCAGTCGCGACGTGGATTCGATTCCGCAGGCCGTGCGACAGTTCCGGCGACAGCACTCCTCGATTGAACTGCTCGAAGCAGTGACACGCTTTGCTGTACTCGCATTCAGTCCCTCGCAACATTCCAGACACGCCGTGCTGGCCTGTCTCGCCGCCCATTCGCTGCGCAATGAGCCGGGGCTCGAGATCGATGAGCTGATCACCGCCTGCGCGATCTACACCGCGCAGAGCCGTCCTCCGTGGAGCGAGCCTCCCATCACCGACCCCCCGGATCTTGATCCCTCGGAGTCTCCCGATCGCCGGACGCTGAGCGAAGCGATCATCAGCGGCGATCGTCTCAAGGCTGAACGGTGGCTCGCGGCCAACCTACAGGATCCGAAACTCGGACGCGAGCTCCTGGAGATTGCAGCTGACGATCTAGCCGATCAGGGACACAAACTGATTCTCACCGCGGCCGCGGTCAGGTTGTCCCGCATCATGGGAGAGAAGGGGATGTTTGCGACGCTGAGACTCGCAACTGCCGAGTGGACCGCCTATCGAGAACCTGTGCCGGAGCTCCAGGCACCAAAGATGGCTCCCCGGGCCCTTGCTGCGATATTGATCGATCGGCTGACAGCAATGGCTGGCGACACGATCTCGTTTCACGCCATCGAGCTCTATGATGCAGCGCTCGAAGCGGTGAAGCTCGGGGCATCCGACTCCGTGGAGGCTCGTGTCCGCGCCCACCTGGAGCTCACCCATTCGGACAATGACGGGTCGATCACGCGCGTCGAAGAAATCGAACTGATCCCGCCCGTGTATGCTCTGGGACGCGACTATGCTCAGTACCTTCTTGCAACTGCGATAAGCCACCGTATGACATCCCGATTTCCCGATCTTCCGTGCGATCAGATTGTCCGCGCGTCCCTGTACAACCTGAAACATGGACCCTCTTTCGAGGACTGGAGTTTTGCTTGAATCGTCGATGGTCACTTACCGTAGTTTCTCTTTCGCTCATGTTGTCGGGAGCTTGCGCTACCGCGCCTCGCCCGGTCGACACGGTTCCATCGCTGCAGGCGGTGGTTGCGCGGGAGATGGCAGCCCCGCCGCTGCACCATGCTCTATGGGGTGTTCTGATCGAGGATGAACAGGGAAGGGTACTGGCCGAGCACAACGCATCCACACTCATGATGCCGGCTTCGAATCGCAAGGTCCTCGTCTCCGCATTTGCAGCCGAGTGCCTGGGTCTGGCAGCAACCCTACCTACCGAGTTGTGGATTGACGGCGAAGTGCAGGGGTCGGTGCTGGTTGGCGATGTGATCCTCAAGGGCGGAGCGGATCCCTCTCTGGGGGGCCGTTACGAAGCCGACAGAGACGTTCGTCTCGCGCCGTTCATCGACGCCCTGCGGGACCGTGGAATCACCTCCATTCAGGGCGATGTCGTCGCGGATGTTTCGCTTTTCAGCCGCGAGACGATCCCGGGCAGCTGGAAGAACAACAACCTCGGCGCTGCTTATGCAGCTCCTGTCGACGCCCTCGCTTTCAATGAGAATGTGATCGGATACCGGGCGGTCACGAATGTATGCGGCGAGCCTTCGATTACCGTCGATCCGCATTTCGTCGAGGTCGCTTCGAATGTGAGTTGTGGGCCGGCCACAGAATTCGTCGTGAGCTCGACCGAATCCAACGAACTGAAGGTCTCGGGCACGACCGGTCAGCCAGCCACGACCGTGAGTCGAGTCGTGGCCGTCGAAGAGCCGGGACTTTTCGCGGGCCAGGCCCTCGCTGATCTGCTGGTTCGGCATGGGATCGAGCTCGCAGGGACGGTTCGACTTCATTTCGCACCGCAGGAGTGGGACGAGCGACTGGCCGTGATTCAGTCTCCTCCACTCTTCTTTCTTCTGTCCACGGTCCTGAAGAACAGCCAGAACCTGTACGCGGAGATGTTGTTCCGCGCCAGCGCGATGGGTCCAGCCCCGATCAGTTACGACGATGCGAGGGCTGCAGAAGAGGCTTTCCTGACAACCGGAGCCGGCCTGGGCGACGGGCAGTTCTATTCGGCCGATGGCAGTGGGCTGTCGCCGGAGAACATGGTGACGCCGGCAGCCATGGTCAAGGCATTCCGTCACCTATATGAGCCAGGCCGCAGACATGTCTTCTACTCGTTACTCGCGACCCCCGGAGAAGGCGGAACTCTTCGGAACCGGCTGGGAGGCCTCGAGGATCGCATGCGCGGAAAGACGGGAACCATCAATGGCGTCAGCGCGCTAAGCGGTTATGTCCTGATGCCGGACGAGTCGGTGCGGTTCTTTTCGATCATCGTCAATCACCATCTGTCGACAGCGTCAGTCGTGCAGGCGGCGGCCGATCGGATCGTCCAGAGGCTGGCAATGTTTCCCTGAAGGCCAAATAAGAGAATTTCTGTCGAGGGTAACCGGTTCGAGTGATTGCGACGGATTTCATTCCATTAGAGGACGTTTCTCGCTATTCTGAGCTTCGAACAAAGGGGTGACATTTGCAAGCAGCTCGGTATCTAGTGAGTACGGTAATGGTTGTCTGTCTATCGGTTTCGCTTTTTGGGTCGACACCGGTCCCGGCGTCGTTCGGCTTTGGTTTCCCTCCAGCGGTGAGCGATGAGATCCTGTTCACTCCTCCATACGTTAATACCGTCGGGGCATTCAACTGTGGCCCGCTTCAACGGACCCCCGACATGGCCTGGAATGGGCGAGAGCACTTGGGGGTCTGGGCCGAGGACACTCCCTTTTCGACGATTCATGCCGCACGATTGAGCGTGTCCGGGCTTCAGAAGGATGCCCGGGGCTTTGTCGTCGGACCGAATCAGAATTCGTTCCAGAGTTTTCCCGCCGTCGCCTCGGACGGACAGAGTTTTCTCGTAGTCTGGAACGAGAGGTTGCCCACGACGCCCGTGCGATACGAGCTCAAGGCACGCAGGATCATCGGTGGCGGTCCCCAGTTCGAACCGATTCTGACCCTGGAAAACAATCTCGATCCGGACAGCCGCCCGGCGGTCGCATGGGGCGGCGCATCCTATCTGGTCGTCTGGGAGTCCCGCAGGGCGACGGAAAAGTTCCTCGCCGCGAGTCTGATCACTCCGGAGGGCATCGTCCTCAGTCCGGCGGGTTTCGAGGTGAGCACGAGTTTCGGACGGAATCCGTCGCTTCCCGACATCGTCTGGAGTGGCACGCACTTCATGGTCGTGTGGGGTGAGGGCGATCGGGCAACCGACTGCGGCATGGTGATCTGCCCCTTTGGTCCGATGACGGACATCCGCGGACGGCGGGTGTCGGCGACCGGGTTTATCTTCGACCCGGAAGCGATCGAGATTTCGAGCTCCGACGAGCTCCAGTTCCGGCCGACGGTTGCCTGGGATGGCTCGAGCCATCTGGTGACCTGGTCGAGGGTCGAAAACGGCAGCGAGATCGGAATCGTGGGGCGTAGAGTCTCTTCAGAGGGAATCGTTCTCTTTCCCGACGAACCGCCACTTTTCCTCGTTCCCCAGACCGGCGAGGAGCTGATTCATGGAGAAGTGGCCTCGGACGGCACCGGATTCCTCATTGCGTGGCAGGTCGCACTTCCGGATGACTCCGTCTGGGGCAGCCGTGTGGCTCCGAATGGATCTCCGATCGACCTCGACAGAATAGGCGGCGGCTTCGCCATCTCGAGAGAGCGAGAAGATGAGGACGACATTTCGGTTCTCGTCCGTCCTGATGGGCGTGCATTGGTCTCCTATCGTCGCGAAGTGGCGAATGATCCCTGTGGGGCCTCGCGCGTGGCGTTTCGAATTCTGGGAGAGCCTGTCCCGGAACCGGAACCGGAACCCGAGCCGGAAAGACGGCGGTTACGACCGGCGAAGCGGCCCTGAGCCGCCGAATCAGCCCTGAGCCGCCGAATCAGGTCGGTTTGGCGGTGGGATTCTCCACGTCGCCGGTAATCAGCCGTGCTCCCCGCTTATAAGTGAGGTAGGACCAGGCCCACTGGATCATTACGAGCAGCCGGTTCCGGAATCCGATCAGGAAAACGATGTGGATGAACAGCCACGCCAGCCACGCGATGGGGCCTGAGAGCTCGAATCTTCCGATGTCCGCAACGCCCGCCGCGCGGCCGATGGTCGCGAGCGAGCCCTTGTCGCGGTATTCGAACGGCTCGAGGCGCTTGCCCTTGAGACGTTTCGTGATTGCGCGCGCGACATAGCGTCCTTCCTGAATCGCAGCAGGAGCTACCCCTGGAACCAGACCCTCTTTCCATTGCACGGCGGCAAGGTCTCCGATGACGAACACGTCGTCACGTCCAGGGACTGTGAGATCGGGGTCGACAAGCACCCGGCCGGCGCGATCGAGCGGAGCGCCGAGGGATGCCGCAAGAGGGGAGGCCTGAACGCCGGCCGCCCAGAGAACCGTCCGGGTGGCGATGCGCAGCGCACCGATCGAAACGCCCTCTCGATCGATCGAGCTGACTCGCGCACCCTTGAGAACCTCGACTCCGAGTTTCTCGAGTTGCTCCTCTCCCTTGCGGGAGAGCGCAGGTGAATACGTCGGGAGAATTCGATCGAGTCCCTCGATGAGGATCACCCGGGCATCCGAGGAACGGATTCTCCGGAAGTCGCGGGAGAGCGTATGTCGGGAAATCTCGGCGAGCGATCCTGCGAGCTCGACACCCGTCGGCCCCCCGCCGACGACTGCGAAGGTGAGCCATTCGCGCCGCCGCTCGGGGTCGGACTCTTTTTCCGCCGCTTCATATGCGAGCAGGACTCGCCGTCTGATGTCGATTGCGTCTTCGATGGTCTTGAGTCCCGGGGCAAGATCCTCCCATTCGGGATTCGAGAAATAGGAGTGTGTCGCACCTGTTGCGACGACAAGGTAATCGTAGGACAGCGTTCTTCCCTCGAACCTGATGAGCTGTTCATCCGGATCAACGCCGGTGACTTCCTCCAGGAGCACCGTCGCATTGGACTGTCCTCGAAGAATGGAACGGATCGGAGCCGCGATGTCGGAAGGGTTGAGCGCTGCAGTCGCCACCTGATAGAGCAGCGGCTGGAAGAGGTGGTGATTCTTCCTGTCGAGAATCGTGACGCGAACCGGCGCACGCCCGAGCGCCCGCGCGCAGTAAAGACCGCCGAATCCGGCGCCGATGATCACTACATGAGGATGGCGGTTATCCACGCTACCAGGATCCACCGAAGCTTACCTGGCGACAGTTGGAGATTCGATGGATGCCTCTTCGGGCTTGCCAGTCCACATGCCATAGGAGAAGCAGCGTACGCAGGTGAACTCGTATTGTGAAATACCCGTTACCCGGTCTTCCACGAGTTCGACCTCGAGCTTCGATTGGCAGCGGTAGCAACGGATGCTGTCGCCAACCTGCAGAAAGACGACGAGGCCCTCCACCTGTCTCGGGTTGAACTCCTTCTGTCTCGGACGTTGAGGGATGGTCCACGTCTCAGCACCCTTCGGGCATTCGAGAACGATGTGATCGGCGTACGTAGTTTCGACGAAGCTGCCGGACAAGCGCGTTCCCGTGTGCTTCGGACATTCGAGCAGTTCTACGTTCCAGAACCTGCGGGCAAGATCGCGCATGATCGTCACATCACTCGGCATACAGTAAGTTCCTCCCGGCGCATTATAGAGTTCAGGCGACGAGTATCGGTTGCGGTTTTGAATCCGGGCCGTCCTGGATCTCGATGGTTCCCGAGTTTGGAGAGACCGCCCGTCGTCCATGCAGATTCGTGACGATGCTCTACGCCCGCCGGCCGGCCTCGATGGCCTCGAAGGCACGCATGAAATTTCCGCCGAGAATCTTCTCGATCTCCGACTCGTGAAAGCCGCGGTCCAGAAGGCGGGCAGTCAGATGGGGGAGCCGGGCGGCATCCTCGAGCCCGGTGGGAAGCATCGGAACACCATCGAAATCAGAGCCAATACCGACGCAATCGACCCCGGCCACGTCCGCCGCGTGCGCGATGTGGTCGACCACCGCGTCGATCGTACCGCTCGGGCCGCCGAGTGCGTGGTACCAGGTACAGAAGGATTCCCAGTCGTGGGTATCATCAGGAAGCTCTTCGAGCGCGCCGCGGCCTCGTTTGCTGGAAGGAGAGCGCTTGGCTTCGACCATGATCGCCGCGGCGCGGTCATCGATGAATGCCGAGAAAAAGTTGATCATGCAGACACCGCCCGTCGAAGCGAGGTCCCGCAGCATCGAATCGGTGAGGTTCCTCGGGTGGTTCGCCACGGAACGACATGAGGAATGGGACGCGATGACGGGAACTGAGGAAGTCTCGAGCGCGTGGTAGAAGGTCGAATCGGCGACGTGCGAGACATCGACGATCATACCGAGGGAGTTCATCGTGTGGACGACCTCTCTGCCAAACGAAGTCAGGCCGCCATGCCGGGGTTCATCACCCGAGGAATCAGCCCAGTTGTTGGTATTGACGTGCGTGAGCGTGAGATACCGGGCGCCCCGCTCGTAGAGATCGGTAAGTGTTTCGAGCGAATCCTCGATTGCGTGGCCGCCTTCCACTCCGATCATCAATCCGGCGCGGTCTTCGCGTTTGACGCGCCGGATGCCTTCGCTCGATGTTACGAGCTCGAGGCGGTCGGGGTGCCGGGATGCCTCTTCGTGAATGATGTCGATCAGTTCATGTGCGAATCGTGCGGCTCCTCGGCCGGCGTAAAAGGGAGGAACATAGGCGGCAAAAAATGACGCGGTGATTCCGCTGGCCTCCAGAATAGCGAGATCGACCTGAGCCTCGGGATCTTTCTGATCGAGGTGAGTTCCTTTGCGCTTGAGTCGGTACGGCGTGTCACAGTGTCCATCGACGATGATCGAGCGACGGTGGACCGGCAGGGCGCGCTCGAGCAGTTCGTTGTCGTGTGCGGATGCAGCTTCAGCTCCCATGAGCTCCTCTCGACTACGGGTGTGAAATCAGCCGGCGGCGAAGTATGCCTCGATGTCGCGGAAGCGCCGGAGCAGATCGGTAAGGTCGTCGAAGACGAATTCTGCCTTGTCGAGGGTGCTCCTGTCGAATCCTCCCGAGAGTACCGCCGCGATCGGAATGCTCGCGCGATCCGAAGCGAGGATGTCGTAGGGTGTGTCACCAACCGTGAGTGTTCGCCCTGCCTCGGTTCCGAGCCGCTCGCGCGCCGCTTCGAATATCTCCGGAGATGGTTTGGAAAATTCCGCATCCTCGGCTGAGGTGGATCCCTTGATGATGTCCTCGATGCCGAGGAGCTCAGTGTGGTGTTTCACCTCGTCGGGATCGGCTGAGCTGGCCAGAAAGAGCGTGAGCCCGCGCTTCCGAAGGCTCTCGAACGCTTCACGCACGCCCGGGAACGCCCTGACCTGGTCGAGGGTCAGCTCTTTGCCGAAATGAGCAAAAGCCTTCTGCCATGCCCTCGCGTGGAGATCGTTCGAGTCGACGAGAGTCCCATCGACATCAAAAATGATTGCTTCGAGCTCATTCTGCTTTTCTCGCATGAGACTCCGTATAGTAGGCGTTTGACCGCAGGGCTCATGCCGGATGTGCAAGTCCTCGGCCCGGGTCAACTGATCGACCATCTGCGCGACTGGCGGGGCTCCGGGGCGGTTCCCCTATAATCTCCGCCAATGGAAAACAGAACCGAACGGGGCTTCTCTCCCGACGAAGAGCGCGGCCGCCGGCGATTCATCAGCGCGGGCGAACAGATCATACTTCGGGTTCTCGAGAGAGAGGACCTGGATCGTTGCTATCGATGGATGAACGATCCGAGCATCGTCTGGACTCTCAAGTCGCGTTACGCGATCCCTTTTCACGCAGATACCGAGTGGCTCGAAAACGCTGTCAAGCCGTCGGCCACTGAACGGCATTTCGCGATCGAGCGGAAACATGACCGGCATCACATCGGCAATGCATCGCTGAATGAGATCGACTGGGTCTCGAGAACGGCGAAATTCGATCTCTTTATCGGAGATCCGGCGTCCTGGAACAGAGGGTTCGGGTCGGATGCGATCCGCACGGTAGTGCGCTTCGCTTTCCTCGAGATGAATCTCCGGAAGCTCAAAATCGAGGTTTTCGACTATAACGAACGGGCGAAGCACGTTCTGGAGTCCAACGGCTTCGTGCAGGAGGGAAAGTTCGCGCAGGATTTTTTTCGCGACGGGCAGTATCACGACCTGGTTGTTCTCTCCATCTTCAACGACCCGATGAAATTGAACGGAGCTCTTCCTGATGAGTGACAGAAAGATACGCGTACTGATTGCCAAGCCGGGACTGGACGGCCATGACCGCGGCGCCAAGGTCGTTGCACGCGCTCTCAGAGACGCTGGGATGGAAGTGATTTACACCGGTCTGAGGCAGACGCCCGACAAGATCGTGGCGGCGGCAATCCAGGAGGACGTCGACGCAATCGGACTCTCGATCCTTTCCGGTGCACACAACGTTCTCTTTCCGGAGATCATGCGGCTGTTGAAAGAAGAAGGTGCTGAGGACGTGATCGTCTTTGCCGGAGGGATCATCCCCGAACAGGACATCCCGAAGCTCAAAGCGATGGGAATCAGGGAGATCTTTCTTCCAGGAACGCCAACGGCAGCTGCGATCGAAGCCATCCGTAATGCCGTGGGCCAGGTTGGCGACCGGTAGGCCGGCACCCGCGATGGAACAGTTCGAAACCCATATCGACACCGCGTCCGAGGACTTCCGGCTCAACTCCGAGCGGATGTCGTCGCTCGTGAACGAGCTTCGTACGAGAATCGAAACTGCTCGTCTCGGCGGAGGGCCGAAGTCGACAGAGCGACACAAAGAGCAGGGCAAACTGCCCGTACGCGAGCGAATCGGATTGCTGCTCGATCCGGATACCCCGTTCCTCGAGCTCTCTCCCCTGGCGGCGAACGGCATGTACGACGACGATGCGCCCGGTGGTGGGATCATCACAGGCATCGGGCGCGTGCAGGGCCGCGAATGTCTGATCATTGCAAACGACGCTACGGTCAAGGGCGGGACCTACTTCCCGATGACCGTAAAGAAGCATCTCCGCGCGCAGGAGATCGCCGCACAGAATCTGCTGCCATGCATTTATCTCGTCGACTCCGGAGGCGCTTTCCTGCCGCTGCAGGCTGAAGTCTTCCCTGACAGGGAACACTTCGGACGGATTTTCTTCAATCAGGCGAGGATGTCCGCTGCCGGAATCCCCCAGATCTCGGCCGTACTCGGATCCTGCACGGCGGGCGGTGCGTACGTGCCGGCGATGTCGGACGAGGCTGTGATCGTCAAGGGAACCGGCACAATCTTTCTGGGTGGTCCGCCGCTCGTCAAAGCGGCCACCGGCGAGGAAGTGACCGCCGAAGAGCTCGGAGGTGCCGACGTGCACACACGCATCTCCGGGGTGGCCGACTATTTCGCCGAGGACGATTCTCACGCCATTCATATGGTGCGAAGCATCGTGGATAACCTGCCTTTTCGGAAGGTCGAGCCGACGACCAGGATCGAGTCTGAAGATCCTGCCTACGATCCGAAGGAGCTGTACGGAATTCTTCAGCGCGACATCCGCAAACCCTACGACGTGCGCGAGGTGATCGCGCGGATCGTCGATGGCTCGCGTTTTCATGAGTTCAAGGAACGCTACGCCAGGACATTGATCACAGGATTCGCAGTGATTCACGGCTATCGCGTCGGCATCCTCGCGAACAACGGGGTGCTATTCAGCGAGTCCGCGCTCAAAGCCACTCACTTCATCGAGATCTGCAACGAACGGGAGATTCCGCTCGTATTTCTCCAGAACATCACAGGCTTCATGGTTGGCAGAGAGTACGAGAGGGGAGGGATCGCAAAGGACGGAGCCAAGATGGTTCATGCCGTTGCGAGCTCAGTCGTGCCGAAATTCACCGTCATCATCGGCGGCTCGTTCGGTGCTGGTAACTACGGAATGTGCGGCCGCGCGTACGATCCCCGTTTTCTCTGGATGTGGCCGAACGCCCGCATCAGCGTGATGGGAGGAGAACAGGCCGCAGGTGTCCTCACGACCGTGAAGCGCGATCAGATGGCGCGAGGAGGTACGGCGATGTCTCCGGAAGAGGAGAGCGCCATCGCCGACCCCGTCATTCAGAAATACGAGCATGAGGGAAGCCCGTGGTACAGCACGGCACGCATGTGGGATGACGGCATAATCGACCCGGCGGACACGCGCAACGTGCTCGGTCTCGGCATCTCCATCGCCTACAACGCGCCCATAGGGCGTTCGAAGTTCGGCGTATTCAGAATGTAATGCCGGATCATTCCTGGTTTCTCTTCGACCTCGGAAACGTCCTGATCGATCTCGCTTTCGACAGGGTCGTGACCCGTGTGTGTCGTGAGTCCGACCTCACAGCCGTCGAAATGGTGAGTCTCCTCGAAGGACCCGGAGGATACCGCGACCTCGAACGCGGCGCGGTCGACTTCAGAGGACTGCACATGCTTCTGCGGGAACGGGCGGGTTACCGAGCGACGCTCGAAGAGTTTCGCTCTGTCTGGGCGGATTTTTTTGCAGGGATTACGCCGGGAATGGAGGATTTTCTCGAGACCATCAGGAGCCGGTATACCGTCGCGTTCCTGTCGAACTCCAACGAGGTGCATGCCGAGGTCATCCCGCAGATGTTTCCCTCGTTGTTTCGCGAGGGGGAAGTGATGATCTTCTCGCACGAGCATGGTTGCGCGAAGCCCGATCCAGAGATGTTTCGCAAGGCCCTGGACCTGCTGGGCGCCGAGGCATCGAAATGCCTCTATGTGGATGACATCGAAGGGAATGTCGAGGCTGCACGCAATGCCGGTATGACGGCGTTTCACTTTCGAGGGGCGGCGGCACTGCGTCAGGAACTGCGCGAACGTGGTTTCATCTGAAGCCGGGAGCCGTAGTCGCAACGGGCGTCCACTCACGGTCCGCCCGACTCGAGCAGCGCGTCGGCGTACCAGACATCGTGGAATTGCATCAGAGCTTCCCGGCCGTCGACAGCCTCTCCCTCTGCCTCTCTATCGCCGACCAGGCGCGGGGATGGAACCGTCGATGGGTCGTCTCCCGCAGAGAGATGTCAGTCCGGAGCGTCCTCGAGCTCGACCTCGGCGAGCACCATGGCGCAGACCTGTTTTCGGGCGGCATCCCGATGCCCGAGCCAGCGCAGAGAACGCGCATCGAGCCACAACGGACGGGAGGGGCCATCCATCTCCTCCCGGGCAATCTCATCCAGAGAGGCTCCCTCTCTGCGCGCATGCGAGAAACGTACAGCGAGCCCCCGAACGCCGGCTTCGTCGATCAGAATTGCTGCGGCCAGCGCCCGTTCGGCGCCAGTGACCGGCGCATCCAGTCTGCGGAGAGATTCGCTCACCTGACGAAGGTCCCCTTCGCCCACTCCCTCACCGATGATCAGCGAGGCCCGGGAAATGCTTCCAACCTTCGTCAGCCATCGGTCCAGGCCGTGGAACAGAATCATCAGTGTAAAATGATGATCGTCTCCGGATGATTCGCTCCGAAACAACGACCTCGCAATCTTCTCGATTCGTTCGACATCGCCGAAACGCGATACGCCATCCAGGTCCTGGTAGAGTGGCCTGACAAAAGCCTCGGCTCTCGCCCGTACGGATCGATCCATCGTCCTGATCTTACCCGCATTCTCTGGAGCGCGGGATCGCCCTCAGCCGGCAGGAAGCGGATTCCGACTCCTGCTGTTAGTATCGGCAGACATGGTCACGATCAAGCGAGCAGCAAAATACGGTTTCTGTTCCGGCGTCCGGATTGCCGACCTGAAAGTGAAACGTTTCGCCGCCAAGGGTGGAACCGGTGCCATCCTGGGACAGGTCGTCCACAACGAACGGGTCGTGCAGGAAATGGAAGAGTTGGGCGTTCGAACGGTCGAAGGCATCGCGGCTGTCGAAGAGCCTACAATCATATTTTCCGCACATGGCGTTCCCCCTTCTTTTCACGACAAGGCGCGAGAGTCGGGCCTTCAGATTCTCGATACCACCTGTAAGTTCGTCTACGACATCCACCGGGAATCCAAGCAGGCTCTCGAGTCGGGATACCACCTGATTTTCATCGGAGATCCGCGGCACCGGGAGGTCATCGGGTACACGAACGACCTCGATCCCGAGACCTATCACGTGGTGTCGACGATTCCGGAGGCGGAGGCTGTCGACTGGAGCCGGTACGACAAACTCAAGATTTTCTATCAGACGACTCTCAATGCGGAAGAGTACGAAGATGTGGTGCGGGTGATCGAGACACTTAGCAGCCTGGTTGAACGGGGCGATACGATCTGCTACGCTACCAAGGAAAATCAGGAAGCCGCCCGCGTTCTGGCTGCCGATCCGGACATCGATGTGATCATCGTCGTCGGAGGCCGCAAAAGCGCGAATACCAAGCACTTGTGGGACATCTGCAAGGAGCACAAGCGCTCGTATCTCATCCAGGGAGCCGACGACATCGAGTCCGAATGGTTGAGCCAGGTCAACGGAGTGGGCTTGACCGCGGGAGCCTCGACACCTGACTATGTCATTGACGAAGTCGAGCAGCGCATCAGGGAATTAGTTTAGAATAATCACTGCCGCAGGGGTGTTGGGAGGGGACGCATGCGTAAAGTCACGAGCGTTACGGCGGCTGTGATCGCGTCAGCGGTTCTGACCACGGCTGCAGCGTCCGCTGAAGCCGCACTTCCGAAGCCCGAAGAGTTTCAATACTCGTGGCGCCTGCGTGGTGCGCTCTCCTGGATTGCGAGTCTCAAGTTTCCCACCTCGGGCGTAGGCGAATTGAAGACCGTGGCGCTTCCGGAGTCCGGATCGATCCAGACCCAGTTGCTCATCACGACTCCCGCCGGCCGCGACGGCTTCTACGTGTACCGTTCCGAGATCGATCCGGCGACGAACACGACCCTGGTCAGCTATACCGGGTACGAGTGGGGTGACAAGAGGAAAAACGAGCAGACCTTCTTCGACTATGTGAAACGCCTCTTGAGAATCAGGAAGCAGGACAAGGAAAAGGTCAGCAATGAGGTTCTGCCGCTGCCGGGGAACGGACGCGCGATGAAAGACGTGCTCACGAGCATCTACTACCTGCGTCAGAACGCAGACAACATCAAGGGCCCCGTGCCTTTCGACGTGTTCTCGGACGGAAAGATCTATCCCGTGGTCTTCACGCCGGGCGCGAGCGCTGTTCTGGACGTCAACGGACAGAAGATCAGCAGCCGCGTTTTCGTGATCACGGCAGCCCCGGGACAGTCAAGAAAGTTTCCGGGCAGCGTAAAAGTCTGGCTGTCGACTGATTCCCGCCACATCCCACTCCGGATCGAAGTGCAGCGAAGTCTCGCAGCCCTTCAGCTCGATCTCGTCGCGATCCGCTAAGTGCCGTATCTCGAACGCTGACCGTGCCTCGCTTCAGGGGTCATATCAGTGTTCACCCTCGAATGAACGTGCGGCCTCGCGCGAGCACTGACCAGAAGTCAGATGCTGCTGTAGGAACCGGCGGGGGTTCCGAGACCGCAGAAGAGACCGACCAGGTCGAGCAACTCGGCTACATGGAAGGGTTTCTGGAGAACGGCCGAGGGGACCAGGTCGACGTCGGTGTCGCAGAGCTCGTAGGTGGAGATGATGATCACCGGGCAGTCCTTGCGCTGCTCCCTGTACCAGCGAAGCCACTGCCGCCCATCCATGTTCGGCATGATCACGTCGAGAATCAGAAGCATGATGTCGGGATTCTCGTCGATGAGCGTGATGGCCTTATCGCCATCGGGAGCGGTCAACACCTGGAACCCGTACGGGGTGAGAAGGTCACGATACGAGGCGAGCAGCTTCGCATCCCCATCGATGATGAGGAGTTTACGAAGGTTGACCGGGGCTCTTCGCATGCGCATGACCAATATTATTGCACCCTTTTTTCAGTTTTTGACGCAGGTTTCTGATGCTCCGCGATCACGATTGCAAGGGCTGTACCGGCAAAGCATTGATTACGCAGGGGCTCAGAGGCGTCGCCCGGGGAAGATCACTATGCGGTCCTGGTTGTAACGCAGAGGAAGCAGCTTGCCCTTGTGGATTTCCAGATCCCCAGGCAGTGTCACGTGCAGCTGCGCCCCGCCTGTGATCATGCCGCGCATATGCCATCGTCCCTCTGAAAAGTTCGCTTCCTCGATCCCGAAAATGAGATCGGAGTCTTCGCCCTTTCGCACAATGGAGAACTGATCGGCCCGGATGATCGCCGTCCCGGGACCATCCGGGGTGCCGGGCGCGTCCCACTGCCCGATCATCGAGTCGGCCTTCCCGTTGCGCACCGTCACTTCGAGCAGATTGCTCACGCCGAAAGCGGCCGCAGTCGTGGGGGAGGCTGGACGCGCGTGAAGCTCCTGAGGGATGCCGCTCTGTATCACGGCTCCTTCGTGAAGCACGACCGCTCGATCGCAGTATCCCGTCTCACGACCTGCGGATATCTCGCTGATCACCGTGGTTCCCATGACCCTCAGGCTGCGGTAGAGCCGGTCAGCGAGATCGGGCAGCTCTCCGGGGGAGGCACCTTCCAGTACGCGTTCCGCCAGGAGAATTGCGGGGTGCAGCGCTTCGATCACCGCAAGGCGCAGACGAAGCTGCTCTCCGGTGGAAAGAGTCCGGTACCTTCGATCACCGAGTGATCCGAGAGACCAGTTTTCGGTGATGAGTTCCAGCTCGCGAAGCCGATCCTCACGATCGAGAGTTCGTGTGTTCAGCGCTGCGACGAGCCAGTGCGTTACCGACCATCGCGCAGGATAAATCGGGTCGCGCCCGACGCTGAGAATCGGTCGGCGGGAGGCCCGCAGACTCGTAATGTCCCGCGTCCCCAACATGATGCGGCCGCCGTCCGGGGAGAGAGCTCCCCCGAGCAAACCTATCAGGGTCGTCTTGCCGCCACCAGCAGGTCCTGTAAGAGCCGTATGTGTATTGCGATCGAAACTGAGATCCAGTCCTGTAATCTCGAACGATGAGTTTCTGTAGCGAAACGCAATGCCGTCCAGTCTCAGCTCGAGCATGGCTCGAATTCTTGCACAGGAATGGCCGAGTGGCGCGGAGACGTTGGAGACGGATCGAGCTAACGGGGGTTACGTCTCTGTTCCTGCCTTCGCGCAGCTCCCTCGCGGACGTTCAACACTCGCCGGAACCGGTTCCACTGCTCCGCGGTGAGCTCGGCCCTCATATCGACCAGCAGAAGCAGCTCTCTCTCGAACAGATCGGACCGCGCACTGCCGACTCTCTTCGCAGCCTGCTGGATCGCCTCGCGGTCGAGTTGCTGGCGATCCAGTTCCGAGCGGAGGTCGATGCTTCGCTTCTGCACTTCGGCACGCAAGTCGATCAGCCCGTCAGCATGCCTCCGGAAGACGTTGTCGAGCCTGGTCTGCTGCTGAGGCGTCAGATTGAGCTGCCGAACGATCTCCGGCCGATTCCACCACTTGCCCTGCGGCAGGCTCTCCTGAGCGCAGACCGGCGGCATGATCGCGAGAAACAACAGCGGCATCGCAATCCTCGGGAGGAGCTTCAAAGTGTGCCTCTGGGATCGCTGGCAGGTTCCGTCGTCCACGTTTCCCATTCGACCGCGCCACGGAACGGGCTGAGCTCCTCCGAGCTCCATGGATCATTCAGTGCGCGCAACTCCTGGAACACATCTGCAGCAGCATCGATGTCCGGCTCAGCCTGTTTCTGTTCGACGAGCACGTCTGATGCGCCCTGGGTCGCTGGATCGGCCGCGGAATACTCCCGGACCAGTACAACCCCCGAGACCATGATCAGCAACATTGCAGCAACGGCGAGCAACTTCCCGATCGCCGGCTTCCGGGCAACCTGCCGCGGTTGCGACTGAATTTTCCGCATGATCGAGAATCGCTGGCGGTCCCAGAAGGTCGCGGGCTTCTGTTCGATGCTGCTGCAGGAGACCTCAGCCGACGACCGAAGCTTCTTCTGGAGGCTGTCGTACTTTGACATGCATTCCCGGCACGCGGAGAGGTGCTTATGGACAGGTATCAACGCCTCAGGCGGGAGATAGTGAACTTCGAGCAGATCGACTTCTGTGTAGTGCTTCATTTCGACCGTCCTCGCGACACGCGCCCCGGCGCGAGCCAGCCCGACAGCTCCCGCCTGACCTTGTGCACGGCTCGGAAGAGGTGTGCCCTGACCGTCCCGGAACGAAGACCGAGAGACGTGGCGATCTCTTCCAGCGAGAGCTGTTCATAGTGTCGCAGTCTGAAAATCATTTTCTGTTGTCCCGACAGGGATTCTATCGCGTGCTCGATGGCGTCATGAAGCTGGTGCGAAATGACCTCCCGTTCCGCATCCGGTCTCCCATCCTCAGGCTCGAATCTCATGCCCTCATCGCCCCGCTGGTTGGTGCCGAACAATGGAACCCAGCGGCGGGCCCGGAGAGAATCGCGGGAGCGGTTGATTGCGATTCGCGTCAGCCACGTCTCGAAGCAGGACCGCGCCTCGAACCGCGCGAGATGCATGTACCCCTGTACGAAGGTGTCCTGGGTCACCAGGTCTGCCTCCATTTCGTCGCGAACGATGGCAAAGGCTACCCGGAAGATCTTCTTCTGAAATCGCGCCACGAGCGCGCCAAACGCCGCCTCATCGCCCGCAAGGGTCGAAGCGATCAACTCGCTGTCCGAGGGCTCCTGGGCAGATGGTTCCAATCGCAACGTCACCACGTTCACTATTGTATGTGACGGGCAGGAAGGGCATTTCGTTTACAGGGGTCCCCGTTCCGGGTCTGGAAAATTACGTCCCGACGGCGAGTACGTCAGGTCAGGTCCCCATGGTCCGCATTACTTTTCCATCCAGACGTCGTGGAAGCGCACGGGTGGGGGAACAAGATACGTGCGGACGCCCCGAACGTCGGGTTTGTGAATCAGAAAGAAGCGGTCGTGGAAGAGGTAGACCATCGGAGCCTCTTCCATGCTTATCCGGTTGAGCTGCTGATAGATCTTCGTCCGCTGCTCGATATCGTTGGTCTGGCGCGCTTCCTGGATCTGCGCGTCGATCTCGTCGCTCTTGTAGTTCATGCCCCAGATCGAGCGGGATTCCGTGTGGAAGAACATGTAGAAGAAATTGTCGGCATCCGGAAAATCAGCGTACCAGTTGCCGGCGAACAGGGAGTTGTGTCCTGGCGTCTTGATGTGTTCCCTCGCGTCTGCGACCGAGTGTTGCGAGACCTCGACGCGGATTCCGACCGCAGCCAGGTCCTCGATGATCAGCGGGATCTGTCCGGAGTTGTAGAACTCGTCCGTGTCCCAGGTCCAGTACTCCATCTTGAAGCCGTTCGCATGCCCCGCCTGCCGCAGTAGGGACCTGGCCTTCTCGGGATCATAGCTGTAGCCTCGGAGGCCGGGATCGTAACCGAGCAGTCCGGGCGGAAGCACGGACTGGGCGATGACTCCCAGTCCGGAGAAAATCTGTTCGTTGAGCTGCTGCCTGTTGATGGCGTAGCTGACCGCCTGACGGACCGTGCGGTCATTGAACGGAGCGGTCGAAGAGTCATAGCTGACGTACGAGGTGTGCATCTGGACGGTGTCGAGCAGAAACGGAGCGAACCTCTGGTCCCTTCTCAGTTCGTCCGCGACCTTGAGCGGGATGCCCGAAGCCAAATCGAGCTCGCCTCGAAGGAATGCGTCGGCTACATCCTTTGAAGTCTTGAGGTCCAGCCTGAAATCGAGCTCTTCGAGATGAGGCGTTTTCGGCAGGTAATAGTGCGGGTTTCTGCGCAGCCTGACGATTTGATCTTCCCGCGCTTCTTCGATCATGAATGGCCCGGCACCGACTGCATGGGAGCGGAAGCGGTCTTCGTCTCGAGTTTCCTCGACAGGAAGAATTCCGGCTTCCGGAAGCGAGAGGAGAAGAAGGAAGAAGGCCAGAGGAGCCCGGAGTGTGATCTCGACCGTGTGATCATCGACGACCCTAAGTCCCTCACAAGTGCTCGCACGGCCCCCGATGACGTCCTCGGCTCCGAGGATGTCGCGAAGAATCCACTGTCCAGGTGAATCCAACTGAGGAGACATCAGGCGGAGAAAGCTGTCGCGAACGTCGTCGGCGGTAACCGCGCGGCCATTGTGAAACGAGGCATTCGGACGCAGATGAAACCGGTAGAGCGTCCCCTGCTCGAGCACTTCCCAGGATGCTGCGAGGCCCGGCATCAGCTCGGCGCCTTCGCCGAACTGGACGAGATTCTCGTGAACAGGTTTGTTGAGATATCCGAGGGCCATGAACTGGCAGAAGGCGGGATCGAAGGTGAGCCTCGTTGGAAGAACAACCGCGGTGGTGAGTCGTCCGCCGGCTGTCGCTGCGGGGAGCTTGAACTTCTGAAGCTCCTGTGAAAGCAGAGACGACTCGTGGCGCAGCGTTCCGGCCATCTGGTTGAGATCCGAAACGCTGAAGTTGCTCTCGCGCGTGCCCTGCTGAATGGCTTCCATGGAGGTCACGATCGCCGCGCTCTCGCTTGCGAGAACCGCGGTCGACTCTGCGACGGTCGCCACATTCGACATGATGTTTTCCATCGCCTGGCTGATCGATCTGCTTCCTGTGGCTTGTTCGTTCATCGCGCGTTTGAGGTGCTTGGTGTAGTCGCGCACACGGCTTGCCTGTTCACCGATCGTTGCGGAGGTCTGAGACTGCTGCTGTGTAGCGGCGGCAGTCTGCTGCACCATGCGCGTGACTTCCTCAATCGCGGCCGTGGCAGTCTGGCTACCCCGGCCCTGCTCCTCGGTTGCTTTCGCGATCTCGGAGATCGACTCACGGGATCGGGCTGTCAGCTCGAGGATCTTGTCGAGCAGTTGCTCTGCTCGGGCGGTGAGCTCGACGCCGTCGCCCACGCGCTCGGTGCTGAGCGTCATCTGTCCCGCAGCCTGATTCACGCCTCGCTGCACATTCTGAATGATGGTTCGGATCTCGTCGGTGGAGACCGAGGTTCTCTCGGAGAGGTCGCGGATCTCGTCGGCGACGACGGCGAATCCGCGGCCGCGGTCGCCTGCCTGCGCTGCGATGATCGCGGCGTTCAGAGCGAGCAGATTGGTCTGACGCGCGATGTCGTCGATCACCCGGATGATCTCGCCAATTTCCTCGGAGCGTTCACCGAGTGTATTGAGCGACGTCTGCGCCTCTTCCACCGACGCCTTGATCTTCTGCATCCCCTGCACAGTTCCGAGGACGGCGTCGCGGCCTTCCGTGGCGGAACCCTCGACCAGGCGCGCGAGCTCGGAGGAGTTCTGCGCCGAGCGTCCGATCTCGGCGGTGATCGAGTTCATCTCGACCATCGTCGTCGCCGTCTGGACAGCAAACGACGAGAAGCTCTCCGTATTGCTCGCCACCTCGTGAATTGAAGCGATCATCTCCTCGATCGCCGCCGCGGTCTGCTCGACGAACTCCGAGAGCGTGTCGGCAATGCGTCCGACTTCTTCGATGCTGGCCGCCATTTCCAGGATCGATGCCGACGTCTCCTCGGCATTCTGGGATAGGTCTTCGATGCTCTTCTGGACCGCGTTGATCGATTGGTCGATCTGACTCACGGACGCAGTGGTCGCTTCCGTCGAGCGCAACTGAGTCGCGGCACTCCTGGCCAGAGTGCGCGAGCGATTGCTGACCTGCTCGCTCACCGCATGAACGTCCGTGGCGAGCTGAGAGAAGCGGCGAATCGTGCGCTCGAGGCTCAACAGCAAGGCTCGGACCGCCGAGGCCATCTCCGGAGCGCCGGCAGCGGATGAGATCTGGCGATCGGTGAATGTCAGATCGCCTGCTGTGATCTTGTGGAGCAGATCGACGGGAGCGTCGACTCCCGGAGCGCCCCGTTCGGTCCGCCTGCCGAGAAACGAAGGAACGAATACGGCGGCCGCGCCCGCGATCAGGATGATCCAGAAACCTGCTTCGCCGGGCTGGACGATGAACGCGACGACCGCCGCAAACAGAAGTGTCGTCACAAGGGGGACGACCCACCATCCCTGTCCCATGGGCTCAGGCCTGTTGACCACTAAGCGGATGCTAACATACGGAGGGGAGTAGACAGTACACAGTAGAGAGTAGATGGTACAAGCGCGGCAAGCGATCTGAGCTTCGCCGTATTGTCCGGGACGTGTGCGGTCAGGCCAGCCCTTTGAACGATTACTTCGGCGCACGACGTAAATCGATTGACGATCATCTCGCCGGCCTTGCCCGCCGCGCGGTCGCGCCGTCCACCCTTGCCCTGGCTCTGGAATCTGCAATCGTCTCGCCGGGCAAGCGCGTGCGGGGGACGCTTCTGATCGCGGCCGGTGAGGCGCTGGGCGCACGATCCGAAAAGCTCCTGGACGCAGCATGCGCGTTCGAGTTGATTCACACCTGCTCTCTGATCATCGATGATCTGCCCGCGCTGGACGATGCCACGATGCGGCGTGGGGAACGGACGCTCCACAGGCGCGTCGGCGAAGACCTGGCGATCCTCTCGGCCTTGGCCCTGCTGAACGAATCGTACGCCCTGATCGCCCGCAACCACTCGATACTGAAACCTCGCCGCTGGCCTCTGGCAACGATGATCGAGCGGGTTACCGAAGCGGTTGGCTGGGACGGGACTATCGGAGGCGAAGCTGTCGATCTACACAGTGAAACAGAAAGACTCGACTTCGCCACGCTCGAGTACATCCACTCGAGAAAGACCGGCGCACTTTTTGTCGCGGCGGCGGTGGCGGGAGGCATGCTGGCAAACACCAACGAAGTCGCGCTCGAGGCGCTCGCTTCCTACGCGAAGAACCTCGGGCTGGCCTTTCAGATCACCGACGACATCCTCGACGTGACCGCGTCGGCGGAAACTCTCGGCAAGGATGTGGGGAAGGATCAGGGCAAGCTGACCTTTGTGAAACTTGCAGGCGTCGAGGGCGCGCGCGAACTGACCGCCGAGCTCATCGATACGTCGCTCGACGCGATTGCGCCGCTCGGCAGGGGAGCGAGCCACCTGCAGGAGCTGGCGAAGATGGTACGGGATCGTGGCGCTTGAGGATGTCCCCAAAATACAAACGCCACGAATGATTCGTGGCGTTTGAGGGCTTGCCCTTCCGTGCCGCCGGCGAGGTTAGCTGTCGGATTCGGGCTGGATGCCCTACGGGCTTTTGGCCCGATTCACCCCGGACGGTGGCAAGCCGCCGCTAACTGGGTCCCCCGCTCCCCGACGTCGAGGATTAGGCTGGCAAGCCGCCACCGGGCAAACCCGGAACGGCACAGGCAATGTACAGTCGAAAGCGGGCGAGGTCAAGCGCGCCATCCGAAGGTGAAAGGGGCGAAATTTCGCACGCGCGCCACCGGTTCTGCGGCCTTGCGGGTATAGAGTCAAAGCGTTGACTCCAGAAAAGTAGTCCGCTATCTTGTCGCGTCTCGCCCGAGACCAAAGCGGTCACTCTCGCCCAGGTAGCTCAGTTGGTAGAGCAGCGGACTGAAAATCCGCGTGTCGGCGGTTCAATTCCGTCCCTGGGCACCATTTTCCCTCGCCCGGCCGGTTGTGAGTTGTGACCGCCCAACCCCCCGCACGGTTCTGGGTTCTGGGTCCCCCCTCCCCGTTACGAAGGGGCGGCGGGTCCCAGAACCCAGAACCCAGAACCGGGCGGGTGGGCGGGCCAAAGGGTATGCTTGCCTGATGAACTTCGACCGATATCGCGTCAAGCCCGGCAAGCGTGTGAAGCTGACAAAGCGGGATCCGAACGATCGCGCACTCTTCGAGGGATCGAAAGAGGATGCCGCAATTCGGACTCTCGAGCTAGTCGATGAGCTCGAGGAACTGCAGGAAGTCCTCTACGCAGAATCGAAGCAGAAGCTTCTGATCATCCTCCAGGGAATGGATACAGCTGGAAAGGATGGCACCATTCGTCTGGTGTTCGATGGGGTCAATCCATCCGGTGTGAAAGTCGCGCCTTTCAAAAAGCCGACCGATGAGGAGTTGAGCCGCGATTTCCTCTGGCGCGTCCATCAGAAGGTGCCCGCCAGAGGGGAGATCGTCATCTTCAACCGCAGTCACTACGAGGACGTGCTGGTCGTCAGGGTTCACAGTCTCGTCCCGAAAAGGATCTGGAAGACCAGGTATCAGCAGATCGTCGATTTCGAAAAATTGCTAACCGACACGAACACCAGGATCCTCAAGTTTTTTCTCCATATTGACCGGGACGAACAGAAAGAGCGGCTTCAGGCACGCCTGGCGGAACCCGACAAGCAGTGGAAATTCAAGATGCAGGACGTTGCCGAGCGCGCTCACTGGGACGCCTACACGAAGGCCTACGAGGCGGCACTGTCGAAGACGAGCACCGAGAGTGCGCCGTGGTACGTCATTCCGTCGAACCTGAAGTGGTATCGCAGCTATGTGATCGCCTCGATCGTTGTGGAGACACTCAAAGGAATGAAAATCAGGCATCCGGATCCGGATCCCGCGCTCGCCTCGGTGGTCATCGACTAGCCGAGCAGACCACCCGCGTTCGACAGGAGTCGGAAAGGCTTGCACCGACGCTGACCTGCTCGCTTTGTGTCTGATGGCCTGGAACGGGCAGCTATTCCGGGCGGGTTATACTCGACTTCGGTGACTGTTTCTGAAACTGACCTTCAGGCGTTCGAGGAGCGGCTCAGCTACCGCTTCTCCCAGCACGAGCTTCTCCGGCGCGCCCTGACTCACAAGTCGTTCGCTCACGAATCACGGGCGGATGCATCCGTGGACAACGAGACCTACGAGTTTCTCGGCGACTCGGTTCTCGGCTTCATCATCGGCGACCTTCTCTTTCACCGATTCCCCGAAATGGACGAGGGCGCTCTGTCGAAGATGAAGGCCTGGCTCGTCAGTGCGGCAAGCCTTGCCAGGAAGGCGCGCGATTACGGGATGGGCGAAGTTCTGTTCCTCGGAGTCGGAGAAGAGAAGTCGGGCGGCCGGAAGAAAGACTCCCTTCTTGCCAATCTCTTCGAAGCTGTCATCGCCGCTGTCTACCTGGACGGAGGAGTCGAGGCTGCAAGGGGATTCATCGAGCGTTGTTTCGTCGCCGACCTCGAAGCGATCGACGCAAACGACCTGCAGTTTCACGACTACAAGACGGCGCTGCAGGAGCTCGCACAGGGGAGTGGTCTGGCCCTTCCCGAATATTCGGTGGTGGGCGAGATCGGGCCCGATCATCACAAGCGCTTTGTCGTCGAAGTGAAGATCTCCGGCGAGCCAGTCGCCCGAGGAGAGGGGTCGTCGAAAAAAGAGGCGCAGCAACAGGCTGCCAGACGGGCACTCGAGGTCGGCCGCGAACAGCAGGCGGAAGACAAGACGGGCTGAAGGACGGGGAGAGCGGGAACGATGCAGACGCATCGAGCGATGGGGACGTATCACAGTGTCATTCGCTTCGCGAATCGATCGGCGGCGAGACGCGTTTTTTGTGCCGTCCTGACTCTCCTTTTTGCCGCGGGACTCCCGGCCGCTCCTGCCGAGCCTCGCGACCGAGACCTCGATCGGATACGGGGCGAAATCTCGCGCCTTCGGACGACACTCAATCAACTCGCGACGCGAGCACGAACCGCCGAGGTGGAGGTGCAGGCCGTGGATCTCGAGGTCGCAATCCAGACAAGGGAGCTCGAGATCGCAGCGGCCGCCCAGCAGCAGCTCGAGTCTCAGAGCGTTTCCCTCGAGCGCGACATCGAGAGCCTGACCGCGCGGATTGCGACTCAGAAAGTGACGCTGTCCCGGCGGCTTGCCGCGCTCTACCGGGCCGGTCCGCTCACGTATGTACAGATGTTCCTCTCAATGGATGACCGGGAGGACCCTATCCGTGCGGCCTCGATGCTGGCTTTCATCGTCGGCAGGGATGCCCGTGCCGTATCCGACTTTCAGGCGACTCGAGAGCGCCTCGGTATTGAACAGGCCAGGCTCGCCGAGCAGCGCGTTCGTCTGGACGCGGTGAAGAAGCTCGTCGCAGAAAGACATCGTACGCTCTCAGAGACGCGGGCGCGTATGGAGGCCATGCTGGCGCGACTTCAGTCGGAGGAGTCGACAACGGTCCGGAAACTGAGCGAGCTGGAAGAGAAAGCTAGGCGACTGGAGAACCTGTTCGCCCTTCTTTACGGCCGAAAGTCTCCAGAAGAGCTTGGAGGCGCGCAAATCGAACAGTTTCAGGGCGCTCTGACCTGGCCGGTCGAGGGAAAGGTCATCGAGCGATTCGGCAGACAACGTAACCCGAAGTTTGCAACAATCACCGTCAGCAACGGGCTTAAGATCGAAGCGGCTCCGGGAACCGAGGTGCGGGCGGTCTTCGAGGGAACAGTTTTATTTTCTCAGTGGTTCAAAGGGTATGGCAATCTCGTTATCGTCGATCACGGCAACAGGATATTTTCTCTGTACGGCAATGCGCAGAGCCCACGGGTGACCGTGGGGGATCGGGTCGCGCCCCGGCAGGTAGTCGCGAACGTGGGATACAACGAGGACGGGGATTCCGGTTACCTTTATTTCGAGATCAGACAGGATAACAAGCCAGTCGACCCACGAACATGGTTGCGGTGAGGACCTAAAGACAATGACCAATCGAAAGATGACGTTTCTGGCGATTTCCGCCGCGATCATGCTGACGCTCGTGTCCGCTGCCGTATTCGGGCAGCAGAGTCCGAAGGGCAGCCTGTACCGCTACCTGAGTATCTTCACCGAGGTCTTCTCGCTCGTGAGAAGCAACTACGTGGATGCCGTGCCCTCGGAGCAACTCGTCGACGGTGCTTTCGCTGGCGTCACCGATGCCGTGGACGAGTTCAGCTACTACGTTCCACCCGGGCAGATGGCTCAGTACGAGAACTATCAGGACGATGATACGAACCTCGTCGGAATGGTCATGACCAAACGGTATGGCTACGGATACGTCATCTCGGTGCTCGAGGGCTCCGCAGCCGATGTCGCAGGCGTCGCCTCTGGCGACTTCGTCGAGTCAGTCAATGGCCAGCCGACGCAGAAGCTCGCGATCTGGCAGATCCGGTCCGCGATTCAGAGCGGACCCGGCAAGACTCTGGACCTCGGAATTCTGCGGGGAGGGATGAGCAAGCGCGAGGTCATCACGGTGACCCGCAGCAAGTATGAAGCGAAAAACCCTTCCTTGCGTACATACGGCGACGTTGCCTACATCAAAGTTCCCTGGTTCAGCGAGGGTGTTGCAGCCAAATTCGCAGAGGAGATTGCGAAAGCTGAAGCGGCCGGACGGGAGAAGCTCATCATCGATCTGCGCGGTAATGCAGGAGGTTCCGTCGAGGAAGCGATCCAGGCTGCGGATGCGTTGCTCTCCAGCGGTCTGATCACATCCCTGCAGGGACGCAGGGTCGATCCTCAGCGATGGGAGGCCGACTCCAACGTCTCGTTCGAAGGCCAGGTTCAGGTGCTGACCGATAGCACGACCGCGCTCGGAGGTGAGATCTTCGCGGCCGCGATTCACGGAAACAAGCGCGGCAGCCTCACGGGCTCTAGCACTTTCGGTAAAGGCGTGTTTCAGAAGTTCGTCCCTCTGCCGAGCGGCGGCGGTCTGAACGTGACAATCGGTCACTACACGACCCCGGATCTGAAGCCGATCCGGACGGAAGGGATCCGCCCCGACAACGCGGTCGATATGTCCTCTCTGGCCCTGCGGGATCCAGCCGAGCCCGAGCCGGATGAAGATCTCATCCTGAACAAGGCACTCGAGATCTTTGGACAGACCGCGGACCTTGCCGCGGCGGCCTGATCGCCACGAGCCGTCGTTTCATTCCGATCGGCTCGGAGCGCGACCATGGTGGCATCAGCGGCGCTGCGAGGGTATCCTCGCGGGCGAATGCCGCCTGAGCTCCGTATGAATCGCGCCGCGGTAGAGGATGGCCGGCTCTGATCCTCGCACTCTTTCTGCTCGAGCTGACGACCGGTATGTGTCTTCTGCTGCCCCTGGTCGGCCGGCGCAACGCGGGTCCGAAGTTTTACCGGTTGATTCTGGTTCTGTCCCTGGCTTTCCTTGTGTGCGCCGCCGTGGCGCACATACTTGCTGGAGCCCGGACTCTAGCCCTCAATGACGTTGTCGCCATGCTGGCGCTTGCCTTCCTGCTGACAGTTTTACGATATCCACGTCGTTTCATTTATCGCCTCGCAGCCATCACAGCGGACCTGGTTCTTGTCGCCGTCACCGTGTACGCGTACCACCTCGCGGTGGATGCCCCGGCACTCTGGTGGAGCATCGCTGGCGCACTGACTTCGAGTGCACTCACAGGAAGCGTCATGCTCGCCATGTTGCTCGGACACTGGTACCTGGTCGTTCGCGGCATGCCAATCGAACCGCTCATGCGGCTGAGCAGGGCGATTCTGATTGCGACGATCGCGAAGATTCTGATCGTGGCCGGCGTGCTGCTGCATCTATCGCCCGGCGGTCTCGAGTACGGAAGCCCACTCTATCGCGTCATGATTGGACAGGGCATCTTCTTCTGGATGCGCGTCGGCTGGGGCCTCATCGGACCTTTGGCGCTGTATCCGATGATCTGGGGAACGGTAAAGATCCGCTCGACGATGGCGGCAACAGGGATTCTCTATGTAGCCGTGGTAGCGGTCATCATCGGGGAAGTGCTCGGGACGTGGCTCTCGGTCCTCGAACGAATCCCGCTATGAGAAAGGATGAAGGATGAAGGATGAAGGATGAAGGATGAAGGATGAAGGATGAAGCCCCTACCCCGGCCGGGCGGTTTTCACCCTTCACCCTTCACTCTTCACCCTTTCTCCTCCGCACCCGGAGGGGCTTCACCATAGACGTGACGGTCGTGGACCGCGAGGTCGAATGGTTTGTGCTCCGGATTGTTGGGATAGCTGCGATGTACGGCCCGGCATTCATAGCAGACCGTCACGTCGCTGAGGTAGTAATACAGCGCAAAGTCAACGATCGTTACGGCGAGCAGGCTGAGCCCCCAAGTCCACGGAACGAAAATGGCTCCGATGACGACGAGAGTCACTCCGGTGGCCCGGTTGAAATCTTTTTGAACGTAGAGCTCGAGCTCTCCGCATGCGCCGCATCGCTCGATCAATTCTTTTGCGGGCGGAGCTGTTGCCTCGTTCGCGGTCGAACAGTTCTCGCAGACGACAGGCGAAGGCTCGCCCGGGCGGCATTCCAGACGCCAGTCGCAACCGGAACAGAGGAAGTGAAGGCTAGCCACTTTTCGGCGGGTTCGCCCAGGCGGCAGACACGTCGCCCCCCTGGCGGTATTCGTCGAGCATTCGGATCGCGATGTCGACATCGTCGGCGAAGTAGAGCACCAGATCGTCGCGTTCCGCGATGTCGAGTGCCAGCTGCACGGCGTCGATCTCCTCGGGACATACCCGGAGCTTCTCCTCGGGAAACCCGGCCTCGAGCATCGCCTTGTGAATCAGCTGCGAGACCGCTCCGCGCTCGCGGCCACGTCGTTTGAAGTCTTCACGGATCACGACGAGGTCGAATGACTCGGCCGCAACAGCGGCAGCCTGTCGTATGTCCTCATCACGACGGTCTCCCGGAATTCCGACGATCGCTATCAGACGCGCTTTGCGGGATGCCGCAGCGAACTCCGCGACTGCCCGAAACCCGTCGGGGTTGTGCGCGTAATCGAGGACGACGTGGAAATCCCGGATCTCGAAGACATTCATCCGGCCCGGCGTCTGAGCGATGGACGGGAAGAACGTCTGGATCGCGATGCCGATGTCTTCGATGTCGATTCCTGCACCATGCGAGGCAGCTACGGCGGCGAGCGTATTCGCGACGTTGAATCGGGCGCGACCTCCAAAGGTGAGCGGTACGCGGGACAGGTCGGCGAGCTCGACTCGGACTCCGTTGGACCAGAGAACGATGTGTCCGTTCTCCACCGTTGCGCCGACACCTCCCGCGTCGACATGTTTTCTGAAGACGGGAAGCTGCGGTTCGAGTGAAAAGAGCGCGATCCTGCACTCGGCCCGTTCACGAATCTCCGGCATGAGAGCGTCTTCGGCATTCAGCACTGCATATCCATCGGGTCGAACACGCTCGACCGGAATCGCCTTGACCCGCGCAAGATCTTCCAGAGTCTCGATGTCACGCAAGCCCAGATGATCGGCAGCCACGTTGGTGACGATTGCCACATCCGACCAGTCGTACGCCAGGCCGGAACGGAGCATTCCGCCGCGCGCAGTTTCGAGCACCGCGTACGTGACCGACGGATCGCGAAGCACGACACGGGCCGAATCAGGGCCGGAGCAATCACCCTTCACGATCAGCTCATTGTTGACGTAGATCCCCTCGGTGGTCGTCAGGCCCACATTGTGCCCGGACTGTTTGGCAATGTGCGCACACAGACGCGCGGTGGTGGTCTTACCGTTCGTCCCGGTCACTGCGATGACCGGGATACGGCCTCCCGAGCCCGGCGGAAAGAGCATATTGATGACAGCATCCGCAACAGGGCGCGATTTCCCTTCGGTCGGGGCCACGTGCATCCTGAAGCCGGGCGCAGCGTTCACCTCGACGATGCCTCCGCCAACGTCCCCGATCGGATGTTCGATGGAGGGAGAGACGACATCGATCCCGGCGATGTCGAGCTCTACGAGCTTCGCGATCCGCTCCGCAAGGTGAACGTTCGCCGGATGGATCTTGTCGGTCACGTCGACCGCGAAGCCTCCCGTTGAAAGGTTTGCCGTGGTCTTCAGGTATACGCGTTCCCCCGATCCAGGAATGGAATCGGCGGTCATTCCGCGCAACGCCAGAAGGTGCTCGGTCATCTCATCGATACTGATGCGGGTCAGGATTTTCTGATGTCCGATGCCCCGGCGTGGGTCCCTGTTCTCGATCTCGACGAGCTCCCGAATCGAATGCTCCCCATCCCCGATGACACGGGCGGGAATGCGCTGAGCAGCCGCGACGAGCTTGTAGTTTACGACGAGAAGCCGGTAGTCGTTTCCCTTGATGAATCGCTCGACGATGACAGTCGAGCGGAACTGTCGTGCCTCGTCGAATGCCTTCCGGAGATCTTCTTCGGTACGGACGTCAGTGATGATCCCGCGGCCATGCGAGGCATCGAGAGGTTTGACGACCACGGGCCAGCCGATCGAGCGAGCCACCTCTATGGCCTGCTCGATCGAACGGGCGATCTTGCCTCGCGGTACCGGGACGCCATGAAAGCCGAGGAGACTCTTGGTCAAATCCTTGTCGCCCGCAATCTCCACGGCGAGGTAGCGGGTGTTCGAAGATGTCGTCGCCTGAATCTTCCTGGAGTTGGATCCCCAGCCGAGCTGGACGAGGCTCCGATCATCCAGTCGGATGTGCGGGATGTCGCGTCGCGCTGCTGCCTGAACGATGGAACCAGTCGAGGGGCCGAGCGTCTTTCGTTGCCGCAATTCCCGCAGGCCCGAGATCGCTTCATCGATCGAATAGGACTCACCGCCGATGAGCGCTTCCAGTATCTCGAGTGCCAGCCGGCCCGCTTCGATTCCTGTCTCACGCTCTTCACACTCGTAGACCACGGTGTATACCCCGTGAGTTGTCGTCGACCGCGTTCGACCGAAGCCGACGTCGGCGCCAGCGATGACCTGCAGCTCGAGAGCGATATGCTCCATGACGTGGCCCATCCACGTTCCCTCCGCGAGGCGGACGAGAAAGCCACCAGGGTGGCCTTCTGAGCATCGGTGTTCCACCAGCGAAGGCAGAAGGCGCTCCAGGTTCTCCGGGAAACCCTCCACCTCACTCGATGGCCGCTTCTCCATTTCACCGAGATCGATCTTCCACTGAACACACGGAGCGGAAGCGTAAAGATTCGGCCCCATCAGCGCGAACCGCTCGAGCACGCGGATCCTGGTCAAGCGCGGGCCTTTCTCTGCACCACCGCCGACTTGCGGGGAGCGACGATCCGTCGCCTGGTGAATTCAAAGCGGCTTCCTTCATTCAGCAGGTGAAGCTGCAGGGGAGACATCATGAAAGGCCGGGTCTTGGAAACGCTGTGAACGTCGGTGCTCGTAACCCCGGAGGCGTCGACGACGACGACCTGTCCGGTGCCGTGCACCTCCATCGTTGCGTCCGCATGAAAGACAGCGGCCGTATCTTCATCGATCCCGATTCCGAGAAACTGGGGATTCATCCCTATGGCGGCGATCAGTCGCCCCAACCGGCCCCGCTGCGAGAAATGCTGATCGACAATCGCATGTGAGATAAGCCCCAGTCCGGGAGCGAGATCCACCATGCCCCGGCGAATCTTCATACCTTGCCGTCCCGTCACGATCATATGAGAAGAAATGGCAGCAGCCCCGGCGCTCGTCCCGCAGTAGACCCCGCCCGATGCGACCAGCTCATGAATCGCGGCGGCGATGGCGGTGCCGCCCAGCAGCGAGATGAGCCGCAGCTGAATTCCTCCGGTGACGAACACCGCGGTTGCGTCTGCGACGATCCGAGCACTTCTGGAAGAGTTTGCCTGCTGGCGCGTCGCGAGCTGCAGGATCTGGACGCTTCCCGCTCCGATCTCACTGAAGATCCCGGTGTAAAGCTCACCACGCTCCTTCGGGATCGTGGAAGCCGACGGAATGATGACGATCCGGGCGTCCTCGGCTCCCGCAAGGCGGACGAATTCGGTCAGGAGAGCGCGGCCCTTGATCTTGTCCTCCGCGCCTCCGATGGCCATGACCGTTCCTGTCGCTTTCAAAGTTGCCGGGAGCTCCTCAATCCGTGGTGGTGTGGCAGAGTGCCAGCAGCATACCAAAGGGAAGGATCAGACAGTACAAGGCAGGGGACGTCTCTCCGGATCGACCTTCGGGCAAGGCCGGCGGGCTTCCTCGAAATGTCCCGCGGTCTGCCCTTGTTTCGGGAGGCGTGAAAAAACCGGCTGGAGTTCCTGTGCTCAAACGATCTCTGTTGTCCTCCGCGATTCTTCTGCTGTCGGTCTGGCTGGTTCTCCCTCCGACGGCCGCCGCAGGCGAGATCCTGCCTCTCGACCAGATCACCAAAGGGATGAAGGGCTACGGGGTCACCGTTTTCGAAGGGGAAACCAGCGAACGGTTCGACATCGAGGTCCTGGGCGTGCTGAAGAATATCGGACCGGACCAGAACCTCATTCTCGCCAGAGTGGATCACCCGATCATCCGCAACAGCGGGATCATCGCGGGCATGAGTGGTTCGCCGATCTACGTCGACGGCAAAGTCATCGGAGCTCTTGCCTATTCGTGGCAGTTCGCGAAAGACCCGATTGCCGGTATCACGCCGATCGAAGAGATGTTGCGCATTGGCACCACGCAAGCCTCGGGCATGGCGCTCGCCCCGCAGATGAGCGCGAATGATTTCGTTTCGGGGATGGTCGAGGGCAAGTCGGACGAATTGTTCGCGAAGATGCTTGGCGGTCTCATGCCGGCTCCGAGTGGGGCCGGTTCCGGTGCACTCCCTATCGCAATTCCCATCTCATTTTCCAACTTTTCGAGCGAGACCATCGATCGTTTCGGAAAGTTTTTCGAAGCGCGGGGTTTCCTGCCCGTTCCGAGTGGAACTTCGAGCGGCGGCGCGGCGGCTGTCGGACCTGTGACCTCGTTCCAGCCTGGAGATTCGATCGCGGGAGTTCTCGTTACCGGCGACTTTTCTATCGCCTCGACCGGGACGGTGACCCACATCGACGGCGATCAGGTCTACGCATTCGGGCACCCGTTCCTCGACATGGGAGAGATCAGCTTTCCGATGGCGAAGTCGGAAGTGGTGACCGTGCTGCCGAACGTCGCGCGCTCCTTCAAAATGGCGAACGCCGGTCAGATCGTGGGAACTCTTCAACAGGACCGTTCCGCAGGGATCCGGGGAACCACCGGCGTTGAAGCGGCGATGATTCCCGTGCAGCTGACGCTCGACGGAGTCAAAGGCTCGAAGACCTACAACCTGAAAGTCGTGCGGCATCCGCAACTTGCACCGCTACTCATCGCGATGGCAGTCGACAGCGTCGTGGCTGGCACGCAGCGCTCCGCCGGCGAGAGAACGATCGTGCTCGATTCCGAGATTTCCATCGACGGCTACCCGCCGATCGTTCTGCGAGAAGGCTGGTCCGGCGGAAGGGCGCGCGAAGCCATTCCGAGCTATCTGGCGATTGTTTCCTCTTTTCTGCTTTCGAACGAATTCCAGCACGCGACAATCAATGACGTGAAGATCCGTCTGCGGCATGACGATGAGCTCAGGATTGCCACGATCACCGAGGCATCGGTAATCCCTACTGAGAACGGCCAGATCAACCCCGGGGACGTAGTGAAGGTACGCGCGATGCTCCGGCCTTATCGCGGGCCTGAGTTCGAACAGCTGTTCGATCTCCAGATCCCTCAGAATCAGAAGCTCGGCCCGGCATACCTGTTCGTCGGCAGCGGCTCGGCGTTGACCCAGCTCGATTTCATGCTGGTTCCACCTGCACCGCGGAATCTGAACCAGCTCATCGAGGTCATCGAAAGACTCAGGCCATCGACCGAACTGGTTCTCGGTCTGTATGCGCCTTCGCAGGGCCTCGTCACAGGAGGGGTATATCTGCCGGAGTTGCCTCCTTCGTTACAGGCAGTCGTCACAGCCGACTCCTCCAATGTGACGACTACCCCGGTTCGATACTTCGCACGGCCGCACCTCTCCCGGGCGATGGACTATGTAGTGACCGGCGGACTTCAGGTTAGACTCGACATCCGTCCGCGGTTGTAATCAAACTGAAAATTCGAAACGCCGACGCGACGAAGCCGGGAGTTGTCCGGTATCCTCCCGTCCCGCGAGGAGTGCGATGCGATTGATCTACGGGATTGCCGCTCTGTTGATTTCCGCGCCTCTGTTCGGGGTTGCGCCTCAGTTCTGGCGCACCGCGACTCCGGATGAGATGCTCAGTGGCGAGGTTGATGGGTTCGTTGTCACGGCCCGGGGCCAGCTGCAACCCGGCCCTCTGGTCACGAAACTGGCGAGCGTAGATGATCCATTCGTCCTCTCGCAGACCACCGACGGCCGAGGCGTCCGTTTTCTCGGTACGGGCAACGGAGGCAAGGTCTACCGGCTCGAGGGCTCGAAGCTCTCGCTTCTCTACACGGCACCGGAACCCGAGGTGTACAGCCTTGCGTTCGCCAACGGTCAGCTGTTCGTCGGGACGTCACCCAACGGAAAAATCTACAGAGTGAATCCTGCGAGCGGAGTCGCATCGGTATTCTTCGACCCGCAGGAGGCATACATCTGGGACATGGCCTCGCTGCAGGATGGCTCATTTGCTGTTGCAACCGGCGTGGAGGGCAAGCTCTATCGCGTGACACGAGCGGGAGAGGGAACGGTGTGGTACGACGCACCTGAAACGCATCTCAGGTCGCTGGTGAATGCAGGGCCGGACCGGCTGCTCGTCGGTGGCTCGGGCGACGGTCGAATCTACGAAATCACCTCCAGTGGGGGCCGCGCAATCTATGACTCACTGTATTCTGAGATCTCATCGCTCTATTACGACTCCAGCACTGGAATTGCGTGGGCAGCGGGAGTCAGCAACGTGCTCCCGACGACCCCGCCCGCAAGGACCGACGCCGCTGCGCGTGGCGGTTCCACATCGGGCTCCTCCGGCGAACGGAGCACTCAGGAGGGTGGGGGAACCGCGACCGTGAGTATCTCCTTCGAGGATCCGGCGGCAACCGCTGCTTCGACTCCGGGAGGTACGGCGAGCGGGATCGGGGCCGAGTTGTATCGCATCGAGCGCGACGGCTTCGTCGAGCCGGTCCGCAAGTTCGATCGGGAGATTGTCTACGCGTTGACAGGCAAAGGCGATGGAGCAATCTACATGGCAACAGGCCCGCTGGGCCGCGTCTATGAGTTCCGCAATGGTCAGTTCGCGCTCGTAGCCGGCACGCCGGAAAAGCAGGTCGTATCGTTCAACAACGACCGCGATTCGATCATAGCCACCACGACCAACAGCGGTGCAGTTTATAGAATCGACACGGGCAGGACGGCCCCGGGGGAGTTTCGATCCACCGTAAGAGACACCGGCAGATTCTCCTCGTTCGGACAGTACAGGCTCGACGGAACCGGAATGCTCCCCCGCGAAGTCTCCGTGTCGTTCCGAAGCGGCAACACCGCTACGCCCGACCAGACCTGGAGCGACTGGTCCGCCCCTGTGTTGGCCGCGACGGGTGCCGTGAATGCGCCCTCGGCCAGATACCTTCAGTGGAAGGTTCGAAGCGAAGCTCCGAATCCCCGCATGTCGCTCGATTCGATGACCATCGCGTTCGTGAATCGCAATGTGGCTCCCGTGATCGAATCACTCGCCGTCGCCGATCCCGGGGTCGTCTTCATCAGTGGAAATTACCCCGGCCCCCCGCAGGTCGTGGAAGCTACCAATCCCGACGAATATGGGATTTTCACCAGCCTGACCGAACCCACTGATCGTGCCACCCCCGGAAAACGGTACTTCAGGCGGGGCTATCGCACCGTGACCTGGAAGGCCTCCGACGCCAACAACGATCCTCTCCGCTATACCGTTCAGTTCCGCCGGTCCGGGACCTCTGAGTGGCTTCGCCTGCGGGAGAACATCGACGACACCCAGCTGAACTTCGACACCTCACAGCTTCCAGACGGCAAGTACGAACTGAAGCTCATCGTCAGCGACATTCGCGGTAACCCGGAAGGTGCGCTGACCGACACCCGCGAGGGAGTGGAACTGCTCGTCGACAATACGGCTCCCGTGATTACGACGGAACGTACGGCGGACGGGCTCAGAATCCGGGTGATCGATGCTCTTTCTCCAATCGGAAGGGTGGAGTATTCGGTTGACGCGGATAAGTGGCTGCCACTCGTCCCTGATGACGGGATCGCCGATTCCCTGGAAGAGACGTTTCGCATCGACGCCGCATCGATTCGCAACCGGTTCGCCGTGATCAGAGCGGTCGATAGCTTCTTTAACGTCGCGACGCACTCGGTGCCGACGGGCAACTGACGCCATTCAGCATTCCACTCGCCTGCAGTTCCTGCTGAAATGAGCTGGCACGCCCGGGCGCCCAATGCCCGTTCATGCCTTTCGCCACCCGATGTCTATAATGGCTTCGAGTCTCTTCCTCGATGACCGAAGGTGGGTGTATGAGCCGTTCTGCACGGCAGAGAAGTCGGTTGCAGTCCGCGGTCGTGTACAGCTTCGTGGTGTCCCTGCTTCTCCTCCAGATCTCGGGGTGCCGCCGCGAGAGAGAGGCTGCAAGTCCGGTTGCCGTCGCCGCCTCTTCGGTGCCGCAGGAAGGGGGGACTCTCGTCCGGCGACTGGAAGCCGATGTCAATACGCTCAACATGGCATTGATCGGTACCGGTCCGGAAAGACAGGTGCTCGCACTTGTCCACGACGGGCTCGTCGAAGTCAATGAGAGGCTGGAGCTCACACCGGGGATCGCGGAGCGATGGGAAGTTTCAGAGGATCAGCGCTCCTACATCTTCTTTCTGAACCCCCGAGCAACATTCAGCGACGGAACTCCCGTGCGTGCAAGCGACGTCGTCTATACAATCAGAACGATTGCCGATCCGGCCACCGAATCCGCACAATTGTCCTCGTACTTTGTGGGCCTCGATCCACTTCGTACCCGCGTCATCGATGACTACACGGTCGAGATAGGCTTCGACAGAGCGCGTGCCTCGCAGCTCGCTGCGTTCAACATCGGCATCCTGCCTGAGCACTATTACTCGAAGGGAGACTTCAAAAAAGACTTCAACGACACGGTCGTGGGAAGCGGCCCCTATGTGCTGGCAAGACGCGATCCGGGCCAGCAGATCATTCTCGAACGACGGGAGAACTACTGGCGGACCAAACCGTTCATTCAGAGGATTGTCTTCAGAATCATTCCGGACGATGCCGTGGCCTGGAATGCCGCCAAGCGGGGAGACATCGACGAGACGAAGATGACCTCGGATCAGTGGCAGCTCGAGCGCAACAGGCCGGAAGTGATTTCCGCTATCGACATCCGGCGCTTCTATTCACTCGACTACAACTTTATCGCCTGGAACACCCGCAGGCCGATCCTCTCAGACAGCCGCGTCCGGACTGCGTTGTCGATGTGCCTGAACCGCTCCGCGATCATCAACAACGTCTACTTCGGCACCGCCCGGATCATCACCGGTCCATTCACTCCGGACCAGACGGCCTATGATCCCGACGTACCACCCATTCAGTTCAATCCTGCGGCAGCCGCGGGGCTGCTCACGGCGCTGGGCTGGCGGGATACGGATGGCGACGGAGTTCTCGACAAAGATGGAAAGCCGTTCGTGATCGAGGTGCTGCTCTCGTCCGGAAACAAGACCTCGAATCTTCAGGCGCAGATCTTTCAGGACGCGCTCGCAAAGATCGGCGTTCGGCTCGAGCTGGTGAGAGTCGACGGCGCTACGATGATTTCGCGCGCGCTGGAAGGCGACTACGACGCCACCTTTCTCGCATGGGGCCTCGATCTCGATCCAGATCCGTTCAGCTACTTCCACTCTTCGCAGTTCCCTCCCAACGGGATGAACATCGTCTATTACTCGAACCCCGAGGCGGACCGGCTGATGGAAGCGGCCCGAGAGGAGCTCGATCCTGCAGCAAGAGTGGACCTCTATCACCAGCTCCACCGCCTGCTCGCAACGGATCAACCATACACGTGGACTGTTCAGCCTTCCCTCAAGTGGGCAGTCAACAAGCGGATTCAGGGTGTCAGAGAGTCGAACGGACTCGGTCTCTTTCTCTGGTACCCCGGTCAGGATGAGTGGTGGATTCCCGAAACAATGCGACGGCATGACGCCCCGGTTCGCGATGGAACGTCTCAATAGAGAGCGATGGCGGCCTGGCTCGGAAGACGATTCGCGTACGCTCTGCTGACCTTCTTCGGCATCACGGTAGCCGTCTTCGTTCTCATCCGCGCGGTTCCGGGAGATCCGGTCACGTATTACCTGATGCAGTCGGGCAGGGGGATGTCGGCACCTCCCGAGGTGATCGAACAGATCCGGAAGACGCACCGCCTTGATCGACCGGTCGTGATCCAGTACGCACACTGGCTGGCCAACCTCGCGAGACTCGACCTTGGCACTTCGTTCGTTGACCGGCGGCCGGTTCGCGACCGTATCGTGGAAAAACTCCCGAACACGCTGGTCCTCAATGGAGCGGCACTCCTGCTCGCGCTGTTGCTCGCGCTTCCCGCGGGCATTTTCGGTGCTGCCCGGCCGGGCCACTGGCTGGACAGGATCTCAGGAGTCAGTTTTCTTCTGCTTTACTCGCTTCCGACCTACTGGGTGGCACTGTTGCTCATGGACCTGTTGTCTGTCCGCCTCGGCTGGTTTCCACTCCTCGGCGCGACCTCGGGGAACTACGGTGATCTTTCAGGAATGGAAAAGCTCGCTGATCGAATCTGGCATCTGATCCTCCCGGTCACGACACTCGCTTACGGTCAGTTCGCTTTTTTTGCCCGCTTCGCGCGGTCGAGTATGCGGGAAGTCATGGGATCCGAGTATCTGGTCGCTGCACGGGCCAGAGGGATAGGGGAGACGAGACTGATTCTGTCCCACGCATTGCGCAACGCCCTGATTCCGCTGGTCACGGTCCTCGGCGTGTCGGTGCCGTTCCTCCTGTCGGGAAGCGTGATCGTGGAGACACTGTTCGCGTGGGACGGACTGGGGCGCATGTACTACACGGCGGTTCTTGCGCGTGACTATCCGGTCGTCATGGGGATGACCGTCGTGACGGCAGTGATGACGCTCACGGCGTACCTGATCACCGACGCTCTTTATCCGATTGTCGATCCACGGGTTCGACTCGGAGCTCGTGAGGCATGACTGTCTGGGGCCATGGCGGTTCACTGACGGGAGCCCTGAGTCGTGGCTGGGTAGGAAGGCTGGCGATGGTCTGGTTGCTCCTGATGGTGGCCATTGCGCTGGGCAGAAATCTTCTCGCGAACGACAGGCCGCTCGTGTTGCACGATGAGCGTGGCTGGTCGCTCCCTGCACTCACTGGTGGTCCGCTGACCGAGCGGGCGGAAGACGCGTTCATGATCCCCGCACCGGTCGCGCATTCTCCGAATGCCGTGCGGGTCGAGCGGCGTCTGGAAAGGCCCTCGCGGACTCACCCGATGGGCACCGACGAGCTGGGCCGGGACGTGCTGGCCAGAATGATTCACGGAACGGCGGTATCACTCGCGATCGGGGCCGCCGCCGCAGGCATCGCACTCATCCTCGGAAGTCTGCTCGGTGCTCTGGCGGGTTACTACGGCGGCCTGCTCGACTGGCTCATCTCGCGATCGATCGAAGTGCTCGTCTGTTTTCCATTTATTTTTCTGGTTCTGGCGCTCATTGCGCTGTTCCGGCCATCGGTGATGACCCTGATACTCGCGCTAGGGTTGACGTCCTGGACTACCGAGGCCAGGCTGGTGCGGGGGGAGTTTCTCCGGCTGCGGGAGATGGAATTCACGCAGGCGGCCAGGGCCAGCGGCGCTCGTGACTGGCGGATCATCGGAAGGCACCTGATGCCGAACGCCATCGCTCCGGTCATCGTGCTCGCGAGTTTCGGCGTCGGTTCTGCGATTCTGGTCGAGTCGGCTCTTTCGTTTCTGGGACTGGGCGTTCCGCTGCCTACCGCATCGTGGGGAAGCATTCTCTCGGCGGCGGACGACTACATGGGGCACGCCTGGTGGCTCGCACTCTTTCCCGGACTCGCTATTTTCGGGACAGTAGTCGCGTGCAACGTGGTTGGGGAAAGCATCCGGGGATCGTTGAATCCTCGCGGAGAGTGACAGGAGGAGTACCGGACTCTCAGGCCTCGCTTGGAACAGCAGCGCGCGTGCGAAGTTTCTCCAGCACGGGAGGTGGAACGAGCCGGCTGATGTCGCCCCCGAGACGAAACACCTCCTTGACGAGTCGCGAGGACACGTAGGTGTACTCGACGGCCGGCATCATGAAGATGGTCTCCGTGTCGGGCGCCAACTCGCGATTCATCAACGCCATCTGAAATTCGTACTCGTAGTCGGAGACGGCACGGATGCCGCGCACCACAACCTTGGCATCGACGCGGTGGAGGAAGTCGACGAGCAGTCCGGAGAAGGCATGAATTTCGACGCTGGCGAGATCGGCGGTCGATGAACGAAGGAGCTCCATCCGCTCGGCAACGGAAAAGAGCGGCGCCTTCCCTTCGTTTTCGAGTACGGCGATGATGACGCGATCAAAGATGCGCGTACCGCGCCTGATGAGGTCGAGGTGACCATTCGTGATCGGATCGAACGAGCCGGGATAGACCGCCGAGCGCATTGCATGCATGGTAGCAGAAGAGGTGTGGCAGCGACACGCCCGGACGCGGCCATGAAACTCCCGGTGTGGGGCTCGCGGAAGCGAGGATGGGTCGCTCCGACTTCACATGGTAAATATCTTGACGTTGCCGGTTTCTTTACTTAAGATATCTCCAGTCTCGAGAACGTTGGGAGGGTGTGATGACGATGCTAAGGGTGAAGCGTTCGAACGCGCCGACGAAGAGTGGCCTGGTTTCAGCCATTCTCACCTACCTGCCGGGCGCCTGGATCAACCCATCGAATCAGGATCTGGTCGCGCTCTATCGCCTCCGCTACAGAATGGCGATGGAAGAGAAGAAGTTCGACTCGGCGCTGATCTTCCTCAACAAGATTCTCGAAGTAGAGCCTATGAACCTCGAAGCCAAGCTGAGCAAGGGTGAGCTCTTTCACCGCCACCTCCACGACTACAGCCGCGCCGTCGAACAGTACAACAAAGTGATCAAGCTGACATCATCCGACCAGAGCGATCGGATCCATCTCAGGGCCCGCTCATCGATGGCCGAGATCATGGAACTGCTCAGCTAGATCCTGCTGTCTCAACTTACGGAAGAATCGTCTGCCGTCGCTGCCTCACGCGAGCCCGGCTTGAGCGATGCCATGAGCTTCATCTCGGCAGGTCCGATCTCGCGAACCAGGTACAGAGCGAACAGCGCAAGTAGCGACAGTCCTCCCACCGTGAGTACTACGACGGGTCCGTCTGACTCGAGCCGGACGGCGAGCAGATATCCCGGAAGCGCGATCGCGGAACAGCGGACGAGACTGGCCCACGGAAACGTCGACCCGATCTCACGCAGTGCCACCCGTGCAGTAATTCCTGCTGCAATCAGCGCCGTTACGGCGGTCACGGTTGAAGCACCCTCCGCGCCGAAACGCGGGATCAGCATCAGGTGCGCAGGAAACGCTGCGAGCACCATTGCGCTACCGACGATCGACGTAACTCCCGGCTTTCCCGCCGCCGTCAGGATCGCCACGCCGACCGACAGGAGAAACATCGCTGCCGCCGCTGCGATCAGCGCCGTCGGAACCCATGGCCCGATGCTGTAGTCGCTCCCAAGTGCGAGTCTCAGGAGTCCGGGGGAGGCGCCGGCGCCAATAGCCGCGAAGGGGAGAAAGAGCAGCGTCAGCCTCACGCTCTGGCGAGCCATCGTCCGAGCGGCATCCACTTCTTTCGTACGAAGCAGCATCGTCATCGTCGCAAGAATGAGCGGCGCCACCGACCCGGCGAGAAGCATCGGGATCCGGGTTGCCGTCAGCGTCGCCCCATACAGTCCTGCCGCAGCCGTTGTGGCGCCCGTGGCCTTCAACATCAGCAGATCCATGCGGTCGAAGATTCTGACTGCTGCAGCAAACACAAACGTCGGAACTGCGTACGCTGCAATGAGGCGGAAAGCAGGGGAGGCAGGGCCGTGTCTCCAGCTCAGCTTCAGACCTCGCGACGCGACCAGGACTTCTGCGATCGACGCGCCGATCATTGCGAGAAGTGCACCAGTGAGCGAGAAGCCGAGGTGGATGAGGAGCAGGGTCAGCGCGAGCCGGACGATCGATCGCGTGCCGCTCGCGGCAGCCCGGTAGTCGAAACGGCCGATACCCACCTGCGCATTGCGAAGCGCCTGGCCGAGAGAGAAGATCGGGATGTCGACTGCAAGGAGACGGAGGGGACCCGTGAGAGCCGGCTCGTTGAGCATCGAGGCAATCCCACCTGCCGCGAGCGCTACGACGATGCCCGCGGCGATTCCCACTGCGAGTTCCCATTTCACCAGCGTTCCGGCGACGTCCATCGGTGCGGATGCATCGCTCACCATCTTCACCGTCGCCCTCGAGAAAAAGGAGGCAAGCGTCCACTCGATCCACAGAACGATCGCCGAGGACAGAACGAACACTCCGTAGATCTCGGGACCGAGCCCGCGCGTGAGCGCGATGACGATGATCAATCCCGCAGGAACGGCAAGAGAATCGGCGAGCGTGATGCCGACCGACCCGCGGAACGCCCTACGTCCGACTACAGATGCGTTGGGTCGCGGAATGTCAGTCTGCTGGTCGCCACTCATGCCGGGGAGCATTGTGGCACCTCTGCGGCGCGGATGCGGCGACGCACGACAGCGCCCAAGGGGAGAGGGGCCGTGCAGGAGGTTAAATGCGGCCGACAGGCAAGAGCAGCTGCAAGCTCCAAACGCCCCTCTCCCGGCGCGCGACGATCTCGCAAGTCCTCAAGGTCTGCGCGGATGCCGCGCGCCACCCTCACCCCGACTTCGCGGGGAGAGGGAGAGCACGACGGAAGCCGCGTTCCTTGTCGCATCCATGGCTTGCACAACTCACCACTCACAACCAGGCGAGAGGAGGCGGCTGAATCACCGGTTCCGGCTCGTCACGAAGTCCACGGCGAACTCCAGAGCGTCACGGGCGGGGGAGGGCTTGAATTCCATCAGGCTTGCCCGGGCGCGATCGGCGTACTCCGCGGCGATCTCACGACTCCGCTCCAGAGTTTCATAGCGGTTCACGATTGCCATCACTTCGGGCGGACGCGTGGACCCGAAAGCATGATCATTCACCACGCGCTCGATCAGCCGCTTCTCGGAGTCGGTTGCATGAGGCAGAGCAAGCAGGAGCGGAAGCGTCAGCTTGCCTTCCTTGAGATCGGACAATGCAGGTTTGCCGAGGGCTTCCGTACTGGATGTGTAGTCGAGAAGGTCGTCGATGAGTTGGAAGCACACACCGAGATTGAAACCATAGGCGAACAGAGCGTTGCCGCTCGATTCCGGCAGGTCGACCAGGTACCCGGGAATCCGGCAGCTCGCCCCGAAGAGCTCGGCGGTCTTGCGTCCGACGATGTCGAAGTATTCGTCGAGTGACAGATCGAGGCGTCCACTCTTCTCGAGTCCGAGAATCTCGCCTTCGGTCATGCGGATGGTCGCGCGGGAGAGTAGCCTCAGGACATCGAGATTGCCGACGTCCAGAGCCAGGTCCATCGAATGCGTGTAGAGGTAATCGCCGATCAGGACGGTCAGGTGATTTCCCCACCGGTAGTTGATCGACGTGCGTCCTCGGCGAACGGCGGCCTGGTCGATGATGTCATCGTGGACGAGCGTTGCCGTGTGAATGAGCTCGACCACCGCTGCGAACTTGACGTCGTTTTCGCCTCTGTAGCCCAGCATCTCGGAAACGAGAAGCAGAAGGCTCGGACGCAGGCGCTTTCCACCTCCGCCAAGCACGTGGTCGCCTACGTCCCGAACGGTGCGCACGTCGGAGATGAACTTCTGTTGAAGCGCTTCTTCAACGCGCTCCAGCTTTGGAGCGATGAGGTCCAGAATCCGTTCGATACGGGGAGACTCTTCCGTGAGCGATGTGGTGCTTGTGCCTTGCGTGGTCACAGTTGAAGAATAAACGATTTCGCTGAGATTTCTCACACTTGCTGCCGGAGAGGCTACATCGAGGATGCAGTCGGAACAACCGCGGTCAGCGGTAGTTCGTGAACTGCAGCGGGACACCGAAGTCCCGTTCTCTGAGGATCTGAATTGCCTTCTGAAGGTCGTCTTTGTTTTTGCCGGCAACCCTCACCTGATCGCCCTGAATGGAGGCCTGGACCTTCAACTTGGCGTCTTTGATCGCCTTGACCATCGCTTTGGCTTTGTCGCTCTCGATGCCCTGCTGAATCCTGGCCTTCTGACGAACGCTGCCGAGAGTCGCATCCTCGAGCTTCTGATAGTCGAGACTCTTCAGGGAGACCTTGCGCTTCACCAGTTTTTCTTCGAGGATATCCTTGACGCTCTTCAGCTTCGTCTCGTCGTCGCTGACCAGCACGATCTCCTCGCCGGAGAGCTCGATCTCGCTCTTGCTTCCCTTGAAATCGAATCGCGTAGCAAGCTCTTTCTTTGCCTGCTGAATCGCGTTCGAAACTTCCTGCATGTCGGTCTTCGACACCACGTCGAACGATGACTCCTGCGCCATTCCTGCAACTCCGTTCCCGCCGTCGTCAGACTGGCGAAATCAATTCTGTACCACCTTGACACCTGTCGGCGCTACGAACGTGAACTGCCCGGCAGGACTCGCAACCTTCTGGTAGCCGGAGAACATGAATTCGGTCCGGTTACCCTGCCTGTCCGAGTATTCGAGCTTCTGAACCATACGGTTGCGTGCAGACGTCGTCACGGTGATCTGGCGAATCATACTTGCTGGATCGCGCGATGTCAGGTTTGTCGTGATCACGTCGCCTCTGCGAGACTCCTTGATCACGTAGTTCCTGGCGAGTGCCTTGGCGTCCGCCAGCAGGAGAAACGGCAGCCCCTGTCGATCCTTGTCTGTGAGCTTGTTCACGGTAACCTGGCGGTCCGAGGGCACATAGAACCACGACGTGGTGCCGTCGAAGACAAACGTCTTGGCTTCAGGCTTCGAGTAGGACCAGCGCATCTTTGGTGAGGTGCCGAAGTGGACCGTTCCATTTTCGACCTGGGCATTCCTGAAGCCGCGGGGCGTGAAACGCTGGACGAATTCTGCTCGGGTACCGCTCATCGCTTCGATCGCCTGGCTCACCGTGGTCGTGGCAGGCGCGCCCGTCAGGGGGGCGGCGAGGAACAGCGCGGTCAGGATCGCAGTCAATTGGGATTTCATTAGCGGGCTCTACGGTAACGACCTGAATTTTCCGGGCGAATTCCGCACCCGGAAGTGTCGTTCCATAGAGAACAAGGGAATACGTAATTTTGCTCCGGGCGGTCGGGTACGTCCTGCCTTGCTCGAGGATAACGCTGGCCGTCAGAAAAGCTCCAGCCCCCAGAGGTCGTGGATATGAACGATTCCCTCCAGAGTGCGGTCTGCATCGGCAACGAACAGCGAGGTGATCTTCCTCTCCTCCATCATCTGGAGTGCCGCAGAGGCGAGCTCCCCTCCCTCGATAGTGACAGGGTTCGCCTTCATGCAGTCTTCCGCCCGACGGCCCACAACCTGCTCGTCTTCCTGAAGAAGCCTTCTCAGATCGCCGTCCGAAATCACTCCCTCCAGCGTGCCATCTTCCGTCACCGCGGTGATACCGAATCCTTTGCGCGACATCTCGTAGATGACATCCTTCATCGGAGTCTTGAGCATCACGATCGGGACCTGATCTCCCTTGTGCATGAGATCGCGTACCCGCAGGAACCGTTTTCCCAGTTTTCCTCCGGGATGGAGAGACGCAAAGTCTTCCTCGCGGAAGCCCTTGCGGACGACGAGCGCCATGGCGAGAGCATCGCCCATCGCGAGGGTTGCCGTTGTGGAAGCCGTCGGGGCGAGGCCAAGAGGGCACGCCTCACGGGAAATTGCTGCGGAAACGTGCAGATCCGAGCCTCGTGCCAGCGTCGAGCCTGGATTGCCCGTGATGGCGATGACCTCGGCGCCGAGCCGCTTGAGACTCTCGAGGAGCCGGATCAGTTCTTCCGTCTCACCCGAGTTCGACAATGCGATGACCACATCGCCCGCCACCACCATGCCGAGGTCGCCATGAATGGCCTCGGCCGGATGCATGAAGAACGAGGGTGTACCGGTCGATGCGAGCGTCGCGCTGATCTTCCGGCAGATGATGCCGGACTTGCCCATGCCCATTGTGACGACCCGCCCGCGGCAGTCGTGAATCAGCTCGACCGCCTGAATGAAACTCTCGCCAAGGGAATCCGCCAGGCTCGCGATCGCGGCGGATTCTACCTTGAGAACCCTTCGCGCCTCGACGAGACTGGGATGCGTGCTCAGATCGTGTGTCGGGGTGCTGGCGGGCTCGGTCACGCGAGCATTGTAATGAGAGACGAGTACACAGTACACAGGGAGGACAGACAGGTACGGGTGAGCCGATGCGGTTTTTGCCATGAAAGGCTCCTTGTCGTACAATTCAGGCCCTTTCCGGCCGCGAGCGCCACATGCCACGGCCGCCCACTGAACTAACCTGTATTCCTGAAGATAAGGATTTTCGATGAGCCAGACTTCGACACAGAAACGCAACTTACCGGTCGCGCCCAGATCGGTTATCTGGAATCCGTCGCCCGAAGAGCTTCGCGAGATGACGGCACAGATGCCGAACGCCAGGAAGACCGAGTACGACAACCTCAACGTGGCCACCCGGGTCGTTTCCCGGAGCAAACTCTCCACCTACATTGCGACTGACGACCCGAGCCAGCACTCAGATCAGACCATTACGCGGGCCGAATACGAGCGCGTGGCAAAACTGCAGGACGATTACATCCGCGACCAGGACATGCTCGCCGTCGAGGGATTCATTGGGAACGACCCCGAGTTCCAGGCGCCGGCCCGCCTGATCATCGAGAAATCGAACGCCAATATCGCGGCCATGCAGCAGATCCTCTACTACCCGGCAACGCCGGACGAGCTCGATGGCTTCGAGCCCGCCGTGACGGTGATCTACACTCCGAACCTGCCGATGCCTGGATACCCTGAGGACCGACTGATTGCCGTCGACCTTACGGAAAACGTCACGCGAGTCTTCAATTCGGACTACTTCGGCGAGTCGAAAAAGGGCGGACTCCGGATGTGGAACCGCCTGATGTACGAGCGCGGCGGCCTGGCTCTCCACGCTGGCTGCAAGATCATTCCGGTGAACGGAGTGAATCGTGTTGGGCTGATGGTCGGTCTTTCCGGAACGGGAAAAACGACGACTACCTTTACCAAGCAGAACAACTCTTCGCCGGTGCAGGACGACTTCCTCGCACTGATGCCCGGAGGAAAGGTCTGCGCGACGGAGAACGGTTGCTTCGCGAAGACCTTCGGCCTGAACCCGAAGGACGAGCCCGCCATCTACAACGCGACGGTGACCCGTAACGCTTACCTCGAGAATGTCTCGCAGGATGAGCAGGGGAAGGTCGACTTCTTCGATACGTCCTACACGCAGAACGGCCGCGCCGTCATCCGGATGGCGGACGTGGCGGGAAGCGCCGACGCCCGTGAGATCGACAAGGCCGACTTTCTTCTCATCCTCAACCGGAACGAGAACATCATTCCGGCGGTGGCGAAACTCGAGGGGGCGATGGCTGCTGCGTACTTCATGCTCGGTGAGACGAAAGGCACGAGCGCCGGCGGCGCCGCTGAGGCGGGCAAGTCGCTGCGCGTGCCTGGAACGAATCCTTTCTTCCCCCTGCTGCACGCCATGCAGGGCAACCGCTTCCTCGAGCTCGTCAAGGACTCCCCGATGGAGATCTACCTGCTCAACACAGGCCGGATCGGCGGCGACGACAAGGACGAGCGTTCCAAGAAGGTGAAGATCCAGCACTCTTCCGCCGTCGTCAAGGGCATCGCCGAGGGCACGATCTCGTGGGAACGCGATCCGGACTTCGGTTATCTCGTCCCGACCGATGTGCCCGGCATCGACGATATGGACTACCTACAGCCGCGGAAGATGTACGAGCGGCAGGGGAGACTCGACGAGTACCAGGCCCTGGTTGAAAAGTACACGAAGGACCGCCGGGAGTATCTGAAGAAGTGGCCGGGATTGAGTGAGGAGCTCGTCGGCGCGATCTGACCGGAGTTGTGAGTTCTGAGTTGTGAGTGGAACGCGGCTGCGGTCCGCTCACAACTCAGATCCGCCGGAAAGGCGCCACTCACAACTCAGAACTCACAACTCAGAACTTCTCCCGCCCCCTTACGTCTCTACCTGCAGGAACATGTAGACCGCGGCGATTGCGAACAGGATGTTCGCGCTCCATGCGGAGAGGATCGCGGGGAGATTGCCGACGGCGCCGAACTGGGTGAAGACTCCGAACACGGTCCAGTAGAGGAACGCCAGGAACAAGGCCACACCTACGCCGTATAGCGCGCCCCTCTTTCCGATTTTGAACGAGAAGGGGAGGGCAATCAGCGCCATTACGAGACTCACGAACGGCCAGGACGTCTTCTTGTAGAGCTCGACCTTGAGTTCCTCGGTTGCGTAGCCGGCGCTCTCGAGATTCCTGATGTACGTCCGGAGTTGCCCGTAAGTCATCTCCACGGGAGATTTCACGTCCGCCGAGAAGTACTCCGGTCGTTCGGGAAAGTGGAGCCGAATCGGATTGATGATCGGCGAGTACGAAGCCGAGCCGTCGTCCCCGAACGAACGCATCCAGCCGTTCACGAACACCCAGCCGACACCGTCGAACCGCGCCTCGTCCGCATACGTCCTGCGGGTAACGCGGAAATCTTCCTCGTCGAATTCGAAAACCTGAACCTGCGTGAGGGTACGCGCCGATCGGTCCATCGGCAGGAAATTGAACAGGTACCGCCCCTTGCCCCAGAGCCATTGCTTCTGCTGTAGAGAAAACGATTGAACGGTGACGCGGCCCTTGATCTGATTCTCGAGAGCGTCCACTTTCTGATTGGAGTAGGGGAGCACGAAGTCGAGCAGGAGGTAGGACAGCGCGCACATGAAGCCGGCGATCGCGACGATCGGAAGGGCTGCACGGTAGAGCGAGACACCGTTCGCCTTGAGAGCCGTCACTTCGTTATTCTTCGAGAGGATGCCGAAGGTAATCAGCGTCCCCATCAGCACGGAGATCGGAAGAGTCAGGCTGAGAACCTGGAGAATGAAATAGCGGAAAAACGACGCCACTACATCGAAACCGATCTGGTTCGCGGCGATGTGACCGGCGATCTCGCTGTATTCGATGACCACGAACAGCACGATCGTAGAGATCAGGACCATCATCAGGACCGTGACGAACTGCCGCAGTATGTAGCGGTCGAGTATGTTCGGAAATGCGATGTCGAGTCGGGACGCGATGCTTGGGCGCTCCTCAATCACGTTCTGACCATTGGTCCGGCGAAACCGGACGCGGCGCAGGACGACTCCAGCCCGCTCCATGAGCAGGGCCAGCCGGCCGCTACGGTCCGAATTCGTCCTCTGGATCAGATACATCCCGAAGAGGATCAGCACGATGTTGGGCAACCACATCGCAAGGGCGGGGTGGAGCGAGCCGGCGATGGCCATCTCCTCGCCGTTGTTGATCAGGATGTAGTAGAAGAGGATGATCCCGATACTTAAAGTAAAACCTGAGCTTCTACCTCCTCGGCGATTGGATATCCCGAGGGGAAGCCCGAGGATTCCGAAACTGAGGCAAGCAAAGGGAAAGGAGAACTTCTTGTGAATCTCGACCTGGATGATCCGCCTGTCGATCGGCGCGATATCGGTGCGACGGTGTTGTTCGAACAGTTCGGTCAGAGTCATCGATCTGTAGAGTTTTGCAGTGGAAACTGCCCGGGTTTCTCCAAATCGGTCTGTCAAAAGGAATCGCTGGGAGGCGTTGGAGCTCACGCGGTACTGCTCAGCCTTGCCGGGAGTGACCACGTGCGTCCGGACGTCTTCAAGGTCCAGCCAGAGTTGTTTTTCCTTCTCGACGAGCGAGAGGCTTCCACTGGAGGCGACGATGATGTTCTGGTTCTCAGGATCGGTCGTGTCAGAGACGAACACGCCCTTCCAGCGACCGTCAGGGGTGACATCGTTGACGTAGATCAGGAGGTTCTCGATCTGATCATAGAAGACTCTGGGTTGGATGGCTCGCTCCGCCGAGGCCGTAAACAGCTCGCGTTGAAGGCCTTGAAGCGCCGTGTTGCCCTGAGGAAGGACGAAATTCATCAGGTAGAGGTTCAGCAGGAAGATACCGAGCGAGAAGTAAAGCACCGGGCGATAAATCTTCCTCATCGCGACGCCGGCGGACTGCATGGCGATGATCTCGGAGTCGGATGACAAGCGACCAACGGCGATCAGGATCCCGAACAGGAGCGACATCGGGACGGTCAGAACGATGATGTTCGGCAACGAGAGCGCCAGCAGCCGGAAAACAGTCGTGAGCGGCAGGGACCGCTCGATGATCATCTCGGCGAAATCGAACAGATTCCGCATCAGGATGATGAACGTGTAGAAGGCGAAGCCCAGAAGGGTCGGCCCGATCATCTCCCTGATGATGTAGCGGGTGAGAATGTGCATCGGTGAGGGATTGTACCCGGGTGGAGCAGACATCCCGGCAAACAAGTGTGCAGGAATCAGAGGACCGCCGGGGTTGGTTTTCCGCTTTTCCGCAGAGTCCGATAAGATAGATTATGTTAAATCATGCGTGGAGCTGCAGGAACATTCTCCTTCCCTTAGGCCCTACGACTCCAGCCGCTTCAGAATCTGCCGCAAGGCATCGATCAACTCCGCCTTCTCCACCTTCGCCTTCCGGAAGGTCATGTTGAAGCTGAACGGCAGGTCCTTGTCCTTGAGTTGAAACACGAAGTGCTTTGGCCGGCCTGCTTTCGCCGTCTCCGCCTTCTTCGACGTCTGCTTCCGGACGTCCTCGCGCGTGATCTCACCAGCCGCGATCGCTTCCACCAGCGCTTCCATCTCGTCTTCGGAGCCGGCCCTCGAGATCTGGACGAGCAACGATTTACTCGTGATTCCGGCCTCACGGCAAAGCACCCGAATCCTGTCCGGGATCTCGTTCAGCTGAAGGGTCTCCGTGATCGTCGTCCGGCTCTTGCCGATGACCTGAGAGATCCGCTCGTGGGTATACGTGAAGCGCTCCTGGAGCAACTGGAACCCTTCCGCCTCCTCAAACGGCGTCAGGTCCTTCCGCTGAATGTTCTCGATGAGCGCGATCTCGAGAGCTTCCCGATCGTCTGCCTCGATCTCGATTGCCGGAATCTCGTCGAGGCCCGCCGCCGTGGCCGCCCGGAACCGCCGCTCACCGGAGATGATCTCGTACGTCTGATCTCCCCGTGATCGGACCAGAATCGGCTCGAGGACTCCTTTTTCGATCACGGAGGCCGTCAGCTCGTCGAGGTTTCCCAGGTGCGTGCGCGGCTGTTCGGGATTGGGCTCAATCAGGCTCAGCGGAATCATCGAGCCTATGTGGGTAGTCGACCGCTTCGCCAGCTCATCTACGAAATGTGCGTCATGCCGCATGCGGGCCTGATTCGGCAGCCCTCTCTTCATGGCGTTCTCCTGGATTTAAACACGGGCCAGAATCTCCTCCGACAGTGAGTAGTACTCCATTGCGCCGCTGGATCGGGGCGCGAAGGAAAAAATGGATTCCTTGTAAGCCGGGCTCTCTTCGAGCCGGATCGATTTGGTGATGACCGTCTGGAAAAGGCGCTCGCCGAAGACGTTTCTGATCTGATCGTAAATGTCTCTGGCCAACGTCGTCCGCTTGTCATGCATCGTGATCACGACCCCGAGCAACTGAAGGTTCGGGTTCGTTCTCAATTTGATCTTATCGATGGTCTCGAGCAGGTCATCGGTCCCCTCGAGCGCAAAATAGGACGACTGAATCGGAACCAGCACGTGTGTGGAGGCCACGAGCGCGTTGACCGTGATCATGCCCAGCGTTGGCGGCGTGTCGATGAAGATGTAGTCGTACTCCGCCGCGGCCTCCTTCATCTTGTCCTTGAGCCGGAACGGACCGTCGAGCTCCCCGATCAGCTTGGACTCCAGCTTCGCCAGCGCAATCCGTGAGGGCGCCAGATAGAGATGTTCGACCGGCGTCGGCACGATGACGTCCGCAAACGGCATCTCCTCGGAGACCAGAACGTCGTACATCGACTTCGGCGTAGCCCGCGGATCGACGTAGCTCATGGTCGAGTTCGCCTGCGGATCGAGGTCGATGAGAAGGGTCTTAAGGCCTTTATTTGCAACAGCTGCGGCGAGATTGATGGTTGTCGTGGTCTTCCCGACCCCACCTTTCTGATTCGCTATGGTGACAATCATTGCGCGCCGTCGATTGTACCGCACGGGGAGAGTTCTGAGTTGGGAGTTCTGGGAGAGTTCTGAGTTCTGAGTTCTGAGTTGTGAGTGGAACGGAAGCCCTTCCCAGGCCTCGTGGCATCCGTGCTCGCGAATGAGGATCTTTGCGAGGGGTGAGCAGGTGGCCGGTCCACTTACAACTCAGAACCCAGAACTCACAACTTCGGTCGGTCCACTCAGAACTCAGAACTCACAACTCAGAACTTCAGTCAGAGCTCACAACTTCACATCTTGTATTTGCCCAGGTCCTCCGGATTGACCTCTTCGAGCCACTGCTTGAGCCGGTCCTCGCCGGCCTCGTCGATCGAGATCGTCTGTGCCTGATCGAGCACGGACTGGTCGACGAAGATGGGAGCCGCCGTCCGCAGGGCGAGAGCGATCGCGTCGCTGGGACGTGCGTCGATGGTCATCGCGCGATCGCCGGATTCGACATGGATGAGGGCGTAGAAGGTGCTCTCTTTCAGTTCATTGATGACGATTCGCGTAACGTTTCCGTGAAGTTCCCGGATGAAATTACGAAGCAGGTCGTGCGTCATCGGACGAGGCGTATCGATGTCTTCGAGCCGAAGTGCGATTGCATTCGCCTCGAAAATACCGACCCAGATGGGAAGGAAAATCTTGTCTTCGTCGTCCCGGAGGACAACGATGGGTGAATTGGAGACCGGATCGAGCATCAGTCCCTTGATCGACATCGGTACGAGCATGTTCATGCGACGGCCTCCCCTCTCAACGTGTGATGCTGGGCTTGGTCGATTCTCACTTCAACCAGTGTGCCGGGCGTGATCGGACCGTTCCCGGCGAAGTTCACTGTCCAGTTGTGGTCGCTCTTGCCCGAGTGAACTGCTGAATCGTGGCGGCTCGGTCCTTCATAAAGCACTTCAACGATCCGGCCTTCGTACCCCATCAGGGTCTCACGTTCGATGCGATTCTGCACTTCGAATACGCGATCGAGCCGCTCGCTCGCTACGACATCATCAACGGCCTGTCCGATCCGCAGTGCTGCAGTTCCAGGGCGAGGAGAGTACTTGAACGCGAAGATCGAGCCGTAGCGCACCTGTTCGAGAAGGGAAAGAGTCTGCTGAAAATCGGCCTCGCTCTCACCCGGAAAGCCCACGATGATGTCGGTCGAGAAAAGAATCTCCGGAATCTCCTGGCGGATCTCTTCGATGAGCTCGAGATATCGCTCGCGCGTATAAAGCCGCTTCATTCGACGCAATACGGCCGAGGATCCCGACTGGACCGGCAGATGGAGATACCGGGAGATGTTTTTCCTGTCTCGCATCACCTCGATCATCTCGAGGTTTACCTCGGCGGGATGAGACGTCATGAATCGCAAACGCTTAACGCCGGTCACCGCAGCCACGGCGTCGAGCAATTCAGCGAATCGAGTGCCGCTTTCCGGACAGCGATAGGCATTCACCGTCTGTCCGAGAAGTTCGATCTCGACCCGCCCGCCATTGACGGCATGACGGACCTCCTCGAGGATCGCCCTCATCGGACGGGAGATTTCCCGTCCTCGCGTGGTCGGTACGATGCAGAATGTGCAGTTCTTGTTGCAGCCTTCGATCACGGTCACCTGTGCCCGTGTGGGCGACGGCCGGTCGATGGCAAGATAGTCATATTCACGGTGCTCCGGGAAGTCGACCGCGAGCCTCCGGGTGCCAGTGAGGACTTCGTCGAGATAGCCGACGCTTCCAGGACCCATGACAAAGTCGACGTAAGGGGCTCGAGCGAGAAGCGCTTCACCCTCCTGCTGAGCCACGCAGCCGCTGACACCGATCCTGCCGCCGCGCCGCTTGACGTCTTTTAGTTGCCCGAGGCGTGTGAACACTTTGTGTTCCGACTTTTCGCGAATGCTGCAGGTGTTCAGCAGGACCAGATCGGCATCGTCCTCGTTCTCGACGCGGCGATAGCCCCGAAGCTTCAACTGCCCGGAGATGCGCTGCGTATCGAGATCGTTCATCTGACAGCCCCACGTCTCGATGAAGAAAGTCTGTTCTGAAGAGAACACGGTCTAATCCAGTTTCTGGAGTGCCTCGCGTGCGCTCGCAAGCTCCTCGCGTGCATTGTCGAGCTTTTTCTTTGCCCGATCGAATCGAGCTTCGATCACCTGGTCGCGAATCGTCGCATCGTCTTCGTTGTAGTAATTCTCTTCGGCCGTCCGAAGGGTACGCTCGAGAGACGCAACTTCTTGCTGCGCGCGCTCGTATCGAGCTCGCGCGTCTTCCTTCTGCTTCTGCGCTGAGACCTGTACGGTTGCCAGCTGGTTTGCAGGCGTCTCGGCTGGCGGCTCCTCCATTTTGGGAAGCTCACGCGAGCTGATGATGCTGAGCTTCCCTTTGGAGCTCTTCACGTCGGCGTCGGTAATCACGACGGTCTTCGCACCCCGCTTTGCTTTCGCGTTCTTTGCAGCGCGGACCAGGGGTGAGTCCTTCGCGGAGGCCTCCGCAGCCGAGGTGGTCTCTCCGTCGTCGCTCTTTTCAGCCCTGGTGGAGGTCTCCTGCTGTGCGGTCGCTCGGTCGTCCGCGGCAAAGAGGGCGGCAGGAACCAGAAGTAGCAGAGCTGTCAGGAATACTCGTAACATGGGACCTCCCTCGACGGGCCGTGCATCCAGTGTGACCGGAAGAGCTCGGATTGGACCATCGCTTCGGTAACAATCAGACTCCCCTGTTTCATTTCTCAGCTCACCGAGTCATTGTCGCAGAAGATGCCTCAAGATTTCGAGACCAGCCCTTCAGGAAACCGCATTGCGACGCTCTCGATGACGAACTCTTCGATCTCCTGGGCGGTCTTCTTCTGCAGTGCAATGTCGGCGATTCTCCTGCATTCCTTGTAGCGTAGCGATCGAACGACATTCTTGACTACCGGGATCGCGGAAGGATTCATGGAGAAGATCTCGAGTCCCAGCCCGACCAGAGCTACGGCATAAAGCGGATCGGACGCCATTTCCCCGCACATCGACACCGGAATGCCGGCCTTTTTTCCGGACTGAATGACGAATTTGATCAACCGCAGCAGCGCTGGGTGAAACGGCTCGTAAAGGTGACTCACGTTCTCGTTGGAACGATCGATTGCGAGGGAGTACTGGATCAGGTCATTCGTTCCGATCGCGAAGAAATCCGACTCGGTAGCCAGCAGGTCCGCGATCATCGCCGCCGAGGGAACCTCGATCATGATTCCGACCTGGAGCTGTTTGTTGTAGGGGATGTTCTCCTCGTCGAGCTCCGCTTCGATCTCCCGCAGCAGCGCTTTGACCTGCCGCAGCTCCTGAATCCCCGAGACCAGGGGGAACATGATCTTCATGTTTCCGTAGACCGATGCCCGCAGCAGTCCCCGAAGCTGGGTTCGGAACATGTCGCGATGCTTCATGCAGAGCCTCAGGCCGCGCAGTCCGAGAACGGGATTGTCCTCTTTGCTTCCCATGACTTCGCGGGCGAGCTTTTTGCCACCGAGATCGAACGTCCGGATGACGGCCGGATTCGGCGCCACCGCCTCGGCGAGCTCGCGATAGACCTCGAAGTGCTCATCTTCGGTGGGCAGCAAAGGGCTCTTCGAAATGAACAGAAACTCCGAGCGGTAGAGTCCGATCCCCTCAGCGCCGAACCGGCGTGCGTCGCCGAGTTCACCGACCAGTTCGATATTGGCCTGAAGGGCGATGCGGCGGCCATCCCTGGTGATCGCCTCCAGGTCGCGGTTCTCCAGGAGCTTGCTCTCGTACTCCTCGTGACGGGAAACCTTGCTTGCATACTCCTGGATCAGGGCCGGCGTCGGGTTGACGATGATCGTCCCTTCGTAGCCGTCGATGATGACGAGTTCTTCGTTGTCGATCAGCTCATTCAGGCGCGGCACGCCGATGACCGCCGGCATGAAGAGAGACTTCGCGATGATCGAGGTGTGGGAGGTTCTGCCGCCCGTCACAGTCGCGAAGCCGACGATGGGCTTCTGGTTGAACCGGACGGCATCCGCGGGAGTGATGTCGTCGGCGAGGATGATCACGTCGTGGTCGATTTCGGACAGATCGTGATGCGAGATTCCCTGCAGATTCTTGAGGAGGCTCTGGGCAACATCCTTGATGTCGTCGCCCCGCTCGCGCAGATATTCGTTTTCGAAACTTTCGAACCGCGCTTCCAGCTCCTCTTCGACCTCGGAGACTGCCCATTCGGCGTTCACGCTCTCCAGCTCAATCTTCTGGATGACGTTCTCGGCGAACGAGGGATCGCCGAGAATCATGGCGTGAGCTTCGAAGATCGAGGCGTATTCCTCACCCATGGACCGGCTGACGGTTTCTTTGAGCGCGAGCAGATCCTGCCGGGTTTTTTCGACAGCCTGACGGAATCGCTGAACCTCCCGTTCGATCTCCTTCTGTTTGATGGGAATTCGGTAGACGGAGCTGATCGTGTTCTCAATGATGAGCGCACGGCCGATTGCAATTCCCGGCGAGACGGCGATGCCCTTGTAGGTGCGGATTCTGCTGCGCACGTCTCTGGGCGGTGACTGGCGTGTCTGAGGCATACTTTTTTCAGTCCGATTCGTCGAATTTGTTGACGATGAGACTCTGGATCGCGTCAACCGCTTCCTGCTCGTCCTTGCCGGAAGCTGTCACCGTGATCACTGTACCCTTACCGGCCGCCAGGAGGAGGACACCAAGAATGCTCTTGCCGTCAGCCTCCTCGTCACCCTTCTTTACCTTGATCTCCGAGGCGTAGCGGGCCGCGGTCTGAACGAGCTTTGCAGCGGCGCGGGCATGAAGCCCGAGCCTGTTGATGATCTCGATGTCCTTGTTGATCAACTCAGGAACCTCCGTTCCGCTCATTGGACAGGAGATCGGAAGCCACCCTGATGGATTTCGAGCCTTTCTCACGAATGATACGGGCCATCGCAGAGACATCGTTACAGTCGCGGTGCAACGATCCGAACTTGACGATCATCGGAAGGTTGACTCCGGTGATGATCTCGATTCGATCCTTTTCCAGAAAGGAGAGACTGATGTTGCTCGGAGTCCCTCCGAACATGTCCGTGAAGATGATGACACCGTGCTCGTTGCCAAGCCGTTCGAGTGCTTCTCGAATTTTCTCCCGGGCCTGCTCTACAGTGTCGTTCCAGTCCAGCGGAACGGCTTCGATGCCGGTCAATTCACCTTCGATAGTCTGCGCGGCATTCAGCAGTTCGTGCGCAAGATGCCCGTGTGTGACGATGAGTCCACCGATCAATGATTCCTCCAGGGAAGTAGTCAGGGGCCAGTAGTCAGTAGTCAGCATGCCGAGACTACCGACAGATCCGAGCTGCATGGCTTTTTGGTCCCGACTTTTCCGGGCTACATTCTTTGTCTAAGGTTTCGTAAAGGAGTCCGCGGCTGCCGAAGCTCGCAGCGGCCTCCCTACTGACTCCTGACTACTCTTCCCTCACCGGCATCGGTCGCGGTGAATGACCTCCACCGCGTATCCGTTCCGTTCTATATCGTCCGCCAGCCTGCGGCCGATGGCGACCGAGCGATGTTTGCCGCCGGTGCATCCGATTCCAATCGTTAGATAACTCTTCATCTCCTTCTGATATTCGGGGAGCAGGTATCCGACGAAATCCGAGAGTTTGGCAGCGAATCGCTCATACTCCGGCTGCTGGCGCAGATACTCCACGACTTCAGGATCGAGTCCCGTTTTCGGGCGCAGTTCCTCGATGAAGTGAGGATTCGGCAGAAACCGCACATCGAACATCAAATCGAGGTTGTACGGCATGCTGTACTTGAAACCGAACGTCAGAATCGTCACGAGCATCGACTTCTCGGACCCCCCGGGAAGCTCGAAGCGGCGGATGATCTCCGCCTTGAGCTCGTGAACTGAGAACTGAGAGGTATCGAGAACCATGTCGGCAGTGGACTTCACGTCCGTCAGCGCAGCCCTTTCGGCTTTGATCGCATCTAGGATGGGCAGGTCGGGACCGAATGGATGCGGGCGTCTGGTTTCCGAAAATCGGCGACTCAACACCTCGGATGTCGCCTCCAGAAAGATGAGCATCGCGTGCGGCACGAGCTTCCTGAGACGGCTCCGGTAGTAATCCGGAAAGTTTTCGGCGAAATCCGGCGTCCGCACGTCGACTACGATTCCGACACGCTTCGGCCCTTCCCGTTTGGTCACTTCCTCGAGGTAAGGCTCGATGAGCTCGACCGGCAGATTGTCGGTACAGTAGAACCCCAGATCTTCCAGAGTACTCTTGACGTAGCTCTTCCCCGAGCCGCTCAGACCCGTCAGGATCACAAGTGATTCCGGTTGCTGTGTCATCGTTCCTTCGGACCCGTGCCCACCGATCCGGCAGGACCTGTCTGGTGAAAGCCCGAGTCGTCCGGCGCCCGCAGATCCCTTCGCGTGGACTTCACTATCCGTCCCTTTTCTTCCTCCTCGGCAGACGTCCTGGCGATTTCTTCATCGACCCGCTTTGCGAACTGTGATGCCGAATGGTAACCCTGGAGCTTCATGAGGTGATTTCGCGCGGCGATCTCCACCAGAAGAGCAAGGTTTCTCGCCGCAACCACCGGCAGCCGTATGTACGGCTTTGTCACACCAAGACATTCGTAGTTCTCCCCGGCGATGCCAAGGCGATCGTACTCGATTCCTTCAACCCATTTTTCGAGCTTAACGACCATGTCGATCGGCTTCACGTCACGCGTGGAAGCGACACCGAACAGATCCTTGATGTCGATGATCCCGATCCCGCGAAGCTCCATGTGATGGCGGAGCAGATCCGATGAGTAGCCGATCAGCACGTCATTCGGGTGCCTCCGTACGATGACCATATCGTCCGCGATCAGGCGATGTCCCCGATAGATCAGATCGAGCGCACATTCACTCTTTCCTATACCGCTGTCCCCCATCAGAAGGACTCCTATGCCGTAGATGTCGAGCAGCCCGGCGTGGAGTGTCGCCCTGGGCGCCATCGTCTCCTCGAGAAAATAGGTGACGCGATTGATGGTCGTGGACGACAGGCCGGTCGTGGTGAACAACGGTACCGAGTTCTTCTCACACTCTTTCCGGAACTCCTCGAGCGGCACGATTCCCTTCGTCACGATGAAGCAGGACACATCGAGTCCCACCACGTCCCGGACGCGCTTTTCGCGAAGTCTCGCGGGCAGACTCTGCAGGTATTTCGTCTCCGATTCGCCGATGATCTGCACGCGGCCCGGCTTGATGTACTCGTAATAGCCGGCGAAAGCCAACCCGGGCTTCTGAACGCGGGGGCGGATGATCATCCGGCCCAGTCCGTCACCTCCCGTCAGAAGGTTGAGCGTCAGATCGTCGATTCCGAGCTCGAGAAGGATCTCGACGGAAGTCTGGATGAAGTCTTCGTCGCTGATCACGGGGACAGGTTACAGGGATCGCAGGGGGGAGACAATAGAGTGAGGCAAATGTCGAATGAGCCGAATGACGAATGACGAATGACGAGTGACGAATAGGGACCGAGCCGTAGTGGTACACCCTGCTCAGGTCTGGGGTTTCGGTTCAGGAACCCGAGGTAGCCTCGACTGGGAAGCGGTCGTCCCTATTCGTCATTCGTCAGAATTCCGGGGCGATCATGCCGAAGTTCTGGTCGTGGCGGCGGTAGATCACCGTCACTTTGTCGGTGTCGAGGTCGCGGAAGACGATGAACTCGTTCTTCGAGTCGTCCAGGGTCATCGCCGCCTGTTCGATGGACATCGGTCGGATGGGAAGATTGCTGGTCCGGATGACCCTGGGGGTCTTCTCGTTCTCGTTGCGGAGAAGGCCGGGCTCCATGACCTGAACGGTCCAGTTGTCGAGCATCTGCGCGCTTCTGCCGGGACTGCGGCGCTTCTGGGTAATCTTCTTGCGGCCCTTCTGAGCGAGCGTCTTGATGTGCTCGGTGGCGGAGTTGACGGCGTCCTCCATCGTGTCGGCTTCCTGCTTGGAGATGGTGTCCTGAAGTTTACCGATGATGATGATCTCGCAGATGTTCCTGTACTTCTCCACGTTGAGCACGCAACGGATCTCGATGATGTCTTCGAAAAACTTCGTCACTCTCGAGAGTTTGGTGTTGAGCAGATTGCGGATCTTGTCGGTAACTTCGTAATTGCGTCCCGTGATTTCGACGTTCATTCATACCTCCGGGCTAGAAAATCTGCTTACGGTCGGTGGAGGACGGGATGTTGAGCTCGTCCCTGTACTTGGCGACCGTGCGGCGGGCTATGTTGATCCCTTCGTCATTGAGGATCTTCATGATCTTGGAATCGGACAGCGGCTTCCGGGGATCCTCCGCGTCGATGAAACCCTGAATCTTCTTCTTGACCGTAAGGCTCGAGATGTCCTCGCCGTAATCCGAGTCGATGCCGCTGTGAAAGAAGTACTTCATCAGGAACAGTCCGCGTGGTGTGTGCATGTACTTGTTCGACACGACGCGCGAGACAGTAGATTCGTGCATCTGTATGTCGTCGGCGACATCGCGCAGGACGAGAGGCCTGAGGAAGTCGATTCCCTTTTCGAGAAACTCTCTCTGGTGCTTGATGATCGATTCGGCGACCTTGTAGATCGTGCGTTGCCGCTGGTCGAGGGATTTGATGAGCCAGACGGCTGAGCGGATCTTGTCCTTGATGTAATTGACAGTCTCGCCGTCCTGCTTCGAGTCCATGGAAGCCAGCATCGAGCGATAGCTGCCGTTGATGCGCAGCTTCGGCATCCCGTCTTCATTCAGCAGGATCACGTACTCGTCGCCGACTTTCTGGACGTAGACGTCGGGCTCCACGTAAATCGCCCGCTCGTTGCTGTACTTGCGTCCCGGCTTCGGGTCGAGGCGTTTGATCACTTCGACGATTGCCTCGAGCTCTTTCATTTCGAGCCCGAGCCCGCGCGCGAGCTGGACGAAATGGCGGTTCATGAACGCGTCCCAGTGATCGCGGATGATCGTCTCGACCATCGGATTGTCCACGTCGAGATGTCGCAGTTGCAGAAGCAGGCATTCTCGAAGGTCGCGCGCCCCCACTCCGATCGGATCGAACGATTGAATTACCGACAGCGCCTGCTCGACTTCACTTTCGTCGCATTTTCCTGCGCTGAGGATTTCTTCCACGCTGGCCCGGAGGTATCCGTCCTCGTCGATGTTGCCGATGATGAAGCTGACGATCTCCTTGATCCGCGGCGATGCGTCCGACATGTTGAGCTGCCATGTGAGGTGATCGGACAGGTCGGGAGGACGCGTGAGCGTATTCTCGATCGGGAACTCTTCGTGTTCCTCAGACATCCGCGGGTTGTAACCGTATTCGATGTAGTCCTGGAAATAAGCGTCGTAATCGATCTCGTCGAAGGCGTCCTTTTCCTTGTCCTCCGGCTTGACCTCGGCCTCTTCGTCGGCCTTCTGGTCCGCGGTCTGCTCAGGCTCCTCGGTTTTGGTTTCCTCGGCGGTCTCTTCGAGGAGAGGATTCTCGAGGAGCTCCTGATTGAGGACTTCCTGAAGTTCGAGCTTACTCAACTGCAGCAGCTTGATCGCCTGCTGCAGCGAAGGCGTCATGATGAGCTTCTGGGATAGTTTTAGATGAAGCTTCTGTTCGAGTGCCATGTTTTGTCAGTTACCGTCTCACGGATCGTGCCGAGGGTGGATTGTACTGCGGAGGGTCATCCGAGGTTGAATGATTCGCCGAGATAGATGCGGCGAACCTCCGCGTCTGCCGAAAGCTCCTCCGGCGCGCCCTGACGGAAAATCTCACCCTCTTTGATGATATAGGCCCGGTCCGTTATCTTCAATGTCTCGCGTACGTTGTGATCGGTGATGAGGATCCCGATGCCGCGTGAGCGGAGCTGCGAAACGATGCGCTGAATGTCGAAAACTGCGATTGGATCGATCCCTGCAAAGGGCTCATCTAGCAAGATGAATGCCGGGTCGATTGCGAGGCTCCGGGCGATCTCGACCCTCCGTCTTTCTCCCCCGGAAAGCGAATACGCGCGGTTCCTGGCCAGGTGGCTCAGACCGAATTCCTCGAGCAGTTCCTGAGTCCTGTTCTCACGCTCGGCCAGCGGCAGATTCAGTGTCTCGTAAACCGCCAGAAGGTTTTCTTCCACCGTGAGCTTCCTGAATACCGAGGGCTCCTGTGGAAGGTAGCTGATTCCCTTCTGGGCCCGCTGGTACATCGGCATCTGCGTGATGTCGTCATTGCCCAGAAGGACACTTCCTGCATCGGGCCTCGTCAGCCCCACGACCATGTAGAACGTCGTGGTCTTTCCGGCGCCGTTCGGACCGAGAAGCCCGACGATCTCACCCTGCCGGATCTCGATCGAGACGTCGCGGACCACCTTACGCCCGCGATACACCTTGAGCAGGTTCTCTGCTGCCAGCCGAAGCCTGACCGGCTCCGGCCCGATACGCCTCGCCTGCGAAGTCCGTTCGACGCCCTCGTCGATTTCAGTCGCCATTCGTGAATTCCATCATTGTGGATTGTACGTGCTCTCGGAGGCAGTGGTGCCGCTCCGTATGTTCACCTGATTTCTGGCGATGTCGAAGACGATCTGTTCCCCCTTGATCGTTCCTCGGGGATCCGTCAGCTCGGCCGGGGATCCGTCGAGCAGCAGCATGCGAGTCGCCATCTGATAGGTTGCCTTCTCCCCGCTCCCCTGCCGTCCGGTCTCCCTTTCTTCGACTCTGACCTTGTCATAGGCCTCGACCCGTTCGATTTTCCGCTCGGCGGTGAAGAAGAGCGATGCGCGATCGGCCATGAGAGTCCGTGTCAGCTCGTCGATCCGAACCTTTCCGGACAACTCCGCGGTCCGTTCCTGCTTCTTCGCCGTCAAGACGTCCATACTCGCAATCACCGGCGCGGTGCTTCCTTCGGGACCCGCATTGTACAGAACCGCCTTCACGTCGTTCTTCGCCTGTAACAGATCTCCGGCTCCCTGCACGAGGAGCTCGTCCGCCAGGAGCGTGTTCTTTTCCTGCCATGCACGGACCTTCCCCTTGAAGAATGCCGCGCGGGTCGACTGGCGCAGGACCGCGGTATCGGAATTCACGTAGACCGGCTCGCCGGTCGAAGGAAAAAGCGACGTGCCGCTTGCCGTGGAAATACCTCCCTCGCGCGGAATGAGCTGGGCATTGACGTTCCCGTTGACCCGGACATTTCCTTCCCTTGGCGCGATCTCGATCAGGGTGCCTCTGAGGCTGTGACCGTCCGCACGCAGCGTGGGTAGCGATCCCGCGGGCGAGGTCAGCACCATTCGATCTCCCGGGATATCGTAATTTGCCAGCCCTGCCGTAGCCTGAGCGCCGGGCTCGTCAAAGTGGACATTGCCCCGTAGAACCGCTCCGGACGCGGAGCGTGTCGCCGGGTCGAAGTCGACGACGATCTGGTCGGATCGAAGAATACGGGAGCCCACCGGAAGGGCCTCTCGAAGCACGACGCTTCCGTTGGCCTGGATCTCACTCAGCGCGCCGGCCTCGAGGGCCACTCGCATGGATTGCGCGGTCATGCTCCGAACAGGAGGCCCTGCGAGGTGTGCGCGCGCCGGGACGCTCTCTCCGTAGATCGAGATCGCGCGGAGCTCGCCCTGCGGCCCCATTTCTCCCTCGTACCGGTCCGCCTGGATCTGTTTCTCACCGGGGCCGCCAACACCGGCGCTCGCTGCCGCACCCGTCGTGCCGGCCAGCCGCATGATCACGTTGCCACGTCCTCCGAGTCCGGTGAGTACCTTTCCGCTCTGATCGAATCGCGCCTGCGCGGTATCGGAGCGCACCGAGTCGCTCCCCTTTCGCAGGACAACGGTCCCGGAAAAGTCCGCCTGGCTGCTGTCCCTGAGAAAAGTTGCTTCAGAGGAATCGAGAGTCATCGGCGATTCGCCCGGGTTCGAGGCGGCGAGCTCACCGTGCACTCGATTGAAAAGTCTCATACGATTCTGCTCCACGGCAAGGTCGACGCCTCCCGCTTTCCCGCTCCAGGAATCGAACCGGAACTCGACCGGAACGCTGTTGACCATCCGGTTGCCATCGAACTTCAGATCCCGGGTCACGAGAACCAGCCCGTCGCTCGAGGCAACGCGGACCTCCCCTCGCAGCTCCGCCTCCTTTGTCTTGAGCTGAAACTGCACCAGCGGCGCCGACATCTGATAGGTGCCGCCGTTCGTCCTGTAAATCGTGATCTGGGCATCTTCGAGCGCATACCAGCCGGAGGTGAATCCCATCGTGCGTCGCGCGCGGATCCGGGAGACGACCCGCCCGCCGATTGACTGCGTGTCCTCGAACTCATAAGTCACAAGCTCGGGCTGCTCGCCGGTTCTCAGCGTTGAGGACACACCGCCACGGTCCAGCTGTTCCTGTTGCACCCTCGCCGTGTACGAAAAGGCGATGAGAACGATGAAGGCAACAAAAAAGATCGGAAGGACGATGCGAAGGATGCGAACGCTTCTGTTCATGGAATGTACGTCACGAGGCTCTCAACAGAGAGAGGAGCCCATTCGTTCCTCCGCTTCATTCTCCCTCTCCCGCCGGGAGAGGGGAAGAGTCCGCCCTCGCATCCAGAATTTCTGCTCGCAATCCTGCAGGTGCCCACGAATCGGGCTCCAGATGGAAAACAACTGAGCAACGCGAAGCCTGGAGGGAGGGCAACAGATCCCTTCTCGACGGCCAGAGCACGGCCCGAAACGTTCCGTCGTCGTCGCCCATGGTGAGCTCGAAACAATCTTTCGAGAACTCCCGCACGTGCTTCGTCACGACGTTCTCACAAAGAAACACCGGTTGAGGATTGGCTGCGCCAAAGGGCTCGAGGACATCGAGCTCTTTCAGAAATGCGGCATCGATCTCCGAGGCCTTGAGAGACGCATCGACGTCGATCACCTTGAGAAAATGTGTCTCGTCGAGACAGTCGGCGATGGCATTGAGCCGCGCCCGGAGCTGGGGAACGGAGCCTCGTCTCAACGAGAATCCGCAGGCATATTCATGCCCTCCGAAATGCTCGAACAGATCCCTCACCTGCTCGAGACAATGGTGAAGATTGACTCCGACTATGCTTCGTGCCGATCCGACCGATATCTCGTCTCCCAGCGAGATGGCGAGTGCGGGACGGTGGTACTTCTGCGCGATCTTCCCTGCGCAGAGCCCGAGCACACCTTTGTGCCATCTGTCGCCGGCGACCAGAATGATTCGAGGAAGCGGCGCCGAGGGATCGATCTGTTCCTCGGCCGCGGCCAGCACTTCCCGTTCGACCGCGCGGCGCTCCTCGTTCAGACGGTTGAGCTCGGACACGAGCGGGAAGGCATCTTCCTCGTTCCGTGCTGCGAAGAGCTCGATCGCGGTGTCCGCCGATGCCAGCCTTCCCGCCGCGTTGATGCGGGGACCGATCTTGAATCCGACGTCGCTGGCGCGGAGGGGCTTTCCGTAGATTCCGATCCGCTTGAGCAGGCCGCGCAGTCCGTGGTTTCGAACGTCGGCCAGACCCTGGAGGCCGATGCGCGCAATCGTCCTGTTTTCTCCGATCAGGGGCGCCACGTCAGCGATCGTGCCGATCGCCGCAATTTTCAGCAGGGAGTCGATCGACATTTTCTTTCCGCCGCGCCGCAACAGCTCGCAACACAACTTGAACGCGACGCCGACTCCAGCCAGCTCTTTGAAGGGATAGACGCACCCTTCCTGTTTTGGATTCAGGACGGCGGCCGCCTGGGGCAGAAAACCAGGAGGGAGATGGTGATCCGTGATGATCACATCAATCCCCTTCTCCAGCGCCCGCTCCACCGGCTCGACCGAGGTAATCCCGCAGTCGACCGTAATCACCAGTCCTACCTTCCGGTCGACCAGGACGCGATCGAGAACCTCCGTTTTCAGGCCGTAGCCATCCACCAGACGGTGCGGAACGACCGAGTGCACGTCTGCGCCGAGCACTTTGAGAACCGTCGACAGCAGTACGATCGACGTGACGCCGTCGACGTCGTAGTCGCCGTAAATGAGAATGGATTCGAGGTCGCGAATCGCCCGCGCGATCCGCTCGCACGCATGATCCATTCCGTGGATCGTGGAGGGATCATGGAGATCGGAAATCTCCGGAGCCGAGAACAGGCGGAACTCTTCTGCAGACAGGATTCCCCGTCGCGCAAGAATCGAACGCAGCGCGTCAGATGCAATGGGGAGGCTTTCGCTACCGGTCGCTGGGGGCAAAATGTTCCAGGAGTCGTGAAGCATCGAGGAAAGCCATTGTAGCGTGAGCTCATGTACCAGGACATTCCGAATCCGATGTCCCGGCCCCGCACGGACGTGCGACAGGTGGAGCATTCTTCCCGGCCCTTCGCCCCAACCCGAGATGTTCCAAACGATCCGAAGAGCAGCGGATCGGAATCCGCTGCTACTTCTCGTAGACTCCCATCTTGCGAAACTTCTTGTAGCGTTCCTCCCGCAGCGCGGCCGGCTTGAGCTTTCCGAGCTCCTTTAGAGCCTTCGTCAGAAACGGGCGCAGGAGGTCCGCGGCCCGCTCCGGGTCACTGTGCGCGCCCCCGGGTGGTTCCGGGACGATCTCGTCGATGACGCCTAGCTCCAGCAGCGAAGTCGCCGTCATCTTCATCGCCTTCGCCGCTTCCTGCGCGGCTCCCGGGTCTTTCCACAGAATGGCGGCACATCCTTCGGGCGAAATGACAGAGTAGACCGCGTTCTCCATCATGAAGACCCGATCGGCGACCCCGAGTGCCAGCGCGCCCCCGCTACCTCCCTCGCCGGTGACGGTCGCGATGACCGGGACATTGAGTCCCGCCATCTCCCGAAGATTTACGGCGATTGCTTCCGCCTGCCCCCGCTCCTCGGCGCCGAGTCCCGGATACGCACCAGGCGTGTCGATCAGAGTGAGGATGGGACGGTTGAACTTCTCGGCCAGCTTCATCACACGGAGGGCCTTGCGGTAGCCCTCCGGACGCGGCATCCCGAAGTTCCGCGTGATTTTCTCTTTGGTGTCGCGACCCTTCTGGTGTCCGATCACGGCACAGGCGACGCCCCCGAACGTGGCAAAGCCGCTGACGATCGCCGGATCATCCCCGAATTTACGATCGCCATGAACCTCGACGAAATCTTCGAAAAGGAGGTTCAGATAGTCGAGCGTGTAGGGCCGGAGAGGATGCCGGGCAACGAGCGTCCGCTGCCAGGGGGAGATGTTTGCGTAAATCTCCTCGGAGACTCTGTTAAGCTTTTTCCGGAGCTCGGCCACTTCAGGGTCGTTGTTCGTTTCGCCGTCCGGTTGGGAGAGATCCTGAATCTGCCGGCGAAGTTGCAGAATC
>JBGTDX010000106.1:0-13370 GCA_041748075.1 Thermoanaerobaculia bacterium
GGTTCTCCCGAAACGAAGAGGATCGCTTCGATCGTCGAGCGAAGCTCGTCTGATGACATTGCCATAGCCAGTCGGTCTCTCTCTATGCGCGCTCCTGGCGCGCGTGGTCGTTACTGATCGAACATCGCGAACGTCGCTGGATCGATCTCCGTTTCAGTCTTGTGAATCAGAATCTCGGTGAAGGACTCGCTCTGCCGCAACGAAATGCCGCCGAGTCTTACGAGCTCGAGCATCCCGAGAAATATAGTCACGAGCTCGCCACGGTCCCTTCCCTCCAGGAACCACAGCAGTCGGATCGGAGACTTTCTGCTCAGCTCGGCGCTGAGCTCCGCCATCTTCTCCGAGACCTTGTACTGGGACCTCTTCAGCTCGATCGCCTGAGGGTGCGCGTGTTTGTAGCGGTTGAGCGCAGTGCGGAACGCGTCGATGAGATCGAACAGCGAGATCTCACTCATGTCGATCTCGGACGCGTCGATTCCCGGCAGCGGTTGCGGCTTGCGCGACCACACGCCCATGCGAACCAGATCGACCTCGGCGAAGCTCTCTGCCACCGACTTGAACTGCTGGTATTCGAGAAGCCGGTCAACCAGCTCGCTGCGCGGGTCGTCCTCGGGCGCTTCCTCGTCCCGCGGAAGCAGCATCTTCGACTTGATGAGAATCAGCAGCGCCGCGGTATAGATGTAATCGGCGGCAACCTCGAGGTCGAGCTCTTCCATGTCACTGAGGTACTTGTTGTACTGCTCAGTGATCAGAACAATGGGGATGTCGTAGATGTCGAGTTTGTGCTGCTTTATGAGGTGGAGGAGGAGATCGAGTGGACCGCTGAATGCGGGCAGATGAATCTTGTACGAATCTTCGTCCGATTCGTCACTCGCCAGCTGGGCTTCCGTGAGAGGTTCCGGCTCGGGAGCGTCCTCCAGTTGTGAGTCGAGTTGCTCTTCGGTGGTTTCGTCGGTCATCGGTTCAGCTCCGGGAAGTCGATCTTCATCGCCGACCTGACAGCCGCGAGCGTTTCGGCGGCGGCTTCGCGCGCTGTCGCTGATCCCTTTGCCAGCACATCCCACACGACCGAAGGATCGCGATCGATTTCTTCGCGGCGCTTCCTGAACGGCTCCAGCCGGTCGATGATGATGGAGGCGAGGAGTTTCTTGTCGTCTACGCATCCGATCTGAGCCGTGCGGCACTCGTGATCGACCCTCTCGATCGTCTCCCTATCCGAGAAGAGCTTGTGGAACTGGAAGAGATTGCAGATGTCGGGGTTGCCGGGGTCGGAGCGGCGGATACGGTTCGGGTCGGTGAACATCGTCATCACGAGCTTCCGGATGTCGTCGGCGGACGCCGTGAGACCGATCGTGTTGTCATACGACTTCGACATTTTCCGGCCGTCGAGTCCGGGGACTTTTGGCGTCTCGGTGAAGAGAGCCTGCGGCTCGGGGAAAACAGGACCATAGAAATTGTTGAATCGCCGCGCGATCTCGCGGGAGATCTCGAGGTGCGCCGCCTGGTCCTCGCCGACCGGAACGAAGTTCGCGCGATAGACGACGATGTCGGCGGTCTGCAGAAGCGGATAGCCGAGAAATCCGTAAGTGTTGAGATCCTTCTCCGTGAGCTGCTGCTGCTGTTCCTTGAATGTCGGAACACGCTCGAGCCATGGAAGCGGTGTCACCATCGACAGTAGCAGGTGCAGTTCCGCATGTTCTTTCACCTGGGATTGAAGGAAGATCGTGCATCTGTCTGGATCCAGACCGGCAGCGATCCAGTCGGCAACCGCGTCGAAAGTCGCCTGATGGATGCCTGATGGATCGGCGTAATCGGAAGTCAGCGCATGCCAGTCGACCACCGAGTAGTAGCACCGGTAGTCGTCCTGAAGGCGGACCCAGTTGCGGATGGCGCCGAAATAGTTGCCGAGGTGAACACGTCCGGTGGGTCGGAGACCGCTCAGGACGATAGGAGATCTTTGGTCGTTCAAGAAAGTTCCAGCCGAATATCCGAATCAGAAAGGCACGTGAGTTGGTGGGTTGATCCCAGCTGGTCCGAGCCAATGATGTTCAGAGTTGAGTGACGGCGGAGTTTAGCAGCAGGGCGGGTGGGGGTAAAGGTTGGGGATGGGCAGGAGTTGCCATACTCGGCTGTAGAGACCGAATGTTGAATGTTGAAATTATGAATGCTGAATGTTGAATTGGGCCACGTGTCCTCATTCAAAATTCACAATTTCAACATTCAACATTCGGTCTCTCGGCCAGTTCGATTGGCACTGTTCCCTGCCCCCCTTCGAGCCCGCGACCAGGCTATCTGAGACTCAGTCTTTGCCGGCGGTCGCGGCTGCTTGGGGAATCAACTCCAACGCGAGCTCCCGCGCCACCTCGTAGCCCTCGCTCTCGATGATCTCGATTGCGGTGTCCCGCGCCAGCTCCATCAGTTTGTGGTCGCGGAGGATGTTGCCGAACCGGAAGCGGGGCGCGCCCGACTGGCGCGTTCCGAGGGCATCGCCGGCGCCGCGGAGCTCGAGGTCGCGCTCGGCAACTTCGAATCCGTCGCGCGTCGATTCGAACAGTCGCAGCCGGTTCTTCGCTTCTTCGCTCGCCCTCTCGTTTCGCAGCAGCACGCAGTAGCTCTTCCTGGGTCCCCGGCCCACTCGGCCGCGCAGCTGATGCAGCTGCGACAGGCCGAAACGATCCGCATCCATGATCAGCATCATCGACGCGTTCGGCACGTCGACCCCCACTTCAATGACCGTCGTGCTGACGAGCAGGTCGATCTCCCCTTTCTGGAACGCCGCCATGGTCTCTTCCTTCTCGCGCGAGCTCATCCGGCCGTGGAGCATCGCCGAACGGAGCTTCGGAAAGCGCTCGCGGATCATCTCGAATCCGAGCGTCAGCGGTTTGAGATCGAGCTTCTCCGACTCTTCGATGATCGGATAGACGATGTACGTCTGAGCCCCGTCCGCTACCTGCTCCTCGATGAATGCAAAGACCTTCGCCGCCTGTCCGGTTCCCCGCACGACGGTCTTCACCGGCAGACGTCCCGGGGGAAGCTCGTCGATCACCGAGAGCTCGAGGTCGCCGTAGATCGCGAGAGCCAGCGATCGGGGAATCGGTGTTGCCGTCATGACGAGGATGTCGGGCAGCTTCGCCTTAGCGAAGAGGCGCTTTCTCTGCTCGACACCGAAGCGATGCTGCTCGTCGACGATGGCGAGCCCGAGGGATTTGAACTGGACGGCATCCTCGAGTAGCGCGTGCGTGCCTACGATCAGGTCTAGATATCCCTCGCGCAGTGCGGCGAGCAGCGTGCGCCGATCGGCAGCCGTCGAGCTGCCCGTCAGCTTCGCGATGCGGAGTCCCGATTGGTCAAGAAGTTGACCGAGTCGCTGGAAGTGCTGCTCCGCAAGAATCTCGGTCGGCGCCAGCAGCGCCACCTGATGCCCGTTCTCGATCGCGATGATCGATGCGATGAGGGCGACGATCGTCTTGCCGCTTCCGACGTCTCCCTGGAGTAGTCGGTACATCGGCCGGGCGCTCTGCATGTCGGCGGCGATCTCTTTCAGCACCCGCTTCTGAGCGCCCGTCAATGAAAACGGCAGCACGCTTCGAACACGGTCACGAATGCGATCGTCGATCGTAATCGTCCGCTCTTTCTTCTGCTGCTCTTCCGAGGCGCGGCGCAGCCGCAGGGCAAGCTGGAAGCTGAAGAACTCCTGGAGGATCATCCTGCGATGCGCCGGAGAGCGACCGGTGAGAAACGATTCGTCCAGCTCGGGCGGATGATGCAGTTTGAGCACCGCCGAGTGAAGGCCGACGATTCCGAGCCGCTCTCTGAGTTTTTCCGGAAGGGGGTCGGGCATCAACGGCAGGGCGTCGATTGCCTGCTCGACAATGCTCCGCATCGCCTTCGGTGCGATATTCGCCACCTTCGAATAGACCGGAACGATCGTTCCTTCGCCCTCGGACTCGTCGTCGGCGCTGAGGATCTCGAAGTCTGCACTCTCGATCTGGAGGCGGCCGCGATTGCTGACCCGCGGCTGTCCATAGATCGCGAGGCGGACATTGCGTCTGATCTTGTCGGCGAGGTACGGCTGGTTGAACCAGACGAGCATGATCGTGCCGCTGCCATCGTCGAGGATCGCCTCGAAGATCTGCAGCCGCTTGATTGGCGAGATCTTTTTTCCCGCCGAAACGACGCGCCCGCGGATGGTTACCGGCGCGTCGATGTGGCGAAGCTCGGAGATCCGCACCGGATGGCGCCGGTCCTCATAGCGGAACGGAAAAAAGTAAAGCAGATCCTCAACTGTGGAAAGGCCGTTCTCGTGGAGCACACCACCTCGTCCGGGTCCGACCCCTTTGAGGAACTCGACCGAGGTGTCGGGGCGGATTCTCGATTCCAGGCGCGCGCTCACGATGAACATTGTCCCTCGGAATTCCGGAAGGAGCGAGAACGACTACCAGTTCGCTTACCCTCGCCCCGCGCAGCGGGGAGAGGGAGGCGTGCGCACTTCTCAGGATTCGTCACAACAGCAGGGACAAAGCACGCCGGGTGAGGGGTGTAGATCACTTGCAACAAGTTGCTGGAGAGTGGAACGCCCCTCTCCCCGCTCACGCGGAGCGAGGGTCTGGATTCACCGACTCTACGATTCGAAGACAACCTTCATGTTGATCAGCCCCACGCGAAGGCGGTCGCCGTCGTTGAGCGGCACAGGCTGGCCGGTCGGAATCCGCTGATCGTTCACGTAGGTGCCGTTGATGGTGCCGACTTCTTCGAGGATCATGTACATCCCGTCGCGCCGGAGAATCTTTGCGTGCCGCCGGGAAACGGATCGATCGATGTCGACGGATGTGAGGTCGATGTCGGGCAGGATTCCGGTAACGGGATCGGATCGCCCTATGGTTGATTCGTCGTTTTTTCCGAAGAAAAAGGAGCGGCCCGTCGCCGCATCGACCAGACGCTGGACGCGGCTGACCGAAGGGAACGGGTCGGCGACTGGAAGAGGGGGCGGAGGAGAGGCCGGCTGCGGCGCCTTCCGCAGAGAGCTGTCGGGATCGACTTCCGGGCCGGCGAGCTTCTCGAGGAGCGCATTCGCCTCCTGGAGGCGGATCGCGTATTTCCGGATCATGCGAAGCGCAATCTCGGGGTTCTTGCGCAGCATGTCGTCGAAGCGTGCGGCGTTGATGGAGAGGAGCCGGGCATCGGTGTGAGCCAATGCGTCTGAGGTCCTCGAGGCGCTCTCGATGACGGCCATCTCGCCGAAGAAGTCTCCCTTCTCGAGCTTCGAGAGAACGATCGATTCGCCACGGATTTTTTTCACGAGATGAACCTCGCCCTCGAGCACGATGTACATCTCGGATCCGAGGTCTCCCTGGCGGAAGATGAAGTCGCCTGCAGAAAAGCTCACGGCGATTTCCTTCACCGGATCTTTCTTTCCGGTGGTCTTGAAGACGGGCTTCATCGCGTGGTGCTCGCAGAGAGGTCGACTACGGGCTGAGGGATGGTGAAAGTTCCGGCGGCCGTGTCGATCACGCCCTGGAGGCCGATGGGCACGAGCAGGTTGTCACCATGATGGCCGAACGGCATGTCGCGGAGAACGGGGATTCCGGCGCTTGCGAAGAACTCGTCGAGGAGGAGATCAAGGCCCGCGGGCTCACTTCCGCCGCAGTCTTTGAGCTTGCCAATCATCACGCCCTGAATGGTTTGCAATCTACCAGACAGTCTCAGGTGGGTCAACATGCGGTCGATTCTGTATGTCGATTCGTCGACGTCTTCCCAGAACCAGATGCCGCCATCAATCCAGTAATCGAAGGGTGTCCCGGCGAGCGAATGCGTGAGCGAGAGGCAGCCTCCAAATAGCAGACCGCTCGCGTGGCCCGGTGCGAGAACGTGCTCCGGCGCAAAGTGGTAGGTGAGTGGAGCGTCGCCACTGAGCGCGTTCCAGAACCAGGTTCCGGAGTTGTCCGATAGCCCCTCGAAGAAATCGAAATTGAGCATCGGACCATGAAACGTGGCCACGCCTGCGAGGCTCGCGACCGCCTGGTGAATCGCCGTAATGTCGCTGTATCCGATGATCGGTCTCGGATTGGCCGCGATGGCGGCGTAGTCGATGCGGTCGAGGATACGCATGGCGCCATAGCCGCCGCGCGTGAAGAGGAAAGCGTCGAACTGCGGATCCCGAAGTGCCTGATTGAGCGCCGCGAGGCGCACGTCGTCCGCACCGGCGAGGTACGGACGCTCCACTTCAAACGCGTTTGGAGCGAGCGTAACGTGCAGCCCCTCCGCTTCGAGCCTTCGGATCGCGAGCTCGATGCGATCGTGCTTCGAGGGAGAGGAGGCGGCGAGAACGGCAACGTGGCCGTCCCTGCGAAGCGGCCGGGGCCGCGTGAGTGGCGTGCTCGCAAGCGACATGAAAAAGTGGTGGAGTGGACCTGTAAGCCGAATTCTGTTTCCCATACCCTGAGGCAGGGGATGAGGATCATTCGTCTGTCACTCGCGTTACCGCGGTGATCGAGCAACCTACCCGGAAGCATTATACGGAAACGGGCGGTTCCACTGCTTCCCTATTTGGTCTTGCTCCGCAGGGGGTTTGCCTAGCCATCGACACTCGCGTGCGATGCGGTGCGCTCTTACCGCACCATTTCACCCTTACCTTCGGATCGGCAAGCCGGCACGAAGGCGGTATCTTTCTGTTGCACTTTCCGTCGCGTCGCCGCGCCTGGACGTTATCCAGCCTGCTGCCCGTGAGAGTTCGGACTTTCCTCCATGCCTTGCAGCACGGCGATCCTCCGGTCCACTCCACCGCTCGAGGAAACGTAATCGGTGGATATGAAATTGCGGGGTGAAGGAGAAGTTCATTCCTGTTTTTAAAATTAATTACTAACGTTAAACCTTTACCGCAAAGCTACTTACTAACGATGTCTGCCTGCCGACATCACAAAACGTTGCGGTTTTTCGCATCGGAAAAGTACATCGCCCAGTCTTCCTCTGAGAGATTCTCGTTCGGTTCCGAAACAGACTCCAGTTCCTGTCGGAACTGCCGGCAGTCAATCACGGTCGCCCGTCTCCCCTCTACCTTCGCGGCCAGGCCCAGGTCGGAGGTTACCACTTTCCAGCCGCGACGTTCGCTGCTCCGAATCCTATCAACGATCAGGTCGTCCGCAGGCCGTCCCTCGCTGAAGACCGCCGTCACCGCACCGAGCGACAAGGCGAATCCTTCCGGCACCGGGCCGTCGAAATAACAGGTGGCTCGCGTTCCCTTTGCCCGCACGAACGCGCCGAGAGCGCGCAGCAACGATCGCTTCGCTTCGACTCCCTCGCGATCCATTCCGCTGCGGCCCAGAAGGTTCGAGCCGTCGATCAGGTAACTCACGGCCGTACCGTCGACGAACGTCTCATCCGGGACCGCAACAGGAGCGCCCCCGGAAGCACGACGAACAGGAGCAGAAGAAGCACCAGGACCGGCAGGAAGATCGACAACACTGCAGTGACCACCGCGAAGATATCCTCGAGGACCGAGAGGATTGGGTTCCCCGCCCCTCCTGTGGTCGCGGTGCTCCCCACGCGGAGGGACGACTTCGCGACATGCGACGTAAGAGCCGCTCCTCCGCTCAATGCGCCGGCTACTACGAGAAGCCCTGTCGGCATTTCTGGATTGGCAGCCGAGAGCGCGATCACCACCCCGGCCAGAGGGCGTACGAAAGTGTGAATCACATCCCATGCATGGTCGATGGCGGGAATCTTGTCGGCAACGAACTCGATGGAGTAGAGAATGCCGAACACGATCAGCGCAGGCGTCGATGACAGCCAACTCGAATACTCGCTGGGCAGCAACCCCGCAGGTCCGAATCGTCCGAGGAGTCCGACGACCAGAAAGGTCGCATAGGCGTTCACGCCCGCACCCACCCCGAGTCCGAGCGACGTCAGAAGTGTGGAGATCGCTTCCATTTCATTCTCCTACCTGGTCTGGACCACTGCTGGTGCACTCCCCTGCCGCAAATTGGCTGGAAGGGATGATAACGCGCTTTCGGCCGCATCCCGATCATCGTAGCGACCCCAGAATGCGCGGTAGCAGGGCTGATCGCGGAATCGCACCGGGACAAACCAGACGTTGGACGCATCGACTTTCATCGCGTTGGTCACCGACGAGGTCTGGCAGAGAATGGCGAACTGGATGGAAAATGGCTTTTCCGTCATGCGAGCCTGAAACTCCCTTGCCATCTGGTCGTAACGATCCCGCACCGGGTCGGGCGCCACGGCTTCCACATCGCTCTCACCGGTAGGCGTTGGACTCGGAACGGGCGGAGCCGGTGGGGGGCTTACGGGAATCGGATCCGCTGCCGCGACTTCCGGAGTCGCCTCCGGCGCCACTGGTTCCGGGGTGTTTTCCGGCGTCGGCGTCGCGACCGGCCTCAGAGTGTACGAATCCTCCATCACCGTGTTCCCGGGAGTCGATGGCTCCTCGCCCCGGATCGGCGGCACATCCACGCTGGGCCCCTCCGACGGCAACGCTGCGCCCTGCGAAGGCTGTCCCAGTACCTCCGGAATCCCGGGTGCCAGGGCTCCCCGGAACATGAACAACGTAATCCCGAGCAGCATGAGAGCCAGGACGATCAGGAGAAAACGAGGCACTCGACTCTTCTGCCTGACTCTCATGAATGGTTCGCTCGAAAGGTCATCCGTGGCCTCCGTTTCGAAATCGTGCGTACCGGGCTCCTGCGGGGCGAGTTCGACGGCAGACCACTCATCGTCCTTCTGCATGGAATCCTCGGAGAAAATCGCCGGCACCGTGGCTGGTTCCTCACCCTGACGGCTCAGAAGGCCCAGGACTTCGAGGGAGTACAGTAGTTTGAGCACATTGAACGAGTCAGCCGGGCTTTCGCCCGCAACTGTTCCGGCGCTGCGCGTTCCGTCGACGAGTGCGCAGATCTCGTCCGCCTCCTCGTTCAATCCCAGAAAGTTGTACTGCTCGTCGAAGTCCGCGGTGCGTTCCAGAACCACGTTCCCGCCCTCGAAGGCATCGTCGAACGGAGCACGAACCGTCTCAGTGAGGAAAACCTCGAGCAATACTTGAGGAAAGTGGAAGCTCGTCCCTTCCTGGCGCTTCGGCAGATAGTCCGAGACGATTGCATAGTTTCCAGCGGTCCATCGAAGAATGGAACGAAGGGCCCCGACCAGTTGTGCGCGGCGTGCCCAGGTGAGCTCCTTCCGCGATATGAAGCCAAGCGCAAGCAGCGTGTCAGCGATCGATTCATCGTCCTTCCGCTTGTTCATCGCCTGCTTGAGGTGCTCGCGACTGAGCTTCTCACCCCTGAAAAGAATCTCGCCGAAACTGTCCTCGCTATCGTTCGTACTGGCGGAGAGAAGTTCCCCCTCCTTGAAGTAAACGATCTTGATGATCGAGTCGTTCTCGAAACGCAGCGCTCCCGTAAACCGCTCGCGCCAGAGCTGAACCATCAACGCCGCGATGTCGGTCTCGGGAATGCTTCCTTCAGGATTCATGCTCATCCATTCCCCCTCACCCACTGACAACTGTCTCATGGAGTTGGTCGTACACGGTCTGACCGATCTTTCTTCCGAGCACTTTGGAAAGATCCTGCGGCGATGCCTGCCGGACGGCAGACAGGCTGCCGAAGTGCTCCAGCAGGAGCCGCTTCCGCTTGATGCCTATGCCAGCCAGTTCATCCAGTTCGCTCCTGAGCGTCCGTTTCGATCTTCTTTTTCGATGCGCGGCCACCGAGAATCGATGCGTCTCGTCGCGCACCATCTGAAGCAACTGCAGCGCAGGATCGCGACGTTCGAGCTGGATGGGAAACTCCCGATCCGGCAGGTAGATCTCCTCTTCCCGCTTCGCCAGTCCCGCCACCGTGGTCCCCTCGATGCCCAGCCGGTTCAGTGCCGTCACGGCCGCGTTGAGCTGACCTCTCCCTCCGTCGATCAGTATGAGGTCGGGAAACTCCTTCTCTTCTTCGAGAATCCGCCTGTACCGGCGGGTCACCGCCTCCGCAATCGATCGAAAATCGTCCGCACCTTCGACCGTCTTGATATTGAAGATCCGGTACTGCTTCTTGTCGAACTTGCCCCTGTCGAAGACCACCATTCCCGCGACCGAATCGGATCCCTGGATGTTGGAAATGTCGAATGAGTCGATCCGCTCGACCTCACCTTCGTGCCCGAGCACCTCGCCCAGACGGCTCGCGGCGAGCTGGAGCCGGTCCTGCTGCGACTTGCGAAACCGCGACTCATGCGAAACTTTCGCATTCCTCCTCGCGAGCTCGACCAGGTCGACACTACGGCCCCGCTGAGGTACGCGCACGGCGACGCGCGTTCCCCGCTTCGCCGTGAGCCACTCCGCGAGGAGCTCCTGTTCTTCAACCGCGAATGGCAGATGGACCTCGGATGGAATGAATAGATTGTCCTCGTAGTAGCGCTGCAGGACTTCGCTGACGAAGCCCCCGCCTTCGTAGCCCACGGTCTTCTCCCAGAACAGCTCCCGCCGGTCGACGAGATTTCCGTTCCGCATGATGAAGAGCTGGACCGCGACGTCCCCCTCCTCCTCGAACACACCCCAGACATCGAAGTCCTGATCGCCGGATGAGGCAACCTGTTGCTCGGCTTGAATCCTCTCTGTGGTTCGTATCAGGTCGCGGAAGTATCCCGCCAGCTCGAAGTTCTCCTCCGTAGCAGCTCGGTACATCCGCTCCTTGAGCCGGGACTGCAGCTCGCGTCCCCTGCCCCCGAGAAAAAGAGCTACGTCATCGACCATTTCCCGATAGGTCTCCGTTGTCGTCAGACCGGCCACGCAGGGTCCGAGGCACTGATGCATGTCGTAGTAAAGGCATGGTCGCGGAAGGACGGTCTTTCCCTCGGGAATCTCCAGATCGCAGCTCCGGAGCTTGAACTGGTCCGTGACGATTTTCAGGATGCGCCGCGCCGTACCGGCGAAGAAGGGCCCGAAGTAGAGGTCGCCCCGGGTCCGGTCGACCCGCCGCGTGAATACCACCCGAGGATACGGCTCGGAGATAGTGACCTTGAGGTAGGGATAGGTCTTGTCGTCGCGAAGCAGAACGTTGTAGCGCGGCTGGTGCGTTTTGATGAGATTGTTCTCGAGGAGGATCGCCTCCAGCTCGTTGTTCGTCGTGACGAAATCGATCGTCTCGATCTCGTTGATCAGCGACATCGTCTTCGCGTCGCGGGCACCCCTGCCGATGAGATACGAGCTCACCCTGCTTCTCAGGTTCCTCGCTTTTCCTACGTAAATCACCTGAGCCTCGGGGTTTTTGTGAAGATAGACTCCGGGCCTTTCAGGAAGCTCCTTCATGCGGGCTTTCAGCCGGCGGAGGCGATCCTCGTTCGAGGTGATGAACGCGCTGGTCACGTGTGAGCGGGAAACAAGAATTCAGAAGAAAAGTTTCCCGTGAGTGTAACGCATGTTTCATGTAACGCGTGTTACACTGGACTCATGAAAAAAGAAGCCTCCGGCAGGCGGGACGGGCTCCTCGCCTCGATCGTCGATCATCTGCTCCAGCAGGGGTTGGCGGGGGCCTCACTTCGGCCGATTGCGGCGGCGATCGGAACGAATGCGCGAATGCTCATCTATCACTTCAACTCGAGGGACGAATTGTTCGCGGTGGCCATGGCCGAGGCCCGGCGGCGCCACCTCGAGGCGCTCGTCGGCTGGGCCGAGCAGGACAGGGGAAGCGCGAAGGACGGCCTCGTCCGCTTCTGGAGCTGGGCTTCGTCGCGAAGAGTGGAACCGTATGTGAGGCTGTCGATTGAGGCGGAGATTCTCGCGGCTCAGGGAAGGGTGGAACTGAAGAAGCTTGCCGCAGGGATGGTCGGGGACTGGGTGGACGTGATCGAGGGTCGGCTCCAGGCGAACGTTCCTCCGCCGCGACGCAGAGCGGTGGCAACCGCTGTGGCGGCGGGGTTCCGCGGCCTGCTGCTCGATCTTGCAGTGACCGGAGAGCGCACGCGCGTGAACGCGGCTGCGCACGAGCTCGCCGCTCGAATGATGTGAAGCCAGAAGGTCGCCATTCCCGTTACACTCCGCGGCGTGAATTTCTCGAAGCGCACGGAGTGGCACACCCCGGTCAACGCCCTGACGCGGGCCCGGCAGTCGAAGACCGCACGCGGCCTGTCGACGCTCGATCTAACGGAAACCAATCCGACAGCCGTCGGGCTCGATTACCCGATTGAGGAGATCCGTTCGATCCTCGCCGAAGGAACGTCGGCACCTTACGAGCCGCGGGCGGCGGGACTGGCTTCCGCGCGTGAAGCTCTCGCGGACGCAATGTCCACGAACGGTTCGTCCGTGAGTCCCGACGATCTGATCCTCACGGCATCGACGAGCGAGGCTTACTCGTTCCTTTTCAAACTGCTCGCCGACCCCGGCGATGCCGTTCTGACGGCGTCGCCCGGCTACCCGCTGTTCGATCACCTCGCATCGCTCGAGTCGATTGAGCTTCATCGCTTTCCCCTGGAGCTGGACGTTCGGTGGTCGCTTCATGCAGACGTTGCGGCCGCTCAGATGACGGATCGGACCCGGGCGGTTGCCGTCGTGCATCCAAACAATCCCACCGGATCATTTCTACTGCAGGACGAGCTCGACTCGCTAAGTGAGCTCTGTGCGGCTTACGATGCGGCGCTCATCTCGGACGAGGTGTTTCTGGACTACGGCTTCGAAATCGATTCACGCCGTGCAGGAACTGCGGCGGATCGGATCGACGTCCTCTCATTCAGTCTCGGCGGTCTGTCGAAGAGTGCCGGGCTCCCCCACCTGAAGCTCGGCTGGATCCGGGTCGGAGGGAAGGCTGAGGAACGGCGGCGCGCCATCGCGGCTCTGGAGTTGATCGCCGACAGCTTTCTTTCGGTGTCGACGCCGGTTCAGCGGGCACTGCCCGGGCTTCTGAAGATCGCGCCGTTGCTTCGCGCGCAGATCCGCGAACGGATTTCGATCAATCTGAGGGAACTGCGCTCGACCCTCGGGCCATTGCCACACGTCCGCGTTCTCGAGCCTGAGGGCGGCTGGTCGGCCGTCATCCAGATCCCGCGACTCGCGAGCGATGAGGAAATGGCGTTGGAGCTTCTGGAGAGGACGGGAGTTCTCGTCCACCCTGGATACTTTTTCGATTTCTCTTCCGAGGGATTCTTCGTGATATCGCTCCTGCCGGAGCCGGGTACGTTCGCGGAGGGGACGCGGCTCTTAGCCGAGTACCTGAAGAGGGAGTGATCCTGAGCCGCGAAGTGTCATCCTGAGCGAAGCGAAGGATCTCCTTCCTCGATTCGTAAGCGCCTGTTTTCAGGGGATCCTTCGCTTCGCTCAGGATGTCACATGGTGATGCACGACCATGAATCTTCACGCCGCGAGAGTTCTTGAATCGCTCGCGCAC
>JBGTDX010000107.1:0-39162 GCA_041748075.1 Thermoanaerobaculia bacterium
GCTCAGGATGACACTTGCTCCTGCGCGGACCCAATGGAAGTTGACGCCATGAGCTCCAGGGAGCAAGGCTCATGCGAGTCAGAGAGCAGACTGTGGCCGGCGCGGTGGACCTGTTAAAGTTCGCCGCGCATCGTCGGTCATCGCCGGCTTTGAGCCTTCGCCCGACGGGCGGTTCATCCTCCTCCAGCGTCTGCAACGGCCCTACTCATACCTGGTACCTCAGAACCGTTTTCCGCGCAAAGTCGAAGTCGTCGATCGAACCGGCCGATCGATCAAGGTGATTGCCGAGAATCCACTTCAGGAAGAGATTCCTCTCGGGTTCGGATCGGTGCCGACAGATCGCCGCTCGTTCGCTCGTTCGAGTGGCGTGCCGATCAACCGGCGACGCTGCTGTGGGTCGAGGCGCTCGATGGCGGTGATGCGCGAAAAGAGGCCGAGTGGCGGGATCGACTCCTTACACTTTCCGAGCCGTTCGACGGACCGCCTCAGACTCTTGCGACTCTTCCTCTCCGCTTCAACTCCGTCTACTGGGGAGATGACGACCTCGCTCTGGTGTCCGAGTTCTGGTGGACGAACCGGAAGGCTCGCCTCTACGCCGTCGACCCCTCACGTCCCACCACCGCAATGAGGACAGTGTTCGATTACTCGTTCGAGGATCGCTACAACGACCCGGGTACACCTCTGACAGCCGCCAGCCGGTTCGGCCGCGACACGCTGGTGCTCGACGCTGACAACGACTTCTACCTCACGGGAGAGGGAGGCTCGGCGGAGGGCGATCGTCCGTTCCTGCGTCGGTACGACTGGCAGAAAGGCACCACGAGCGAGGTGTTTCGGTCGAGCGCGCCCTACTACGAAAGGCCGCTCGGTTTCCTCGACGCTGCGCGCCGCCAGGTGCTGACCCTTAGGGAGTCGGCGGACGTTCCGCCGAACTACTTCGCGCGCGATCTCCGCCGGGGAAGCGTTCGGGCGCTCACCAGCTTTCCTCACCCCTATCCGGAGCTCAAAGGAGTGAAGAAAGAGCTGATCACGTATCCACGTGCGGACGGCGTGATGTTGAGCGCGACGCTGTACCTCCCTGCCGGATACGACCCGAAGAAAGACGGCCCGCTTCCCGCGCTCGTCTGGGCATACCCGAACGAGTTCAAGAGCGCCGATGCCGCAAGCCAGGTTCAGGACTCTCCCCACCGGTTCAAACGCGTGAGCTTCTGGGGCGCCGTGCCATGGGTCACGCGCGGCTATGCGATCCTCGACGACGCAGCGATGCCGGTCATTGGCGAGGGGGACGTGGAGCCCAACGACTCGTTCGTCGAGCAGCTCGTCATGGGTGCAAAAGCGGTCATCGACGAAGGCGTGCGCCGCGGCGTGGTCGACCCGGACAGAGTGGCAGTTGGAGGACATTCGTACGGCGCGTTCATGACCGGCAACCTTCTCGCACACTCCGATCTCTTTCGCGCCGGAATCGCCCGCAGCGGGGCGTACAACCGTTCACTCACGCCGTTTGGCTTTCAGTCCGAGGAGAGAACGTACTGGGAAGCGCCGGAAGTTTACTTTGCGATGTCACCGTTCATGAACGCGAACAGGATCAACGAGCCGCTGCTCATGATCCACGGACACGCAGACAACAACTCGGGAACGTTCCCGATGCAGAGCGAACGTCTATACAACGCGATGAAAGGCCTCGGAAAAACCACTCGTCTCGTCATGCTGCCCCATGAGAGTCATGGCTATCGTGCGTACGAGTCCATCATGCACATGCTCTGGGAGGTGGACCGCTGGCTCGAGATGTATGTGAAGAATGCAGAACCACGCAGGGATGAACCGGCTAAGGCAGCGCAATAGGCTCCATCCGGGTATGGCCTTGCTGCAGGGTCGCTTCGATGTACGACCCGGTCGTCGCGCCCGTCACCGGTCGCGATAGAAGAGATCGACGCTGATCTCGGGCTTTCTGTGTCCGAGCTGGGCGCCGGTGTAGCGATTCTCGTACTGCATGCCAAGGCGGGCCGCCACTCGTTTGGACGGCTCGTTGTCCGGATCGATGATCGCAACGACGCGAGGCCGGTCGAGCATGTGAAGCACATGGTGCATCGCGGCGGCACCGGCTTCGGTCGCGTATCCTCTCCCCCACGTCGTGCGGTCGAAAATCCATCCGATCTCGAGATCCGGTGTCGTTCCGAGCGGCTGAATACCGGCGATGCCAACTACGAGTCCGCTTTCCCGCTCGATCACCGCTCCCATACAGATGTCGTGCTCGGCGAGCTGCCTGGACTGCCGGCCGAAGAACTCGTCCACATCCTCGTCCGTGTAGGGCCGGCCTCCGTGGATATACTGAGTCACCGCGGAATCGCTCATGATTCTCCGGAGTGCTGCACGGTCCGATTCCTCCCACGGACGAACGATCAGCCGGTCACATTCGAGTCGAAACACAGCAGCACGATACGCACAATCGCCGGACAGGTTTAGACAATCTCTGCGTCAGGTGGCTGCGGGTGGCCCCTGTCGCGTGGCGCCTGTGGGCCATCGTGATTCCCAGTGGAAGCGGGAGCGCGACGTGATCACTGTCACTGCTCACTGTGGGCACAGGCACTGGCCGCGGTGGCGATGGGAATGCAGAGTCGTGGTGAGGAGATCCGTCATGACCCGCTTCGAACCGTTCCGGATGAAGGCTGTGGACCCGATTCGCATTACATCGCCGGAAGAGCGCGCGACGGCTCTCGAGCATGCAGGCTTCAACGTCTTTCAACTCGCGGCGAAGGACGTCGTGATCGACCTGCTCACAGACTCCGGGACGGGAGCGATGTCGTCCGAGCAGTGGTCGGCGATGATGCGCGGCGACGAATCGTATGCTGGAAGTTCTTCTTTCTTCCGATTCGAGAGCGTTGTGCGCGATCTCACAGGCAACCGTCACATCCTGCCCACGCACCAGGGGCGCGCCGCGGAGCGGATCCTGTTTCAGTCTCTGCTCCAGCCCGGTGACGTGGTCATCAACAACATGCACTTCGACACCACGAGAGCGAACGTGGAGTTCACAGGCGCCGAAGCGCGTGATCTCGTAATCGCCGATGCGCGCGTGCCGGCACTCCTTCGCCCCTTCAAAGGCAACATGGATCTCGAAGCGCTCGAGAGCGCTCTGCAGGACGAAAGCGATCGCGTGCGGCTCGTGATGGTCACGGTCACCAACAACTCGGGCGGCGGCCAGCCGGTCTCGATGCAGAACCTCGAGGGAGTACGCCGGCTCTGCACACGCTACGGGAAACTCTTCATCCTCGACGCATGCCGGTTTGCGGAGAACGCGTGGTTCATCAAGCAGCGTGAAAGAGGCTACGGCGATATCACGCCGAAAGAGATCGCGCAGCGGATGTTCGCACTCGCGGATGGATGCATCGTTTCGGCGAAGAAGGACGGACTGGCGAACATCGGTGGATTTCTCGCTCTCAATGATGATGCGCTTGCGGAGAAGGCCCGCAACCTTCTGATTCTGACCGAGGGGTTTCCCACGTATGGCGGCCTCGCCGGCTACGACATGGAGGCCATCGCCCGGGGGCTCGAGGAGGTGCTCGACGAGTCGTATCTGGAACACAGGATCGCATCCGTCGCAACCCTCACTCGAAGGCTTCACGATGCCGGGATCCCCATCGTTCAGCCAGCCGGAGGTCACGGCGTCTTCATCGATGCGACTTCACTCCTCCCGCACATTGCGCCGCCGGAGTTTCCGGGAATCGCCCTGGTCAATTCGCTCTATGTCGCGTCGGGCGTGCGCTCGTGTGAGATCGGCAGTGTGATGTTCGGCCGATCGGGCAGCAAGGCGCCCGCGCCCCTGGAGCTCGTGCGCCTGGCAATCCCTCGCCGTCTTTACACTGACGCGCAACTGCGGTACGCGGCAGAGTCGGTGGTCGAAGTTGCGGCCCGTGCCGAAACGCTCGGAGGTTATCGCATCACATACGAGCCCCGATATCTCCGACACTTCACGGCGCGGTTCGAGCCGCTGGAAGTGGGCGTGCCGTCGATCCGCTGAAGGGAGCCGATCTTCGACGCGTCACAAGAGCAGATCACGCTGTTCGGCAAGACAGCTCTCGCATCCTCGAAACCGCTTCCGCCGGCGGACTCAGGCGTGATGAACTGACAGTACCTATGACAGAAATCATTCACTCGCGCTCTGAGGCATCATAAGGTTCCGGAGGTATGTCGCTCAGCATGGTACGACCCGGCTCACGGGCGCAGGAAAGGTCGTCGGTGGCAATTCGACCGCTTGCACTGCCGAATGAGCACGGCGGCTGGGGTTTCATCCTCGAGCCAATCGTTCTCGGGCTTCTCGTCGCGCCGTCGTCTGCCGGGCTGTTGATGGGAATCGGTGTGCTCGCGGCGTTCCTCACGCGGCATCCTCTGAAACTCGCCGCGGCTGACTGGTTACGGCGGCGGATGTACCCGCGAACGAAAATCTGCCTCCTGCTGTCCCTCGGGTATGGGACCACAGCGATTGCGCTCATCGTCGCGGCGCTGGCCCTGGGTCCGCACATCGCCATGCTCCCCCTGGTGGCGGGGGCACTGCCAGCAGCGATCCAGTTCGGGTTCGACGCGCGGAACAAGGGCCGTGAGATGCTGGCCGAGGTGGCCGGATCCCTGGCGAGCGCCTCTGTCGCGGCGGCGATTGTGATTGCCGGGGGAGGTTCGGCATGGATTGCACTTGCCCTGTCGGCGCTGACGGCCGCACGAGCCATCCCGACAATCCTGTTCGTGCGTTCGGCATTGCGGGGTGGCTCTCACATCAGGTCGCTGGCGGCTCATGGTGCCGGGATCCTCGTCGCCGCAGCGCTCTTTACCGCGGGGCTCGCTCCCGGCGCCGCGATCGTGGCGATGTGCATTCTCCTCGTTCGCGCAGCACTCACACGACCAGCAACGCCGGCAAAGACGATCGGCCTGCGCGAGCTCGCCTACGGCGCAGCGTTCGTGCTGACGGTCGGACTGACCTATTGACACGGTTGGGACGGAAATTCACGCCAGTGGTAAGCCAACCGCTTGACAGGCGGTGAGCCTGCGCGTATCTACTGAGCGTTCCTACCAATTCCTCGGATGGAGCTTTGCCATGCCACGCAAGAACGCGAGTCTTCTGGTCTCACTCCTGATACTTTCCATCCTTTCACTTCCGCTGCAGGCCGCCTCTGAGGTCAAGCTGGTCGATAGAGATCAGATCACCCGATTCAACCATGTCGTGGCGGCTCGTTACATGGGCTTCGACGGAGAGTCGACGGTGGTGATTGTCTTCTCGACGATGGATCCGAAGGATGCACTACCGCTGTTCGATCCGTGGGGAGAGAGCATGTTCGAGAAGTGGATTGCTGACACGGGCGCGCACGTTGCGTCGATCTCCTTCACAGAGGGGCGGTCCTCGGTCTATCGGATTGATGTCATCACCGATACGGTTCAGTTCGTCCAGGGCCTCGGCGGGGAGGGGGCGTTCCGCAAGTTCAATCTCGAAGTCCAAAAGGTTGAAGGAGAGATCCATCGCGAAATGCAATCAGGACTCCTTTCAGGAATATTCGAAGCGGCCGTGGAGACGATCACGTTGCCTGAACCGATCTCCGGTCCCGCAGTCCTCGAGAACCCGGCCGTCCAGGCGATGCTGTCATTCGAGTCCGCATTGCGCGCCAGGGATTTCGAGAGGGTACGAGGTCTCTTATTGCAGGAGAGCAATGGGGATGCACTGATCAATCAGGTCGAGGGCCTGAATGCGGACGAGCACGAGGAGGTCCTGGTTGGTTTCTTCGGCGCTCCAGATTCTTTTCGAAGAATCCTTCTCGCTTCGAAAGTCTATGTTCATGGCGACAGGACCGTGGTCGTCTTCGACGCTGACGCCATCGGGCAGTCAGAGCCCGTGAATCAAATCCTGATTCGAATTGACGGCGCGTGGAAGCTCGAGTGACGTCATCGCCCCTCCACCGGGGAATTCAAACAACAACTTTCTGTATTACACTGGAAGCAGGGTGGAACGGTCCTCCGCCTGAAAACGAATCACTCACGGAGATCCAGATGATGGCGAAGCCGATCCACCATCGGGCGGCACGTGCGGTCCGTAGCATACTCCCCGTTGCCGCGGTGACGCTGGCGCTTACCTCCTCGACGCCGCTTGCGGTTCAGGCCAGATCGATCGAGCCTCCCGCCACAATGCGACAGGAGCCGCGTGCGGATCGGCCGGATGTCGCCGAGACGCTCCTGCGCCAGGCTCCCGGACTTACGGCCGACGCGCTCCGCCTCGCTCTCAAGGCGACGGAAAAGGCTTCGCAGGAAGGACTCGTTTCGCGCCGCGATCTCCTCACCGTCATCGACTATTCCCTTCCTTCCAGCCAGCCCCGGCTCTTCGTTTTCGATCTCGCACAGCAGAAGCTTCTCTATCGTGAGCTCGTTGCCCATGGAGTCAACAGCGGCGACAACCTCACGACCCGCTTTTCGAATGTGTTGAACAGTCGTGCCACGAGCATCGGCCTGTTCGTCACGGCCGAGACCTATTTCGGCAGCAACGGCTACTCGCTGAGGCTCCGCGGACTCGACCGCGGATTCAACGATCAGGCGCTCGTCCGCGCGATCGTCATGCACGGCGCTCCGTACGTCAGCGACGCCGCCGTCCGCTCCATGGGTCGGCTCGGAAGAAGCTGGGGGTGTCCCGCCCTTCCGGCGAAGATCTCGAAGGAGATCATCGATCGGGTCAAGGGCGGCAGTCCGATCTTTGCGTACTATCCGGACCCCGACTGGCTCGGCACCTCGCGCTTTTTGAAGAGTTGAGGTTCGAGTCGACGGCGCGTGTGATCCCCGAGCCGTGAACGAACGGTGACGTACCCCCACCGAAGGTGCGACAAATAGAAATTTCGGTCTCGGAATCTCCGTCTGGTGCTGGACTCCCCGGCGAATCCGGACCAGAGTTAGCGCCATGAAACGCCCTCCGCGCGCTCCGGTTCTCGTGATGACCTCGCTGCTCGTGCTTCCGCTCGCAGCTCTCTCCTGCCGATCCGCGCAACCGCAACCGCCGGCTCCACCTTCTGACTTCGCGGAGTCCCGCCGGCTTGCCCGCGAAGCCTACGGCAGGCAGGACTACGCGGGAGCGGCGCAGCACTTCCGCGAAGCGCTTCGGATTGCGCCCGCGCACCCGTCGCTCCTCTACAATCTTGCCGCGATGGAAACGCTCCTTGGAAAGCATGACGACGCGATCGGCATTCTCGAACGACTCGCGGGTCTCGATCTCTACCTCGGCGTCGCATCCGAGGAGGCTTTCACGCCACTGCGCGAAGATCCGCGATTCCAGGAAATCGTTGGAAGGCTCGCGAAAAACCGGGAAGCCGCCCATGTCACCAGCTCAGTTCTGATCCGATTTTCCGGACGCGGACTCATCCCGGAAGGTCTCGCGTTTGATGAGACCACAGGAACGTTTTTCGTCAGCAGCGTTCGCGAACGAAAGATCCTGCGCGTGACGCCTGAAGGCCGGACGAGTGAATTCGCAGGAAGCAACTCGGGTTTGCTCAGCGCAATGGGGATGCGCGCTGATTCCGATCGGCGAGTTCTCTGGGTGGCGACTTCCGCGGCGCCGCAGATGGAACGTTTCGAGCCGTCCGATCGCGGCGCGGCCATGATCCTCAAATTCGATTTCGACTCGGGGCAGCTCCTGAAGACATATGCTCCCGATGTGCCCCACGCTGAGTCGCCAGAAGGTGGCGTAGCCGGCCCCTCCAAGCACTGGTTCGGCGATCTCACGCTTGCATCAGACGGAACCGTGTACGTGACCGACAGCATACAACCCGAGATCTACCGAATTACTCCTTCAGAGGATCGTCTCGAACTGCTGATTCGTGACGGCCGCTTTCAGTCGCTGCAGGGAATCGACCTCTCGCGGGACGGAGAGAAGCTCTTCGTAGCCGACTACTCGACCGGCCTGTACCGCGTCGACCTTGGTACAGGACTCGTGACTCACCTGGCTTCGCCTCCGAGTCCTTCACTCATCGGCATCGACGGGCTTTATCGGTGTGGCGACGATCTGCTCGCGGTACAGAACGGAATCACTCCGAATCGGCTGCTACGAATCACTCTCGAGCCCCGGGCAGATCAGGTGCTCCGGGTCCATGTGATCGACAGAAACCATCCCCAGTACAACGAACCGACCCTGGGGGTGGTGACGGGCGATCGCTTTGCCTACATCGCCAACAGTCAATGGGGAGCGGTCGACAAAGACAACCAGCTCATCGACGTCGACAAGCTCGAGGACCCCGTCATTCTCGGACTCGAGCTCTCCTGCCGATAGAGAAGAGCTGCTTGCTGCCGGGCACTGCTTCTGCGAGCATGCCGTCCCATGGAGCTGGCGAGCGTTTTCACAGATCTCGGCATCGCCCTCGGCCTCGGGATGCTCGTCGGCCTGCAGCGTGAAAGTGTCGAGTCTCCGCTCGCCGGTGTACGCACATTCCCTCTCGTCACCGTCCTCGGCACTCTATGTACCATGCTCGCCGTCCCTCTCGGGGGATGGCTCGTCGCCGCAGGATTCCTCGTTGTAGGTCTTCTGGTGGTAGCGGGAAGCATCGCAACCTCTCTGCGCACCCTCGACGTCGGACTGACCACCGAGGTGGCACTCCTCGTGATGTTCGCCGTCGGTTGTTATGTGGTCGTGGGACCCACCGAAGTTGCCGTCGCGATCGGCGGGGGCGTGGCCGTGCTGCTGCAGGCAAAAAAACGTCTGCAGGGAATCGTCGCGACACTGGGCGAAGGCGACGTCCGCGCCATCATGCAGTTCGCACTGATCTCCCTCGTCATCCTTCCCGTTCTTCCGGATACGCCATTCGGCCCGTTCGACGTGCTCAACCTGCGTGAGATATGGCTGATGGTCGTACTCATCGTGGGCTTGAGCCTCGGCGGCTACATCATCTTCAGGTTCTGGGGAGACAAGGCGGGTACGGTCCTCGGCGGAATCCTGGGAGGTGTGATCTCCAGCACGGCGACCACTTTCAGCTATGCGAGGCGGACAGCTCGTGCGGACGGGCAGGCGAGGGCCGCTGCGATCGTGATCATGATCGCTTCGACGGTGGTCATCGTGCGGGTGACGGCAGAAGTCGCCATCGTCGCACCCGCGGCGGTAGGCCTCATGGCCGTACCCCTGGCCATCCTGTTCGCGGCTCATGTGGCGTCGTGCATCGCTCTCTGGTTGTCGGGACGAGGCGAAGACACGTCGATGCCCCCTCAGGACAACCCGACAGAGCTCAAACCGGCACTCATCTTCGCTGCCCTCTACGCGGTCATTCTCGTCGCGGTAGCCGCGGCTCGTCTGTATTTCGGAAACCGAGGGCTCTATGTCGTTGCGGGTATGTCAGGCCTGACGGATGTCGATGCGCTGACGCTCTCCGCCGCCCAGCTCACCCGGGACGGACGGCTCGCGGTCGACCAGGCGTGGCGGATGATCGTCATTGCAACAATCTCGAACCTCGCGTTCAAGACGCTAGTCATCGGAGTCGTCGGCAGCAGGGGCCTGCTGGTTCGACTGCTGCCTCCGTTTGCGTTCGCAGCATTGTGCGGCGTGCTGCTCGTGGCCTTTTATCCCGTCATCAGTTGACGTCCCGAAGCGGAACGGACTTTTCACCGGTCCGAGACAGGAATCACCAGTTTCTCGGCAGTGAGAAGCTCGGAGTAGCTGGCGACCTTCACATCGACCAGTCCGGCAAGTTTCGCGGCGCGCCTGACGTCGGCGTCTGTGATCGCGCCGGTACCCTTCGGACGAACCACCCAGATCGCGCCGTTCGGTTTGAGAATCTTCCGGAGCGCAGAGAGTTTCGGCAGATCGGAACTCGAAGTGGCGCCAAGAAAGATCATGTCACTGTTCTTCGCACCGGTACCTTCATGGATCTCGACATCGCGCGATTCGAGCATGGTACGAAGGGATTCATTCTCCAGGTCGATCACCGAGATGCGCATCCCGGTCTTCACACCCAGCTTGTCGACGAGAGTACGCGGGTTGGTGATCTTTCTGAGCCACTTGCCGGCGGGGTCGCCCAGGAGAAAGGCTGCCTCTTCTTCTTTCCAGCAGACGTGAAGCACACCGTCCTCGGCGGAGATTTCTTCAATTTCATCAAACGGAATTTTCAGGCGGACCGGCTTGCCACGGAAGATCAGCTCGCGGGTCTCGAGAAGCGCCTTCCCCTCGCAGGTCGCTCCGCGGTAACGAACTTCACATCGCGTTTCGAGTCCCATCGGAACCCTCCTACCGGACGGGAGCGGTCCACGACCGCTTCTCAGGGTGACAACGCTCGCTACACGCCCGCGCGGCGGCGCGGCGTGTGGACTTCCGGCGCATCACAAAGTGGATGGCCGGCAGGCGGAGATAGCGGAGAAGCTCGAGGGGCTCGAGAGTACGCAGGTTGATTGCCGCTACGAGCAGCGCCGCACGCGCTCGGGAGTATCGCTTCATGCCCTCAGTGTACCCCGTCACGAACTTCGGCGCGGGTCTTGCTCTCTGACATTTCCATCGGTTTTCACAGGCAAGGAGAACAGTATGGAAAGCGTAGGAAGAGTCACAGAGATATCAGCCCGTTCCGAGAAGAGCTTCAAGGATGCTGTCGAGCTCGGCGTCGCCCGCGCCAACAAGACCCTTCGCAATGTCACCTCGGCATGGGTCAAGGAACAGAGATGTGAAGTGAAGGACGGCAAGGTCACAGCGTTTCAGGTGAATCTGCTGGTCACCTTCATTCTCGAGGACTGAGCCGGCGGATAGTTCGCACGCAGAGACGTGTCGGTGGTTCATTCTCGCCGCGTCAATGCCCCTGTCCAGCTGTCTGGCGCACCGATGGAAGTTCACGCGCAATGGCCGCGGCCTCGGCCGTTCTCACTTCGGCGGCTGTACGCGCCGCTCGCTGGCTCTCGTCGAGAATGACCGCAAGATGCCGGTGTATCTCGAGAGCATCATTGAGCCGGACGACTTCCACCGGATGAACCATGGCGTGATGAAGCTCCTCGCGTAGCGCCTCCATGTCGGTCGACGAAGGACTGAGCAGCGCGATTTCGAGACGTTGCAGTGCGAACGCGACTGGCTTCCGGAGGTCGGGGTCGGCATCCCCATGCACGAATTTCCCATCAGCCTCTTTCAGTTTCTCCCGCGCTTTCGACAAGCCGATTGCATTCTGGAATGTAGCGACGTCACCCATCGCACCGTATGCCAGGATCGCGATCTCCCGGTTCCTAGCCATGCGAGCTGTGATTCGGGAAATCTCATGACTGTATTTTGCGAATTCTGTCGGAACACTGTTGAAGGGGTCGACCAGCCGGATCGAAGCCACCGATGGGCGCTCCGTGGAACGGTTTGCAAACACCGATGGGCGCTCCGTGGGAAATTGACGGACCGCCGCGAGTTGAACCCCGAGCCCATTGAGCGCATCCTGCATCCGGAGCATTGCGAAGAAGACCTCATTCATCGAGCCGATATTTCGGCGATTTTCTCCGCTGGCGGCATGCACGGCCGAGTGATGCAGATCGTCCGATAGCCGTAGCAGATCCGTGAATCCGGGATTGAGTAGTTCGGTGCGCAACCGGTCGACCGCGAGGCCGAGGATCCTGAGCAGTTCTCTGCTGGATTCCGACCGGACCGCGAGCTGCTCGGCTTCACGCATCGCCTCCAGGGCTTCCTGCAGCACCTTCTTCTGGTCCGGCGATGGCCTGTCGAGTAACTGCGCGCCCTTCGTAACGAGCACGAGGATCTCACCATGCGCGGAGAATCGTTCGAGGTGCGGACCGACGGCTGCGGTCGCCTGAGCGAAGGACTCCCGGAACCGGCGCGAGGAATCATCGACTCCGCCGGGTTCCTGCGCGTACAGCGCAGCCCCGAGATAACAGGTCACCAGAGCCAAACCCAGGCGGCGACGATTTCTCCGGTCCAGACGCATACCTAAGCCTCCCTGTCGGTCACAATCAATGCAACTTTGACGGATCGAGCTCAGGAACGTCACAAAATGGAGCTAGACTTCCCCCATGACCATCGCGGCCCTGATCCTCGCGGCGACCCTCGACGTGCAGTCGGTCGAGAGGTTCGCCAACCTCGCTCTCGCGTGCGCGCAGAAGGAGTACCCGAACAAGATTGCACATGTGCTCACCTCCGATGAGGATGTCCAGCCTCCTCGCCTGCTGACTCCGGCGTTTTACGGCTGCTACGACTGGCACTCATCGGTCCATGCGCACTGGCTCCTCGCGCGGCTCGTCAGGCTCTTTCCAGATGCGCCGTTCGCAGAGAACGCACGGGCGATCCTTCGCGAGAATCTGTCGAAGGAGAATATCGCGCAGGAGGTCGCCTATATGAACGGCGCGGGGCGCGCGAGCTTTGAGCGTCCCTACGGCCTCGCATGGCTCCTGCAACTCGGAGCCGAGCTCCGTGAACAGGAAGACCCGTTCGCACAGGAGCTCGCGAGCAATCTCGCGCCTCTCGAGGCCGCAGCGGTCGAGAGGCTCGAGACGTGGCTGCCGAAACTGACGCATCCGGTGCGTTCGGGGGAGCACAGCCAGTCGGCGTTCGGGCTCGGGCTGATGCTCGACTGGGCGCGCGCCTCAGGCGATGAGGAGTTCGAAGCGCTTCTCGAATCAAAAATTCGGGCATTCTACAGCCGCGACCGGAACTGTCCCATCGCGTACGAACCGTCGGGTGAAGACTTTCTCTCGCCGTGCATCGCGGAAGCGGACGTTGTGCGCCGCGTGATGGAGCCGGCCGGATATGCAGCATGGCTGGAAGCCTTCCTTCCCGACGTGTCGACACTCCGGCCAGCGGTCGTCACCGATCCGACGGATGGGAAGCTCGCACACCTCGACGGCCTGAATCTCAGCCGCGCATGGATGCTCCGGGGAATCGCTTCGGGGCTGCCTGCTGACGACCCGAGACGCCGGCAGATCGAGGCAGTCGCTGAATCGCACGCAAAGGCAGGCCTTGCGGCGGTCACGGGCGAGCACTACGAGGGAGGCCATTGGCTGGGAAGTTTCGCAACATACCTGGTGACCGATCGCGGAGTGCCTCAGCGGGCGATCAGAACGAAAGAGTAGGTCAGGCCATCGTTCATGATCGAGCTTGCCGTTGTCGTTCTCTGGTGTGCGTTCACGATCTGGGTCGCGCCGCGACTGCTCCGCAGCCGTCACTACAGCGTTCGAATTCTCGCATCACTCGCTGTCCTGGTTCTGAACGGCTACCTGTTCATGCAGTTGATCGACTCCGGACGAGTTCAGCTTTTCGGCGAGCTGATGCTGCCGCCGGAGACGACCCACCGCGTAGTCGCGCTGACATTCGACGACGGCCCGACACGACGATATACGGGTGAGGTTCTCGACGTGCTCGAACAGCATGACGTCCGTGCAACTTTCTTTCTGACGGGGAGCGAGGTCACGCAGAATCCCGAAGCCGCGCGCGCGATCGTCGCCGCAGGCCACGAGATCGGCAACCATTCGTGGTCGCACAAGCGGATGGTTCTCGTATCGCGCGCCTTCGTGAAGCAAGAGATCGAACGGACAGATGATGCGATTCGGGCAGCGGGCTACAACGGCCCGATTCTTTTCCGTTCGCCCTACGGAAAGCGTTTCCTCGTGGTGCCGTGGTATCTGGCCAGAACCGGACGTCCGAATGTGTGGTGGGACCTCGCGCCCGACAGCAACCCCGCGACCGACGCCGGAGCGCTCACCAGGAACGTTGTGCAGAACATCCAGCCAGGATCGATCGTCCTGCTGCATGTGATGTACAGCTCTCGTGATGAATCCCGAAAAGCGCTCCCCTCGATCATCACAGGGCTCTGGGAGAAAGGCTATCGATTCGTGACTGTGTCGGAGCTGCGCTCGCTGGCCGAGTGAGCCAAGTGTCATCCTGAGCGCAGCGAAGGATCTCCTGATTCGTTGGGGCAAAGCGAGTCATGAGGGGATCCTTCGCTCCGCTCAGGATGACCCGCGCGCGTTCGCCACTACTGAAAGTTCACTAGCGCTTGACCTGGGAGCCCGGTCAATGCATTATGTAACCATATGGTTACGCACATCGTTCGAAACGACTCGGTGTTCGGCGCAGTCGCCGACCCCACCCGGCGGCAGATTCTCGACATCCTCGCAAGCTGTGAGCTCTCGGCCGGCGAGTTGGCTGAGCGGTTTCCGATCTCTCGTCCTGCGGTCTCCCGCCACCTCCGTGTGCTTCGCAACGCCGGACTGGTCACCGAGTCTCGCCATGCGCAGTCCCGCATCTATGCACTCAACCCCGCTCCCCTTTCCGAGGTTGATCAGTGGATCAACAAGTACCGGATCTTCTGGGGATCGCGGCTTCACCGCCTCAAACAGTTCGTCGAAGGAGAAGAATGATGCTCACGCCCCGGCAGGCAGCACTCCCATGGCACCACGACCACAAGGCGACATTCACCGCATCGTCGAAGGAAGTCTTTTCGGCGTGGACAAGCTCCAATTCGTTGCGACGGTGGTTTGCGGAAGAGGTCGAAGTCTCGGGCACTGAAGGGGGCCCGTTCCGCTTCTGGGGAAAGCACACGTTTGGAACGCCGTCATCGGAGGATGCGAATCAGCAGCTCACGCGCTGGGTCCCAGGCGAGGCGCTGGGCTTCACCTGGCCCATTGACGGCAACGAGAGCGTGGTCATCATCACACTCGAAGCGAAGCCCGATCCGGCCGGCGGCTCCGCCGGCACGTCGATGCAGCTGCGCCACTCGTTCGATTCGCCTCAGGAACCGGAACTCATCGACGATCTCTGGAAGCTGACACTCGGCAACCTCGATGCATTCCTCCGCGGCGGCGATGGCCTCGTGCTTCCGGATTACAGCGACCCGAGTCCTGAGATCCGGATGTCCATCGTCATCGAAGCGCCTCCCGCGCGCGTGTTCAGCGCACTCATCGAGCCGGAGAAGATGAATCGCTGGCTCGGCTGTCCGAATGCCGAGGTCGAGCCCCGAACCGGCGGGCGCTACCGCTACAACTGGGAGTACAAAGTGGGCGACCGTGACGTCGTCGGCGGACCGACGACGATCCTCGATTACGTAGAAAATGAACGGCTCGTGACTGACTGGCCTGACTGGCGGGGCGATCCGGACAAGCCGAAAACGCGCGTCGCCTGGCACCTGGAAGATCTGTGCGACGGGCGGACGCGGGTCACCCTCGTACATGGAGAGTTCCCACGCGTCGTCGATTTCAGCGACTACCCGTTCGGCTGGGGCTGGTTCCTCAGTCAGCTCAAGACCGAGGTCGAGCAGCCGGCGGAGGAGTGAGCACTATTCGCTGCTCCTGGCTCTGGAGATACCCTTGCGGCGAAGCTCGTCGTCGATGATAGGCGCGAGCGTCTCGAAGGGAACGGCTCCGTTGACGAAACGACCGTTGATGAAGAGACCCGGCGTTCCGGTCACGCCGGCCTTCTCACCGTCCCGCTTGTCGATGGCGATCGCTTCCGCCTTCTGTCCGGAATCGAGACACGCATTGAACTTCACGGCGTCGAGTCCGAGCTGCACGGCCTTCTCTTTGAGCTGTGCAACGCCAAGAGCGCGCTGATTCGCGAACATCGCGTCATGCAGCTCCCAGAACTTCCCCTGATCGCCGGCGCAGAGTGAAGCCTCGGAAGCCTTTTGCGCATTCTGATGGAATGGCAGAGGAAAGTGACGGAACACGATGCGGACGTTGTCGCCGTATTTCTGCCTCACCTGCTCGAGCGCGGGATTCACGCGAGCGCAGTAGGGGCACTCGAACTCGGAGAACTCGACGATCGTCACGGGTGCGTTTGCCGGGCCCTTGGATGCGCCGATCGCCGCGACGTGCTCGCGAAGCGGTTCCATGCTGATGTCGACTTTGTATTTCTCTTCCAGCGCTCCGAAGAATTCATCTCTGGCCTTCTGCTGCGCCTGCTGGCCGAGGTACGTGCGAATCTGGCCTTCCACTTGCGCCTTCGGCACGTTGTTCAGCTGCGCGCGGTTTTCCTCGTACACCGCGTCGACGGCCTCCTGGGAAATCGGCTCGGGCGTGATGCCCGTCAGAAGCTGCTGGGTGGAAACCCCTCGGGCCTTCGCTTCCGCCTCGAGGATGCGGTTCTGGACCTCGGCCTTCAGCGCCTCTTCGAGCGCAGCATGGCGATTGCGACGATAATCCCGCTCGAGATTCGAGAGCGTATCGCTGGCCGACAGATCGGCCTCCGTGATCGGCGTGCCGTTGACCGTGGCGAGCACCGGACCCTTCGCGGTCTTACCCTGCGCCGTCGCTTCCGGAGAGCAGGCGATGCCTGCAAAGAAGGCTAAGAAGGAAATGAGACAGAGATTGCGAAAACGATTCATAAAATGCGCTCCTGGCAGGTGGATGTCGAACTGGCAACATCGGGAGGGGGCGGATTTGTTTCCAGCTGGATTGGATGGGCCCTTCGAGACCCGGGACCAGAGGAAGGAATGCAGACGCCCTCGCCTCGTACTCTCCCTCTCCCCGCGAAGTCGGGGAGAGGGTGGCGCGCGGCATCCGCGCATACTCTGAGGACTTGCGAGATCGTCGCGCGCCGGGAGAGGGGCGTCGGGGGCTTGCAGCTTCTGAAGCCGATCGCCAACACATCAGTCGCTTGCACGGCCCCTCACCCCTTGCCCCTCTCCCCGTTCACACGGGGAGAGGGAATGCGGCTCGTCGTCGTGCTTAAGTTGACGCCATTGGGACAGAGCCCGTGGCTAAGCTGATGGCGCGCCTGCGCGCCGCAACCTCGCACCCTTCCGAAACGATGCCCGTTCGCCCACAAATCTTCAACAGCCGCGAACGCGGACGCTTCGAGGTGTGTTACTAGTGGCATGAGAAGCAGCTGGACCGGAGGATGTGCTGCCATGCAGGCACCTCAGAACGAAAACCTTGCCCTGGCGGTACACCAACGAGCGGACGGCGCGTTCGAGCGTCTGGTGAGCGAGTACGAGTCGCGCCTCTTCAGCTACGCGGAGAGGATTCTGGACAATCGCCTCGACGCGCAGGAAGTCGTCCAGGATGCATTCCTGCGCGCGCACGAGGCGCTGACGAGACGATACGCTTCGAACAGGGCCGAGTCGGTCGCGCTCAAGCCGTGGCTGTTTCGGATCGTCCGGAATCTCGCCTTCAACAAACGGCGAGGCAAACGCTCGAGGCTCGACGAGCCGCTCAGCACGTTCGACGACGGCAGGCTCGGCCCGCTGGTTCCGTCCCACACGGTCACTGCTCCGATCGAGGAACGGCAGGAGCGCGCGGCACTCGAACGGGCGATCGCCACCCTTCCACCCGAAGGGCGGGAGCTGATCGTCCTCCGTTTCATGGAGGAGATGTCCTACGCGGAGATCTCGAAAACCGTCGGACTCGACGAGCCAGCGCTCCGCGGCCGCGTATTCCGCGCTCTGAGGCTTCTCCGCGACGCCCTTTCCCACGACGAGGTGCAACATGCAATGTAGATCCACACTTGCGCGGCTCGATCCGCTGCGCACCGGTGAGCTCACCGGCGAAGAAGTCCAGGCTGTATCCGATCACCTTTCCACCTGCGAGAGTTGTCACGACTCGGTCGAGGACCTCCAGTCCTTCGCCGCGTCTCTCAGAAACCTCGGCACGTCTCCGGTGAGGTCCTGTCTCCCCGCTGTGACAGACGCATTGTGCGATTCGTTCGATGCATTCGAGGTTGGCGGCCAGACTGTTCAGGTCGCGTTCTCGTCGCGTGGAATCACGCGAGTCGACCTTCACGAACAAAGTCCCGAGGAATTCGCCGCTTCCTACACGAAGCGGTTCGGCCGTGAGCTCCGGCGCAGCAGCATTCCGTCCGGTTACAGGACCGCTATCGAGCGGGCGTTGCGAGGCGAGGCGACCACGCTTCCTGAGATCGACATCTCACGTCTGTCCGAGTTCGAGCAGCAGGTACTCCGCTCCATCGTGCGCATTCCGCACGGTGAGGCGAGAACCTACGAATGGGTCGCGCGGCAGGTCGGACGCCCGAAGGCCGTCCGGGCCATCGGCAACGTGATGGCGTCGAATCCCGTTCCGTTCCTGCTTCCCTGCCACCGGGTGCTGCCCTCCAGCGGAGGAATCGGGAACTATGGCTATGGTCCGGAGATGAAGCGCTGGCTTCTCGCGGCCGAAGATGTTCCGGTCGAAGAGCTCGAGCAGTGGGCGCGCACGGGAGTCCGGTACCTCGGGTCGCGGACCACGAAGATCTTCTGCTTCCCGACCTGTCATGCAGCACGCCGGATCCAGGAAGCGAACCGGATGACTTTTCACAATCCCGAGGAGGCACGCCGCCATGGATATCGTCCATGCAAACGGTGCAGTCCCGCTCTCGCGGCATGACATCCAGCCTGCTTCACCCGTGCTGAAGAGCCCGGGCATCGGGCCTGCGCATGCCGTCCGGGCGATCTCCAGGCCTGCAACCGAATTCACGGGAGATTTCTATCTCACTAACTCCCCATCCCATCAGCCGGCGATACGCTCGATCGTTTCGAGCTCCGTCGTGGACAACTCGATCTGTAACGCCGCAAGGTCCTCGCGCATGTGGACCGGGTCAGTCGTTCCCGTGAGAGGAATCATGCCGATCCCGCGGGCAAAGGCGAACGCGATCTGCGCAATGGTCGCGCCACGGCGCCGCGCGATCTCCCGCACTTCAGGACTTCCTAGCTCCGCCACGTTCGCAGTCAGCAGCGAGAAGCCCTGATAGGAGACGCCGTTGAGCCGGCAGACATCGCGGACATCACGGTCCCAGCCAATCCTCGCGTAGCAGCGGTTCTGAACGAACGCCGGCGCCACTTCCGCGATGCTGCATAGCAGCTCGAGTTGCTCGGCGGTCACGTTGCTCACTCCGATGCGCGAGACGCGGCCTTCCCTCTGCAGCGATTCCATCGATCGCCACACTTCGCGATCGCCATCTGTCAGTCCTCGTCGTGTGCGCGGTCCGTGAAGGAGCAGGCTGTCTATGGTCGCAACCCCGAGGTGCTCGAGCGAGCTCTGGAACGACTGGCGGACCTGGGTCGCAGAGTCGGCGGCCGGATCGTACGGCAATCGGTCGTCCTGACCTTCGACGAATGTGAATTTCGTCTGTATGAAGAGCTCGTCCCGGGAGAGCTTCGTTGCTGCGAGCCATCGTTCGAGCGCGTGGCCGACTCCCGCCTCGTGATAGTGCTTTCTCTGATTCGCGGTATCGATGGCGCGAAATCCGGCTGAGAGCGCCTCGTCGACGAGCGACGCGGTTCGCTCTTCCTTCCACGCCGTGCCGTAGATGAAGTCGGGTACATTCATTGAATCTCCGAAATAGTCGAGTCGCGAAGACGCTGTTCGAGGCTTATCCATATCAGCATCCGTCCAGGGCAGCAAACGAAGGACTGCTGAGAACCCTCGAAAGGCGCTGACTTCCGGCTTTCCCAACCGTACTGATCCGTAACTGATGCATCGCTGGTACAATGCGCCTGCTCATGCCTGCTCGCCATTCGAGATCCAGGAGCCCTCACGTCTTCCCCTCGCAGAGAATCTTCCACCTCGCCGCCGTCTCGTGCGTCGTCATCATGGTGGGAGCACACTCTGCCTTTGCGTCCGCAGCCCGTCCGAACGTTCTGGTCATCAGCGTAGATACGCTTCGGGCCGACCGGCTTTCCTCTTACGGCTACGGACGCCCGACCACACCGGCGATCGACTCCCTTCTGCGATCCGGTGTTCGATTTGCCAACGCGCGGACCGTAGAGCCGCTGACGGGTCCTGCAATGGCTTCGATGCTCACTTCCCGCTATCCGCACGACCATGGAATGACGCGAAACGCACTCAAGATCCGGCCCGGGCTCAGCTCTGTGAGCAAGCTCCTGCGCCGGAACGGCTACATCACGACGGCCTTCGTGTCGAACTGGACCCTGGCCAGAGACGTCTCCGGACTCCACGAACACTTTCACCTCTACGAGGAAGTGCTCACGAGAAAGCGCTGGCTCGGGATGTTCAAAGAAGAGGCGGAAGCCGAAGACGTGACCGAGGCGGTCGTCACCTGGCTCGGGAATCAGAAGAGCGGCGAGCAACCCTGGTTCGCCTGGGCTCACTACACAGATCCTCACGCGCCTTACGTGTTCCGCTCAGAATTCGCAGACCAGCTGGGACTTCCCCGGTCTGCCAGCCGTCATTCTCAGTCCGACCGTTACGACACTGAGATTGCCGCCACCGACGCAGCGATCGGCATGCTGCTGGAGTTCATCAAGTCGCGTATCGATGACGAAACTCTCATAATCTTCACCGCTGATCACGGTGAGAATTTCGGAGAACATGGTGCCTGGGGACATGGGCGCCATCTCTGGGAAGATGCGGTAAGGATTCCGTTCGGGATCACGTGGAAGGGACGCGTGAAGCCGAGGGTGATCGCCGAGGCGGCGCGCATCATCGATATCGCTCCTACCATTCTCGGTTTGCTCGACATTGAAGCGCCATCTGTTTTCATGGGACACGACTGGAGTGACGTCCTGACCGCCGGCGCGCCGGCACCGCAACTGATCACGTTCATGCAGGCTCATCGTGGCGCCGTGCTTCCCGGCAGGAACCCGGACGGAGCACGGGAAAAAGGACTATTCGAGGTCGCCGTCATCGAGGGCAACGTCAAGACGTTCTGGATTCCCCGCTCGGGACGGGTTCTCGCCTTCAATCTCGCCACCGATCCGCGCGAAATGCTGGACATCGGTGCCTCAGCAAGCGAAGCCTCCACGGTGCTCGATAGCTGGATGGCGGACGTCAGCCAGAAATTGCGGCGTCTGGCCGAGCTCCCTGCGGCGCTCGACAGCGAGGCGATCGAAAAGCTCCGCGCGCTGGGATACCTCCAGTAAGGCCTCGAGAGTCCACCTGAGTCGCTGGAGACCTCTGGAAACGCCTTCTGTCTACTCCCCTGCGACCTGCGCCTCCTCCTCCCACTCTTCAATGCGCATCCGGTTCTTCGCGCGTCGGCGGCGTATCGCCCAGAGAGCGAGAAACGTGATGAAGAGCCACAGGGCGAGCGTGCTCGTGATGAAGGGAACCCAGCGATTCCAGACCGTCTGCGTCTGCCAGAACGAAGCCTCCGCGGCAGCCAGCGACTCGCCCGTCTCCGCTGCAAAGGCCTCGGCGAATGGCTCGCCTTCGCCAACACTCCGGAGAATCTTCCCGGAAACGTCGCGTCCGTGCCTGAGGATCAGCTCCCGGACGAACGCACCCGAGATTGCGTAGGCGCGAGCCATCTCTCCCTCGCCGCCCGCGAACAGCTCGTCGAGTCGCGCCAGAGTCGTCGGCCTGCCGCGCACCATCGCGAACGCGAGACGGCTGCGATCTTCGAGCTGCCATCCACGCGAACCGAACAGAGCGAGCCCTTCATCGAACCACCGCGGGATGGGTCGCCCGCGCGCGGCACGGGCCGCCAGCACATGCGAGAGCTCATGGCGCAGCAGCTCTTCGAGCCCCCCGTCGGGGTACCGGCGGGCACGCGATGGAAACATGACAACCAGTCCGGCATTGCCGTTGGCCCAGCCCGAGACCCAGGGAGGTGTCCTCTCGGCGAGCGGCGAGTCCTCCGGAGCCAGCACGATGAGAATCGGCGCCTGTTGTTCTGTAGCACCGGTCAGTTCCAGCAACGGCTGAAACGACGCAGTGTCGATCGACTCGATCTGAGTCCGGTAGGCGGCCATCTCAGGCGGTGCCTCGATCTGCAGTGGGATCGCACCAACGCCGGTTGTCATTAAAACCATAGTTGCTGTTGCCAGGAACTTCACGCGACGATTGTAGTCGGTGAGCCTGGGGAACCGTGCAGTACGCAGAGTGTGCCTCGGCGGGGCGAAGGGCGGCAACCCATGCGGGCGCGCTAAACTATCCCCGCTTGAAACGGATCCTTCTATACGGCACAGCCGGTGGCCTTCTCATCGCACTGCTCGAGTTCATCGAGTACAAACACTTCGTTCGCGCCTATCCCTCCGAGCTCTACGGCGGAATGGTCGCCATTGTCTTCACCGCCGTCGGACTCTACCTCGGGCTGCGCTGGAGGCGTTCGAGGGACGTGATCGTAGTCAAAGAGGTTCGGGCGCCTCAGCCGGACTCCTTCGTACTCGACAACGAGAAGCTCGGAGAGCTCGGGATCACTCCCCGCGAGCGTGAAGTGCTCGTACTTATCGCCGAAGGACTCAGCAATCGTGAAATCGCCGAGAGGCTGTTCGTTTCGGAAAATACGGTGAAGACCCACTCGTCACGGCTGTTCGACAAGCTCGGGGTCAGCCGGAGAGTACAGGCTGTGCAGCGGGGTAAAGACCTCGCTTTGATCCCATGAGCCTCTCTGAAAGCGCCGATTCGAAGTCAACGAAAGTGTGATTTTCTTTTGCCGCGCCACAAATCACCCGAAAGTATGGCGACTCTGCAAGGGCTCGCGGTCTACCTTGGGGTGAAAGGGAGGAAATGAAATGAACAAGATCATCCTGACATCCGGCCTGATCGCGGGCACGATCCTCGCCATCATGATTGTCGCCATGGTCCCCGCCTTCAGAAGCGGGTCCGTCGACTTCGAACGGGGCGAGCTGATTGGCTATACGACCATGGTGGTGGCGTTTCTGGCCGTCTTCTTCGGAGTGCGCGCCTACCGCGATCGAAACGGCGGGGGCACGATCACCTTCAAACGGGCATTCAAGGTCGGAATCCTCATCACTCTGATCGCCTGCGCGATTCATGTCGTCACCTGGCAGATCGTCTACTTCAATTTCATCCCCGACTTCGGAGAGCTGTACGCCCAGCACATGATCGAGAAGATGCGGGCGCAGGGCGCCACCGTCGCCGCCATCGAAGCCGAGATGGTGAAGATGAAGCAATTCGCTGAGCTGTACGAGAATCCTTTGTTCAATGCCGGGATCACCTTTCTGGAGGTGTTTCCCGTGGGACTGATCGTGACGCTGATCTCCGCTGCGAGCCTCCGCAGAACCCCAACGGATTCTTCCGCGACGGCAACGGAAGCGGCTTGAGCCTCGGCTGACCCGGGATCGTCGAGAGGGACCTCGCAGGTCGAAATGCGGTGAGGAAATCGCATGCGTGCGCTACCATTCGAGACTAATGGAACAGTCGATCCCCGCGGGAGCCGTGCTTTCCCGCTATCGCGTGGTGGAGCGCATAGGCGCCGGCGGAATGGGTGAGGTCTACAAGGCGTACGACACTTCGCTCGATCGCAGTGTAGCGCTGAAGATACTCCCACCGGAGCTCGTGTCGCACGAAGACCGGCTCCAGAGATTCGTCCTGGAAGCAAAGGCTGCCTCCGGTTTGAGCCATCCCAACATCGTGACGATTCATGAAATTGGAAGTTCGACGTTGGAGAGCACTGACGGCGAGCCATCGGCACCATTCCACTTCATCGCCATGGAACTGGTCGAGGGGGAAACACTTCGCAAGACGATCTACCGCGAGCGACGGATGCTCCGGCCCCTTCTGGATTACCTGGCCCAGGCGGCAGACGGGCTAGCGAAAGCACATGCGGCCGGAATCATCCATCGGGATTTGAAGCCGGAAAACATCATGGTCACCGAAGATGGCTTCGCCAAGATTCTCGACTTCGGTCTGGCTAAGCTGATCGAACGGAATTCACCGTTGTCGCATGATGGCGACGCCCCGACGGCCGTGCGTGAAAACACACGTGAGGGGATCGTTCTCGGAACGCTGGGTTACATGTCGCCGGAACAGGTGGAAGCGAAGCCTGTCGACGGAAGATCCGACATCTTTTCGTTCGGGTGCATCCTGTACGAGGCCGTGACTCGAAAGAAGCCGTTCACGGCCGATTCCAACGTCGACCTCCTTCACCAGATCCTGCACGACGACCCGGAGCCGATCTCCGACCTCAGTCCCGAAGTTCCCTGGGAGCTCAGGCGCATCGTCCGCCGTTGCCTGGCGAAGAATCCCGACAAGCGCTATCAGTCGATGAAGGATCTCGCGAACGAGTTGCGAGACCTGGTCGACGACTACGATCAGCTCACGCCGGGCTCTGGAGCGCGTCCGTTGAGTGACGACTCACGGCAGCGTAAGGAACGCCCGCGAAGCGGATTGATCGCCGGCGTACTGCTGATCGCCGCCCTCCTTGCGGCCGCCGCCGGAATTCTTCTTTACCTTCGCCACCATCCCCAGCCACCGCCGCAGCTACTGAGTCAGATGAGCATCAAGCCGCTCACGTCCAGCGGAAAGGCGATTCGCGGCGCAATCTCACCCGATGGACGCTACCTCGCATACGTTGCCTATGACCGGGGCAGGCGGGCGCTCTACCTCAAACAGATTGCAAGCGGGAGCGAAGTGCCGGTCATGGCCCCTTCGCCCACGTTGCGCATCGTAGGCCTCACGTTTTCACGCGATGGCAACTATCTGTACGTCACGAGCGGAGAGGCGGGTTCGGGAGTCAATACGCTTTCAGTCGTACCGACACTCGGTGGCGCGCCGCGGATGTTGATCAACGATGTGGACAGCGCAGCCGCCCTCTCGTCCGACGAGACCGAGGCGGCATTCGTTCGCAGGATTTCAGGACGCAGCGAGTTTCATCTGGTGGTGGCAACCCTCGAGGGCGCGAAGGAACGGGTGATATCCGTTCGCAAAGGTGCCGACTTCTTCACTACCGAGGCACCTGCATGGTCGCCCGACGGAAAGTGGATCGCCATCTCCGGCGGATCGAGTGCAGGAGGCATGCGGACCACGATTCTGCTCGTATCTCCCGATGGAAAGGAACAACGCGATCTCGTCAAGGGCGCCTGGTTCGAGACCGGGGGAGTGGCCTGGCTTCCGGACGGAAGCGGTCTGATCACGACCGGTCTCCAGAGCGAGGGCCCGATCTATCAGGTATGGCTCTTCCCGTTTCCCGATGGCGAGCCGCGAAGAATTACCAACGATCTGTCCTCTTATCATTATGTATCGGTCTCGGCCGACGGAGAATCGCTCGTGACGGTCGCCGGGGATGAACGACTGGCTCTCTGGAAGCTGCGTGATGGCACACTGACGAGGCTAACGGCGGAGGGAGAACGCAACGTCCCCCGGGGCTTTCAGCTCCTTCCTGATGGCAGCGTCGTCTATCAGAGCCTGGCCAGCGGAAACCTCGACATATGGCGTTGGACTCCGGACGGGAATCGACGGCAGCTGACCACGCACCCTCGCGCCGATTACGAGGTCGCCGTTTCTCCGGACGCCGAGGCTATCTATTTTCTCACCGAGCGAAACGGCGCATCGGAATTCTGGAAGATGGACGTAAACGGAGCAGGCCAGACTTTCGTCGCAAAGCTGGGAGCCGACGTGCAACCTTCAGTCTCCCCGGATGGACGCTGGCTCCTGTTCTCGATGCTTTCGAAAGTCTGGCGACTTCCCACAGCCGGAGGCGAGCGCGAGATCGTATCCGAGATCGAGGCATTCCCCCCCGCCTACTCTCCGAACGGCACGATGATCGCGGGATACTTTCGTCTGGCACCGCTGCCTGCGCCAATGGAGCTGGCGATCATGCCCGCAGATGGTGGGACACCGCTAAGAGTCGGCGAGATCGATCCTCGAGCCATGCCCCGGCGACCGGTACGATGGACCCCGGATGGCAAGGCTGTGGCGTATGTCCGCATCGACGAGGGTGTCGAAAATATCTGGGGCCAACCGATCGAGGGAGGCGAGCCCTCGAGGCTGACGGACTTCGATGGCGGCTACATCGGAAATTTTCGCTGGTCCCGCGATGGCGCTGATCTCTACGTCACCCGCGGCGCGCAGCTTGCCGACATGGTGATGATCAGCAACTTCCGCTGAAAATCAAATCATGTTCGAGCTTCATCCTCCGTCGGCGAATCCCGGATACAGTGCCATGCCGCCGTCGACTACGAGTGTGGTACCCACCACGTAATCCGACTCATCCGAGGCGAGCCATACGGCAGCGCGCGCGACGTCTTCCGGCTCGCCGATCCGATCATAGGGAACGAGCTCCATCAGCTCCGCGTAGGCTTCCGGATCGTCCCATGCCTCCGTGTTGATCGGCGTGCGAATCGCCCCGGGCGCAATGCTGTTGATGCGGATTTTCTCGCCGGCAAACTCCTGCGCCATGCTCTTCATCATCAGCATCACGCCACCTTTGGAGGCCGCGTAGTTGACGTGGCCGGCCCACGGAATGAACTCGTGCACCGAGCTGATACAGATGATCTTACCCGCGGACCGCGAGACCGACTCCACGACCCCTCGGCGCTTGAATTCCCGGATTGCCTCCCGCGCGCAGAGGAACTGGCCCGTGAGGTTCACTGCGATGACCTGGTTCCATTGATCGAGAGTCATTTCGTCGAAGGGCGCATCTTTCTGGATACCCGCGTTCGCGATGAGGATATCGACCGTACCGAGCTCGTCGATGGCGCGACGGAACATGGAGATGATCTCGTCTTCTTTCGACACGTCAGCGCGGTGCGCGACCGCCTTCGATCCCGCCTTGCGGATCGCCTCGACGACCTCCTCAGCATCGGACTCCTCGGAGCGCCAGTTCACCACGACGTCGGCGCCGGCCTCACCCAGCGCGATCGCGATCGCCCGCCCGATCCCTGAGCTCGCTCCGGTGACGATCGCTTTCTGTCCGACGAGCAATTTCCCACTTTCTGACATGAACTCCTCCCTGGGTGAGCTTGTTCAAACTTCGGACCGACTGCCCGCAATGGGCTCGAGGCATTGTCTCCGAGCGGACTCCTGCGTGCCATTTAGAGAATGCGGAAGTTTGTGTAAATAAAAAAGAAAGTCTCTTCCTATTATCCGCGCGTGATGGCAGAATGGCCGCGCCTCAAACATTCACGAATCAAACAGGAAATCTACCTCCCAGACCAGGAAGCGTGCGTCCTGGCTGGGACACTTTTGAACAAAACCCATTCAGGAGCCCCTCTTCGATGAATATGCGCCGATATCCCATCCTGCTGCTGCTCTGCCTCTCACTCTTTGCAAGCGCCGCCTTCGCGGCATCCGATGTGGTCATCAGTCAGGTGTACGGGGGAGGGGGAAACAGCGGGGCCACGCTCACAAATGACTTCATCGAGCTCTTCAATCGCGGCACCGTCCCGGTTAGCCTGACCGGCTGGTCCGTTCAGTATGCCAGCGCGACCGGCAGCACGTGGCAGGTGACTCCGCTCAGCGGCACGATCGCACCCGGACAGTATTACCTTGTCCAGCAGGCGGCGGGAGCGGGAGGGACGACGCCGCTTCCTGCTCCGGATGCAACGGGGTCGATCGCAATGGCGGCCACCAATGGCAAAGTCGCCCTCGTCAATTCCACATCTGCCCTGAGCGGCACATGCCCGACCGCAGTCGACTTCGTCGGTTTCGGCTCCACTGCCAATTGTTTCGAAGGCGCGGGACCAACGGCGACTCTCAACAATACGACCGCCGCGATCCGCGTCCTCAACGGCTGCACGGATACCGACAACAACAGCGCTGACTTCACCACCGGTGCACCCACCCCGCGGAACACCGCGAGCCCCACGAACCCCTGTACGTCGGGTGGCAACAATCCCCCGACCATCAATGCGCCTGTCAATCCGATCACGACGGTCGAGCAAGACTCCCTGCCGTTCACAGTCAGTCTCACCGGCAATGACGACGGCGGCGTTTACAACTGGACTGCGACGGAGGAAACCGGAATCGCATCCGTTTCAGTGACCGCGGGCCAGGACGCACCGACCGCGACGTTCACGGTTCTTCTGAGCTCAGGGTTCACCGGCACGGCATCTTTCACCGCGAGCCTGTCGGATAATGTGAACACTCCGGTCAGCCAGACGGTCAACATCACTGTCACCGCGCCATCGACTGATCCCCCGCCACCGCCGATCGTCATCAGCCAGGTCTACGGCGGCGGCGGAAACTCCGGCGCGACGTTCACGCATGACTTCATCGAGTTGTTCAACCCGACGAGCACGACGGTCAACGTCACCGGCTGGTCGGTGCAGTACGCATCTTCTACCGGCACTTCGTGGAATGTGACGTCGCTGAGCGGCTCGATCCCTCCGGGCCGTTATTATCTCGTGCAGCAGGCAGCAGGTGCGGGCGGCACGACAGCCTTGCCGGCCCCGGACGCAACAGGGTCGGCTCCCATGGCGGCAGGCTCCGGTAAGGTCGCTCTGGTGAACTCGGGCGCCCCGCTGACCGGAGCCTGTCCCACCGCCGGCGTCGTCGACTTCGTCGGCTACGGCGGAGCGAACTGCTTCGAGGGAAGCCTGGCGGCGCCGGCGCCCAGCAACACGAACGCGATCCACCGCGCCCGCGGTGGCTGCCGCGACACAGACGACAACCGGGCGGACTTTTCCATCGGCTCGCCGAATCCGCGCAACAGCTCCTCGCCTGAGCGGAGCTGCATCCCGCAGGTGCGGTCCATTCCGGAGATTCAGGGAAGCGGCGCCAGCTCGCCGTTCGAGGGCGTCGACGTCACGACAACGGGCATCGTGACGGCGCTCAAACAGAACTTCAGCGGCGGCAGCTACAGTATCAACGGCTTTTTCATGCAGTCGGCTGTCAGCAACCCGGCGAATCCTGACAGCGACGGCAATCCGGCGACATCCGAAGGAATCTTCGTATTCACCTCGACGCCGCCTCCGGTCTTCGTCGGTGATGTGGTCACGGTGAATGCCGCCGTGGTCGAGTTCTTCGGCCTGACCCAGCTCAGCGTCTTCGATCCGATCGTTGTGATCTCGAGCGGCAATCCGCTGCCTCATCCGATCGCGCTCGACAGCACGATCCTCGATCCCGCGGGAACGAGCGACCAGCTCGAGCGTCTCGAGGGAATGCGTGTCCACGCGCCGTCGGTGATGTCCGTCTCGCCGACGGACAACTTCGGCGAGATCTACACCGTCCTTGCGGGGGTTCCGCGGACGTTCCGCGAGCCGGGTATCGAAGTGAGCGCGCCCCTCCCGGACGGCACTCCCTGCTGCGTTCCGCGCTTCGACGGCAACTTCGAGCGCCTGATGATCGACAGCGATGGAATCGCCGGGACGAGCCAACTCGTCGTGACGTCGAACGTGACGATCAACGGCGTCATCGGCCCGCTCGACTACTCGTTTGGAAACTACAAAGTCCTTCCCGAAGGTCCTCTCGACGCGTCCGGGAACATGACGGCGACACCGGTCCCGGCTCCCATGCCGAACGAGTTCACCATCGCCTCGTACAACATGCTGAGCCTGTCCGCGAGCAACGCGAACTTCAATGACAGGCTCAACAAGGCCTCACTTGCAATCCGCAACCTCATGCGCACGCCCGACATCATCGGCGTCGCGGAGGTCATCAACATCGAGACGCTGACGGCTCTCGCGGAGAAGGTGAACAGCGATGCCGTCGCAGCCGGCGATCTCGATCCACGCTACGAAGCGTATCTGCTCGTGGGAAATGATCGGTTCCCGAACGAGATCAATGTCGGCCTGCTCGTCCGACTCGAGCGCGTCGAAGTGGTCGAAGTCTTTCAGCGCGGCAAAGGTCTGACCTTCACCAACCCGACGACCGGTTCCCAGGACCTGCTGTTCGAACGTCCGCCACTCGTTCTTCGGGCCCGGATTCAGACACCCACCGGATCGAAATTTCCCGTCACCGTGGTCAGCAACCACCTCCAGTCGCTCATCGATACGGAGCTGACCGACGCCCGCGGTGCCAGACAGAGAGAGAAACGGCGCATCCAGGCGGAATTCACGGCGAATCTCGCACAGGAGCTCCAGAGCGAGAACCTCGTGCTGGTCGGCGACTTCAATGCGTACCAGTTCAACGATGGCTACGTCGATGTGATCGGAACGATCAAGGGAACGCCGGCGCCCGCGCATGAAGTCGTGCTCGGGAGCTTCGATCTCGTCGATCCCGACCTCACGGCGCTGGTCGATACCGCCTTCACGGCACCCGGCCAGCGGTACTCTTACGTTTTTGGCGGGAACGCCCAGGCGCTCGATCACGTCATCGTCGACAGCGAGATGCTGGCGAGAACCACACGCTACGCGCATGTACGGGCCAACGCAGACTTCCCAACCGCGTTCCGCAACGATCCCTCCCGCGTGGAAGGCAGCTCCGATCACGACATGCCGGTCGGCTTCTTCTGCTTCCCGTTCGAAATCACGAGCGCAGCGGTCGACAAGCCGGTGCTCCGCGTACCCAATCACAATATGGTCGACGTCTATGTCTCCTATACTTTGTCGGACAACTGCTTCCCGGTGACGATCACACTCAGCGTGACCAGCAACGAAGCTGTCGACGCGCCCGGCACCGGCCACACGGCCCCTGACTGGGAAGTCATTGACGCAAATCGCGTCCGTGTGCGGGCTGAACGCGCAGGAGGAGGCACAGGCCGTGTCTACACCATCACCATCACGGCGACCGACACGCGGGGACATACCGTCACTGAACAGGTGACCGTGACCGTTCCGAAGTAGTTACTCATCATCGAATGCCAAAGGGCGGCCTCCGGGCCGCCCTTTTCGCTTTTCGGTCGTCGCGCAAGTAGCGGCGGCTTCCGATCCGCCGTCCTTCGCGTCGTGACGACCTTCCGCGTCCTGGAGCGACTACCTGGGATGAATGCTCCAGACGTCGTAACGCTTCACTCCCGGGACGCGGGACATCGGACGGAATGTCCCGCTACTGCGAGGCTGTCTGTCCTGACGCGTTTGCCCGGTTCAATCCTTCGACCGAGAGTCTCCGGTTGGGATACCGCGAAAGCGCGTGCTCGAATTTCGCCGCCGCCTCATCATGCCGGCCCGCCGCGAGCAGCATCTCGCCATACTGTTCATAAGGTGGCTTCACGGTGGCCGGCGGTCCATACTCGAACACTGCGACATCCTCGAGCGTTGCAGCGCGATCGATGAGCCTCAGCGCTTCATCGCGTTTCCCGGCGGCAAGCTGAACGGCCGCCTGAAGCTGCAGTTCCATGATCTCAGCCAGGGTCAGCTCTTCGGCCGAAACCGTATCGAGCCTGCTGCCCGTCGTGTCGCCCGAGGCGGCTGACTTTTTCGCTTCGGCAATGAGCTGACGCAGACTCGACAACGCACTCGAAGCACCTTTCGGGTCGCCGTCATTCAACGCCGCCAGCCCGCGAGCCAGCTCGTGCCCGGCGAACGGACCAATCATTTTCAGCGTTCCGCGGTCCACAGGCTCACGGCTTTCCGGCAGCGCCGCGAACCCCGTCTCCACCAGCCAGGTCGCGCGCATCATTGCGAGATGAACCCGTCCGTAACCGCTGCCTCCCTCCGCGACATCGGATTCGATCATCGACATCAGCTTTTTCGCATCCTCGCGGTGCCCCTTCTGCAGGTGCGCGTACTGGAGCCAGTGCAGCGGATGATAGCCGGATGATCCCTGCTGATGCGCCGTGTGCAGCGAGTCTCTGTTCGACGCAATCCCCTCATCCCACATGCCGAGGGCGAAGAAGATGTGGGACGGCATGTGCTGGGCGTGAGACGCAGCGGGTGCGATCTTCGAGTAAAGACGTGCGGCCCGCAGTCCCAGCGGGGCGTGGATCGGGTCGTCGTAGGCGTGAATCATGTAATGCAGCGCGCCGGGATGACGCCTGTTCACTTCGTAGACCTCTTCAGCGATGGCAGCCGCGCGCATGTAGTTGCGGGTGTCGCGCACGTCGCCTGTGAGACCCAGCAGTGAGAGGGCGTAGAATGCGCGGCCGTCGAGATCGTCGGGGTACTTCTGCGTGATCTGTTCGAGTGCGGCCGAATACGCTGCGTCACGATCCTGCTTCGAGCCTTCGCCGTAGAGAGTTTCCAGCGCGGCGAGGTAGTCCTTTTCGCGCGCAGTCGGGGCCTTCGAAGCGCGCTCTGCAGCCGTCGGAGCCAGACGCGCCATCACGGCGCGCGCGGCCTCCGTATCCTGTTCGCGCCAGATCGGATGGTTGTATGTCATCGCCTCGCCCCAGTAGGCCATCGCGAACGACGGGTCGATTTTCTGCGCATCGCGAAATGCAGCAGCCGAGGAACGGTACTCGAAGCTGTGAAGAAGGAGCATTCCGCGGATGAACGACTCCTGCGCCTCGGGAGATCCCGAGTTTGCGAACTGAAGGTCTCCCAGGTCGGAAGTGGCTGCGGGAGCTGGAGCGTGATGCTCGTGCTGCGCGATCGCAGGCGAGACGAGAACACTCAGGCAGAGAGTGATCAGGAGGGATGTGGTGAGTCTCATGGGGCTCCTTCGTTCTGATTGAGCGCAATTATAGAGAGCTGAATCGATTTGCTCTGGCATCCTAACGCTGCAGATCATCGCAGCTCAATCCGTACTGAACTCTCTTATTGTGGACCCCGTGACGCCGATTGGAACGTCAGGACCTTCTGACGGCGGCTTGCCGCTCTTCCGGCTGGCCTCGATCTTGTCTTCCCCTTCAGGACTGACGGGCGTCTCGCGGCCGATCTGCATCCGCGCGCTTGCGAGATAGACCCGCACACCCTTCTCGGCGTAGATCTGAGCGATCCTGATGGGATCGGCATCGATGACGATGTAGTCGTCGACACGTGTGGAGTAGATTGCGAAGAGTCCGTTGGCCTGCCTGTCGATTCTCCAGCTCATGGGTTCATTGTATCGTTTGAGATTCGACAGAGAGGTTTAGTTGAGAGGAAGGATTGCGGCCGCGTTCGTGCTCTCCCTCTCCCCGCGAAGCCGGGGAGAGGGTGGCGCGCGGCCCTGCGCAGGCTTTGAGGTCTTGCGAGATCGCCGCGCGCCGGGAGAGGGGCGTTTCGGGCTTGCCGCTTCCCACGCCAGTTGGCTGCATTCGAATTGCTTGCGCCACCCCTCTCCCCTTGCCCCTCTCCCCGTTCACACGGGGAGAGGGGAATGCGGCCTGGCGTCGTTCTCCCTCGCGCTCCGTAGATGTGTCATCCTGACACTGAGGTTCCGGGAGGAGTCGAGGAAACAGATGCAGGGCGTCCTGCTGATCGTGATCGTGCTCGCCACGCTCCTGCCTGCCGTGTTGCCGGACCTCTTCAGAAACACCACCGTCGCACTTCAGCTACGGAAGATGACGGATTCGGAGAAACGGAACACGGTCATCGGTCTCTACTACGAGCCGCTCCATTCGATCCGTGACGGCATTCCGGAAGACGAAAGAGTCGCCATCGTCATGGCCGCCTCGCCGCTCGATCGTGATGTCGGTGTCTTCGTAAACTACTACCTCTATCCCCGGCCGTCGATGTTCTATCGGGGCATCGAAGCCTACCTGGAAAACCGCTACGAGGGCTCCGTTCCCGACCGGACTCGACCTGAAACGGTGATCCTGATCGATCACAGCGAGTCGCCGGAACCGAGACTTCTCCGCGGAGCTGAGCTCATAGAAGCCGCGGGGCTTTCGCAATGATCGCGCTGGCGCTGACCCTCGTATGGTTCGTCACGATCGGGATCGCGGGGCACAAGGTGTTGCGCGCACGGCTCGCCGGCCCGGTTCTCGACCGGTTCGCCTTCTATTATCTTCTCGGGCTTGCGCTGAACGGCATCACACTGTTCACATTGGGCGTGCTCGGTATCACGTTGGCAGCCGGCGCATTCGTCGCGGTATTCACAGTCGCCCTTTTGATCGTTGTCACTCCGTCGAAACGATTTGACGCTGCTCCGACGCCGCGTTACCCGGTAATTCCGACGATCATCTTCTTCATCCCGTTCATCGCGATCGCAGCGGATGCGATGTGGGTGCCCCTGCGCGACTACGACGGCCGAGCCTTCTGGGTGCTCAAGGCAAAAGCGATCGTCCACGAAGAGCGAATCGACGGGCCCTTCTTCCAGGGAGGGACGTCTGTCAATCTTCACAGCGAGTATCCGCTCCTGATGCCCCTCAACGCGGCGACTGTGATGAAGATTATGGGCGATCCGGATGACCGACGGATTCGCTGGATGTATCTGCTCGCGGCTCTCGCGCTCTGCCTCGCCGTACGCGCTCAGATTCGCGATCATTTCGGTGCTCCGGCCGGCGCCTGGTGTGCCGCGGTCCTGCCCTGGCTGCCCCAGATCAGCACAGAGCTCGAAGGCGGCGCGATGTCCGCGTTCAGCGACGTTCCGCTCGCCGCCTTCATCGCAGCCGCTTTTGCCACCCTGCTGCGGAGGGCGGAGGGTTGGGAACGCCTGACGGGAATCTGGCTCGCGGGCCTGGTTCTGTTGAAGAACGACGGAACGATGATCGCCGCGGTGATCGCTGTGATCGCAATGGTGCTCGAGCTGCGCAGCGAATACCGCCGTATCCGATTCCTCTTTCCCCTCGCCGTTCCGCCCCTCTTCGCCGCGGCACTGCTCGCAGTCTGGCGGTCGCGGGTCCCATTCGAGCATGGGAAGGATTACGGCCGGCTCATTCAGGATCTTCCCTCGAGGTGGCCGGGCTTCTTCGACGCGTCATGTGCACTGCTGGCGCACGCCGCCGACTGGAATCAGTGGGGAGCTTTCTGGATCGTCGTGCTCATCGCAACGGTCATCACACTCATCCGGCGAAGAAGCGCCGAGTCAGTTGCGGCGGTCACGCTCATGGCCGGAATTCTCCTTCCATACATCGTTGCCTACACCGTGACCGACTGGGATCTGGCCGAGCTCGCCGGAAAGTCTGCGAACCGTCTGCTGACACACGTGCTGAGCCCTGCGATGTTCATCATCGCGGCGGCCGTGTGGCCAAGGATGACCTCGAAGAAACAATCCGAGCTCCTGGACCTCGAAAGCGGTGTGCTCATCACGCCGGCAGATGTCGCTGCCCTCGAGCACGCGAAAAAGCTCGACCATCTGAGTCCCGAGGAGTATCTGCAGTTTCTGCTCACATTCTCGGCGAGCCATCCTCCGGGACGGGAGATCCCACCGCGCCATGAACCGTTCCGTCTGTGACGGGCCGCTCACGCACTCCCGGACGATTCAGCGAGCACTCTCCTCCATAGAGGCAGGCTTTCTGCCGGAAGCTGGCCGACCAGCGCTTGGACTTCAGCCTCGAGAGAGCGATCGTTGTCGAGCAATTGTCGGATGTCCCACAGATCCTGCAATCCGCCTGCGTAGAGCTTGAGGAGAATCAGATCGGCTGCGCGCGCCACGGCCAGTTCCACTGAGTCGCCGGCAGGTCCGACGACGAGGCGCGACGCGCGCTCGACGATCTCCTGCTGCCACTGAAACCTTCCAACCACGAGATCGACAGGGAGCTCACGGTCGTCGCTGATGCGGATGACTCCGGCGAGAGGATCGTCGTAATCGCCACGCCGGATATCGATGGACGCTCCGCTGCCGCGCAACCGATCCCAACTACCCTCTTTGAACACGGCAGTATCGGTGGTGAGCAGATCGATGTCGCCCGTTGAACGGCTGATGCCGTAGGTCGCCATCGCGCCAGCCCCGATGAGCGCGCTACGGACGCCGATTCCTTCCAGAGCCTCGATGACGGCGCGTAGCAGCTTCACGACAATGAATCCGTCATGCAGGCTGACTTGCGGCGAGAGGCCTGTCGCTGGAGCCGCAAGAGACGGATCGCCTCGGAGCGCGGCAGGCTCTTTGCTGCCATGAAGAGTTGCAGATCGCGCTCTCCCAGAGCAAATGCTCGCTCCAGGCGCTCATGAACCGGCAGAGCCGCAGTGTTTCTCAAATCCTGATCGCGAAGATCGTCGGCAACGGATCGCATCGCATCAGTATAGCGATTTCCTCATGGCGAAGGACCGAAGCATTCTCCTCGAGGTGGTCGAGGATCGTCCAAGAATCGAGTCAAAATGGGATTGAATCGCCTTCAACGGGATCAGCTTCGTTCTCATCTTCTACCGAAACAACTTCGTTCTCGTAAGGCTCTGAGATGTATTCCCACATCTCCTCCTTGTGAAGCCAGATCGGATCGGCGTTTCGTCGAATGTACTCATCCGGATCCATGCCGTTGATCAGGACAGGCCGGCGTACGCTCTTCTGCCGTCCGTTCATGAAGACTGTCATGAACTCGGCCTTTCGGCGAGCCTTCGCCTGTTTTTCTTCTCGAGTGAGTTTTCGCTTCTGCTTCTTCATTCGCGATTGAAGTATAGCGGCTTACCCCGCGCACCTCACGCGTTACGTCGCCATAGACTAGCCAGCCGGAAGTATCGCCAGCAGCTCCTGAAAGATTTCCTCACGGCTGCGGCTCGAGAGTGAACGCGGCTGATACGCCACGTTAGTCTCCGACCTGTTGGCGCGATTGTTTACAAGCGTGATCAGCGCCTGCTTGGTCGGCGACTGATAAATCGAAGGAATGATCGCCTCCACCTCATCCGTCATCACCTTGAACCATTCCCAGCGGGAATCGAGCAAACGAACTTCCGCGTCAAGCTTCAACTCTCGTTTAAGCAGCTTTTGAATGGCGGCAGTCGAGATGGCTCGAAAGACTCGGTCGTCAACGACGATGATTACCGGAAGACGAGGCTTTCGGAAGACGTAGGGAATTGACATGATGTCATTCGGTCGATGGTACTCGAACTTATGGGCGGGTGTCCTTACCATACCAGGTCGTTTAGGGGTCGCGGGCTACGGCGGGATGTCTCAGAGGAAAAACTTGTACCAACTCACCCACAACGACGCTCGCTAGGGGGTGGGTGGGTACAACTGGACATCTCAAGTGTCCACTCGTATACTTTCATCATGAAAAAGATCGGTGCGGCGAAGTTCAAGGAGAAGGTGCTGGCTCTTCTGGACGAGGTGGATGACGAGGGCATCATCATCACCAAACGCAACGTGCCCGTGGCCAAACTCATCCCCATTCGCGCGGAGGGTGCTGAGCTGATTGGTCAACTCAGGGGAAAGGTAAAAGTGAAGGGAAGCATCCTTTCGACGAAACTGGACTGGGATGCTGAATCTTGACACTCATATCCTGATCCATGCGATGGCAGGAACGCTCGAGCAGGCGGAGGAAAAGGCGCTGCGCTCCGACCGGTGGGGGATTTCCGCGATCGTTCTCTGGGAGATTGCGAAGCTCGCGCAACTCGGCCGCATCGAGATCGATCTCAGCGACCCCGACGTCGAGCGGTTCCTCACGCACATCCACACATGGCCTTTGAGCCTGCCGGTCGTTCGGACCTTGCCGATTCTCGATTTCCGAAGCGATCCCGCAGACGAGCTGATCGCCGCCACGAGCGTAGTACACAATGCTCCCCTGCTGACGCGAGACCGCCGGATTCTGCGTTCGAAGGTTGTCCCGCTCGTGAAGATTTCCCGGAGATGACTTCGCGAAGCCCCTCACCCATTCGGGTGATGCGCGGTTCCGTGCGTTCCCCTATATTGCACACACACCGAATGCCAAAGAGCAATTGGAGGACGCGATGAAGAAGCTGGGCACGGGTCTGTCCCTAACACTGATCATTCTGATGTGCGCGATGCCGGCGTTCGCGCAGAAGAAGGGAGGCGGCGGAGGAGGTGGAACGCCGCCTGCGCCGTTCGATCCCGCCGTCGTGTACGTTCAGTACAACACAAAGTACACGTACGATCTGATGCTCATGAACGCCGAGGGAACCCAGACGAAGATGCTTCTGGCGGGAACCCAGACGGCCAAGCATGGAGCGCCGTCCTTCTCTCCGGATGGCTCGATGGTGGTCTTTCGGAGTGCGATTGAGGGGCCGGGTCTCTACGTCATGCGTACGGATGGACTGACGCCTCCGCACAAGCTGGTCAGCATCAACCGCGAACACCGCTCGGCAATGCCGGCGTGGTCGCCCGATGGCCGGCACATTGTGTTCTCAGACGGGTCCGGCCGGCCGGTGGACGGGATGAACATGGAGGACTGGGACCTCTTCATCGTCGAAGTGATCGACGGACAGCTTGTGACTGGCTCTCTTCGGAATCTGACAGACACATCGGCAACGGCCGAGTATGCCCCTTCATGGTCACCTGACGGCACGCGACTTGTCAGTCACGTTGTCGATATCGATCAGATCCAGGAATTCATATTCAATTTCAGCCCCGGCGATTCCAGCACACCGCCGGCGATAATTTCCCGGTACAGCATCACGGCGCATCTGGGCAAAATGGCAATCTTCAGCAGCAGACCCCAGTGGAACAAGGATGCGGATGATACGCAGCGCGTCGTCTTCAGCGGCCGCCTCTCCACCGATACCCTCGGATTCGACATCTGGGCGATCGATGTGGACAACTACCTCGCAGCCTCCGGGTCTCGACGAATCGTTGCGTCGTCGGACCATGATTGCTATCCCGCTTTTTCGTCGGACGACAGCACGATTGTCTATGAATGGAACCGCTCGTCAGGCAAAGGCAGCACACTGACTCTCATCACCAACGCTCAGGAATTGCTCAACGGAAGCCAGTCCGTTCCGGTGACGACAGATACCGTTGCCAAGGCGAGCTCGAAGGTCGTCAACGTCCAGGAACCCGACTGGCGGAGATGAACGCGGGGACGAACTTTTCCCGCATTGCTGTGATGCGGGAAGGTGGCTCCAGGTGTCGTACATCGTGACGCTTCGGAAAAGGCAGGGCCTGGGAAGGCCCTGCCACATGGGGTCGTTACGGGCGGGTGCCCGGTCGCACCAGAGCCGCTACCGCATCCGAGATCAGATGCTGCTCTGCTGATCGAACGATTGAGATTGTGACCTTCGATCCGTTCGGAGAGAACGCGAACCCCTCCCACATCCATGTCGCTGACAAATCCCGGCAGCGGCCTCGCTCAACCCTGCATGTCTTTCCCGGAACGAACGGCGGCGTGGGTTTTTTGCACTACATGGCCTCTGCGTTATCATTCTGGTGATGAAGCTCAAGGTCGTGCTCGAGCCCAGTGAGGAAGGCGGTTACACCGTTTACGTTCCCGCTCTGCCCGGATGTATCAGCGAGGGAGATTCGCGAGACGACGCTCTCGCGAACATTCGCGAGGCCATCGAGCTGTATCTCGAGGTCGACGGTGACGATTTTTCGATTTCTGCTGAGGCCGAAGTCGAGGAACTCCTCGTTTGACGAAGGTTCCCTCTCTCAACTACCCGGAGATCGTCCGAGCCTTTGAGCGCGGCGGCTGGGAGTTGGTTCGGCAGAATGTTGAATGTTGAAATTGTGAATGTTGAATTTTGAATGAGGACCGGGTCGTCGTCGCGCGCTCAATTCAACATTCAACATTCAACACTCAACACTCAACATTCAACATTCCGGTCTCTATCCGTCGAACTTCCCGGAGTTTATAAAAAAAAGCCCGCGGGTTTCCCCGCGGGCTTTCACTTTAATTTCCGGCAACGTCCTACTTTCCCACGCAGTTGCCCGCGCAGTATCATCGGGGCTGAGAGGCTTAACTGCCGTGTTCGGAATGGGAACGGGTGGGACCCT
>JBGTDX010000108.1:0-61369 GCA_041748075.1 Thermoanaerobaculia bacterium
GAAGCGAAGGATCCCCTGCCTCGATGCGCTACGGCCAGACTTCAGGGGATCCTTCGCTTCGCTCAGGATGACACCACGGGCTTCTTCGCCGCCGAGATCATTGGCCGTCTCAGATCAGTCCGGTTATCTCTTCCAGCCGAACTTTCCGACCAGCGGAACGAACTCGGCGGCTCCGCAATCTTCGATCTGAAGGCTCGTGCCTGTGCGGGTGACTCGCGCGAGGCGCTGATTGCCGTCGGGTCCGATGGGGATGACGAGTTTGCCCGTCCTCGCGAGCTGCTGGATGAGGGGAGAGGGGACTTCCGGCGCCGCCGCAGCGACAATGATCCGGTCGAAGGGAGCCTGATCCGACCAGCCGTATGTACCATCGAAGACTTTGACGCTGACGTTCGAGATCTTCATCTCTCTGACGAGTTCCACCGCGCGGAGTGCAAGTTCATTCACGCGCTCGATCGAGAAGACTTTGCCCGCGAGTTTCGAGAGCACGACGGCCTGATAGCCCGTGCCTGTTCCCACCTCGAGTACTTTCTCTTTCCCGGTCAGCTCGAGAAGCTCGATCATTCGGGCGACGATGAAAGGCTGAGAGATCGTCTGCTGGTGACCGATCGGCAGCGCGGTGTTGCCGTACGCCTTTGCCGTGACCAGCTTCGGTACGAACAGGTGGCGCGGCACCTGTCGCATCGCATCGAGGATTCTCGGATCGCGGATTCCTCGCGCTGCAACGAACCGCTCTACCATGAGCGAACGCTGGTGTGCGAAGTCCCGGGCTTCTGCCGCGCTTTCAGTTCCGTGTGGAGTTGTTCGCAAGTGTCTCTTCGAGTCCCTTGAGCCGCGGGATGGAATCGTAATGTGTAAGGTCGAGATGCAATGGGGTGATGGAGATGAAGCCTCCATCCACGGCGGCGAAGTCGGTGCCTTCGGCATGGTGCCACACCGGAGGCTCTCCTCCGATCCAGAAGTACTTCTTCCCTCTCGGATCGAGTCGTTCGATGACTCCTTCCGAATAGATCCTCTTGCCGAGACGGGTGATCCTGACTCCTCGCGCTTCCTCGACGGGAAAGTTCACGTTCAGGACGATCGAGGGATCGCGTTCGCCTGCGAGCACATGAGAGGTGACTCGGGCGGCGAACTCCGCGCACCGGTCGAACGAGAAGTTCTCTCCGACGAGTGCCGAGAACGCAATGGACGGAATGTTGAGCAGCGCTCCTTCGAATGCCGCGGAGATGGTGCCGGAGTACGTGACGTCATCGCCGAGGTTCGGTCCGAAGTTGATGCCGGAAACGACGATGTCGGGTCGGCGGTCTTTCATGAGATAAAGCACGGCGAGATTCACGCAGTCGGTCGGCGTGCCGTCGACGATCCACTCGTCCTGCTGCAACTCGAGGAGGCGCAGAGGGCGGTTCAGTGTCAGCGCGTGTGAAGCGGCGCTCTGTTCCCGGTCGGGCGCCACGATGATCACGTCGCCCAGCGGCTTGAGTGCCTCGGCGAGCTTTCGTAAACCTTCGCTGTAGATACCGTCGTCGTTCGTGACGAGAATTCTTGGTGGAACCGTGGACATCCGACCTCCGGGTGGCGTTGGCTGGAGTGTAACCGAAAGTGTGCTGCTCACTCCGGGCGTTCAGCTTCGACCCCGCGTGTCCGTGCCATTTCCGAGAGCCGGTTCTGCAGGCTGAAGAGCATCGCGAGGAGTGCGAGGATGACGAGTCCGCCAAGGATTCGCGCGATCCACAGACGATTCATTGCGAACCATGTCGCAGCGCCCAGTCGATGGCATAACGCATCGGCTGGGCATCAGCGATTCCCTTTCCAGCGATGTCGAATGCCGTGCCGTGGTCGACTGACACGCGGAGATAGGGCAAGCCGAGCGTGACGTTCACCGACTGTGCGAAGTGGAGCGTCTTGATCGGGATGAGGCCCTGGTCGTGATACATCGCTATGACGACGTCGTATTTTCCTGTCGAAGCGTTGAGAAAGACGGTGTCCGGTGCATGCGGGCCGGAGATTTTCAAGCCGCCCGCCTTTGCCCGTTCGACGCCTTTCGCGATGATTCTTTCTTCTTCGCCGAACATCCCTCCCTCACCTGCGTGAGGGTTCACCCCGGCGACCGCGATGTGGGGAGTGCTTCCATGCAGCCGTCGATATTCTCGGTCGGTCAGCGTTGCCAGCTCCGCGATCAGGACGTCATCGATCGAAGCGATCGCTGTGGCTAGAGGTACGTGGACAGAAAGCAGAACAGTCTTCAGCCGCGGAGATTCAAAATACATCGCGAAGTCGCGACCGTACTGTGTCAGTCCGGCATCGGCGGCCAGAAGCTCTGTGTGGCCGGGGTACGAAGCCCCGGCAGCTGCGATCGCCTGCTTGTGAATCGGTGCGGTCACGAGCGCTCCGCAAAGCTCACCGCGCATGGCATCAAGCGCGCGCTCAATCGAGTCGAGCGCTACCCGTCCATACTCCGCTCGCACTGTTCCCGATTCGAGTTCCAGTTCGTTCGGCGCCCCGACGTCGATGAAAAGACGGCTCTCAGCCGGCTTCTGCGGGACGGCACTCGATCTCGAGAAGGTTGCGAGCACTTCGCTCGCCTTCGGCGTGGCTGCAGCGTATTTCCACGATCCGAAGAGCCAGACGTGTTGCTCCGTATCGAGGGTTCGGAGACTCTCGAGAACGACCTCGGTGCCGATCCCCGCAGGATCGCCCAACGTGATGGCGAGCGGACGCACGTATCAAGGATAATTGAGAATTGAGAATTGAGAATTCAGAAAGCGGGCGGTGTGTCATCCCGAGCGCAGCGAAGGATCCCCTCGGATCTTGCGATGCAGCCGCGAGCAAGGGGATCCTTCGCTTCGCTCAGGATGACACCTGCTTCGGCGCGGATCTGAAGGACACGCGCTTCTGAATTCTGAATTCTTAATTCTCAATTCTTCAGCTACAGGTCTTCTTCCTTGTAGAGGTATTTGATGCAGTGCTTTTGAATGAGAAGGTTCGGCGCGCCTTCACGATTCACTTTGAGACAGCTCCGGTCATACCACTCGATCCAGCCCCGGATTTCTTCGCCGTCGGTCATGATGATGACCATCGGCGTCTTGCTGTTCATCTGCTTGAGATAGTAGAAATTCTCGGCGTTGGTCTGATCGGGAGGCGCTGGTTTGGCCTTAGCGATCTTTCGGCCGGCGGGCTTGAACTCGCTGAGGCTCGAGCGGCTGAATTTCCGGCCGTTGCCGGGTCCACCTGTGAGATCACTGGAACGGTTGGCGATGACCATGAGCCTGTCCTCCATTTCGATGCTGTTCCCTGCCTGGTCCCGACGATGGGAAGTGGCGCCGAATCTGCTGGGTCATTGCCTTGGAAGGGAGTTGTATCGAGCTCCGCAGAGTGTTTGCGAAGCTCGTGCCGCGTCCCCCTTTCTTGCGGTCGATGGCTGTTTTCCCTAGAATGCGCGGGACTTTACGCCCCCTGGAGGCCCTCCTTTGAACTCCGTCGTTTGTATCAGTCAGGTTCCCGATACCGAAGCCAGAATCAAGATCGCCGCAAGTGGGCGGCAGATCGACGAAGCCGGCATCAAGTTCATCGTCTCGCCCTATGACGAGTACGCCCTCGAGGCTGCAATCCGGCTTCGCGAGGCGAAGGGTGGCGAAGTTACGGTCCTTTCGTTCGGTCCCGATCGCGTCGCGCAGGCTCTGCGCGAGTGCCTCGCCCGTGGTGCTACGAAAGCCGTCCACGTAAAGGGCGATCTCACAGAGCTCGATTCGCTCGCGATCGCCAAAGTGCTCGCGGCCGCGATTCGCGAAGTGCCGCACGACGTGATCCTTTTTGGAAAGCTCGGCGTCGGCACGGACAACTCACTGGTCGGTCCGATGGTCGCGGAGTTGCTCGGTTATCCCCAGGTGAACGTGGTGACGCACCTCGAGCCGGGCGATGGCAAGGTCACCGTTCATCGCGAAATCGAGGGAGCCGAGGAAGTGATCGAGTCTTCGCTTCCTGTGATCCTTACCGCGCAGAAGGGACTCAATGAGCCGCGCTATGCCTCGCTGAAAGGCATCATGGCCGCGAAGAAGATCCCCATCGATACGAAATCACCTGCTGACCTCGGGTTGTCCGACGGGGACCTCGAAGCGAAGGTCAAGGTAACAACCCTCGAGCTGCCCCCGGAGAAGCAGGGAGGACGGAAAATCGAGGGAACCGATCCTGCTGCCGCTGCAGCCGAGATCCTCCGCTACATCAAAGAAGAGGCGAAAGCGCTCTAGTTCCAGATTGGTGCGCTTTGCGTTATCGACCCAGGAGATCAACATGTCCGCTGTTCTAGTCGTCTGTGAAATCAGGGATGGGAAGCTGAAAAAGACTTCCCGCGAAGCGCTGTCCATCGGCAGAAAGCTTGCCGGGCAGTCGGGTGGAGAGCTTCAGGCTGTGGCATTCGGGCCGGATGCCTCGTCGGCAGCAGAAGAGGCAGGCAAACTCGGCGCAACGAAGCTGTACGCGGTTTCACACGAAAGTCTGAAGGCCTATTCGACGGAAGCGATCACTTCGGCGCTGGCCCAGACGATCGCCGAGGCGAATCCGGCGATCGTCCTTCTGGGAGGCTCGTCCGACGGGCGGGATCTCGCCCCCCGAATCGCCGCCAGGCTCAACGCAGGCGTGGCATCCGACGTCACTTCACTGGAGTGGGCCGACGGAAAACTTCGCGCGCGCAGGCCTGTCTATTCGGGTCGCGCATTCGCCACGGTGGAAGTCCACAGCTCGCCGGCATTTGCGACCTGCCGTCCGAACGCATTCCCGGCGGAGGAGTCGGGCGGCGGGGCGAGTCAGGTCGTTGAGATCGCCTGGGAGCCCGTCGAGATCAAGGCGCGGCTCATCGAGAGCAGAACTCCGCAAACCGGGGAGCTCATGATTAGTGAGGCCGACATCATCGTGTCCGGGGGACGGGGCCTCAAGGAGGCCGATAACTTCTCGATCATCCGCGATCTCGCAAATGCGCTCGGTGGCGCCGTGGGAGCTTCGCGCGCAACGGTTGATGCGGGATGGATTGATCACCAGCATCAGGTCGGCCAGACCGGACGGGTCGTGGGACCGAACCTCTATATTGCCGCTGGGATCTCGGGAGCCATCCAGCACCTCGCGGGGATGTCGAGCTCGAAGCACATCATCGCGATCAACAAGGATCCGGAGGCAGCGATTTTCCGGGTTGCGGATCTCGGCGTGGTTGGGGATCTGTTCACGATCCTTCCGGCTCTGACCGAAGAGGTGAAGAAGGCGAAGGCTTAGCGATGCCCCGCCTCCAATGAACCAGTGGTTCGGAGATCGAATGCTTGCCTCGCGCCGGAGGCGCGGAAGAGGGTAGCCGGTGGCAAGCGCAGCGCAGCCACCGGTAACGGTGCGCGGAAGCTCTACGCTCCAGGGGACGAACACGGTGTCATCCTGAGCGAAGCGAAGGATCCCCCTTCCTCGAGGCGTCACGGCAAGTCTTCAGGGGATCCTTCGCTTCGCTCAGGATGACACAATGCGATTGATTCACATCTTTTCAGGATGACACACCACGATGAGTCGAATTGAGGGCGGGCTACTGACTCCTGACTACTCCCCCCTCGACACGCTGATTCAGAATTTGTTGTATCAATAACACCCCTTCCGGTGACCTCCAGAGCAGAGCATGCTCGAGAGTGTCCATCGTCGCGCCCTTCTTTCAGTCTCCGGTTTCTGGGTTCTGGCCCTGCTTTGCGTGAGTCAGGAAGCGCTTTGTCAGAACCGGTCCGGATCGATCACCGTTTCCGCCACGAACGCCCCTTACATCCGGGCTTCGACAGTGAGCCAGCCGAAGCAGCTGACCATCACTGAGAGCGATATCGAGCGCGGATTCGTCGACGTGCCGAATGCCGGGTTGCTCGCCCTTCAAACGAACAATCCCGACGGTACGATGCTGCTGCTGGCACTCGAGGTAGGCCCCGTCAGTTCGGCGGAGGTCTCTACCAACGGACTGCGCCGGACGATCGGAGCTGCCGGCGGATGGCTCGATATCCCGTACACGGGAACTGCGAAACAGAATCTACAGTTCTCGACGCGACTGTTTCTGAGGAAAGAGATGGAGGCCGGAGATTTCCCCTGGCCGCTCGCCTTCGAGGCGAGAATGAGAGGCGCGGGGTCGCAGCGAACGACGATCGCCTGCACGAACTGCACGATGACCCGCCCTTCCTCACGCAGGGAAAAGTAAGCATCAGAGCCGGGCAGTGGTCGGCCGCTTGCCAGTTTCGGTGTGAGGACCTACAATCCCTGCTGTCCCGGAAATCAGATTGATCGCTGGAGGTGGGTGGGTGTTCGTGGCTTATAGATGGCGAAGCTCTGTTTCTGCGTGGCACTTCCCTCCGTCGTCTCCCACCTTTGTAGCCTTGTCTCCTGACCAGACTGGCGCTCGCATTCGCCGTTCCGTGCGAAAGGTTGCTTGTTTGTGGTGACAAAAAGCGTCAGTCTCGAAGCGGTGGACATGGGATTCATTCGCTAAGTCATTGCAAACATTGACCGGATGATTCAGTGACCACATGGTACAGAAATTGACTTAAGACAGAATCAATCGGTCCTGTAGTCCTGGTGTTGAAATCAGAAGAGTTCGAGGGGGAAGAGGTAGGGGTGGGGTGGGTAGACGCCCGGCAGAAGTGTCGTTCATTTTGACGCAGCGTTGACGGCCGGCTTGACGAACCTCTGACATTCCATCTTTACACTCCACACAATTCGGTAGGAAAAAGGCCTGATCCGGGCATGTCCATGCTCATAGGTCAACTGGTCCGGCGATTAGATACAGATGATGAAAAAAACTTCAAAGCGGTTCGGAAGGACACTCGCGCTCGGGGTCGTTTTTGCGAGCCTGGGAGGTATTGCGGTCGGTCAGGTGGCAGGACCGCGTTCGGTGCGTCTGGATAGCGATTCCGCGCTGCGGCCGTCTGTTGTTCCTGGTCGGGTCAGCCGGCCCGGGCCAGCTTTGATGCGGCCTGGGCGTGCGGAGACAACGCCGACGCAGCTGATCATCGAGTCGGGTCCGGTTTCATTCGGTGAAGTGCTCGCGGATCACGAGAAAGCAGTCGAGGACGCCGTCATGGTCCGTGTATTCAGCGACTCAGACTGGGAGCTTCGTCTGGTTCCCGAGGAGGTTTTGGCAATCGCCGTCGCGCCGGAGAAGGCATCGCTGTCGCGGCTCGAATGGAGGAGCGTCGGCTCCGCACGGTGGAAGGGTTTTCGGACTGGTGAACCGGTAGTAGTCAGCCGGGGGCGACGGACAGGCCCTTCAGGGGAGCTGGTCTCGGTGGGATTACGCCTGCGGCTCAGCGACAGAGATCCGATCGGTCAATACGGTTTCAATCTTCGTCTTCTTCTGGAGACGGAACAGTAATGGAGTCAGGCACGTGGGGTGGCAAGCCTCGCTTGAATATCAACAATCGAGCCTTAGAACAAAGTGCAGGGAAAGGGAAAAAGGAAAAGCAAATGAAAAAGTATCTTCTGGTAACAGTCGTAGTCCTCTTCGCAGCAGTTGGTGTGTTCGCGCAGTCCGCGAGTGATTCAATCACGGTGACCGCGACCAACAACGGGATCTTCTCATTCAACATCGCAGCGGCTACGTACGCATTCGGCACCGTCGACTCGAACGGTACGCTCAGCGTTGGTGGTACGGCAGCGTTGACGGGTGCTAACGATGCGACCGGTTCGACGTACTCCGCCAATGCCGCGACGACGTGGAGCGCCCAGAGCGCACCAGTGCGCACGGTTCGTGTGTTCAACGCCTCCACAACTGCAGTGGTCGGATGGGGAGCCGCTGACCGGCTCAGCATGCGGATTCCTGCCGTCGGTGGCGGAACGAGCTGCGGGCTGATCGCTTTCGGCACCGTCGGCGACGGGGCTTCTGCCTGCGCATCCGGTGAGCTCATTCACAGCATGACGGTCGGTAACGGCGCGAACGACGTTGACGGAGATCTGGATTTTTCGCTCAGAGTCGAGAACACCGACGGAACCGGTACGAATACCTGGACGGTCATCCTGACCGCAGCCGGAGCCTGATCGAACGCGAAGTCAATCGTGCCGGGGCGGCCAGCAGGGCGCCCCGGCTAATGTGAAGGGTGAGGCGGACACATGAGGACAAACAAGCTCTGGGCGCTGACAATCAGCATCGTCCTTGGGGTCAGCGGTTCGGCGCTTGCGCAGTCCTCGGGTGATTCCATCACCGTCACGGCCAGCAATCAGGGCAGCGCCAACTTCCAGATCTCGGCAGCCAGCTACAACTTTGGAATCGTACAAGCCACGGGCGGGGCGAATTCGGGTGGCACTCAGGCACTCACGGGCGTGGCCACGGGTAGCGGCGCCACGTTCACGGCTCCGGTGGCAACCACCTGGTCAGCCAGGAGCGCGCCGCCGCGCACCATCAGAATTTACAATGCCTCGTTCTCCTCGGTCATCAACTGGGGAACCGCCGACCGGCTCGCAATGCGGATTCCGGTGACAGGCTTGCCCGCTTCAGCCGTCTCGTGCGGATTCAAGACGTTCACCACGGTCGGAGACGGGGCCGCCGGATGTGGTAACGGTGCGTTGGTGCGCAATTTCTCTGTGGGAATGGGAATCAGTGAGCGGACCGGAAATCTCGATTTTCAACTGACCGTGGATAATAGCGATGGTCCTGGAACGAACACATGGGCCGTCGTGTTGACAGCTGCTGGATTCTAACGATTCAAGGTCACCTCCGGGCCCGAAGCCCCAACATCATCGATCCTGAGAACACTCGAGCCCTATGACAAGAAAACTGATCATCCTGAATACCGTGGTCTCGCTGCTGCTGGTGGCGCCTTCGGCTCTCTATTCCGCAGTTTCTGTGTCGCTCTCCCCGCCCTTCATCGAAAAGCTGATGCCCGCGGGAGGAAAGCTCCAGGACACGATCAGTTACACCAACGACAGTGACACTCCGATGCTCGTGACCGTCGACTTCGCAGACTTTGCCGTAAGCGACACGGGTGAGGTCTCGGAGATGCCCAGCGGGACGGATGCGACGTCGCTGGCGCGCTCGATTCGAATCTCGCCGTCACGCATTCAGGTGCCTCCCGGTGGTCGGACTTCGTTTCGTTACTCAGTGACGGCTCCCGAGGAGTTCACGCAGCTGCGAAGTCAGATCTTTTTTTCATCCACGCCCGTGGTCGAGGACGCACCGAATCAGGTGCTGTTCGTTGCGAGAATGGGCATTCCCATTTACGTCGAGAACGTCAAGGCCGAGCCAGCGGACATCAGAGTACATGAGTTAAAATGGGAGCGCGCCGGTGACAACGACGAGCGCCTGGTCCTGAAAGCAAGAGTTTCGAACGAAGGGGAGAGGAACCTCCGGCCATCCGGATTTCTCGAAGTTCGTTCGAAAGATGGTGAGTTTGCCCAGACGTTTCCGTTCAACGAGGGCAACGAGCCTGTTCTGCCGGGCCAGAAGCGTGAATGGATCCTGTCGTTCGGACCTGTGCCGGGAGGGGAGTTATCTTTAAATCTGCGCTTCTCGACCGCTCCGCGCGGCATGTTTCAGGAGCGCTACACCGTTCCCTGACCGTAGCTGGCGTTTCAGTTCTGATTCTCGTCGGGGCTCCAGCCCTCGCACAGTCGAGTGCTGAATCGACTCGCGGTTACTTCAACGCGTCGATCAGTAGCCGCAGCTTCGATGCGCCACTCTTCGGTGACGCCTCCCGTACCACGTTTCGCCTGTTTGCAAGACAGGAACTGCGCAATGGCGCGGTCCTCGCCGCCTGGGGCTACGGCGGGTTTCCGAGCACGAGCACTCTGTTCGGCGTCGAGGCCGACCAGGTGACGTTCCGTGGTGGGCTGCTGCGCGCGGTTGCCGGAGATTTTTCGATCCGACCCTCCGAGCCCGACGGAATCTCCACCGCGATCGGCGATTCCTTTCCGCTCCAGGGTGCTTCCCTGAACTTCGAGAAGGGCAGAAGTCGATGGTCGGCTTACGCCGGCCAGTCGAAATACCGCATCGCCCTGCCAGATGCGATGATCCGGCGGCCGGTGATCGCAGGAGGCGACTACCTGATACGGATTCAGAGGAACTACATCGGTGCCGGTCTCATGGTTGTCGAAGAACCGGCGTACGCCTCGGGTCAGCGGGTGAACGATCAGGATGCAATTTTCAGTGGTCGATTCATCCGGCAGCTCTCGCCCTGGACCAATGCATTTGCCGAGGGATACTCCTCTCTGGAGGGCGCGGTGGGCTTTCGGGCAGGAACCAGCATTCGTTTTCAGAATGGAAGGCTTGGCTCCGCGATCTACTCCTTCGATGGAAGCTTCCCGTTCGTTCCATCCATCCGCCCAGGCGAAGAAGGCATCGAGGTCTCCGGAAACTACCGGCTCACCGAGCTATCGTCTCTATCAGCGCAGCTTTACTACGTGGCCGAAGACGCGGTGACCGATCGGTCGAATCTGCGGGGATATGCCGGCTATGGCAAGACATTCGCGGGGGGGCCCACCGTCCATGTCAGTTACAGCAGGGACGAGCTGACCTTCGATGCGCTCGAGGGAAGAACGAGCTTCATTGCCGATCGAGCGACTGTGTCGCTCATTCGCGCGTTTCAGTCCGACTACGCCAGCCTTCAGCTCGAGCATGTGATGCATGCAGGAAGCGGCCAACCGGACCGGACGCAGGCAATCGCAACCGTCCAACGTCTGCTCCGCGAAGATTCGTACTTCGATCTCACGGTCGTCGGTCAGGCCGAGAACAGCTCCAGCTATGGCCTCACCGCCGAAGCGGCGTACGAGAGCTACCTTCGGGGGCCATACCGATATGTGCTGGGACTCGGGGGTGCCTGGGTTGACCGCGGAACGGAGACAGGAGAGGGCCTCGTCCGCATCGGTCTGTCGAGGAGACTGGGAGGACAGGGCATCTATGGGAGGATCGAAGCGCGCCTGCCGTTCGACATCGGTCTTCCACGCAGCAATCTGAACCGGAACACGCTCGCTGTCGACATCGGCACACGCTACGGCTGGAACGATCTGCGTGACATACGCGATGTCTTCGCCCCCATCGTCCGTCCATCGCTCTTCGGTTCGATCGAAGGAAGTGTCACTCTCGAAGGAAAGGGAGTCGGCGGGCTGCCAATTCTGCTGGATGGGCGACGGGCAACAACGACGTCCGGAGACGGCAGCTATCGAATAGGCCGGATACCCGTGGGCGCTGTGTCGATCTCCATCTCGCCTGCTTCTCTCGAGCCCGGCTACTCGGTGGCGGGTGACTTTGCACAGACGGTCCATGTGCTTCCGCGCGCGACCTCGCGCGCGGATTTCGTCCTTGCACGATTCAGCACGTTTCAGGGCTCGGTCGTCTACTGCTCCGAGGGGAGAATCCGTCCGGCGGGCGGCGCGAGAATCGCTCTCGTGAGTCCCGAGGATGTGGTGACGATAACGACCTCCGCAGCGGGGGGCTTTCAGGTCGATGACGTGCCGCCTGCTATTTACGACGTGATCATCGACCCGGAATCGGTGAGCGGGGTTGTGACGGTCGACCAGATTCCCTCGATTCGGCTGGATCTGTCCGGAGATGTCGTCGCGTACGTGATCCGGCTCGGGTGCCCGGAGGAATGAACCACTGCTTGTGCTCCTTTGTTTCTCGGCGAGGCATGAGACTCGTGCGTCCAGGTTGTGCGTCGAGCCGTGAAGTAGAATGCGGACGGCGCGTGCAGAGGATTCAGAGGAGGAGTGTTGAATGGCTGAGCTTCCCGACGTGGAAAGAGAGACTCTCGAGCAGGATGTCGTCGTGGTCGGGGCGGGCCCCGCGGGTCTCGCGGCTGCATACCACCTCGCGACGCTCATCAAGGCTCACAACGAGTCTCCCGCCGAGAGAAAGCTGGATGGACTGTCGATCGCCGTTCTGGAGAAGGGCTCGGAGATCGGGGCGCACGGTATCTCGGGCGCGGTGATGGATCCGCGGGGAATTCAGGAGCTGATGCCTGACTGGCTCGATAAAGGTTGTCCCGTCGAGGCCCCGGTCGGGAACGACGCAATGTGGGTGATGAGCGAGCGACGGAAGTTCTCTCCTCCCATCCTTCCTCCGCCGCTTCAGAACCATGGAAACTATGTCATCTCGCTCGGCGAGATGGTGCGATGGCTGGCGCCGATCGTTGCCGACGCGGGCATCGACCTTTTCCCTGAGTTTCCTGCAGCGCGCGTACTGGTCGAGGAGGGCCGGGTCGTCGGCGTACGGACGGGGGACAAGGGAGTTGGAAAAAACGGAGAGCCGAAGGCAAACTACGAGCCCGGTGTGGACATTAGAGCAAAAATCGTGATCCTCGCCGAAGGTCCTCGCGGCACGCTCACAAAACAGCTCGCGACGTCGCACGATCTTTATGCCGGAAAGAATCCGCAGGTCTACTCGGTCGGAGTGAAGGAAGTCTGGCAGGTGCCGGACGATCGCTTCCCGGCCGGTGAAGTCATTCACACGATGGGTTATCCGCTCGACGTGATGACGTTCGGGGGCGGATTCATCTACGGGATGAAAGATCGGATGATCGACATCGGCTTCGTCACCGGACTCGATTACCGGAATCCGACAACCGACCCGCATCACATCTTTCAACAGTTCAAGCTGCATCCCGCGATCCGCGAGCTGCTCGCCGGAGGCAGGATCGTCTCGGCCGGTGCAAAGGCAATTCCTGAGGGCGGGTATTACTCGATGCCGCGCATGTACGGCGACGGGTTCATGATTGCGGGCGACTCGGCCGGCTATCTGAACGGCGCGCGACTGAAAGGGATTCATCTCGGCATCAAGTCCGGCATGCTCGCGGCGCAGGCGGCCTTCGATGCTTTATTAACCGACGACTATTCGAGCGAGCGGCTCAGTGAATACGAACGTGCGTTCGAGGGCTCGTGGGCGAAAGAAGAGCTATGGAAGCAGCGTAATTTCCATCAGGCGTTCGAACATGGCCAGATCTCGGGAGTTCTCAACGCGGGGCTGGGGATGGTCACAGGAGGGCGCGGTTACGGTGTCGTAAACCGGCTCGAAGGCAAGGCCGGTCACGAGCACATGGAGAGGATCCAGCGGTATTTCGGTACCGAAGAGCCCCATCCGCCTGAAAAGATGAAGTTCGACAACGTCTACACGTTTGACAAGGTCACCGAGGTCTACCACGGTGGTGTGATTCATGAAGAAGATCAACCGCCCCATCTGCTGATCGAAGATACGGACATCTGCATCACGAGGTGCACGGTCGAATACGGGAACCCATGCGAGCATTTTTGCCCGGCTTCGGTGTATGAGCCGCAGCCGAGTGCGGATGGGAAAGGGAAGGTCCCGTTTCTGAATTTCACGAACTGCTTTCACTGCAAGACGTGCGACATCATGGACCCCTATCAGATCATCACCTGGGTGCCGCCGGAAGGCGGCGGGGGACCCAACTACAAGAAGTTGTGAGTTGTGAGTTCTGAGTTGTTAGTGGGCCTCCACCCACCCACGAACTCATAACTTTCGGTGTAAGGCAGCGGTCGTGAAGTCGTGGGGTGGGCGGGGGCCCACTCAGAACTCAGAACTCAGAACTCAGAACTTTCAACGGCAATGCGGCGGTCGTGAAGTCCGGGGGGCGGGCGGTGGCCCACTCACAACTCAGAACTCACAACTCAGAACTCTTAACAAAATGGCAACCGAACCAATGACTCGAGAGCCCGTCCCGCTGACGAAAGTCAGCGATCTGCGGGAGAATGTCGAGCGGGTGATTCGCGGCAAGTCCGACGTGATCCAGCTCGCGATCGCCTCTCTTCTCGCCCGGGGACACATCCTGCTCGAAGATGTGCCGGGAGTCGGCAAAACGACACTCGCTCAGGCGCTCGCCCGCTCGCTGTCACTCTCGTTTCACCGAATTCAATTCACCAGCGATCTGCTTCCTGCCGATATCGTAGGAGTGACGATATTCAATCAGGATCAACAGGAATTTCAGTTCGTGTCGGGTCCGATTTTCACGAATGTATTGCTCGCCGACGAAATCAATCGAGCGACACCCAAGTCGCAGTCCGCGTTGCTCGAGGCAATGAGTGAGGAGACGATCTCGGTCGAAAAGCGGCAGATGCCGTTGCCCAATCCGTTCCTTGTCATCGCGACGCAGAACCCGATCGAGCACGTCGGGACGTACCCCCTTCCCGAGTCGCAGCTTGACCGCTTTCTGATGAGGCTTCGCATCGGATATCCCAATGCCGCTCAGGAAAAGCAGTTGATCCGCGCGGGCGGAGCCCGGGAAGCGCTCGACAGACTTCAGCCGGTGCTGTCGGCCGGCGAGGTTCTCGATCTTCAGGCACAGGTCGGTCGCATTCACGCCAGCGAAGAAATCCTCGACTACATCATGGCGATCATCTTCGCGACCCGGAATCATTCGGAGGTTGCGCTGGGCGTGTCGACCCGCGGTGCGCTGACCTATTACAAAGCGTGCCAGGCATTTGCGATGACGCACGGACGCGACTACGTCGTACCCGACGATGTCAAGAAGCTTGGTGGGCCCGTCCTGGCGCACCGGGTAGTGCTGCGGAGCAGGCAGATGCTTCGGGGTGATTTCGCCCCGGAGGAGGCTTTCATCGACCGGATCATCGCGAACATTCCTGTACCGCGGTGAGTCGATCCGACCAGGAGTATTGGTGTGTCATCCTTCGCTTCGCTCGGCATGACGCCGGGCCCGTTACCGCGACAATGACGCAGGTGCCTTTGCCGAGCTCGGACGCTCGCTACGCAGCCGATCATTCGAGGGTTTCAGATGGGGAACAGATCGCCGGAGTTCAAGGGTGTCGTCAGGCTGACGCGGATCGGCATGGGTTATCTGGCCTTCACTCTGGTGATCGGATTCGCTGCAATCAACACCGGAAACAACTCTCTTTACATCGGTTTGGCCTTCATGCTCGGAGGCCTGATCATCTCGGGGGTTGCATCGAAGGGTGGGCTCAAGCGGATCGAAGTGGAGTTCGTCAGCGTCGATGAAGCGTGGGCAGGCAGGCCCGCAGTCGGGATATTGAGAGCGACGAACAGTTCCCGGATCTGGAACGTGCGCGACGTTCTGCTGATCTCGGATGAGCTCGAGGAGCCATTGCTCTTTCCTCTCATTCCGCGAGGGACGACGATACAGCGAGAAGCCGGCTTTCTGTTCCGGCGTCGGGGCAGACTGCAGTTCAAGACCGCCAGCCTCTATACGCGGTATCCGTTCGGGCTGTTCCTCAAGAAGCGACGGGTTTCGTTCGTCGGGGAGGCGATCGTTTACCCCGGACTCCTCGATCCGCCGCTGGAACTACTGACAGCCGACGTCCTTGCGGGGGAGAAGGGCCGGACCGAGCGGATCGGGCCGGGAAGCGAGGTTCATGCCTTTCGGGAGTATATCCGTGGAGATTCGCTCCGGCAGGTGCACTGGAAGAAGTCGGCCTCGATCGGCCGTTGGATCATGAAGCAGACAGAAACCGAGTCGACCCAGACGATCGAGGTTGCGGTCGACACTGTAATGCCCCCCGGAGCTACGGAAGAAGAATTCGAGCAGATGATCAGCGAAGCGGCCACCTATCTTCATCACGCGATCTCGAGCCGTCTGGAGGTGGTGCTGCACACTCCTGCCGGCACCATCAGGGGTGGTGGTGACGCCGCGCGGCGTCCAATTTTCGAGGCGCTGGCGCTGCTCGAGCCTGCAGGGGAGGGATGGGGGCGATGGACTGATCCGCAGACAGTCGTATTCTCGTTGAGGAAATCGAATGAACCCCTTACGGCGTGAGCTCGAGTCGATCTTCGTCACGGGCCTTGCTGCCGTGCCGTTGTATTTCACCGGAGCTGTCGGATGGATTTCGATCGCGTCGTTTCACCTTGCGCTGGGAGCTCTCGCGGGCATCTGCATCATCCGCCGGGAGCCTGTGTACCGGCCGCGGCTCGTTCGGTGGCTTGCGTACGCTTACCTGCTGTTCTTTCCGATCGACGCAATCTTTCTTTCCCGGAGCCTGATCGAGTCGTCGAGCAATCTGCTTCTTTTCATCGGGTTCTACCTGCTGGTCGAGGGTCCGTGGGATCAGAACTACACAAAGAGGCTGCTCATCGGATTTCTCATTTTCGTCGCGAGCATCGCGACGGCCACTGACCTGTCGATCGTCGTCTTCATCGTGATATTCGCTTTCATGATGTTCCGTCAGCTCATTCAGGTGAGTCACGCGGCCAGCGTGGTCCAGGTAGGGGTGAAGGAACTCGAGACGCCCGCCAGCCGACCGGCCATCTTCTATCTGGTCGTCACGGGAGTGATCGCAATCGTGATGTTTCCCTTTCTTCCGCGAGTGGGAACGCCGATGATTCGTGGAGCGGGATCCTCGCTCGACAAGGCGGCGACGGGTTTGAGCGATACCATCAACTTCGAACAGGCCCGCACGATCTCACCCGATCCGCAGGTAGTCGCGCGGGTCTGGATGGGCAGGGAGGCTGTTCCTTTTTTCACACCGCTTCGTCTCAGAGGCACTGTCTATGATGCCTTCCGGAACGGTGAGTGGCGCTCGGGTAGCGGTCGCCGGCTCCGGGCTGCCCGCGGCAAACTGGGCGTGCATCAGATCGCGCGTCCCGTCGGAGTCCGATCCGCTGCTACGATCCAGCAGGTGCCGTCCCCCGAGCAGCGTCTTCTGCTTCCATCCGGAACATACGTGGTGAGTGGAGTCCCGGAAATCTTCGCGGAGAGCCGGTCAGGGCTCTACAGACTGAGTGCGCATTCGGGCGGCAGTCTCGAGTACCGCGTCGCACTGAGTTATCAGATCGATTCCCTGACGCCGGAAACCGTTCCCCTGCTCGAGTACCCCGTTTCACCGGAGGTGGAGGCATTTGCGAGAGACGTCGCCGGTGCAGCCAGCACACCGAGAGAGATTGCTGCGAAGATCGAGACTCATCTCGCCACACAGTTCCAGTACGTGGCGGATCCGTCGGAGCTGGGCCGCGCGGTGAGCGTAGAGAACTTTCTGCTTCGCGAACGGCGTGGTCACTGCGAATATTTTGCTGCGGGTATGGTGGTGATGCTCTCATCGCTCGGCGTTCCCGCACGCATCGTGGGTGGCTATTACGGCGGCGAGTGGAATCCATTCACAGGCTACTTCGTGATCCGCCAGCGGGACGCACACGCCTGGGTCGAGGTCCACGATGGACAGAGGTGGATGACATACGATCCGTCCCCTGCCGATCTCCGGCCGGGCAGCTCGGCGACAGGAGCCCTCGGAATCTACGCGTCCGCTGCCCGGGATTCGATCCAGTTCTTCTGGGATCGATACATCCTGACGTTCGGAAGCGAGGATCAGGTGACTCTGATCTCCGGCGTGCTCGCCGCGGCGAGGATCGCGCGTTCCAACGCCGGCGAATCTCTGGCTGCGATCCGATCGGGCCTGACGACCCAGCTGGCAGTCATTCTCGTGCTGGGCGCCGTGCTGATCTTTCTCGCGAAGACCTGGTTGGACGAGCGGCGGCGCAGCATGTTTCAGATCTTTGCGCGATCTCTCGAGCGGATCGGAGTCGAAATACGACCTGCCGATACGCCGGAGGAGATTGTCGCGCAGGTAGAGCAAACGCATCCAGAGCTGGCCGGGCACGTCAGGCACATCGTGGATGTGTACGTACGAGAGCGGTTTTCACGAGAGACGCTTTCGGCAGAAGAGCTCATGGCGGTACGGCGGGCGTTGTCGTCGCTTGCGTCTGCCTCGCGGTGAAGCGTGGGACGGGACCTGCTCACTTTCGCGGATTGCGCATGAGATGAATCATCTCGCGCACGGCCGAATCCAGTCCCGTCAGGCAGGCTCTGGCGATGATGGAATGGCCGATGTTCAGCTCCTCTATGTCATCGAGTGCGGCGATCGCATCGACGTTCCTGTAGGTCAGCCCATGTCCCGCGAAAACCGACAAGCCCAGCTTGCGCGCCGCGCGGGCAGCCGTTGCGACCTTGTCGAGCTCATGAGACCAGTTCCCGCTGCTCCATGTGTCCGCATACTTGCCTGTGTTGATCTCGATGCGTGGCACGCGAAGTTTGTGACAGCTTCGGATCTGTTCGAGATCGGGATCCACGAAAATGGAGACGTCGATCCGCGCGTCCAGCAGCTCCCGCACGATGCGATCGAGATTTCCGGCATGAAGAACGGCGTCGAGGCCTCCTTCGGTCGTCAGCTCATCCGCCCGCTCGGGAACGAGGGTGACGCGGTGAGGTTTGTGAATCAGTGCCAGACGAACCATCTCACGCGTTGCCGCCATCTCGACGTTCAGGGGAGTGGATACCACGCGCCGCAGGATCTCGATGTCGCGGTCCTGGATGTGCCGCCGGTCCCCGCGAAGATGGACGGTGATTCCCTGTGCTCCGGCGAGCTCGCAGACAACGGCGGCAGCCACCGGGTCAGGCTCGTCGGTGTGCCGAGCCTCCCGAATCGTCGCGATGTGGTCGATGTTGACAGCAAGCCGCATGGTCTCGTCACCTCGGTTGAAGCTTCATTGTACGCAAAGCGTCACTGACGCAGGATCATCAGCCTCAGCATGTCGAGTGCGACGTGGGCCGAGTATTGTTTGATCAGCTCGCGCGATCCTGCAAAGAGGAACTGTTTGTTCCGGCGGAGTTCTCTGCCTGCTACGGCCACATGGACGGTTCCGACGGGCTTCTTCGCGGTCCCACCCGTGGGACCGGCGATGCCGGTGATTCCGACACCCCAGGTGCTGCCGAACCGTCTGCGCACGCCATCGGCCATCTCGATGGAGACTTCTTCCGAGACTTCTCCGTGCTGTTCAATGGTGGCGGGATCGATTCCGATCAGAAAGAGTTTCGCCTGCTGTGAATAGGCGACCGCACCCCCGAGATAGTAGGCTGAGCTTCCGCTGACATCCGTGATGCGCGAGCCGAGAAGACCTCCGGTACAGGACTCCGCCGTGGCGAGCGTCTCACCGCGGGAGGTCAGCATCCTGCCGACAGTGGATTCCAGAGTCTCATGGTCCAGGCCGAACACGCGATCCCCGAAAATGTCCCGGAGCTCCTGTTCCATTTCGGTGAGCTGCGGGTAAGCCTCGTCCGCGGGTCCCGCGGCCATCAGATGGATATGCACTTCGCCGAGTGCAGCGAGGACGGTAGTCTGCTCTTCAGGATGGTGTTCGTAGTAGGGTCGCAGGCTCTCTTCGACCGACGACTCGCTGAGCCCCGAAAGCCTAACGACCCGCTTATGGACGAGCTCCGATTGTGATTTTCGAAGCCATGGCTCCAGATCGTTCTCGATCATGCCGTCCAGTTCATAGGGAACTCCCGGGAAGAGCCACACATGCTTCGCCCTGCTTTCGACGCTGATGTTGAGGTGAAAGCCGGGCGCGGTCCCGCGGGTGTTCCGTACGATCTTATGTCCTGCAAAAACTCTCGCCTGCCGTTCGTTCACTGCGGGCATGCGGAGACCACGGATGCGGAACTTTTCCTCGATGTCCTCGAGGACAGAGCCGTCGTCGACCAGCTGCAGCCGCAGCACCCCGGCGACAGCTTCTTTGGTGACATCGTCGTCGGTGGGTCCGAGCCCGCCGGTGATCACGACGACGTCGGAATGCCTGAGCGAAAAGTCCAACTCTGCCCCGATGGCCCTGGTATCGTCTCCGACGACGCTCTTCCGCGTCACGTTCACGCCGTAGCGTTCCAGAGCACTGGCAACCTTGAGCGAATTGGTGTCGACATGAATGCTGCCGAGGAGTTCGGATCCGACCGCTAGTATCGTTGCGTCCACAGGCCTCCTCCGGGTCAGAAACTGCTCTCGACTGGCTGGAGCGATTCACGCTCGGCGGTCAGCCTGTCCCAGCGTTCGTACAGGTCTCGAAGTTCACTCTTCGCGGCTTCGATACATCCCTGGACTTCACGCGAACGGCCGGCGTCGCGATAGACCTCTTCGGAACAGAGCAGAGCCTCATTTGTTTCGCATTCGCTTTCCAGCTGCGCGATCCGCACTTCGGAAGCGGCCACTTCCTGTTCTAGTTTTCGCAGGCGTTTCTCGCGTGACTTTCGGTCTGTTCGCTCTTCGGCAGGGCTGGCCATCGTAGCGACCGGCTTCTTTTCCTTCTCAGCGGGAGCCTTCCGTTCCGCAAGCTGCTCAGACTGTTCTGCAAACTTCCGCACCAGATCGGAGTAGTTGCCCGAGTGGATCGTGGCCTCCCCCTCCTCGACAAGAAGAATGTTGTGAGCCACGCGGTCGATGAAATACCGATCATGGGAAACTACGATCAGCGCCCCGGTGAACTGCTCGAGCGCGGCTTCGAGGGCTTCCCGGGTGTATACGTCGAGATGATTTGTCGGTTCATCCAGAAGAAGCAGGTTCCCTCCGACATACATGATCTTCGCCAGTGCCAGACGGCCCTTCTCGCCACCGGACAGAGCTTTGATCTTCTTGTACACATCGTCAGCAAAGAATGAAAAGCGCGCGAGGTAGTTGCGGACTTCTTCTTCTGATCGATTGTGATCGAGATCCCAGATCTCATGGATGACCTGACCATCGGCCGACAGGTCACCCAGCGTCTGATCGTAATATCCAACCTGAACATTGTGGCCGTAGGTGAGCTTTCCTCCGAGGGGCATCAGCCGGCCGGCGAACGTCTTGAGAAGAGTCGATTTTCCTGAGCCGTTGGGGCCCATGATGGCGAAACGCTCGCCGCGCCGTACGGTGAAGGTCAGATTGCCGACGATCTCCAGTCCGTCATGGCCTGCCGAAAGTTCCTCGGTCGTCATGGCGATCGCTCCGGAGCGGGGCCCGGCATCGAGTGTGAACTTTGCGAGGGTCTCGTCCGTCAGCGGACGCTCGACCTCATCCAGTCGCGCCAGCAACTTTCTGCGGGACTGAGCCTGCTTGGTTTTTACTCCGGCGATGTTTCGCCGGATGAAGTCTTCTGTTTTGTCGATGTAGTCCTGCTGTCGCGCGAACTCGGTCTGCAGTCTCTCCATCCGCTCGGCGCGCAGCCGGAGGAAGCGTTCGTAGTTTCCGTTGTACTCGATGAGCTTTCCATGTGTCAGCTCGATGATCTTCGTGACGGTCCTGTTCAGAAACGTCCGGTCGTGAGAAATCACGAGATAGCTGCCCGTGAAGGATTGAAGGAAGCCTTCGAGAAACTCGATTCCGGCGAGGTCGAGATGGTTCGTCGGCTCGTCCAGAAGGAGCAGATCGACTCTGGTCAGGAGCAGCCGGGCCAGCATCGCGCGGTTCTGCTCGCCGCCGCTGAATTCGCCGATCGGCCTCTGCCAGTCCGTCTCCGCGAATCCGATTCCCGTCAGTACTCGCTCGACCTCGGAATGGATCGTGTAGCCATTCGCATGCTCATAGTCGTGCTGAAGGCCTGCGTAACGCTCGAGCAAAGCGTCGTGGTCCGCCGCATGTGCTGGATCCGCAAGCTGGTGCTCGATCTCGCGCATCCTTGCCTCGATCCGGAGTACCTCGCCGAATGCCGAAAGTACGAAATCGAACAGACTCAGATCTCTGGGAGCATCGAGGTGCTGGCTCAGATGGCCGACTGTCATCCCCGACGCTCGCGTTACCGAGCCGCGATCGGGATCCTCCTGGCGAAGCAAAATGCGGAACAGGGTCGTCTTTCCTGCGCCATTCCTCCCCACCAGCCCGACGTGCTCGCCAGGGTTGTGCTGCCACGTCACACCGGTGAGCACATCGTGCACACCGTAGGATTTTTCAACGCCTTCGAAGCGATAGAGCATGGTTTCGTATCATCCTGAGTGAAGCGAATGGCTACAGATCTACGAACTTGTCATCCCTACCGGCCGAAAGCAGCTTTAATGAACCCTGCTCGCGGAAACGTACCGACTTGTCATCCTGAGCGAAGCGAAGGATCTCCCGACTTGAGCGATACAGCACGTCTTCAGGGGATCCTTCGCTGCGCTCAGGATGACACCCGTGTTCATTGCTCGCCACAATGACCTTCCTGTCATTCGCCCGTTCGGGATGACGAGGCCACAATCCGCAATCTCCATCAGCCCCTCCGCATGAGAGTGACGTTCTGAATCACGTCGTTGAACAGCACGACCAGCATCAGGGTCACGAGAAGTGCGAATCCGACCTGCTGAATCCTCTCCTTGACCCGGAGCGATAGATCCCGGCGCGCGATGCCCTCGACCCCGAGGATGAAGATGTGGCCGCCATCGAGAACCGGAATGGGAAGGAGGTTGAGAATCCCCAGCTGCAGGGAAATGCTCGCCATCAGGAAGATCACAGCCTGCCATCCGGTGCGCAGCATGTCGCCCGATATTCTGGCGATCGAGATCGGCCCGCTGAAGTCTTTTACGCTTCCTTCGGCTTTGAACAATCGCCCCAGAGTGAACCCCACGAGTTGCACCATTCTGACGTTCTGTCGGATGCTCTCCGCGAAGGCCTCTGGAAAGGCGTACTGGCGGATTTCTGTCGGCGGGATGAAACCCGGATAAATCTCCTCTTCGCTGGCCGCTCCCGGAAGATCGAGGGAGATCCGTTCACCATTGCGGAGGACAGCAATCGTGGCCCCCCCTTTCTTCGCTGCTTCGAGTGCCGTCTCCAGATCGGGCCACCACTGCTGGATCGGAGCTCCGCCCGCTTCGACGATCCGGTCTCCGCGCCGCAGGCCGGCGCGCTCGGCGGCCGATCCGGGGAGGATGCGGCCGATCTCAGTCTCGATGAACGGACCAACTCCTGCCCTGCCTGCTGAGCCATAGTCGGTGAGCTCGCGCTCCGGAGTCATGACGGCGGTTCGGGTTTGTCCGTCACGAATCAGCGTGAGATTGATCGGAGTGCCGGGCCGGACTGCTACTGCAATGCGGAAGTCATCCCAGGTCTCGATCTTTTCTCCATTTGCCTCGATGACCCGGTCGCCGACAAGCAACCCGGCGGCCTCCGCGGGCTTACCTTCGATCACGCTCCCGATGATCGCGGGGAAATCGCGTGTCACTTCGGTCGGTGACATATTGAGTCCCGTCAGAAACGCGATCGCGATCAGGACGTTCATAGCGGGACCTGCGAGCAGAATCAGGAACCTCTGCCACTTCGGCTTAGCCAGAAAATCGCCCGGCTGGGATTCGTTCTGCTCCTCGGGGTTGTCTCCGGCCATTCGAACGTATCCGCCCAGCGGGATCAGGGAGACGCGGTAGTCGGTCTCAGCCCTGCGGAAGCCGAAAAGGCGCTTTCCGAATCCCAGCGAGAAGATCAGGACTTTCACCTTGAAGATCTTTGCGAACACGAAGTGTCCGGCCTCGTGGGCGAAGATCAGAAAGCCGAGAACGAGAACGAATGCGGCGAAGTTGGTTACGATGTTGGATGCCATAGAACTCCCGAGTGGAGAATTGAGAACTGAGAATTCAGAATGAAGGTTGAATCTCTACTGACGTTTGATCAGGTCTGAATTGTCTTTACAACGTTGATTTCGCGCGCCTGATTGCGTGCCCATCCGTCCCAGTACAGGATCTCGTCCAGGGAGCCGGGCCGGGTGATGCCTGGCGCGTGCAAGTCCATGACTCGCCTGACGATATCTACGATCGAGGTAAACGGAAGTTCTCCGGCGAGAAACCGTGCGACCGCTACTTCGTTTGCAGCGTTGAGGACGGCAGGGGCAGAGCCTCCCACCCTGCAGGCGGCGTATGCGAGCTCGACCGCCGGGAATCGCTCGTGATCGACCGGATGAAACTCGAGGGTGCGAATCCGTGCGAGATCGAGACGCGCGAAGGGTGCGGCGAGTCGTTCGGGATACAGAAGGCTGTACTGGATGGGGAACTTCATGTCGGTGGTCGAGAGTTGGGCCATGATCGACCCGTCAACGTACTCGACCATCGAATGAACGATCGACTGGGGATGGATGAGAATGTCGATCTCGTCCGGTGACATCGCGAAGAGATGGTGAGCTTCGATGACCTCGAGACCTTTGTTCATCATGGTCGCCGAGTCGATCGAAATCTTGTTGCCCATTTTCCACGTGGGATGTGCCAGCGCTGCGTCGACCGTGATTTCCCGAAAGCTCGAGAGGTCACGCCTGAGGAATGGCCCTCCCGAAGCGGTCAGTATGATGCGCAAAACCTCCTTCGATGTCCCGCAACGCAGGGCCTGATGCACGGCGTTGTGCTCGGAATCGATCGGAAGGATCTCGCCGCCGGAGGATCGAGCGGCGGACGTCATCAGTTCGCCGCCTGCGACGAGAACTTCCTTATTTGCGATCCCGACCCGCTTGCCTGCAAGCAGGGCTGCATGGACAGGCGCGAGTCCGGCCGCTCCTACAATTGCCGCAATCACGGTCCCGGCTTCGGGCAGCGAGGCCACCGAGCACGCGCCCTCGCTGCCGTGGAGAATTTCGGTTTCGCTCTTTCCTATCATCCGGGCGAGCTCCCGGGCATCCTGCTCGGTACGGACGGACACGAGACGGGGTCTGTACTTCCTGATCTGATCGGCGAGTAAGGCGACGTTGGATCCGGCGGCGAGTGCGACGACTTCGAGCTCGCCGGGAAACGCATCGACCACCTCGAGCGAGCTTCTTCCCACCGACCCGGTACTTCCCAGAATCGAGATCGATCTCATACGGGACCTCCGGCACGGACCAGAAGCGTCCAGTAGAAGTAAAGAATCGGGGCAGTGAAGAGAATCGAGTCCGAGCGGTCCAGAAAACCGCCATGGCCGGGAAGGAATGTTCCGGAGTCTTTCACTGCGGCAGACCTTTTCCACATCGATTCCACAAGATCGCCCACCACGCCGCTGGCCGAGAGGATGCCAGCTGCGAGCAGCGCATGCAACAGCGGAAACTCCGGAAAGAACGTGCGCTGGATTGCGGCAGCCGCCAGAATCGACACGGTGATGCCGCCTACGGTTCCTTCGATGGTCTTCTTGGGGCTGACCCTGTGAGACAGTGGCCGTCTTCCGAAGTTTCTGCCTACGTAGTACGCGCCTGCGTCTCCGGCCCAGACTACAAGGAACAGGAAGAACACGAGCTTCGGTCCCTGCTCGCCGAACTCGAGCCGCAGACGCAGAAGGGCCCCTGCCAGCATCCCTACATAAAGCACTCCCAGAATTGATACCGCGCTCGCCGGGAGAGCCTCTTCCAGGTCGGTGCGGGCAAAGACATACCAGGCCGGAATGATCAGCATCGTCGCGACGATCACGGGCTCGACGGCAACGGCCTCGAAGACGAATCCACCAAGCAGGAGGAAAAGCAGCGCGATGGAGAGCGGCTTCTGGACGGGATATCCCTTCTTTTCGCCCAGGTCCAGCAGTTCATAGAGGACCAGGGCAGCCAGGATCGCGATGGTCAGCGCGTAGGCAAGGGGAGGCGCCCAGCCGACCAGCCAGATCAGGATGGGGGCTCCGGCAATGCTGGTCAATTCTCGCGTGAAGTTCTTGCGGCGCGGTACAGCGGCGGCCTCCGACATTCCGCTCACGCCCGCTGCTGCTGGTCTGCCTCGAGAAAGATCTCCGCGTCCGACTGATCGACCCCACCGTAGCGGCGCTCGCGCGACTGGAAGTCGATAATGGCTTCGTACAGATGCCGCCTCCGGAAATCCGGCCAGAGTACTTTGGTGACGTGAATCTCCGCGTACGCGATCTGCCAGAGAAGAAAATTCGAGACTCGGAGTTCGCCGCTCGTCCGGATCAGCAGATCCGGGTCGACTACGCCGGTCGTGTAGAGGTACTCAGCGAACTGCGCTTCATCCACGGGACAGTCCCGGAATCCGTTCTTCTGCATATGGGAAACGAGCCGGTTGACGGCATCGATGATCTCTGCGCGACCTCCGTAATTGAGCGCAATCTGGAAGAGCAACCCGGTGTTGCCGGCGGTCTTCTGCTCCGCCAGGCGAAGCTCGCGCTGCACCGATGGATCGAGGCCCTCGATCCTGCCGATCGGGACGAAGCGGATGTTGTTGTCCATGAGCGTACCCAGCTCTTTGCGGAGGTACTCTTTGAGGAGCATCATCAGCGTGCTGACTTCATAGCGAGGCCGTTTCCAGTTCTCGACCGAGAACGCATAGAGAGTGAGTACTCCAAGCTCGAGACGCGCCGAAGTCTCGACGATCTCGCGGACAGAGTCGATTCCGGCCCGGTGCCCTTCAACCCGCGGAAGATTTCTCCCCTTCGCCCATCTACCGTTGCCGTCCATGATCAGGGCGACGTGGCGCGGCAGCCGCCGCAGATCGATGGTCTCGATGAGAGCCTGTTCGATCGAGCCCGGCTCGGCCAGTTTAGATACGTCGATCATGCTCAGCCGGGCATCTTAGCATAGGGATTCGAGGTGGCCGGGGGGGGCGAAAAGACCCGAATTGAGGATTCAGAATTCAGAATTCAGAATGTTTGAAGTCATTCTGAATTATCCATTCTCAATTCTCCATTCTTCAGTCTGTCGTAGCGTACTGACAGTAGGGTGAGGCCGGCGGCAGGAGCTGTCCATCGGGCCACGCCATAGTCCGGTTCCAGACATGCCGCAACGGCCTTCGCGTCTGTTCCACCCCGACCGGCCTCGATCAGCGAGCCGACGATCCGGCGGACCATGAACCGGAGAAATCCGTCGGCCGACACGGTGATCAGGATGACCCTCCCGTAGCGCTCGACCGTGATGTCCTCGATGGTTCTCCAGGTCGATGACACGGACGGGACCGCAACGGTGAACGACCTGAAATCGTGGTGTCCCAACAGAGGCGCGGCAGCATCCTGCATCGCTGCGGAGTCAAGTGGCTGACGTACGTGTGCATGCGTCGCTGCCCTGAACACATCCGCGGCCGGAGTGTTCCAGATCCGGTAGCGGTACGTTTTGCCGCACGCATCGAAGCGAGCGTGGAAATCGTGAGGAACGATGTCGGCGGAACTGATCCGGATGTCCGATGGCAGCAGGTCGTTGAGCCCAAGCACCAGGCCGTGGGGCCCGATTGAGGTCGGGAGGTCGGCGTGAGCTCGCTGCGCCAGCGCGTGAACTCCTGCATCGGTTCTCCCTGACCCTTCGATTCGGATGCTCATTCCGAACATCCTCTCGAGCGAGCCTTCGATCACCTGCTGCACGCCGACTGCATTCGTCTGGGTCTGCCATCCGGCGTAGTTGGTCCCGAGGTACTGGACCGTGAAAAGGAAACGCCGTGTAGGCTCGGGAAGATCCATCGGGAGACTTTTACACCCACCGATCTGTAAGTCACAAGCAGGATGGAGTCACACCCCTGCGTGTCACGACTTGTCATCCTGAGCTACCTAACGGCGCTGGGCGCCGGTGAAGGGGTGATGAACCACCGTGTCATGCTGAGCGAGGCCACGTCATCCTGAGCGAAGCGAAGGATCTCGTTTGCGATGCTCGATCCTCCAGGAGATCCTTCGCTTCGCTCAGGATGACGTGTTTCTACATCTCTCCCGATTCGGAGAGGTTCATTAGCAGCGGGTGAAAACTCCCGCAGTGACACACACTCTGACGTTTTACACAGTCTCGCGCAGCGAAGAATGACACCGACGGGGTGTGGCCAGATCAGCGCAGATCGGCAGCGAGCACTTCCTGACGTTCGAAGCCCGTCAGTTTCGACACTTCGTCCAGAACTCCGATCGAGATTCTGTTTCGTCCCCGCTCCATCACCAGATCAACGGTATAGACGTAGGACTTGCCGGCTGTGTCGCCGATCTCGGCGGCAGGGACGCGGATCTGATGGTTCTGAGTTGTGACGTCGGACATGTCCCCGTCTTTGTTGGATACGACCACGTAGATCGAAAAGCCGCCGACATAGATCTCGCCCTGGGGGAAGAGGGTGATGTTGTCCATTGGAACGCGGATATCCACGGGAACTTTGTAGAGTCCATCTCCCACCGCAACCGGCTGCCGTGTCGTAAAAAGAATTTTCATGTCGTTCGCGCGGCTGTCGTAGAACAGATTCGCGACGACCCGGTCGTTCATCTCGGTCGGGATGGACTTCTCGACGAAGGAACGGCGCGAGCGTGCAATGTAGTTGCGGTTCTTCATCTTCACTTCGAGAGTACGCTGGCGGTCCACCCTCTCGGTGCCCGAGCGGTATCCCAGCGAGTAGTAGCCTGAAAGGTCGCGTTGAATCTGATCGAAGGCTGCCTTGAAGTTGTTCGTACTCGTGGTCGCCAGGCCGCCGGTCATGCTGGCCAGCAGATGGAGGGAGTCGGTGCTGTTGGACAACGCGGCCTGTTGTGTGGTGAACGACATCGGACGGGCATTCTCGGCCGAGCCCTCGTTGCTGGCGACGAGGCCTCCTGCGTGCAGCGTGTACAGGGTAATGCCGTTCGCATTGGCCGTTCTTGCCACGGTCTGAATGACATTGGTCGAGTTGAAGCTCATCCCTTCGATGAGGCTCGAACCGGACCGTCCCCATGTCGCCGACTTCTCGCGGGCTACGTCGTCGATGTAGGCGAACATCTCGCGCCCCGGCTGCATCGGGAAGCCCTCGCTGGTAAGCACGAGGATCTTTTTGCCTTCAACGCCCGCAAGCGTGCTCATCAGTGCATTCAGCTGAGAGACGCTCTGTCGGAGATCGTGTTCAACGGATTGGGCGTACGACCGAGCCGCGATCACGGCCTCCGCATGGGTGCGCGCCTCCCGGATCTGGCTCTCTGTCTGCCGCCTCTCAGACATGTTGTGAACTCCAAAGGCGCTCTCTCCTGCGATCACATCCAGCGTCTGCTCGATGTGCCGCGCGTCCGAGGTGAATGGAACGCGCACTTTCATGCTGCGGTTCCAGGTCGCGATCATCGCCTCATCCCCCGTCCGCAGTGTCTCGCGGGCGAACGTCTTCATCGATTCGAACACACGGTTCCGGTTGAACGGATGCATCGAAAGGTTATCGATGAAGAAAACAATCCGCCGCTTCATGTTGTCCGGAACGGGCTCCGGAGTGGGCGTCGCCGTTGGAGCTGGTGTGCCGGGAAGTGCCGTCGTCTGGACGGGCGGGGCGGGCACGGGGTCCGCCGCGACTTCGTAGAAGTTGGTCAGCTTGACTGGACGTCCGTTCTCGAACACCTGGAAGTCGTCGATCCCCAGACCGCGAACCAGATTTCCCTTTCGATCCGTGACTACGACATCGACGTTGATTACGCGGACGTCGACGGTTTCTATCAACCCCGGAATGGTAGATTCCTGGGCCTGGACCATGCTGGGTAGACTGAGGGAGAGAATGAGAACCGAGGTCAGGAACTTGCTACGAATCACGCGGACTCCTCCATGAGCGAAAAGATCCCTTTCCCTTCAGACCGCCCACCCGCTGAAAGGTTCTGTCTGCGAGTGCTCCGGATTTCCAACAGAAGGGAATTGGACGACAATGCCCTGAACAACGGAAAGCCCCTGAGGCTTCCTTGGATTCCACCAGCCTGGGAACGAAATGCAGAATTCGATGGATCATGAGGATTTCACCCCGGTCGAGTTCGCCAAAATGGCGGGCGGCGGCAACGATTTCGTCGTGATTGACAACCGTGGAGGCGAGGTCACCGACGGAAGCGGACTTGCCCGGAGAATCTGCACACGGGGAGTTTCGGTCGGGGCCGATGGGCTGATTCTGCTCGAAGACTCCTCATTGGAGGACGTCCGGATGATCTACTTCAATGCCGACGGTTCCCGAGGAGAGTTCTGTGGGAACGGCACCCGCTGCCTGGCGAGGTTCGCCTACCTTCAGAAGGTTTGCGGTCCCCGGATGAGGATCGAGACCGATTCCGGAACGGTTCCTGCGCTGGTTGAAGGGCAAGCCGTGACCCTCGAGGTGTTTCCGCCGGCTCAGGTCGAGCTCGACCGGCAACTCCTGGTGGATGGCGAGCAGATTCGCGGCGGGTTCCTCACTGTCGGCGTTCCGCACTATGTCCTGCTGGACTCCCGAGTCCACTTCTGGGAGAGGGATATCGTGGCACTCGGAAGGGCGATCCGGCACCATCAGGATCTCGCACCGGCTGGCGCGAACGTCAATTTCGTCCGGGTGACTTCGCGTTCAGCAATCGAAGTGCGCACGTACGAGCGCGGTGTCGAGGCTGAAACCCTCGCCTGCGGATCCGGCGTGGTGGCCTCAGTCTCGCTCAGTGCGTTGTCCGGCCTGATCGACTCGCCCGTGTCCGTGCTGACTCGCAGCGGGATCCGGTTCACGGTATCGTTTTCGAAAGACGAAGCTTCGGGAGCGGTGACCGATGTGATTCTCTCCGGTGACGCGCGAGTCGTCTACTACGGCGAACTGACTGAAGAAGCGTGGAGCGGCTTCGATCCCGCCTGGGTGAGGAACCCAACGTCCGAAGCGCCTCGACCGTAATCTGATGATGAGCGAGAACGCGAGGCCGAACCTGCACCTTTCGGCGATTTGCCGGGCTGGCCGGTGAGAGATTTCAGGTTCGAGGCAATCGTCTGGCTCGGGGCCACCGGGATTGCCGCCGCAGCTGCGTTCCTCGCGGCCCGCGCGAGCGAGGTGCCTCCAGGCATGAGTGAAGGCCCGTCCGGGGTGGCGGCAATCATCCTGTTGTGCGGGTGGCTGGTCCGCGACACGCGATGGGTCACACCCGTGGTGATGCAGGTGCCGATGATCGTCGCGATCGTTGCATTGGTGCCGGAGGATTCGCTGAAGATGCTGGGTTGCGGACTGATTCTCGCGTTCGCAATTGCGGCGGCGCTCTGGACGCGATACGCCGGCGGTCTTCTGGACCTCGTGAGTGGAACTATCCTCATGGTGGCGCCGCTGCTGCTGTTCCGAATGGTCGAGGTTCCTGCCGGGAAGCTGGTCGAGAGTCTCGTGATCGTCGCCGGATGTGCCGTGTTGCTGTACGTCATGGTGCGCGGTCGCGTAATGACGCCGGCTCATTGGCTCATTGCCTTTGCCGTGGGGGTCGCTGTGCCTGTGATTCCCTCCCGGCTCGCGGCGGTTCCGCTGCTGTTCGCTGCTCTGGTCTGGATCGTCCGGTCGCCCAGGATCGCGCTACCGCTTGCGACTGTGCTCGTGGTGTCGATACTTGCGGGGCGGTGGTCCTGGCCGCTCGCGCTGGCCGGCGTCGCAATCCACCTCGCGGTGCGGTGGTCTCGTCCCGAGCCTGCGCTTTCCGTTCTGGTGCCGGGTTGGTGGGCTGCGTCGCTGCAGACGGTGCTGCGCCCCGTTCCCTTCGCGATGGCCGCAGCTGGTGCAGTCAGGTTTGCGCCGGCGGCTGCTCTCGGTGCCGTTGCAGTGATAGCGGGAGGCGCGCTGCTTCGCCCCGCTCTGGCCATTCTGTATGCGCTCGCAGCCGCGGTACTTCTCGTCGCGAGCGACGAGTCAGACAATCCGAGGTTTTCGGGACCTGCCGGAGTGATCGCGATGCTGATGGTCGCAATGTTCGCCTGGAGCGGCGCGCTCATCGGTACGTTTCCACTTCCTGTTTCCTCTGTCTCTCTGGCGGTCATCGTGAGCGGCGCGGCTCTGACGATGATGCAGTCCGCCGTCTGGCGCATGAGTATCCTGTCCCTCGGTGTGCTGGTCTTCGCGGTCTTTCTGTCGACCGGTGAACGGGACTGGGAAGCTGCGAGTGGCGTGCTCAGTCCCGGAGAGTCGGTAAATCTCACCCCGGCGAGTTCCGGAAATGGAGCAGCGCTGATGCTCTCCGGCGGAAATCTGCTGCACATGAGTCCCGGTCGGGAGATTGCCGACATGGACGTCATATCGGTGCAGGGGAGGGCGTATCGCCGCACCCTCAGAGTCGGCGAGATCAGCGACTGGGCGTCCCTTCGACAGGAGCACTGGTTCGTCTCCGGGCATGGTGCACCCGCAGTCCCCGAAGGTTCGCTGGCCGGGCATGGAGCTTCGTCATTTCTGATCGGCGCCAGCTCGGTAGAGGTCACGATTCCGGAACGAATCGGTCTGGTGCGCCTGACGATGAGACGCGATCTTCCTGACGATGCGATGCTTCATGTCGATGCGCTTCGGGTGGTGGTGCGATGAGCCTTCCGCTCCTCCTCGCGATCGGATACTCGCTCGTCCTTTCTGGCTTCGCACATCGATCGCTCGTGGGGAAATTGCGTTCGACACACGCCCGTGTGGACGCGTTGCTCACCGCGCTCCTGGCCGGTCTCGTCCTGCTGGCGCCCGTTCTCGCGATCGCGGTCAACAGCTGGATCTCGTACGTCGTATTCGTACTGCTCAAGCTGATACTGCTTTTCACATTTGTCATTCTCGGATCGCCGGACCGGATTCGCTGGAGCAGCAGCCGCGCGGGTCTTCTGTTCTTTGTCGTCTATGCGTTCGTGCTGCCTGCATCTCTGCAGCATCCGATGAATGGTGACGAACCGTACTACCTGCTCCTGACGGACTCGATGGTGCGAGACTTCGATCTCGACCTGACGAATCAATACAACGCGGTAGAACGTCCCTTTGAAAATGCGCCATCGACGCCACAGGAAGGCGATCCTGTCGGTGACGGGAGCGAGCGCTATTCGCGTCATGAGCCTTTCTTGTCATTCCTGCTGATTCCGGGATATCTCGCGGGTGGTCGCATTGGGGCATCGCTGGTCCTCGCACTCTTCGGGGCTTTGCTCGTCCGATCGACGATGCGGATGATGGAAGAGGAAGGCATTCAACAGCGGATCATCCTTTTGATGCTGCCGTTCTTTGCCTTCGGTCCTCCGGTCATCTTTTACGCAACACGAATCTGGACCGAAGTGCCGGCCGCCTTCTTTTTCGTCGAGGCGGTGCGAGCCGTGCGGCACCGCCGTCCCGCCAGGATGCTCATTGCGCTGCTCTCGATCTGCCTGCTGCAGCTGCGATTCGTTCTGGTTGCGTTCCTGCTCATTCTGCGCGTCTCGATCTCCCGGCAGTTTCCGTTGTGGCTGAGAATCGGAGTGCTGGCGGCGCCGCTGTGCGCGCTGCTGTTCGTCTGGATCATCACCGGCACTCCGCTTCACATCCATGAATGGTGGGAGCTGATGCCGAGGGAGCCGGAGCGTTATGCGATGGGAGTGTTCGGGCTGTTGCTCGACGGAGCGGGCGGCATCGCGTTTCAGGCGCCGATTCTCCTCCTCGGTGTTCTCGGAATCGCCCGATGGAGCCAGCTTCCGGAGAGTGTGCGTCTCGGAATGTTCTCGTCTATCGCGTATCTGCTGCTGCTGGTCGTTCGAGATGAGTGGCATGGCGGGTGGTCTCCGCCTCTGCGGTATGTCGTGTTTCTGACTCCGTTTCTGCTGCTGTCTGCCGCCGGCGTGTTGGAGCGTTCACGTTCCTGGTTTTTTGTGGGACTCGCCGGCGCCTGGACCGCACTTCTGACCGTGCGCGGGGTTGCGCTGCCATGGACCCTGTTCCGAATAGCGGACGGAGAGAATCCGGCCGGCATCTATCTCTCGAGTCTGTACGGCAGCGATTTCTCCCGGCTGTTTCCGAGTTTCATACGCCCGAATACCGCGGCTCTGGCCGCGGCGATCATCGTAGTCGTGGTATTCATTCTGTTCTCCATCGCACGCCCGATGTCGAGCGGCCGTCGGCGAGTGATGGCTCCGCTCGGCGCTGCACTCGCCGCATCGTTGCTCACAGCATGTCTCGTCGTGGGACAGATGCCCGGAAGCGTCGTCCAGTTCGAAGACGCTCACCTCGACCGAACCGGAGGCTCACTCGATCCGCCGGAATACACGGTTGCTCGCTTCCGCTTCCGCGGCGGCTGGTCGATGGATGCGGGTGACCATGTCAGTTTTCTGTATCGCGGCGGCCACTCGCGGCTGCATTACATGTCGGCTCAGGGAGCCGACCTCTCCATAGGCGGAGTGGCGCTGGTTCTTGCCCCTACAGGCGACGCGTGGGGAGAGGTTGCAATGACTTTCCCCGGGGGTGATGACGAGAGGGTTCAGGCAACTGTGACGCGCGGAAGCGTCACCCTGGACCGCCTGGAGGCGGTGCGGTGAGGCCTGCATTGGAGAGTCCGGTAGCCGAGCTGATCGTTCTCGATCTGGACGGCGGAAACATGCTCAAGGCCTGTCTCGCTTCGATCGACAGCCAGGTCGTTGCGCCTGCGCGGGTGATCGTGTTCGACAACGGCTCCGCGGTTTCCGTCGCCGATCGGGTCGGTGGTGAATATCGATTCGACCTCGTCGTTGAGCGCAGCGAGACGAACATCGGGTTCACCGGTGGGATCAATCGCGCCATGGAACGCGTCTGGGGAGCATACGTTGGCTGGATCAACAACGACGCGCTGCTGGATCCGGAATGGCTGAAAGTTCTCAGCGACGCATTGGATCGCGATCCGAACCTGGGAGCGGTGCAGGCGAGGATCCGTCGCGACGATCACCTGCTCGATGGGGCGGGAATCGAGATCGAGTCGGGTCGCTTCGTGCAGGCCGGCTATCGGGCACCGATCGAATCGTACATTCCGTTCCGGCCCGCATGGGGCGTGTCCGCGACGGCCGCGTTGTATCGCGTCGCGGCTTTGCGCGATGTGGCTCTCGGTCCGGACATCCTGCATCCTGAGTTCTTTGCCTGGTACGAGGACGTCGAGCTTTGTGCGCGGCTGCATGATGGTGGCTGGGGCACAGAAGTCGTGCGGCAGGTTCTCGCGACGCATGCGGGCTCGCAGAGCAGCGTGAAGATAGGTGAACGTGCGATTGTTCTCCGAACCCGCAATCGATACTGGACCGCGCGCCTGCATCCGGGAGTTGGCCGCGTAGGCGCGCTGCTGAGGGAGGACGTCAGGCTTCTGGCGCGAGCGATCCTGCGAGGACGGTTCGCGCATGTGGGGTTGCTGATACGTGGGGTGTTTGCGGGGCTTGCGGCCAGAATTCCCTGAAGTCGTTCGGGTATACATGAATGAAAATTGAGAATTCAGAATTCAGAAAGAGGATCAGTGTTGCTCGCTTGCTGCATTCTGAATTCACTGGTGACAGTCATGGCGCCTGACAATGTGCGGGTTCTCGTGTAAGGTCCGTCCCGTGCTCTCCGTTGTCGTTTCCACACCCGATGTCGTCGGCTCGCGAATGGCGGGGCCGGGGATCCGCGCCTATCACCTGGCTCAGGAGCTCTCCCGTCACTTCGCCACGTCTCTCGTTGCCCAGTTCGAGGACTTCGCTCTTGACCGCGAAGGCTTCACGGCGATCCAGCGCGACTCGGCCGAGGCTCGATGGGCGCTTCTGCACGCAAACGTGATCATTGGCCAGCCGGCGCGGGATCTTCTCGCTCTCCCCCGCAAGGGTCGCCGGATGATCTACGACCTGTTTGATCCGAACGTGCTCGAGCTTCGCGAGCTCTACGGCGCGAAACCCACGCTCCGCCAGACCGTCCACTACAACCGCGAATGGGGACGGCTGCGCATGGCGCTCCAGCAGGGCGACCTGCTTCTGGCCGCCACCCCCAGACAGAGGGATTTCTACACCGGCGTCTACTGCAGCTTTGCACCTGCCGCGAGTGAATGGCTCGAACGCTGGGTCGAGGTCCCGTTCGGCATTCCGGAGCATCCTCCCGACGGAACGGGCTCGGCACTCGATCCATCGCGGCCCTGGATCATATGGGGTGGAGGTACCTGGGAGTGGCTCGATCCCCTTACGGCGATCCAGGCTGTCGGCGTTCTCCGCGAATCGGGGATCGACTGCCGGCTGCTGTTCATGGGCGCCGAGCGGCCCAACCGTCAGGTCGCCGCGGCGGGCAATCCGGGAGGGATGCAGAAGGCGCTCTCCAAGGCGGGTGATGCGGTCGTCCGGAATACCGAATGGGTGCCATACCGGGATCGCGCGAAGTGGCTTTGCGGCGGACGGCTCGGCGTGATGCTTCACGCGAGGACGATGGAAGCGGAATTCTCGATTCGGACGCGGCTGTTCGACGCGATCTGGTGCTCGCTTCCGATGGTGGCTACCGAGGGAGGTTTCGCGGCCGATCTCATCGCGAAGGAAAGCCTCGGAGTCGTCGTCCGGCCATCGGACGTCGACTCGGTTGCCGATGGGATGCGGCGTCTGCTGACTGACGACGCTTTTCACGCCGCGTGCGTATCAAATCTCGATCGGATCCGGCCTCGATACCAATGGGACGCCGTTGTGCGTCCGCTGGTCGAGGCCATCTCCCAATGGCAGTGACTCTCGAAGAGACTACCAGCCGTGACGCCGCCTTCAGCGGTGACGAACGCATCCAGCCAGACGATGCCGCGGATGCCAGTACCCTCGTTTCGGTTCTGATCGTCACCTGGAACAGCGAAGAGTGGGTCGAGCGCTGCCTCGCTGCACTTCCCGCCGCGTTCGGAGGCGTCGCTTACGAGGTCATCGTCCACGACAACAATTCTTCGGACGGAACGGTGGGCCGACTGACCGCCGCGGCCGACCGGCGCACGACAATTCATACCGGCATGAAGAATGATGGATTCGCCGGAGGGATCAACCATTCGCTGGACAGAGCCCTAGGAGAGTACGTGCTCTGCCTGAATCCTGATTGTGAACCGGCGGCCGGTTCGTTGCGTCGGCTCGTCGAGTACCTCGAATCGCATCCGGAAGCCGGCGGGGCCGTACCGCTGCTGCTCGACGATTCCGGTGCTCCGCAACGTGAGTTCCAGCTCCGCCGATTGCCTACCTTCAAGAGCCTGGCGGCCGAGATTCTGCTCATTGACCGGATCTTCCCGGACAACCGGGTTACCTCGAGATACCGGTATCGCGATCTCGACATCACGAAGCATCAGAACATCGAGCAGCCCGCTGCTGCGGCGCTGATGCTTCGGAAATCGGTGTTCGACGAGGTGGGGCCCTTCGATGACTCTTTTGCGCCCGCCTGGTTCGAGGATGTGGATTACGCGATTCGGCTGGCGAGAGCGGGCAAGACGGTCTGCCTGGTGCCCGACTCCGTGGCGAAGCACCGCGGCGGAGCGAGCCTCGAGCACGTGTCGTTCGAAGATTTCCTCCGGATCTGGTACCGCAATCTCTTCATTTACGCCTCGAAATGGCTTCCGGCCGGGCAGGTCGAGGCGTTGCGGTGGGCAATCATCGTCGGCATGTGGATGCGCAGCGGTGCCACTCTGATCGGGCTGTCGAAGCTGCCGTCCGAGCGGGAGGCGAAGCCGGGAGCGTACCTGAGAGTGGCGGGCGACGCGTTCCGTCGATGGGAAGATTCTTCGACCGGTGTCTGAGTCTCCGCGCCTCGAGGGCCGAACGCACTGGTCTCTCTGTGGCCGAACATTGCATGTTCGGTCCTGGGCGAGCAGGAATTCCTCAACATGACGACGCCCTCCCTTTCCGTGGTCCTGATCACATGGAACAGCGAGCGCTTCCTCGAGCGCTGTCTGGCGGGCGTCGCGCATCAGACGCTTCCCGGCATCGAGATCCACCTGATCGACAACGCGTCGACCGATCGCTCCGTGGAACGGGCAATGTCGCTCATTCCCGGGCTTCATCTCATTCGCAACGAGACGAACCGCGGCTTTAGCGCCGCTGCAAATCAGGGGATTGCGGCGTCGAAGGGGACGTACGTATTGCTTCTGAATCCGGACGTTTTTCTCGAAGGCGGCTACGCCTGGAAATGCGTCGAATCGCTGGAAAAACATAGCGCTAAGTTCGGCTCAGCCACTGGCAAACTGCTGCGGGGAACCGGCTCGTCGATCGAACCGACCAGCATCGTCGACTCGAAGGGCATCGTCATGACCCGGAACGGACGTCATCTCGATATCGGCGCCGGGGAAGAAGACGACAGCCGGCCGGTCGAGCCGTTCGAAGTCTTCGGTGTCTCGGCCGCTGCGGCAGTTTACCGTCGCTCCTTTCTCGATGATGCGGCGATTGGTGGGCAGCCGTTTGACGAATCCTTCTTCGCATACCGCGAAGATGCGGACCTTGCGTGGCGTGGGCGGCTATTCGGATGGCGTGCGTTGTCGGTGCCCCTCGCGGTGGGCTATCACGTCAGGACCGTGACACCGGAGAAGCGGAAGAGCCTGCCTCCGTCGATCAACATGCACTCGGTAAAGAACCGATTTCTCCTTCGCCTGAAGAATCAGGGGCGCTATCTGACCCTCCGCAATCTGCCACGGCAGGCGTTCCGCGATGTCGTCGTTCTGGCAGCGGCGCTGACGGTGGAACGATCGTCGCTACCGGCCTTCCGCTGGTTGTGGCAACATCGCGGCGAGATCATGAAAAGCAGGCGGGAGATTCAGCGGCGACGGCGTGTGAGCGACCGGCAGCTTGCTCCCTGGTTCCGGCATGGCGGCTGAACCCGGCAGGCGTCCCCTTTCGGTCGCGATCATCGGAACGCGCGGAGTTCCGCCCGTCTACGGTGGCTTCGAGACCTTCGCCGCCGAGCTCGGAGCCCGGCTGGCTGCACGCGGCCACGAGGTGACCGTCTACTGCCGGGCGTCCCTCTATCGAGATGAAGGCTTGAGGTGGGAGGGAGTGCGGCGAATCGAGCTTCCCGCACTGCGACACAAGTACTTCGAAACAGTCAGCCACTCGCTGCTCTCTGTCCTCGACGCTTTCCGCCGGGATTTCGATGCCGCGATCGTCTGCAACGCGGCGAACGCATTCGTTCTGCCTCTGCTGCGCGTGGGCAGGATCCCGGTGGCGATCAACGTCGACGGAATCGAGCGGCACCGGAAAAAATGGAATGCGTTCGGACGGTTCGTCTACATGACGGGAGAGGCGTTCTCGGCTCATTTTGCCGACCGAGTGATCGCCGATGCGGAAGTGATCGCGGAATACTATCGAAGGCAGTTTGCTATCGAGCCGGACATTCTGGCGTACGGCTCCGGCTTTCCTGATGAAGAGGACTCCAATATCCTGTCACTGCTGGGTCTCGAGAGCCGGGACTATCTGCTCTACGTCAGCCGCTTCGAGCCGGAGAACAACCCTGAGGCCGTGGTTGCGGCCTACGCGAAGGTAGGCGGGTCGCGGCCCCTTGTCATGGTGGGCGATGCGCCGTACGCCGGCGAGCTCATAGGGCGCCTGGAGAGGACATCCGACAGCAGGATCCTGTTTCCAGGGGCAATCTACGGGCTGGATTACAGGACCCTCCAGAGGAACGCGCTCCTTTACATCCAGGCGACGGAAGTGGGGGGGACGCATCCCGCTCTGATTGAGGCGATGGGCTCGGGAGGTGCGGTTCTCGCCAATGACACGCCGGAGAATCGTGAGGCCGGGGGAAGTGCGGTGCGGTATTTCCGGTTGGGGAGCGATCAGAATCTCACGGTGCTCCTTGAGGAAAGTTTGGACGATCCGGGCGCGCTGGACGTATATCGAACGATGGCCCGTGACCGGGCCCAATCAACCTATGACTGGAGTGTCGTCACCGACCGATATGAATCGCTGCTCGCCGAGCTGGCGGCGGCGAGGGTCCCGTAAGACTCCCGGTGAGTTCCTGTATGCTGTTTCAGTAACGAGTGAGGGACCCTGGAGTTCCGGCGACCCCGATGAGCAGGCCATGGGCGGGCGGAGAGAAACATGCTGAAGCAGAGGGCCAGATTCATCGCCAGGTTCGTTTACCTGGTCGACCTCACCCTCACCTCCGCAGCGTTTTTCATAGCCTTCTTCATCCGTGATTTCGTGCTCCCCTGGGTTGCGCCTGTTCACTTTCCAACGGGCCTTTATCCGCTCGCCGAGTACCTGAAGATCTACCCGATCGTCCTGGTGATCTGGTCGCTGCTGTTCTTCTCGAATCACGCGTATCACAGCCACCGCACGGTTTCGGTTCGGTCCGAGGCGTTCACCACACTCCGGATCGTAGCGGTGGGGACGGCGATTCTCGCAAGCTTCGCGTATCTGATTCCGCTCAGGCAGCTCTCGCGCTCCTGGTTCATTCTCTTCGTTGCGCTGTCTGCGCTCTTCCTCATCGCCGAAAAGCTCGCTGTGCGATTGATTGCCCGCTACGTCCGATCGCGCGGCCTCAACTACCGGACGATTCTCATCGTGGGAACTGGAAAGCGGGCCACGGAAGTGGCGGGCCTGATCCGGGAGCACAAGTACTGGGGCTACAAAGTAATCGGGTTCGTCTCGGACGGCCACCGCCTGACGAACGGCTGGGCGCGATATCCGATCCTGGGCACCGTTTCCGACCTCCCGATGATCCTCGAGAAGGGAGTCGAGGGTGGTGGACATACGATCGACGAGATCGTATTCGCCGTGACCCGCCGGAAGCTCGATGCCATGGAGTCAATCTTCCTTCTCTGCGAGGAGCTGGGGATCCGCACCAGGATCGCGATGAACTTCTTCCCGAATCGGGTAGCTCGCGTCGAGCTGGAAGAGCTCGAGGGCGTTCCGTTTCTCACGTTCACGACCACGCCATCCAACGAGGCGCAACTCGCGCTCAAGCGGGCACTCGATGTCGCCGCATCTCTAGCCCTTCTCGCGATCAGTCTGCCGGTGCTCGGGGTCGCGGCCCTCGCGATTCGCCTCAGCTCTCCGGGATCCGTCCTGTTCAAACAGGAGCGGATCGGTCTCAACGGGCGGATCTTCACGCTCTACAAGTTCCGCACGATGATCGAAGACGCGCATCAGCGCAGGCTCGAGGTCCAGCATCTCAATGAGATGACCGGTCCGGTGTTCAAGTCGAAGAGCGACCCGCGCATCACGACGGTGGGCCGGATTCTCAGGAAGTTCTCTTTCGACGAGATCCCGCAGCTCTGGAACGTCCTCAAGGGTGATATGAGCCTGGTCGGACCGCGGCCTCCGATCCCCGAGGAGGTCTGGTCGTACGAGCGGTGGCAGCGCCGCCGCCTGTCGATGAAGCCCGGCCTGACTTGTCTGTGGCAGGTCAGCGGTCGCAACAACGTCGACTTCAACCATTGGATGGAGCTCGACCTGCAGTACATCGACAACTGGTCGCCGGGGCTCGACTTCAAGATCCTGCTGCGGACCATTCCCGCCGTCCTGTCGGGTAAGGGCGCCTCCTAGCCCGCCCTCCCTGGTTGTGAGTTCTGCCCGCCCGGACCGCCCTCCCGCCCGGTTGTGAGTTCTGCCCGCCCGGACCGCCCACACGGTTCTGGGTTCTGAGTTCACACCCGCCCGACCCGAGCAATTTGACGTGTCATCCTGACGGTCGCGATCCACAACGGGCGGGTGGGAACCCAGAACTCAGAACCGTGAGGCGGGGTGGGAGTGCAGAACTCACAACCGGGCGGCCGGCGGAGCTGTAAACTCATCCCATGACCGACGATCTCATCCTCGATCAGAACCCCGAAGAGTTCCGCCGCGCGGCGCATGCTGCGGTCGACTGGATCGCCGATTACCTCGAGAACATCGATGCGCGTCCCGTGCTCTCGCGCGACGCTCCCGGCTCGCTCGCGACGAGGCTTCCTGATGGCCCGACGACCCAAGGGCGCTCGTTCGAGGAGTTGATGGGGACGTTCGACGATGCTGTCATGCCTGGAATCACCCACTGGAACCATCCCGCCTTCTTCGCCTACTTTGCGATCACCGGATCGCAAGCGGGCATTCTCGGCGAGATGCTCTCGTCGGCTCTCAACGTCAACGGCATGCTGTGGAAGACGTCTCCGGCCGTAACCGAGCTCGAGATCATCGTGCTCGACAGGCTTCGGGGGCTCCTCGGTCTTCCCGAGGGGCTGTTCGGCATCATCAACGACACCTCCTCCATCAACACTTTTCTCGCCCTCGCCGCAGCGCGGGAAGCGCTCGGTTTCGACATCCGTCAGGAAGGCATGACGGGAAGGACCCTCCCTCAGTTCCGGATCTATTTTTCGGATCAGGCCCATTCGTCCGTCGAGAAAGCTGCGCTGGCCCTCGGGCTGGGAGTGAGGGGAGTCAGGAAGATCGCGAGCGACCGGGCCTTCGCGATGGATGCAGATGCGCTCGAGCGCGCAGTCGCGGAGGACCGCAAAGCGGGAGTCGTCCCGTGCGCCGTCGTGGCGACGACCGGCACGACTTCGACGGCCGCCATCGATCCCCTTCGCCGGATCGGTGAGATTGCGAATCGCGAGTCGATGTGGCTGCACGTCGACGCTGCGTATGGCGGATCTGCGACGATCGATCCCCGATCACGATCGATGTGGAACGGAGTCGAGCAGGCGGATTCCATCGTCGTGAATCCCCACAAGTGGCTCTTCACTCCCGTCGACTGCAGCGTCCTCTGGACCAAGCGGCCCGAGATGCTTCGCGAGACGTTCTCACTGATCCCGGAGTACCTGCGGACCGACTCCGGTAAAGTCATCAACTACATGGACTACGGCCTGCAGCTGGGACGCCGTTTCCGCGCGCTGAAGCTCTGGCTCGTTCTGGAGCATTACGGAATCGACAGGCTTCAGGCGGTGATCCGGAACCACATCGGCCTCGCGAAACGTCTTGCCGATGAGCTCGAAAATCGAGACGACATCGAACTGCTTGCACCGCAGTCGCTCGGCGTCGTCGTGTTCCGCGCCGTCGTACGCGACGAGAAAGGCGACGTGAACGAAGCGGCATCAGAGCGTCGGACCGAGGAGCTGTTGACGAAGATGAACGAATCGGGACGGCTGTTTGTGTCGCACACGAAACTGCGGGACCGTTACGGAATCAGAGTCGCGATCGGCAACGGCGCGACGAAGTGGGAGCAGGTGTCGAGAGTGCTCGAGTTTCTCTGATGGGACGGTTCGAGCTGCCGCCGGCATACGGCGAGGATGGTTTCGAGGGCGAGGGCTCGTTCCTCCAGTCCTTACGCGCCGACATCGAAGACTGGACCCGCGGGCGGTGGTGGGCTGTTCGTCTCCCGCTGCTCCTCTACCTCGCATGGGGTCTGCAAGCCCACCTGAAGGATCCGTATTACGGAACCCTCCTCTTTTCGGGGGTGACACTCGCGATTCATGAGATCGGACACGTGATCTTCGGGTTCCTTCCGATGTTCTTCGCAATCGCGGGAGGCACGTTCCTTCAGCTCGCCGCGCCGGTTGCGACTGCCGCGATCTTTCTTCGTCAGCGAGACTATTTCGGCGTCACCGTTGCAGGTTTCTGGCTCTCATTCAGCCTTTTCAACGTCGCGACTTACGCCGAGGATGCGAAGTTTAGAGATCTGCCGCTCGTGAGTCTCGGAAGTGGCGAGATCATTCATGACTGGAACTACATGCTCACTTCCCTCGGGATGCTCGAGAGCCACCTGGCAGTCGCGAGCTTCGTCAGGTTTCTCGCCGGAACGATCGGCTTTGCCTCGCTCGCTTCCGGTGTGTGGCTGTGCTGGCGGATGTACCGGGGGGGAAGAAGTAGTCAGTAGTCAGTAGTCAGTAGGGAGACTTCTCAAGAATGAAGGATGAAGGATAAGGATGATTCCCTACTCCGGGCCGACGTCATCCTGAGCGAAGCGATGGATCTCCTGAAGAGGATCGATCATGGCAAGCAGAGATCCTTCGCATCGCTCAGGATGACGTGGCCCCCGGAAGCAGGGCTTCAACCTTCGTCCTTACGGAAGTCTTTCTATGACTCCTGACTACTGACTACCGGGCGGGCCTCATTTCACGACGAGCGTACCCCGCATCGTCGCGTGCCCGTGCGACCCGTCGGCGGCATCGCCGCAGAATCTCGTGCAGAAGAATGCGAAGCTACCGCGCGTTCTCGGGGTGAACGTCACGGTCACTGTCTCATTCGGGACGAGGATGCACTGTCCGAACTGTTCGCTCGTGCATGTGAACGGTCCGACCCCTGAGAACGAGATCCCATGATCGACGTCGACTGCGCGCACCTGAAGCGTCACGGGCTCTCCCACGTTCACCTCGATCACTTCCGGTTCGAACACCCACTGCTTCGCAATGATCGTCAGGCCGTCCCGGGGAGTTCCGGTGTCCGGCTGCGCTGGAACGAAGATCGGATCGCCCGAGAGATTGTCGACAACGGACGCGTACGAGAGCAGCGGGGCCGAGGCATCGACCTCGATGAAGGCGTTCGTCGTTTCGATCAGAGGGGCGTTGAACAGCGATGCGACGCTCTGCTGGATGTGTCCGTAGGGGGGCAGCGTCAGATCTGCTGATCCGACGGCAGCTCCCGATCCATCGCGAAGCGTCGCCCTGACGGATACCTCGGCCGTGGAAGGATTCACGGCGCCGAAATTCGAGCGGAAGCCGGTTCCCGCACCTACCGAAACGCTTACATTCGGGATCATGCCCTTCTCCACCGCATCATCGGCCGGGGCTGCAGGGATGAACTGGCCGAACGTGCCGGGACAGGCAGGATCACCGGAAGGGGTGTAGGTGCGCGAGGTGACGGCAAGGTCGGACTCGCTGACGATCCGGATTGCTCCCACGCCGCTGGTGACAGAAAACAGGTTGCCGAGCACGTCGTCGATATCGAGGGACTCCCGGGGACCGATCGAGACTCGGACGGGCAGGGCCGACTGGTTGTCGGTATTCGAAGGCAGGAAAGTCAGGTCGACATCCGCTGCGGTGGAAGAGAGATTCACCAGGCGAAGATCCGACTGGAAGAAGGTTCCGTTTGCTCCCTCTGCCCGCGCGGCAGCCGCTATGTAGGAGTCGAAAGCGTACCCGGTTCCGCAGACGAGCAGAAAATTGATTAGAATCACAATTCTTTTCATGGGCGTTAGACGAGATTCTCTCGGGTTTCGTTGACAGCGCTCACAGCCTGCCTTTCTTACGATTCGATGATGGTAACAGCAAGCATATCTGTCGAGGGCTCCGGGCCATACCTTGCGGCTGTGGCCGCCGTGGAGGATCTGCTGCAGAGATTGCGAACCGATCGGGCCTTCGTCGGTTCGGTTGCCGCCGCTGCCTGGCTCGGGCGAATGGTGGACAGCGGCGCGATCGATGTTCTGGTGGCTCTGACGCCCGAAGGGCGGACGCAGGTTCCGATGATGGCCTCGAATCGAGGGTTTACCGTAGACCGTGACGAGCTGGACGCGACCGAGGAGCTGGATCTGATTCCCCTCCGTTTTGGAGAGGCTGATGAGCTTGTGAAGATCCATGTTCTGGTCGCCAGCAACGCGCTTTATGGCAACATGGTGCGGGATGCCGTGGAAGTCCTCTGCGGGGAAGTCACGATCCGGGTCATCACCCCGGAGGATCTGGCCCTGCTGCTGACGGTCGCAGAAGATGAGGGCTCGAAGGCGATGCGGGACGAGTTGATCGACCGCTCCGGGCAATCCTTTCAACTCGACCGTTTCAATCACAAACTCACGTCCATTGGACTTGCGGGAAAGACAGTCAACCGATGATCTGGATAGAAACACAACCTGGGCTCGGCCAGATGATGGAGGTTGTGCGCCGCTCCCCGGTCGTCGCGATCGATACCGAGGCCGACTCTCTCCACAGCTATTTCGACAAAGTGTGCCTCGTGCAGATCTCGGTTCCCGGGAACGATTTTCTCGTCGATCCGCTGGCCGGCCTGGATCTTCAGGCGTTGGGTGACCTGCTCTCGGATTCGTTGATGACGAAGGTACTTCATGGTGCAGATTACGATCTGCGGATTCTTCAGCGAGACTTCGGCTTTCGAATAAACAATCTGATCGACACGATGGTGGCGGCCCAGCTGGCGGGGTATGACTCGGTAGGGTTGGCCGCGCTGCTCCGGAAGCATTTCAATGTGGAAGTCGACAAGTCGCATCAGCGGGCCGACTGGGCAAAACGCCCGCTTCCCCCGCAGATGCTGAAGTATGCCGCGCTCGACACGCATCATCTCATCGAGCTGTCCGAGATCATGAAGGGGGAGCTCGTGGCACTGGGGCGATGGGAGTGGGCTATGGAGGAGTTTGGACGGATGGAATCGATCCGATTCCGGGATTCCGAAGACGATCCGGATCCGTGGCGCAAGCTCAAGGGACTCGCCAAACTCAACGGGCGAAGTCTCGCTGTGGTCGCGCGACTTCACAAGTGGCGGGATTCGGTTGCCCGCGAGCTCGACCGGCCTCCCTTCAAGGTACTCGGCAACGAAGCGATTCTCGAGGTCGCCGTCGCGCTTCCTCGGAGTCCGGACGAGCTCAGTAAGGTCAAAGGAGTGTCGTCGTTTCACCTCTCGCGATGGGGCCGCAAGATTCTGGCACTCGTCGAGGAGGCGATCGTGATTCCTGAAGAAGCGCTTCCGGCTCCGAACGAACCGAAGGCCTGGCTTCGAGACCGTAGCCTCGAGCGCCGTATCGACAAACTCCGCAAAGTTCGCGACGATGTCGCGCGCGAACTCCGCGTCGACCCGGCAATCCTTGCGCCGAAACATCTGTTGACGGCGGTGGCAAGCCTCGAACGCCAGGAACCGGAAGAACTCGAGGCCATACCTTCGATGCGCAACTGGCAGCGCCGGGTTGTCGGGCCACGGCTGCTCGAAGCTTTGAGGAATTGAGAATTGGAGCTGACATGGAAATCATCGATCAGTACAGAATTGTCGTCATCGGGTCGGGACCTGCAGGTTGCACCGCCGCCCTCTACCTTTCACGCGCGAATCTCACTCCCGTCGTTCTCGAGGGAATTCAGCCTGGGGGGCAGCTCACAATCACGACCGACGTGGAGAACTATCCGGGATTTCCAGAGGGCATACTGGGACCCGAGCTGATGGATCTGATGCGCAAACAGGCGGAACGATTCGGCGCCGTGTTTCGCATCGAGACCGTCGAGAGCGTGAATCTTCGGGAGCATCCTTTTCATGTCGTTACCGACGGCAAGACCTACGAGTGCGATGCGCTCATCATCGCCTCGGGCGCTTCCGCGATGCAGCTGGGTCTGCCATCCGAGACGCTCCTGCAGGGCTTCGGAGTCTCTTACTGCGCGACGTGCGACGGATTCTTCTTCAAGGGAAAGGAAATCATTGTCGTCGGTGGTGGCGACTCGGCCATGGAAGAGGCCACGTTCCTGACGAAATTCGCCTCGAAGGTTACCGTGGTTCATCGCCGGGATGAGCTGCGGGCATCGAAGATCATGCAGCAGCGCGCGCTCGACAACCCGAAGATCGAGTTTGTCTACGACTCGGCGATCGATGAGATCCTCGGAAGCAAGGATGAAGGTGTCACTTCCGTGCGGATCAGAAATCTCAAGTCCGGCGAGTTCTCTGAGATGAAGGCGCAGGGAGTCTTCGTCGCGATTGGTCATACGCCGAACACCAGGCCGTATCAGGGGCAGCTCGAAATGGATGAGAAGGGGTATCTCATCACCAAACCATCGTCGACTGCGACGAACATTCACGGAGTCTTCGCCTGCGGAGATGTCGTGGATCACACCTACCGCCAGGCGGTTACCGCGGCAGGGACGGGATGCATGGCCGCTCTCGATTGTGAACGGTGGCTGACTCATGAACGCATCACGGAGCGTTGGGGCCTGGAACAGGGCGAAGAGGCGAGAGTTTGACCGTGCCTGCCAACCGTCCCGCCGCAGACCGGCTGCTGATCCTCGGGGGCGGAGGAATGGTAGGGCTTCAGGTTGCGCGGGAAGCGGCGAGGGAGCTCCGGCCCTCGGAGATCATCGTGTCGGGATTGACCTCCGCCGAGGTCGACGAGGCGGTGTCCACATTGTCAAGCGAAGCGGCTGAACATGGATGGAAAGTGCGCTTCTCGGGAGCGCCGGGCGACATCTTCCTTCCCGCTTCGCTGCAGGGAAAAACACGTCACGAGCTCATCGCCGACGGTTTGCTTTTCGACCAGCTGTTCGACGACATCTTTACCCCAGATCCGGAAGCATGGAAGAATTCGGCGCTCGTCAGGCTCATTGAGGAACATCGTCCTGATGTCGTGGTCGACTGCATCAATACCGCGACCGCGATCAGCTACCAGGACGTCTACACGACTTCGCGAAGAGTCAAAGTGCTGCTGGACCGGCTGGAGCAGGAGGGCGCGTTCCCGGCCGAAGGAATCGAGCCGTTCGTACACTCCGTCCGCGAGTTGCTCATCGCCCAGGGTGTGCCGCAGATCGTCCGCCACATCCTTTTTCTTCATCAGGCACTCAGGGAGAGCGCCGTCAGGGTGTACCTGAAGGTCGGGACGACGGGCACAGGCGGCATGGGAATGAACATTCCCTACACGCACAGCGAGGACAAGCCGTCGGCCACGCTTCTGTCAAAGTCCGCAATCGGCTTCGCGCACACGGGACTTCTGTTCCTCCTCGCGAGAACTCCAGGTTCCGAGGGAGAGTCGACAGGCAGTCAGGGAGCGATCGTCAAGGAGATCAAACCTGGCGCGATGATCGGATTCAAGCGTCTCGGACTCAGCCATGTCAGGGTCGCGGGTGCGAGCGGCCGGCGCGAGCCGGGATACCTGGTGGAGCCGCGCGAGGAGCCGCTGACCGAAGATCTCCAACCCCTGAAAGACGGCGCGGAGTTCCGTGACTTCGAGGGTCGCAGAGTTCCGCTCCGGATGGTCGGCGCAGACACGGGAGAGAACGGGTTCTTTTCGATCGGCGAGTTTCAGGCGATCACTTATCCGAGACAGATGGAGTACGTGACCCCCGAGGAAGTCGCGCGAGTGGTCGTACTCGAGATTCTGGGGTCATCGACCGGAAGGGACGTTCTGTCCGCCATCGACGGCGCCATTACGGAACCGAGTTATCGCGCGGGAATCCTGCGCGAGCATGCATGCCGCGAGATGCTGCGCCTCGAAGCGCTGATGGCCGGCGGAGACGATGAGGTCGTGCCGTCCATTGCGGTTGGTCACCTCGGACCCCCACGCTTGTCGAAACTGCTCATCGAGGCGTTCCTTTTGCGGGAAGCGACCGGCTCTTCAACTCTGGAATCGTTGCTCGGTTTTGAACCCTCACGCATGCTCGAGCATGTCGAGCAGTACCTCGAAGCAAATCCCCGTGTGGCCAGTCTGATCTCGACGATCGGTATCCCGATTCTCCGCGACGTTGGCGGTCCGACGATCACTCGAGGACCGCGTCTCAATATCCCGGTCCCTTCGCCCGATGGCAGCGCCATCCCGCTGGACGGAGAGGCGATCGAGCGATTCGGCCAGGCGGGCTGGGTCGATCTGAGGCCAGGGAACTTCGAGATCTGGCGCGACCGGATCCGTCGTCTCGCAGAGTCGCGCCCCGACATAGCCGCGCACGGATCCGCATCGTTCGAGCCATCGCGCTACATGAGTGACCTGTTCATACCGGGCGACGTTGTGGGATGGATTCTGACCAACGAGGTCGACGACATGGGCCTCGTAGGGCATCGGTTGTACTGAATTGTGGATCGGGAATCCTGAGAGGCTGTGAAGAAACATGGCGGGCCCCGCCATTGTCGAGCTGCTAAAGAAATTGAGCCAAGTGGCCGAACATTGCATGGTCGGCCCTCTTTCTCGCGTATGGACAGTCCTGGACTCAGGGCCGAACATGGTCGGCCACTTTCTGACGGCTCGTCCATTGTTCGGCGACAGTGACAACCCTCTCATTCACTCCTTAAATGAAGCTTGCTCGCGAAAATCCGCAATCATCAAACAAAAAAGCCTCCCTTTCAGGAGGCTTTCTGTCATCCGCAATCTGCGGATCAGAATGCGTTGAGGATGTACGCCAGCGGATTGACGGCCTGTCCGTTGAGCCGGACTTCGTAGTGAAGGTGCGGGCCGGTGCTGCGTCCCGTCGATCCGACGAAGCCGAGAACCGCCCCGCGTTTGATGCGCTGGCCCGGCTTGACATTGAAGCCGCTCAGATGCGCGTAACGCGTCGAATAGCCGTAGCCGTGCGAGACGAAAATCACGTTGCCGTAGCCGTTGGCCCACTCGGACTTGACGACGATCCCATCGGCGGGCGCCCGAACGGGCACCCCGGAGCGAGCAGAGATGTCGATCGCGCCGTGGTTCGCCCGCTCACCGGTGAATGGATCGGAACGACCGCCGAATCCGTCGGTCAGGATGCCGCGAACCGGCGCTATCGAAGGCGTCGAAGAAAGGACGTGATTCTGCTGAATGAACTTCTGCTCGAGGCGGGACAGATCGTAGTCGAGGCTCGTCGAGCGGAATCGCATCTTGTCGACATCGTCACGGTAGGGGCTCTGAACCCCATCCTGGCTTTGCCGGATGCCGCCGACGCCACCGCGACTTCCTTCGTCGAGAGTATTGATCCCTGCAACGATCGCCAGTTTTCTCGTCTTTTCTTCGACGGAATTCAGCTGTGTGCGGAGCGTCTCGACGGATTTGCTGAACTGCTCGTTGGCTGTCTGAAGATCCCGATTCTCGCGCTGGAGCCTGTTCAGCTCGTGACCCTGCGAAAGCGAGGTGAAGTACTGGTACGAGAAGAACGACGAGAGGCAGAGTGACGACGTAAGGAGCGAGGCGACTGAGTAGAGGATGCGGTGGGAAACTTTGAGTTTTCGAAACTTGGCCCGCGCGTGCGGTACAAAAATGATGGTCGAATGCCGCTTATCCATTCCTACTCCCCGCCTGACCTGAATTCTGACAACCGAACGGATGTCCGGTGCGTATTGTATGGGGAAGGGTAGGTGTGTCAATCAAAAAACTGCCGTCACGAAGGTGCAGAATGGAATCTGCAACCGCAACAATGCCCCTGTCAGTGACTTACAGCTAAAATGAATTAAATCAATGATTTCGCGGGTAATTTTATGGCATGACGCCATAAAATCAACGTGTGGAAATCGTTTTGCGACGGCGATCAGTAATAACTTTAACCCTGTGACCCCGGTCACGTTGGCACGCAGAAATCAGAATCGCAGATTCAGAATCCGGAATGGCCTGGCCACCGGAGGCTTCCGGCGTGGCGGTTCGACTGCTGACTCCCCCGGTCCGGCATGTTATCCTCCTGCCGCTGACCCACCAGGGCTTTTCGCCCGCGACAAGGTAAATCCATGGATGTGAAAAAGAGGCTGCTCGATGGCGCGAGAATGCGCCGCGCCATACAACGAATGGCCATCGAGATCGTCGAGAAGAATCGCGGTACACAGGAGCTGATCATCATCGGGATCCGGAGCAGAGGCGTTCCGATCGCCGAGCGCATCTGCCGCCAGATCGAACAGTCCGAAGGAACAGCAGTTCCGATGGGCATTCTCGACATCACGCTTTATCGGGACGATCTGACCACCATCGCCCCGCAACCGGTCGTCAAGCCGACCAAGTTCCCGGAGCCGATCGACGACAAGGTTGTCGTGCTCGTCGATGATGTCCTTTATACAGGCAGGACCGTTCGTGCGGCCCTCGACGCATTGATTGACTTCGGTCGCCCGAAAGCGGTGCAGCTGGCCGTGCTGATCGATCGCGGACATCGCGAGCTCCCGGTGCATGCCGATGTGGTCGGAAAGGAAATTCCGACCGACCGGCAGGAAGTCATCAAGGTCAGGCTCGAGGAAACAGACGGTGAGGACGAAGTGCTGCTCATGGAAAACAAGGAGCGGGAGTGATGGTCCCGCAAAGGATTCATTCACCGGAATGAGAACCGGAACCACGGGACTTCGATCGAAAGACCTCCTCGGCATAGAGCCCCTGAGTCGTGAAGAAATCGAACTGATCCTCGATACGGCCGAGGGCTTCAAGGAAGTCAGCGAGCGGCCGATCAAAAAAGTTCCCGCACTCCGCGGTCAGCTCGTCATCAATCTCTTCATGGAGGCGTCCACCAGGACCCGCGTGTCGTTCGAGATTGCCGAAAAGCGTCTCTCGGCTGACACTCTGAATTTTTCCGCCTCCGGCTCTGCCGTCGAAAAGGGCGAGACGCTCATCGATACGGCCGAAAATCTCATGGCGATGCGTCCCGACATGATCGTGATCCGCCACAAACACCCCGGCTCTCCGAAGATTCTGGCGGACCGGCTTTCCGCTTCGGTGATCAACGCGGGCGATGGGGCTCACGAACATCCGACCCAGGCCCTTCTCGATGCCTTCACGATCAGAGAGAGGCTTGGCAGGCTCGCGGGCGTGAACGTGTCGATCGTCGGTGACATTGCACATTCACGCGTAGTCCGCTCGAACATTCACCTGCTGACCAAGATGGGTGCGAATGTCACTCTCGCAGGACCGCCCACGCTGATGCCCGCCGAGATCGAGAAAATGGGAGTGCGTGTCGTGCACTCACTCGACGAGGCGCTCGAAGGCGCGGAAGTCGTCATGATGCTGCGCATTCAGCTCGAACGGCAGGGAAGGCTGAGCCTCCCGTCGCTCCGTGAGTACTACAACACGTTCGGACTGACTCCCGCCCGGCTCGACCGAGCTCGCAAGGGAGCGCTCGTGATGCATCCCGGGCCGATGAATCGCGGCGTGGAGATCGCATCCGACGTTGCTGATGGGCCCTGGTCGCTGATTCTCGATCAGGTGACCAACGGAGTTGCGGTGCGCATGGCAGTTCTCTACCTGCTCGCCGGCGGCCATCTGACGGAGTCGTGACCATATGAACCTGTTGATTCAGAACGGAAGGCTGATCGACCCCGCAAACGGAGTCGACGGCGTCGTCGACATCCTGATCGAAGGCGGTCTGGTCGCTTCGGTCGGAGAGCGGCTCGACGCCCCGGAGTCGGTCGAGCGCATCGACGCGACCGGCCTCGTCGTCTCGCCCGGATTCATCGACCTGCATACTCACCTTCGGGAGCCTGGTCAGGAGCACAAGGAAACGATCCAGTCCGGCACGCGGTCTGCCGTGCGCGGAGGATTCACCGCGGTGTGTGCGATGGCGAACACACTTCCTCCGAACGATGAGCGGGCCGTAACAGAAATGATCATCGCGGAATCGGTTCGCAACGGTGAATGCCGCGTCTATCCGATCGGTGCAGTGAGCAAGGGGCTGCAGGGCGAAGCGCTCGCCGAGCTGGCGGAATTGCGGTCCGCAGGGTGCGTTGCGGTGAGCGACGACGGCAAACCGGTTTACAACGCGCAACTCATGCGCCGCGCCCTCGAATATTCGCGCATGCTCGACATTCCGGTCATCGCACACGAAGAAGACCACGATCTGACCGAGGGTGGCGTGATGCACGAGGGGTACTATTCGACCCTGCTCGGGCTCAAGGGCATCCCGGCTGCGTCGGAAGAGACCATGGTTGCCCGCGACGTGATCCTTGCCGCGACCACGGGCGGGCAGCTCCACATTGCACATCTTTCGACCATCGGAGCTATCGCGGCGATCCGGCAGGGACGCAAAGCGGGTGTAAGGGTGACGTGTGAAGTCACCCCGCATCACCTCGCCCTGACTGATGCCGCGGTTCAGAGCTTTTCGACGTCGTTCAAGATGAATCCGCCACTCCGATCGGATGACCATCGTCGCGCACTGCTCGAGGCACTCGCGGACGGGACCGTCGATGCGATCGCGACGGACCACGCCCCGCATCACTTCGACGAGAAAAACGTGGAGTTCGATCTCGCTCCGTTCGGGATCATCGGGCTCGAAACGGCGTTTGCCGTATCCCACGATGTTCTCGTCGGCTCCGGAGTGATCGATTTGCCACGGCTGATCGAGCTTTTCACGGCGGGGCCGGCGCGTGCATTCTCGCTTCCGGGTGGCAGCCTTGGCAAAGGCTCGCCGGGCGACGTCACAATCCTCGACCCCAGGGCTTTCACCGAACCCGGCGAGTTCGTCTCGAAGGCATCGAACTCTCCGTTCACCGGAGGGAGATTCCGCGGGCGCGTCATCGGAACGGTTGTCGGCGGCTTTGTGAAATTTCTCGATCGCGAGGCGAAGAGGCAGCCTCCGAAACTCCAGCCGAAGAAATCACAGAAGGCCCGGAAGCCGAAGAAATGAAGTCGCCGAAGCGCGTGGTGATCGTCGACGATTCGATGGCGTTCTGTGATCTCTGGGCCAACATCATGGAAGAGCGCTACGGAGAAGTCGCGAGGGTCGAAACCTATCGCCATCCATACGACGCTTTGCCGGTGATCGATGGCTCGATCGATCTTCTGCTGGTCGATCTCGAGATGCCGGGGATGGACGGGCAGAAGTTCGTTGGCTACGCGAGAGAAAAGGGCGTTTCACCGCGCCGGATCATCGTGACCTCGTCCCACTCTGCGGATGAGCTCCATGAGCGGTTCCGGATAGGGGAGGCGATCGCGGTGATCAACAAGACCGAGGCCCGGCAGCAGGAGGCCTTTCTGATGATCCTGGACTCGATCATGAAGAAGTGAGGATGCGCGACCCGAAACGGCGAATGACAGGCCCGCCATCGTGGCGAGAGTTGAACCACACCGAGGCGCCCTGAGTAGATACCCTGTCACCCGAGCCCGCTCGCTCCTAGTTCCGGACCAGGCCCCCGGTCCGCGGCCTCTCACGACGGGCTCCGGACTCCCGATTGCCTTCGCTACTTTCAAACCCTCTCCACTCGTCGTACACTTCATGAGAGATGAGCGTAAAGGAGCATGAAGTCGCGAACGAGACAGAACTGACTCTCTACGACCTGCTGGTTTTCGTAGCCTCGGTTCAGGCCTCTGACCTCCATCTCAAGCCAATGCGGCCGCCGCTGATCCGTCTCAATGGGAAGCTCGTTCCCGTAAAGGCCGATCCGCTCAAGCCCGCCGAGCTCGAGCAGATGCTCCTGCCGCTTCTGACTCCGGCTCAGAGGGAGAAGTTCGACCGGAACCAGTCGGTCGACATCGGGTACGGAGTTCCCAGTGTGGCCCGGTTCCGGGTGAACATGTACCTCCAGCGCGGGACTATCGGGGCAGTCTTTCGCCGGATCCCGATCGACATCATGGGAATCGACGACCTGTTGCTCCCACCGGCCATTCGGGAGCTGACAGAGATTCCGGATGGCCTGGTTCTCGTTACGGGGCCGACGGGCTCCGGCAAGTCGACGACTCTGGCGGCGATGGTGCTCGACATTTCATCCCGCGAGCCGCTGCACATTGTCACCATCGAGGATCCCATCGAGTTTCTGTTCGTCGACAAAATCTCGGCTATCTCTCAACGGGAGGTGGGAACGGATACGCCGGCATTCCGCGAAGCGCTCAAGAACTCCATGCGGCAGGACCCCGACGTGATCATGGTCGGAGAGATGCGGGACGTCGAGACGATACAGACCGTCCTGACGGCGGCCGAGACCGGCCATCTCGTCTTTTCTACACTGCACACGAACAATGCAGCTCAGACAATCGACCGGATCGTCGACATGTTTCCACCGGAGCATCACAAGCAGATACGGAGCCAGCTCGCTCTGGTGCTAAGAGGAATCATCTCTCTGAAACTGATCAAGGGTGTGGACGACCGGATGACAGCTGCGGTGGAAGTTCTAAAGAACTCTCCCCGCATCGCGAAACTGATCGAGGACGGCCTGACCAAGGACATCCTGGAAGAGATGGAGACCTCGGTCAATCACTATCACATGCAGTCGATGAACCAGTCGCTCATCGCACTTCTGGTCCACCAGAAGATCTCATACAGGGAAGCGATGGAGCTCTCGAGCGATCCGGAAGATCTCTCTCTGAAATTGAGAAAGATGTTTCCCGCCATCGAGGAGCGGGTTCGTGAAGGAGAAGAAATGGCGCCGACCTATTCGGATTTCTCGCAGATCACCGAATTGATGGACATCAAGCGCCTGTACGAAGAACAGGAAGAGAAAAACAAGACGCGCATCGCTGAGAAGGACGAGGAACTGGCGAATCTCCGTCAGGATCTCGACTTCCGGAACCAGCTCCTCGAGGAACGGACGAACAGCTATACCGAGAAAGACGACGAGATCTCCCGCCTGAAAGCCGAGATCGAGCGCCTTCGCGCCGAGGCTCAGGGAAAGGTCAACCAGCTCCAGGAAAGGATCAAGGAGCTCAACCAGAAGCTGATGGGCCAACCGGGAGCGAAGAAATGAAAATTTAGAATTCAGAATTCAGAAAACGGCGACGTTTTTTTCAGAATTCTGAATTCTAAATTCTGAATCATCCCTATGCCAACAGCTCCCTCAAAAGATCTCGAGACCTTTCCCAATCCCAACCCGGGTCGCGACTACGAGATCACGTTCGAAGCTCCCGAGTTCACCTGTCTATGCCCGATGACGGGACAGCCCGACTTCGCGACCATCCGGATCCGCTACGTACCCGATGCAAAGTGCGTCGAGTTGAAATCACTCAAGCTCTATCTCTGGTCGTATCGGAACGAAGGGGCCTTTCATGAAGCGGTGACCAATCGGATCGCCGATGACCTGATCGAGGCTCTCGACCCGCGCTATGTGATGGTCGAGGGCGATTTCTATGTGCGCGGCGGGATTCATACGAAGGTCAAGGTGGAGCATCGGAAGAGTGACGAATGACGAATGACGAGTGACGAATAGGGACGACGGGCCCCTGCCGTGTCATCCTGAGCGCAGCGAAGGATCCCCTGAAGACTTGTGGTATCGGCTCGAGGCACGGGATCCTTCGCTGCGCTAAAGGATGACACATAGGTACGCTTGCGCACGCAGGTTTCATTAGAGGGCTGGTGGTGTGGGCGGGAGGGGCGGGGGATGACAAGTCCTTCAACGTGACGCAGCCCCGGGGTACCCTATTCGTCATTCGTCATTCGTCATTCAAACGAGTGTTTCCCCCGTCAGTTGCCTGTAGGCCTGCAGGTATTTCTCTCTCGTTTTCTGCACGACTTCATCGGGAAGCATCGGTGCTGGTGGCGTCTTGTCCCACCCGGTCGTCTCCAGCCAGTCACGGACGTACTGCTTGTCGTATGACGGCGGATTGGTTCCGACGGCATACTGATCGGCCGGCCAGAAGCGAGATGAGTCGGGAGTCAGCGCCTCGTCGATCCAGATGATTCTGTCGCCGATCAGACCGAACTCGAACTTGGTGTCGGCGATGATGATGCCCCGCTCCTTTGCGAACTCCGCTGCCCCCAGATAGAGACCCATCGTCAGACGCCTCAGATCGCGTGCGAGTGGCTCTCCTGCGATCTGGCACATCTGCTCGAACGAGATGTTCTCGTCGTGGCCCGTCTCGGCCTTTGTCGCGGGAGTGAAGATGGGTTTTGACAGGCGGCTCCCCGAGACGAGTCCCGCCTCGAGCGGGATTCCGCAGACGGTCCCCGATGCCTGATATTCTTTGAGCCCGGACCCGGCCAGATATCCGCGGGCCACGCACTCCACCGGGATGACCTCGCACTTCTTTACGACTACGCTGCGTCCTCGCAGCTCTTCGAAACGGCTGATGTGATCCGGAAAGCGGTCGAAGTCTTCGGCCAGGATGTGGTTCTCGAGCTCGTCATCGAAGTACTCGAACCAGAAGTTGGAAATCTGCGTGAGGACGACGCCCTTGTCCGGGATGCCGGGTGAGAGCACCACATCGAAGGCCGAGATCCGGTCTGTTGCCACGAACAGGTAGGCGTCGCCAAGGTCGTATACATCGCGCACTTTTCCGCGGCGGACCAGCGGAAACGGGAGATCGGTGGAGGTCAGGGCGTGGGCCATCTGAAAACGTGGACAGAATACAGGAGTCATCCCTGCCGGCTGGCGTTCTAAATCGCGCCTTCTGTGTCCTCGGTTCGGGATCGCTCGCCGAGGATGAACGCAACATAGTCGCACTTCCTTCTGAGTGAATCGAGCCGAACGGGAGGCTGATCGCTCGTCGATTTCATCGTTCTGTAAATCCGCTGGAGGATTGCGCGGTGCTCCTCGAGTTTTTCCTGAGTCAACGAGCCGTTCGTCCCGAGCAGCCCCTCGAGATCGGCCTTCGGTATCTGAATCGAGTTGCAGATCTCGTCCGAGCGCGGGTCCCACTCTCCGATGAGAATTCCCTGTTCGCTGGCGGCCCGCTCATCCTTCGAGCAGAGCACCAGCTCGAGGACCTTGCCTCTCGACCGCCCCGGAGCGGGAGTGGATTTGTTCCCGTCCTCGTCCGATGCGTCCTCGCCTGCATGGAAGGCTTGTCTCAGAAGACCGATCAGGGAACCGGACTGTTCGATCGGCGTCGCAACGGCCTGATCCTCGCCCACGCGGATCAGCTCGGCGACCTCCAGTTTCTCCATGCCTTTGAGTGAAACGGTTCCGATCAACCGGATACCGACGAAGGGGACCTGTTCGACGTCCGGACGGAAGCCTATGTAGCTGGCCCAGGGCATTTTGAGCCGGAACAGTTGCTGGGATTCGGAGATCAGCTCGCTGGAGAGCTCGTCGAGAAAGGGGAACGATGCAACGATTCCCTCATTGACGAGGTGACCATTACCGTCAACTTCCGCATGAAAGCTGCGTTGATCCGTGCTCCGGGTTGTCTCCGAGGCTCCGCTCGTGAGCGGAGAAAAGAACTTCTGCACCGAGGCGAGATCGTACCCGTGTGAGATCAGGTAGGTCTCGATCTCTTCAACGTCCTTGATTGCTTTTCCGGTAGTCAGTCGTGACAGCTCGACCACGCCGGGGCCGTAGAACTCCATGCTGCGGTCGCCTGATGTCGGGCGGCCGCGCATCGGAAGAAGTCTGTAGTACCCATAGTTGAGCGCGATGCGAAGTCCGCGATCGAAGGCGAACCCCTTTCTTCGGAGCTCGTCGTAATAGCGCTGGATCTCGACGGCCGCCCTTACGAGAGGGATGACGGTACGTGTGGTGTAGAAGGCGCCATCGCCGAGAAATTTCTCCAGCTGAAGATTGTGTCTAGTCGCGATGGCGTCGAGCCTGCGTTGAAACAGAAGCATCTGGCGATAGGAGCCCAGCTCCCCCTTCACTCCTCCGCGGGCGATGTTTCCGAGCGTCTCGGAGAACGACGTGATGTCGTACATCAGGCCGAAGCGGTGCACCATGGGATCGACGACTCCGGAATGCCCGAAGTCGATCGGCCGTGTCGTCTTCGCGTAACGGACTTCCTGGCGGCGATCGGTGGAGACGATCTCCTCATCTTCGCCGGATGTCATCCAGTGAATGCCACGACGAAGTTCCTGCAGCACGGCGAACTGCCCGAGCCGCCGGGAAATGGAGCGGATGAGCTCCCGCTCCTCGCTTCGGAGTTGCGGTTCGATGGCGGGATGTTCGAAGAGAAAATTCTGAAATCGCGAATCGAGAAGCAGGCCCGTGGTGATTTCGTTGACCTTCGATCCAGCGAACATCTCGAGAGCTCCCCGGAAGACTCGATCGGACTCGAGAAGCTGGTTGGCTGAGCCTCGAATCTTCTCGAAAGTGTCGCGGAAATGGAAGTAATTCTGATTCAGATAGCCGGCGAGGAACGACCGCAGCTCCCGCAGATCCGGACTGATGAACTCCTCGGTCAGAATGATGACGTTTTCCTGGACCAGTCGGAAGAACTGCAACGCCCGTTCTTCTTCACCCTCGAGGACTCCCGCATTCCTGGTGGCGAGCTGGGACATCTGCTCCCGGACGTCCACGCTCCATCGGAGGAAAACGCGAAAGCGCAGCTGGTCGCCTCTGTTGCGTCCGGCTTCGGTGTCGAGCGCGATGATTTTCTTTTTCAGGCTCGAGAAATGGCGGGAGAGCTGGAGCGAGTGGGCTAGCCAGAAGATTGCGTGATAGTCGGCGAGCAGGTTCGAGAGCATGGCGTTCTCGGTGACCCGCACCAGATGCGCCAGATAGGCTGAGAGCGCCTGATCGACGGCTTTCTTGCTCGAATCACGGCTGAGCTGCCACTGGACCTCGAGGGTCATCCATTGCTCGAGCTTTGCGTCGAGCTCCCGGAGCACCGACGAGTCGCGCACGGGAAAGCCGAGCGCGGGAGGGATGCTTTCGTCGACGAAGAAGATCTTGTAGGGCTCGGGCAGGATTCCTGTTCCGTGGTCAAACAGCTCGGCGAGCGCACGCGGCAGGTCGACCGGGGAGAGAAGCCCCGAGCTTTCCGGCCGCTGGGCTAGATAGTGTGCGAGAGCTTCACTCATGGGGTCAGGGGAGTATACGGGAAATGAGAATTGAGAATTCAGAATGCAGAAATTGCAACGGCGCGCGCCGCTGGTGGCCCCGCCCTCTTTCTGAATTCTGAATTCTCAATTCTCAATTCCGTCAGTGATACCATCGGTACGAATGATTCAGGAAAACGACGCACCCTGCCGCGCCTGCAACGGATCGGGCTGGATCCCGGTGGACGGATCCCTTCGAGTCAATCCCTGCAGCTGCCAGGGAGAGCAGAAGAAACGCCAGCGGATCGCTTCCGCGGCTATCCCGAAGCGGTATCTCCACTGCACGCTGACGAACTTCAGCGACTCGGACAACACGACTCTCAGGCGCGCCCGTACGACGGTTACTGAATTCGCCGACTGCTGGCCGGCCGTTGACCATGGTCTGCTCCTGATGGGTGGCTGTGGGGCTGGCAAGACGCATCTTGCTGTGGCCGTCTTACATGAGCTGATCATCTCAGGAAAGCCTGGACGTCTCCTTTTCAGCAATTTCCAGGATCTCATTCAGCAGATTCATGCCTCCTTCGGTTCAGATCAGGTTCCGGACAAGTCCGAAATTCTTCGACCTCTCATCGAAGCCGACCTGCTCGTGCTCGACGAGTTGGGCTCACAGAAGCCGACGAGTTTTGTTCAGGATGTTCTTTACTATGTGATCAACAGTCGATACAACGATGCGCTTCCGACCATCTTCACGACGAACTACTTCGACGGCCCGCAGGAACGGGACGAGTCTCTCGAGCAACGCATAGGCCAACGCCTGCGAAGCCGGCTGCACGAGATGTGCGAGCCCGTGCTTCTCCCAGGAGTTGCGGATTACCGCAAGAGAAGGTCGCGGTCACTCTGAACGGGGATCGATCATCGAAACCGTACGTAGAGCACTGAACAACGTTCTGGGGAACTGGCCGCTGTTGCTCATCGCCCTGGCAGAGGGTGTCGTGCTGGGCATCGTCGTCATCGTGGGGATTCTCATCACGGTGGTTCCGATGGCGATTGCCGGTTCGACTGCTCTGGATTCACTCGAGGCTGCAGCGCTCTCGGATGACGACCCTGTAGCTTTCCTTCAGTGGATCCTGTTCGAACACCCCTTCATGGTGATGTATGCGATCCTCGCGATCACCGCGTTTGTCGTAGTCGCAGTCGCCCTTCATGCATTCGTACGGGCCGGATTCATCGGGGTGTATATCGACGGCGATCGGGCTGCCGGCGGATCGTCCGAACGGGAAGCCCTCAAAGTATTCACACCAGAGAGCTGGTTCGCGCACGGCCAGCGCGCCTGGTGGCCCCTGTTTCTGATCTACCAGATCACATGGGGGCTCTACGGACTCGTGCTGCTGATCCCCATCGCTCTCGTTGCGGCATTAATGGTGGCGACGATGGATACCGACGCGGTGGTGCTCGCGGGATGTGGTGGAGTGCTGGTCGTGCTGCTGATCGCGTTCTTCGGAGGCATCTTCGTGAGCGTGTGGACACAGCTTGCGCTCACTGAGGCGGTCCGTTTGAATCTTTCGGCCTGGAGAGCAATCAAGGCGGGGACCGCAATGCTGCTTTCACGTCCGGGCGAGATCTTCACGGTCGTGATCATTCTCATTGGAGTCTTGATCGTAGGGTTGATGCTTTTCACCGTTCTCTACATGATGATCGGAGCTCTCTCGATGATTCCTCTGATGGCTATCGCCACGATTCCGTTCCAGTTCGTGCTGTCGATAGCGCAGAGCGCGATGTCGACTTTCATGGCGGGGTGGTTCATTGCGGCCTTTGTGGCGATCGCCGTGCGGCGAGAGTCGGATCCCTCCTAGTGGCCTGTATTGGTGAAATCGGGACCAGCGCTGATGGAGCTTGCCATGCAAGATCAAGGAACGAGGAGGAGGCGATGCGGTGGCATCGTCGACGACGAGTGACGCAGAGATTGCGTGGCAACCTCCATCAGCCCTGC
>JBGTDX010000109.1:0-63487 GCA_041748075.1 Thermoanaerobaculia bacterium
GCGACGCCCGCCTGCGATCCCGCCTCGGCGATCCAGCGCAGTTCCACAGCGATGTCGCGCGCGCTCTGCCACCGCTCCTCCGGGTCCTTGGCGAGACAGCGGGAGACGACGTGGTCGAGCGCCGGAGGGGCGACGGCCTGGGCTTTCGACAACGGCTGCGGCTCTTCCTTCAGTACCGCCGCCATCACACTCGCGGCACTCTTCCCCTGGAACGCGCGCTGCCCCGTCGTCATCTCGTAGAGCACCGCGCCGAGAGAAAAGATATCGGAGCGGGCATCCGTCTCGGCACCCTCCACTTGCTCGGGTGCCATGTACGGATACGTCCCGAGGATCGTGCCCTCGGCGGTCAGCGGCCGCTCGGGATTCTTGGCAAGCGTGGCCATCTCGGCCATGCCGGAGTGGTCCTCGCCTTCCGCCGCCGCCATGCGAGCGAGACCGAAGTCGAGGAGTTTGACTCCGGAGGAGGTCAGCATGATGTTCGCCGGCTTCAGGTCGCGGTGAACGATCCCGCGACGGTGTGCCGCGCCGAGCGCCTCGGCGATCTGCGCGCCGTAGCGGAGCACCTCCGGCAGTGGCAGTGCTCCGCGCCCCAGTCGCTCGGCGAGTGTCTCTCCTTCGCAATGCTCGAGGACGAGGAAGTGCACACCGTCCTCTTCGCCGACGTCGTGGAGAGTGCAGACGTGTGGATGGGACAGCTTCGAGATGGATCGCGCCTCGCGCTCGAATCGCGCCAGCCGTTCGGTGGTCGAAGCAAGACCTGCCGGCAGCACCTTGATCGCCACGGTCCGTCCCAGCCGCGTGTCGCGCGCCTCGTACACCTCCCCCATCCCGCCCACCCCGAGAGGAGCGACGATCTCGTACGGCCCGAGACGCCGGCCCGAGTCCAGACTCATACCGACTCCGGGTAAGACGAGGTTCGCATCACGGCGATTCTCGAAGAGCGCGCGCAGCGTCGTCCGGCGGGTACCGCTCGACTTGTGGGCACGGCTGAATCTTAACCCGCATTTCTCACCGAGTCTCTACTGCGGAGCGAGACCGAATGCGGTCAGTCCAAGCGAGAAGATTCTGGCTCCGAGCAGAGGATCCCCTCGAGCCGTGCGATACCGCCGATAGTAAAGGGATCCTTCGCTGCGCTCAGGATGACACAAGCTCGTGCGTTTCTTTACTTGACGCCATTGCGACTACGACTACGGCGACGACTACGTAAGAAATCGCCTGGCGAAATTCCTCCCCCGCCATCGCGCGTTCCCCATCGCCGTGGAGATCGATTACGACACTCTCGCCGACGAGATCCTCAACGGCACGGTTCGTCAGCGGCTCGAAGAGGAGCTTCTCTCCGGCTTCCGCCAGCTGAAGAGCCAGGAAGAACCGCTGCCGCCCCCATCGTACTTTGCGACGAAGGTCGCGGAGATCATCGTAAACGGCGCGCCCGCACCGCTGGATGAATCCACGAAGTACGCGCTGTATCAGGAAGTGCTGACAGCGTGCGAGCAGGCCCGCGCAACCGTCCTCGAAGAGCCTCCTATCATCCAGTGACGACATCCCGGGCGGTTACGAAGATCCATTCGTCGCGTCACTTCTCGCCCGTCACCTGCTCGATTTCCTTCGTGATGACGCGCGCTTCGCTCTCGATCTTTGTCAGCTTGGCTGCGAATCGTTCGATCTTTTCTGACTCGGTCGCGAAGAAGCGCTCGTAGGGCTGAAACGCCTCCCCGATATGTGAAGTCATCCGGCCAATCTCTGCTGTGGACTCTCGGGTCAGTGCTTCTTTGAGCTGCGCGCGAAGCGTCTCGATCTTTTTTCGGAACTCGTCTTTAGCCTTGCTTCGTTTGTAGGGAAGAATGAGAAAGCTGCTGACCAGAAGCATGGTCGCTGCAGTCAGACCCGTCACATCGATTGCCACGCTGCTGAAGATGGTCGTCACGAGGTAGCCGAGCCCGAGGGCGCCGGCCCCGAGGCCGAAAGACTGGAAGACCGCCTGCATGGCAGAGTCGATCAGATGGCGGCTCTCGACTCCGACATCGTAAGTCTGCATGCGACGATCAGCTTCACCCTTGATTCTGTTGTAGATCTCGTCCCGGTTGTAGGCGAACTCCTTGCCCACTTTCCCAATCAACTCGCCGCTGAGGCTTTCGATGTCGCTTCGACGATGAAACTCTTCGACAGTGTCGCGCCAGAGTCTCATGTTCGATTTCACCAGCCAGTCCACCGACTCCTGAATCGTACGGTCGACCGAGCTTTCCCAATCGTGAAACACCTGCCTTTCGAACTCTTCGCGGAACTTCGCAGCGTCGCGCAGCAGCATGATGTGGCCGATTCGGATGTAGCGATCGAGGAAATCGACTCCGCGGCGCTCCATCTCCATCATCAGGTTGTCGATGCGCGCGATGAACTGAACGAAGTTCGATCGCAGGTCACTCTCCGCCTGCGTCAGCTGTCCCGTGATCTTCTCGATCTTCTGGATGTCGACGGTCAGAATTTCCCGGCGTGCGTTGATCCTCTCGAGCTGCATTCTCGTCAGGCTGCCGAGCGTATCGAGCGGTGCGAGCAGCTTGATCCGGACGCGCTCTTTTTCCGAGAGCACCTTGAAGATGTAATCCTCGAAAGCCTCGAATCGGCTGCTGGTCCAATCGCGCGGGCTCGCCGTCCCCAGTTTCGACGCAAGCGCGAGCTTCGCCGCTACCGGATAAATGACCGGCTCGAATTTGAACATCGCCAGAATGTTCTGACGAAGATACGTAACGACCTGCTCGACCTCCGCCTCGGTCTTCGTGTCGATCTTGTTCAACACGAAAACGATCTTCTTTCCCCATTCCGAGATGTATTGAAGAAATGCGCGCTCGGATTCCGAAAGGGGGCGGTCGATCGACGTAACGAAGAGCACCAGATCCGCCCGCGGAATGAAGTCCTGCGTCAGCTCCTGGTGCATTCGGACGATCGAATTCGTTCCCGGCGTATCCACAAGTGTGATCGAGCGGAGGAAATCCACCGGGTAGGACTGCTCGACGAGAAAGTCCGAGATCCTGGTCTCCTCAGTGCCTTCGGCATAGCGGAGGATCGAGATCCGGTCGTCGACGGGAACAGGGCCCTCAGTGCGCAACTCTGCACCGAAGAGCGCATTGATGAGAGAGGATTTGCCTGCGTTGAACTCGCCGACGATTACGATCGTGAAAAGCCCATCCAGACCGGCGAGCAGGTCCTCGACCCGCGTCCGCTCCTCCTGCTGCTCGGTCTCGAGAACCTCGCGAAGCTCCACGAGGAGCTCCCGCTCCCTCCGCAGCAGGCCATGGACCCGTGGGTCGACCACCGAGTCGAACAGAGCAGCCACGAGGAATTACTCTAGCAGAAGCGAGGCCAGCGGTGGTGCTGGTCCGATCTGCTCTTCGGGCGGGGGGTTTCGCGGTCGTTTCCCTCCCGAGGATGGCCTACGGGCACGCGGAGCCGGAACCGTTGCGGGTGCTGGGCCCAGAAAGCGCTCGACTGCATTCCCGTCCGGGCCGTATCCAAACCGCACGACGGCTCCATTCACAGAAACCTTTCCAATGACGCCTTCCGCCTTCCACTTCTCACGAAGCGCCGCAACAAACTCGGCTGCGTCCGCGGATGTCTTCCAGCCGGCCTCTCCCAGGACAGTCAACCCGCCATCCGGCCCTTTTCTCACTTCGACCCTGTCGGACTTCCAGCCGGAAGCAGCCTGTTCGCCGAGCAGAAACTTCCAGTGGAAGACTCCGAGCGTAGTCACGAGAAGGGGCCCCGCTTCCCCCGATCCAGCAGTTCCCTGCTCGATCTGGCTGCGCCCATCAGCACTCCCGTAGATCGCAGGATTCATGATTTCCAGGGTCGAGCGTGGCGGGTTCTCATGCAGCCGGTCCACTGCCTTCCAGCCCCCCGTCCTGTACGCATGAATGACGAATCGCAGTCCGTCGATATAGGGAAAGCTCATCGATTCGACGAAATAAAGAGGTGTTCCCTCGGGAATGCCCACGGTGTGCGTCGAGGCGGCGGTGAGTAGCGTGAGAAACGAGTCGTCCCGGACGATGGAATCGAAATCCAGGCCGAATCCTTCATACAAAGACGCCATCATGACCAGCGTAGCCTCCCCTTCGAGCAGGGCCTGGTAGGCCATGGCAGCGTCCCAGTTCAGGCGAACCGCCTCGAGCTTCGCCCCGATCCCGAATCGCTGATCCTGAAGCGCATGCGCGAGCTCGTGGATCTCGACCGCATCCTCAGGGACGGACGACCCGTCCTCCCCCGGGGGGGCGTCCATCGAGTAGTAAGTGTGGGTACGCGGATCGTAGAAGGCGAGCGCCTGGGCTTCGTAGAGGGAGAAAAGGCGACCCATCGGATCCTCGACCTCGTCCAGAAGGTGAAGAGCCCGGAGGATATCGATGTACTCTTCAGGCGAATAGGGAAGGTCCGCATCCAACTGCTTCTGGAGGAAGACTCTGAGATCCGACCTCGCAATCGATTTTCGGATGACGGGGCGGTCGAACTTCAGCCCGCGGACCCGCTCCACGGTCTGCTCGGGCTCAGAAGCGGCCTCGAGCGGTGCGATCTGCGCGGCGATCGAAACGAGGAGGGCAATCGCGAGGTGTCTGAACATGGCAGAGTCAACAGGCCCACCTTGCCCGCGGATTCCTCGCTTGATGCCAAAGTATGCTTACCGTAGAATGCCCGTCACTTTGAACAATGAAAGCTGATTCCGAGCGCATCGAGATCACCATCAGCAGCCGTTTCGAGAACATCGAGCTCGTGCAGGTGATCGCAGAACACCTATGCGAGAACGCCGGACTCGATGACGACGGCTCGCACTGGATCGGGATGGCCGTGCGCGAAGGAGTCGCAAACGCGATCAAGCATGGGAACAAACTGGACATTCGGAAGAAAGTTTTCGCGACGTTCGATCTATCTGGAGAGTCTCTTGCTATTCGAATCGCCGACGAAGGAGAGGGCTTCGACCCGGGAAAGGTCAGCGATCCACTCAACCCGCAGAACCTGATGAAGACCAGCGGGCGGGGCATCTTTTACATGAAGACCTTCATGGATCAGGTCGAGTACGTATTCACCGCGGGCGGCGGAACCGAATTGACCATGACCAAGCAGTTGAAGCCGCAAACGGACTGATCGAGCAGCTCACGAGGCCAAGAATATCAGCGGTGCAGGCAGAAAGCCGCGCCGGTATGAACTAAGGAGAAACAGATGAAAGTCAGCGCGCGCAACGTGGATGGAGTGGAGATCATCATTCTTCAGGGAAAGATCACCATCGGTGCCGGCGATTCGCAGCTCCGCGAGGTGATCACCGATTCACTGAGCAACGACAAGCAGAACATCCTGCTGGATATGCAGGGGGTGACCACGCTCGACTCCTCCGGGATCGGTGAGCTCGTCGGGGCGTACACCACGGTGACGAATCGCGGGGGCAAGCTCAAACTTCTTCACCTTCCTCCGAAGGTCACCGACCTTCTTCAGGTCACTCAGCTCATCACCGTGTTCGAGGTGTATGAGGACGAGAGCGAGGCTATCAAGAGCTTCTAACCGCCCCACCCCCCGGGTTCTGAGTTCTGAGTTCTGAGTTGTGAGTTCTGAGTTCTGAGTTCTGAGTCCCCGCCCGCCCGAGCTCCGGGCGGGAAGTCGAGACTCACAGCTCGGGCGGGCGGGAACACTCACAACTCAGAACTCACAACTCACAACCGGCCGGGTGGGGCGGGCTTCAGTTTCGGCCTCTTCGGGGCGGTGTCGTCGTTTTCATCTGGATCGGCCGCCCCCAGTTGATCGGGATGCTGTTGGTTGTCACCGACTCGATGTTTTCGACCCAGGCCGGAAAGATCTCCTCGGCCAGATTCGGGGCCTGCGTCCCTTCCTGCGGCCCCACGAGCATCGAGAACGGCTCGACGCCGCGCAGAATATTTACCCGGATCCGAAGGCTCTGAGGATAGTTCGACAGCTGCTCTCCGCGATCCGGAATGAGAAAGTTCATCCGGGCACCCGTCGTGAAGCTCTTCTTTTCGCCGGGTCCGATCACCTGCAGGCGGGGCAAAGGGGGGATCCCCGGGACCTCAGCCCCGATACGGACAGTGATCGTACGGCTCGATGTATCGAGATCCGCCGTGGCCGGCCCTTCGGCAAACGCGATCGGTTCCGACCGGAAGTTCTGAATCTCGTAATTGATCGTTACGATCGTTCCCGGATTGATTCGATTTCCGAACATCTGCGCATCGACCCGAACGTCGCTCTCACGTCCGAGCAATCTACGCGGCTCATCCCGATCCACCGTCGATGACGCGCATCCCGCGACCATCAGCATCGCAAGCAACAACGGCTTTCCTGTCATGAGCACCCCCGTGAGCTGAAGAACTAATCGATTTTCAACACCGCCAGAAACGCTTCCTGGGGAATCTCCACCTTGCCGACCCGCTTCATGCGCTTCTTTCCTTCCTTCTGCTTCTCGAGAAGCTTGCGCTTCCGGGTGATATCCCCACCGTAGCACTTCGCGAGCACATTCTTCCGCATTGCCTTGACGGTCTCACGGGCAATGATCCTGTTGCCGATCGCGGCCTGGAGCGCAACTTCGAACATCTGCCGCGGAATGAACTCCTTCATCTTCTCCACGAGCAACTTGCCGCGGGCGAACGCCTTTTCCCGGTGCACGATCAATGACAGGGCATCGAGAGGCTCGCCATTGATCATGATGTCCATCTTGACCAGATCGCTCGCCCTGTATCCGAGAACCTGATAGTCGAGAGAGGCGTAACCGCGTGAGATCGACTTGAGCTTGTCGAAGAAATCGAGGACCACCTCGTTGAGCGGCATGTCGTAAACGATCAGCACCCGATTGGCGGAAACGTACTCCAGCTTCTTCTGCTGACCTCGCCGATCGGTAGCAAGCGCCAGAATCGGGCCGACAAACTCGTCCCGCGTCAGGATCGTCGCTTCGATGAAGGGCTCCTCGATCGATGAGATGCTCGCGGGATCGGGCATCTTCTGCGGATTGTCGATCTCGAGCACCTCACCCTGCGTCGTCGTCATGCGGTATCGCACTCCCGGAGCCGAGGTGATGAGCTCGAGGTTGAACTCACGCTCCAGACGCTCCTGAATGATCTCCATGTGCAGCAGTCCGAGAAACCCACAACGGAAGCCGAATCCCAGCGCCGTGGATGCCTCCGGCTCGTAACTGAAGGATGCGTCATTCAGTTTCAGCTTTCCGACCGCATCCCGAAGGTTTTCGTAGTCGTCAGTGCTGATCGGAAAGAGACCCGCAAAGACCATCGGTTTGACTTCCATGAATCCCGGCAACGGCTCGACGACGACATGATCAACAGTGACCGTGTCGCCGATCTTGGCCTGAACAATGTCCTTGATGTTGCCTGAGATGAACCCGACTTCCCCGACTCCGAGACGGTCGACCTCCTGAGGTTTCGGGGCAAACAGGCCGAGGGTTGTGACTTCGTAAACTCGTCCGGTGGAGAGAAACTTGATTTTCGTACCCTTGCGGATCTCCCCGTCAACAATGCGGACGAGAATCATCACCCCTCGGTAGGGGTCGTACCAGGAATCGAACAGAAGCGCGCGGAGAGGTGCATCGGCATCGCCCGCCGGAGCTGGAATCCGCTGGACGATCGCCTCGAGGATCTCTTCGACACCGAGACCCGATTTGGCCGAGGCGGGAAGCGCGTCGTGCGCGTCCAGGCCGATGACTTGTTCGATCTGTTCGCGGACCCTTTCAGGTTCAGCGGACGGTAAGTCGACTTTGTTGATCACCGTGATGATGTCGAGATTGTTCTCGATCGCCAGATAGCTGTTCGCCAGGGTCTGGGCCTCGACACCCTGCGTGGCGTCGACTACGAGGACTGCGCCCTCACAGGCCGCCAGGCTGCGGCTGACTTCGTAGCTGAAATCGACGTGCCCCGGGGTATCGATCAGGTTGAACGTGTAGGTTTCCCCGTCCTTTGCCTTGTACTTCAGGGTCACGGACCGGGCCTTGATGGTGATTCCGCGCTCGCGCTCGAGATCCATGCTGTCGAGCATCTGCGCTTCCATCTCGCGGGCCTCGACGGCGCCGGTGCGCTCGAGGATTCGATCGGACAGCGTCGTCTTCCCATGGTCGATATGGGCAATGATTGAAAAGTTACGGATGAGTTTCTGGTCTGGCATTCAGTGGGCCCGCTCGGAGTGTATGGATACGGCGGCGCACCATCTAACACGAATTGTGGGCGAAGTCATCCTGGGGGGAGGGGAGCGAGCAGTCAGGAGTCAGTAGTCAGTAGCCCACCCACACTTCGGCTTCTGACGAAGTTCCGGATTTACTCATGACTCGCACCTGGGCCCTGACGATGGGACAATTTCGAGGCAGTGCAGCGGGCGGTGGCTACTGACTCCTGACTACTGACTACTCCGTCTGACTCCGGACTATTGGTACTCCGCCTGAGTCCTGACTCCTTCCCTCCCCCACCCCCCACCCTTGACGAATTCCCTCCCCGCGGCGACCATGAAGGCGGCCCGATGGGAAACCTCTCTCCAGTTGTTCGGTACCGCCGCCGGGTAGAAGCTGAGGTCGCCCGGGCGCATCTCGAATCGGCAGGCCTCGAGTGCGAGGTCCTCGAAAGAGAAGGCGGCCTGACCGAGGTGCTCGTCCCATCGATGGATGCCTCGATGGCCACCAGGATTCTCGGGACTGACCGGCGTATGGGCGACCGCAGGGCCGAACCGGCCGTGGGCCGCCGCAGCGTGGCCTGCCCCGACTGCCGCGGTCGGAACGTCAAGGGACAGGGCAGATTCTTCTGGATACTTCTGGTCGGGCTGCTGGTCACGATGATCCCCATCGCTCTGACCGCCTCGTACACAACCCTGGTCGCCGCTTCAATCGCGAGCGTCCTGATCCTCGCCTCGGTCGATCTCATCTTCAAGGATTGGCAATGCGTGCGGTGTGGGAAGCGGTGGCGAGGAAGGTAGTCAGGAGCCAGGGTCACACGGAGACTACTGACTCCTGTCTACTCTTAAAATTTCTCCCCGCTCAACGCCGCCGCGTATTTCAATACCTCGATGTAGTCCGCGTCCGGATTGTCATGAAGTGCGGCCGTGAAGATCTGGGACGTCAGCGCGAGCATCGGAGTGGAGAGATGCTGCTCATGGGCCATGGAAGCTGCGATACGGATGTCCTTGTCGTGAAGAGCCAGCTTGAACACGAGGGGCCATTTGCCTTCAACGACTCGGGAGGGCAGAAGACTCTCCGACACGAAGGACCGTCCGCTTCCGGCGTTGACGACTTCCAGCGCCGTCGCGGGATCGATTCCGAACTTGCGGGCGAGCACCAGGCACTCACCGGCGATCCAGAGGTGGGTCCCGAGCATCACATTGTTGATCGCCTTGATGGCGTGGCCTGAACCGATCTCGCCGACATGAACGACTTTGGCGGCGAAAGGCTTCACGATCGCTTCCATCTCCCGAAAGTCCTGCTCGCTCCCGCCGGCCATCACCGTGAGCGTCCCCTTCGCAGCGCCAGGCGTGCCGCCGGTGACGGGCGCATCGACGAATCGCACACCCCTTGCCGCAAGTCTTGAGGCAGTGCTGCGGCTCGTCACCGGGTCCCCGCTGGTGCAGTCGATCCAGAGCGTTCCGTTGCCGAGGCGCTCGATCAGAACCTCTACGACCTCGTCCACTTCCCTGCCCGTCGGAAGAATCGTCAGGATCACATCGGCGTGGGCACACTCTTCGAGTGCGAGCGCGTGGCGCGTTCCATATTCCTTCGCGTGACGTTCCGCGACGCCGGCTGTTCGGTTCCAGACGGTAACTTCGTGTTCGCGCGAGAGGTGTCCTGCCATGGGGTAGCCCATGGCTCCCAGCCCGATGAATGAGATTTTCATTTTGTCTTTGACTCCGATGTCGCGTGCGATTGAGGTTCCAGCGTATCGAACACTCTCGATTGAACACAAGGGGAGTGCTACTCTCCACGGTCATGAGTGAATTCAAGACATCAATTCAGACTTCATACGGCTTCTCCGGAGACGTAATCGATCTGGGGCATGCCCTGGAGGACGGGACGCCGCTGGGCGAGTTGCCGATCCGCGTTCCGCTGCGCATGATGAACCGCCACGGGCTGATTGCCGGCTCGACAGGAACGGGAAAGACACGAACGCTGCAGCTCCTGGCCGAGGGGCTCTCGCGCCACGGCGTGCCATCGTTCGTGGCGGACGTCAAAGGCGATCTTGCCGGAATCTCGGAGCCGGGGCCCGTGAGCGAGCGGCTGCTCGCGCGCGTCAACAGCGTCGGGGGGACGTTTCAGCCTCAGGCCTTCCCAGTCGAATTCTTCAGCCTCTCAGGGATCAATGGAACGCAGATCCGCGCAACGGTGTCGTCCTTCGGTCCGGTGCTTCTGGGAAAAGTGCTCGACCTGAGTGAAACGCAGCAGAGCGTGCTGGCCATGGTCTTCAAGTACTGCGATGACCGGGCGCTCCCCCTTCTCGACTTCAAAGATCTTCGAGATGTTCTGCTGTATCTCGGTGATCAGGGAAAAGGCGAGCTCAAAGCATACGGTGCAATGTCCACGGCGACACTCGGCGTCCTCATCAGAAAAATGGTCGAGCTCGAGCAGCAGGGCGCCGGCCGCTTCTTTGGAGAACCGGAGCTCGACATCAGCGATCTGATGCGAACGGCCAGCGACGGCCGGGGAATCATCAATATCCTCACTCTCGCAGATGTCCAGGACCGTCCCCGGCTCTACTCGACGTTCCTCATGTGGCTTCTCGGGCAGTTCTACTACGGCCTTCCCGAAGCCGGCGATCTCGACAAGCCGAAGCTCGTCTTTTTCTTTGACGAGGCTCATCTGTTGTTCAAGGATTCATCCTCGGCACTCGTCGAGCACATCGAGCAGGTCGCCCGGTTGATCCGTTCGAAGGGGATCGGCGTGTTCTTCATTACACAGACACCCAAGGACGTCAGCGAAGCGGTCCTCGCGCAGCTGGGTAACCGGATTCAGCATGCCTTCCGCGCGTTCACTCCGAATGATGCAAAGAATCTTCGCGCGACCGCATCGACCTTTCCCCGAAGCAGCTTTTACAAGATCGACGAGATGCTCACCTCCCTCGGCACAGGTGAAGCTCTGATCACCGTTCTCAACCCGAAGGGAGTGCCGACCGAGACAGTGGCCGCGCAGATCTGCGCACCGTCGTCGCTCATGAGCGGCATCGCGCCGGAATCGTATGGACAGCGTCTCGGAACACCCACCGCCGCGAAGTACCGCGAGGTGATCGACCGGGAGAGCGCGCACGAGATCCTGAAGAAGAAGCTGACCGAAGTGGCAGCGACTTCGCAGCAGGAGCAGGAGAAGCCCGCTTCGAGCTCCAGACGGACGCGGGAACCGAAGTCGACAGTCGGAAAGGTGCTCGACAGCAGAATGGCGCAGAACGCAGCCCGTCAGGTCGCACGGACGGTCACGCAACAGATCATCCGCGGCATTTTTGGCATGCTGAAGAAGTGACCAGAGGAAACGAATGAAGAGTCTGGCAGTCGCAATCTTTGCATTGATGCTCGCCGCGTCATGCGCGTCGTCGACACGTGCTCCGGGTGCTCCCCGAACGGTCGCGCTCGATCGCGAGTTCGAGTTGCGCATCGGCGAAGAGGCACGGCTCGACAACGGGAGGGTCAACGTCACGTTCGCTTCGCTGATCAATGACTCACGTTGCCCCGGAAACGTGACGTGCATTCATGAGGGGAACGCCGAAATCGAGCTCATCGTCACGGGCGACGAAGGACAGAAGCGACTCAGTCTGAACACCAACCGGCGAATGGCTCAGAACGAGCGGTACGGCCTCTATCGGATTGCGCTGACCCAGCTCGTTCCGTATCCCCGCACGGACAGACCTACGCAAGAGGAAGATTACGGCGCGACGCTGGTGATCACGCGGGGATAAGGGTGCCTTCGCAGCTTCGCGGAAACGTACCCGTGTGTCATCCCTTAGCGCGCAGCTAGATCAGGCCTTTCGGCTTCGCAGGCAGCGTCGATGCGATATCGATGACTCTTGCGGTCCGTATCGGATCGGGAAGCGCGATGAAGTAAGGCTGCTTCCGGTCGCGCACCGTGAGCTCCAGCACTCCTTCATCTCCATCCACTTCCATTCCGAAGATCTCCGGAAACTGGATGACCGTCTCACTCTTCATCCCAAGGATGAGCCGCTTCGCCGTCGTGACGACATGGGTCTCTTTCGTGGGAGCCCACCGCGCACGCCGGACTTTACCTTCAGGCGTCTTCACCTTCTCGAAAACACGCTTGACGAACGATCCACTAGTCGCATGAAGACATTCCTCCTGGAAACGCAACGGGATCGGCGTATCGGCAGAGGGCAGATTGGCGCCTGATATCCCGCGCAGACTTTCGAGATCTTCGATTGCGCTTCTCTCCCGCTCGATCACCAACTCCTCAACGCGCAGCGCCCGGCCGAGCTCCTCGACCTGCTGCTTCCTCTCGTCCGTCATCCGGTCGTCCGCGAGAAGATGCCATACGACCGTCTGATACACCTCGGTCCGGACTTGCGCGCCGTCCTCGTCGTTCAGACCTACGGCGTCGCTTACAGTTTCGATTTCGCGTGCGACCCCTTCAGGTCCCATCTCATCGATCCGGGCAAGTATTCGGAACGCGGTCCGGGTCGTCGCATGACGAGCGTACGCAGAGACGGCTTCGTAGGGAATCTCCCGACCTTCCCGGTCGCGCTTCAACCGCTCCAGGGCCTTCGGATCATGGTGATCGGGAAGTGTCTCCAGCTGACTGGCGAACTCGCCAACGAGCTCTCGGTTCCTCGCCTGTCTGGCTTCCCGCTCGGCCCTTTCGGCACGCTCACGTGCCCGTGCGGCACGGATGCGGTTGTACGAGAATGCCACCGGACCGATGAGCATGATGAGCCCCACTGCGATCTCCACATAACCGATCGCATCCTGATTTCGCACCACGACCCCGATCCCGAGAACGATCAGAACCACTCCGAGTCCCATCGAAATGAGCGGAAGAAACGTTCGGAGCGACTCGCCTTCCGGCTTCAGGTAAGAAAGGACCGACCCCTTCTCGGGAACCTGGTCCGCAATACCTGCGAGGGGATCTACAGGCCGCTCTTCGGAAAGATAGAGCCCGGCTGCACCTATCCTGAGGAACTCTCCGTCCGGCCCGGTGCTGAACCCCTGACCGGTCCCGAGGCCCGACTCGGACCTTTCCTCCACGGCAAACCGGATCGGACCGGTACCGAGCGATCTCCGTATGTAAAAAGCCACGCGTTCCTCCCGACCAGTTCGCCTAGCAAGAAGGCAACCAGAACGAATCAGGAATTGAGAATTCAGAATTCAGAAAGTGCCTCCGAGCGGGAACCATGCAGTACCATCGGCTCCCTTTCTGCATTCTGAATTCTCAATTCCTGATTCACACCGCACATGACGAACATCCAGAACGATTTTTCCAACGACATTCTCGAGCTCTCTTCACGACGACGCTGGGCCGTCACCGCGGGAGTGATGACCGGGATGTTCCTCGCAGCTCTCGAAGCCACTGTGATCGCTACTGCCATGCCTACAGTGATCGCATCGGTCGGTGGGATGACTCACTATTCGTGGGTCTTCTCGGCCTACCTGCTGGCCGCGACGGTTACGGTTCCGATCTGGGGCAAGCTGTCGGACCTCTACGGCCGTCGTCCGCTGTATCAAGCGGGGATCGGCATCTTTCTCCTCGGGTCAGTTCTCTCGGGCCTGTCGCAGACGATGAATCAGCTCATCATCTTTCGCGCCATCCAGGGCATGGGCGCTGGCGCGCTCGTCCCCCTCGGCATGACGATCGTCGGAGACATCTATACGCTGAGGGAACGGGCGAAAATGCAGGCGTTCTTCAGCGGAGTATGGGGAGTTGCGAGCGTGATCGGGCCGCTGCTCGGGGGATTCATCACCGACCAGCTGAGCTGGCGATGGGTTTTCTTCGTCAATGTCCCGGTGGGCCTCGCGGCAGCAGTGATCATGGGGGTCGCGCTGCGAGAGCCGAAGCGCTCGAGCAAGCCCGAGATTGATTACGTGGGAGCCCTCACGCTGACGGCCTCGGTCACGATGCTCATGCTCGCACTCGTGGAAGCTGGAAGTCTGTCCGACTTTCTGCGCCTCCGGAATCTTGCCCTGCTGGCCGGCTCCGCGATTCTCGGATTCCTGTTCATCAGAATCGAACGAACGGCGCCCGAGCCCGTCGTCCCGCTCGACCTGTTCCGAAACCGCGTTGTGAGCGTGACTGTGATTGCCGGATTCCTCGCCGGGATCGCCATGTTCGGCGCCATCACATACGTGCCGCTGTTTGCGCAAGGTGGTCGAGGAGTGAGCGCGACGGATGCAGGCTCGATGCTGACACCGCTGATGCTGAGCTGGGTGATGATGTCGATCATTGGAGGCCGGCTCCTGTTACGCATCGGTTTCAAACCGATGGTCATTACGGGATTCGCCAGCCTCGCGCTGAGCTTCATCATCTTCTCCACATTCGACGCGACGACGCCGCGGCTCTGGCTGATCCTCGATCTCTGTCTGATGGGATCGGGGCTCGGACTCTCCATGCTGACGCTGCTGCTCGCCATCCAGCAGTCGGTGCCTCGCAGCCAGCTCGGCATCACGACATCTCTCAATCAGTTCTCACGCTCAATCGGCGGTGCTGTCGGCGTCGCGGTCATGGGCGCGATCCTGACGGCAAGTTTTCACACAGCGTCTTTGAACATTGCGCAGACATCGGCGCCTCGGTCCCAGGCCCGCGCAATCGAAGCTGAAGTTCTCATCAATCCGACGGCACAACGGGGAATCCCTGCACCCACACTTACAGCTCTCCGGACAGCGCTCGTCGACTCCATCCGCAACGTCTTCCACGCCGGCGCCGTCGCGTCGATCCTGGGACTGATCACCTGTTTCTGGCTGCCGAACCTCTCCGCCGTTGCCGCTGCCAGGGCGGACAGGCAGCCCCTTCCGGATTGCGGAGAACAGATGCTGATGGCCGAGATCACCATGATCGATGCTTCTCATGAGCCTGAAGCGTTAGAATCCAGCGTCGACCCGGCGCCGTCCTGACGCGTTCGGGCGTCTCCCGGACCCTCAGGAAGAAAAGTCACCAATTTCCCGGTTGTGGAGCATCCGAAGCCCTGGCTTCCCTCGAGCACTTTCGCCTACAGGAGATCTCATGCGACTGTTTGTAAGCTTCATCTCGGTTCTCGCTCTTTCAGCTTCCTCACTTTCGGCCATGGAAGGCATGTGGATGCCGAGCCAGGTACCAGAGCTGGCGGCTGAGCTGAAAGAGATGGGACTCGAGATGGATCCGGAACGCCTCGCAGAGCTCACTGGCGATCCAATGGGAGCAATCGTATCCCTGGGCGGCTGCAGCGCCTCATTCGTCTCGCCCAGGGGTCTGATCGTCACTAATCATCACTGCGTGACCGCGGGCCTTCAGTTCAACTCGACTCCCGGGCGTAACCTGATCGAAAACGGCTTCCTCGCCCGTACGCTGAGCGAGGAGCTGCAGACCACGCCGGATGGACGCGTCTATCTCACGAGCAGTATCGAGGACGTCACACGGAAGATCATCGCAGGGATCGAGAAGATTCCGAGCCGTGAGCGTGTGGCGACGATCGAGCGGCGACAGAAAGAATTGATTGCGGAGTGCGAGAAAGGCGGCGGAGTCCGGTGTCTCGTTCCCTCCTTCTTCGAGGGCAGCCAGTACCTGAAGGTCGTCCAGACGGAGCTTCGCGACGTGCGGCTGGTCTATGCTCCCTCCCGTGGCGTCGGAAATTACGGCGGCGAAGTCGACAACTGGACCTGGCCCCGGCACACGGGAGACTTCGCTTTCCTTCGGGCCTATGTGGGGCGAGATGGAAAGCCCGCCGATTACAGTCCCGAGAATGTCCCGTATCAGCCGAAGCATCACCTCCGGATCTCCACCGGTGACCTCGATCCAGGAGATCTGGCCATCGTCATCGGTTTCCCGGGAACAACACACCGCTACAAGCTCGCCGACAAAGTCCGAGACTACCAGGACTTCACCTACCCGTTGTCGATCCGCTACCGGACGGAGCTGATCTCCATCCTGAACGAAGAGGGCAAGGATGACGAGGCGGTCAGGATTCGAAACGCGACGCGCCTGCGTTCCCTGGAGAATTTTCTCAAGAAGTTCGGGGGGACGCTGGAGGCATTTCGAAGAAGCTCGCTCGTCGAGACGAGAGTGGCCGAGGAGCAGGCGCTGACCGCGCTCTTTGCAAAGGATCCCGCCGCAGCGAAGCGGCACGCTGGAGTGATGAGTGAGATTGCGCGACTGAACGATGCGACTCGTGCAACTCGGGAGCGTGACACTCTCCTTGCGTGGCTTTATGACTCTTCCCCGATGCTTTCGCAAGCGAACATCCTCTACCGATTGAGCCGTGAGCGAGCAAAGCCTGATCTCCAGAGAGAGAGCGGCTTTCAGGACCGCGACATCGCGAGACTGAAGGCGGGACTCGCGCGCACCCAGCGGATCATCGAGCCCGGCAGCGACCGGGCCGGGCTTCGCTTCTTCCTCCTCGAGGCAACGCGACTGCCGGCAAATCAGCGGATCAAGGCCGTTGACGAAGCACTCTCGGCCACCGGCGAAACCGACCCGGAGGCGCAGGTCGATGCCTTTCTCGATCGCCTCTACTCGAATACCCGCATCGGCGATCTGGCCGCGCGTGAGGAGATGTTCCAGGAGTCCACGCAGAAGCTGGTCGCCCGCAAGGATTCGATGATCGATTTCGCAGCAGATCTCCGACAACTCGGCGACGCCAACGCCGAGCGTGACCGTGCGACCAAAGGGATCATGGCAGTTCTCCGGCCACAGTACGTGGAGGCCCTCCGGCAGCTGCGCGGTGGAACTCTCTACCCGGACGCGAATGGTTCGCTTCGCGTCTCCTTCGGAGTGGTTGAGGGCTACTCACCGCGAGACTCCGTTCAGTTTGCGGCGCAGACCACCCTGGCGGGACTGGTGGAGAAGTACAGCGGTGTCGAGCCTTTCGACGCGCCGCCGGCTCTCGTCAATGCCCAGAAAAGCGGAAGGTTCGGGCCATATGTAGATCCCGACCTCGGCGACATACCCGTCAATTTCCTCTCGTCCGGTGACATCACTAATGGCAGCTCGGGATCCGCGACGCTCAACGCAAGAGGAGACCTGATCGGGCTCGCTTTCGATGGAAATATCGAAGCGATGGGAATGGATTTCCTCGTCAATCCCAGGATCCAGCGGACTATTCACGTGGACTCACGCTTCATGATCTGGGTCATGGACGCCGTCGATGGTGCTCATCACCTTCTCGAGGAGATGGGACTTCCCTCGGCCTTCCGTCCGGCAATGTAGCGCTCAGGGACTGACGTACTTACCCTGGGAGTTCTGCACGTAGGCATCCCCCGTGCGACCGTCGACGCGCCATCGCCCGAGCAATGCGCCGGGAGCCCTGCCGCCGCCGGGGCAACTGCGTGCAATCAGCTCGATCGTGTAGCCGCCATTCACGTAGCGTGAGCTTCCCACGCCGAGACATCGCGCTTCGACGCCGTAGTAGTTCGTGCGGTTTACACCGGTCACGATGATGTTGATCGCCTCCCGTTCGGATACCTGTGGGTTGGGGAATTGGGGGTCGGCTACGGCCGGGCTTTCAGCCTGCGTCGGCGTGAGCTGGCCCGGCTGCGCCGTGAGGTCCGCAGGTTCGCCACCTGAAGCAGTTGGATCTGCCGGAATCTCCCGGAGAATGGATCCGTCACCAGCGCCCAAACCATCCGATCCCTCGATGATGTTCGGCGGCAGCTGCGCCACGGATGAAACTTTGCTCGTCACTCCGTCTGCCTCGGTGGCGTCCGCCGGCACTCCTGTCGAAGTGGCAGTGATCGCAAGCGTTCCTTCCTGCTCATCCGGCCCCGGTCGGGTCATGACCCAGATCCCCCACAGAATCAGTCCTCCGAGGACCAGCAGAGGAATCCAGAGTCCCCACTGAAACTTCTTGCGCGCAAGCGGATCGTACGTGTTGTTCGCTGAAACGTCCCGGGTCGCGGCAGAAGACTCGAGCGTCGTTGTTTCGAATCCGGAACGTTCAACAACCGGTTCCGCCGGAGCGTGGTCCGGTACGGGAATGACAACAGGCGCCTTCGTGGCCGGCGCCGACGAGGTCTCAGCGACTGCAGTCACGGATGCGGATGCGGACTGTTCCGTGCTCACGAAAGCCGCCGGCTCGCTCTCCCTGTGCCGGTCATCTGCTTTCGTGTCAGACAAAGAACTCTCGATTATGTTTGAAGGGATGACCGGAACAGCGGCCGTGGCGGGGAGCCGCTCAACGGCGACGTTTCCCTTCGAAGCGGCCAGAGGGCGGTTGCTTTCCGATAGGTCTTTTCTCGCTTCCAGCAGTGCATCGCGAAATTCTGCAACCGTCTGATATCGCTTCTCGCGATCCTTCTGGATCGATCTTGAAATGACCGAATCGAGACTCGCGGGGAAATCCGCGTCCGGCGCAGCTTCGTTCAACGGGCGCGGCGTCGCACTGACGTGACGCTCCAGATAGCCCTGCGGCGTGAGCGCGCGAAAAGGCAGATCTCCCGACAGCATCTCGTAGAGCGTCACCCCAAGAGAGTAGAGATCGCTTCTGCCATCGAGTTGCTCATCGGACATCCCAGCCTGTTCGGGCGAGCTGTATTGCACGTTGCCCATGAATCGCCCCACTTCGGTGGCGGCATCGTCGACGCTCGGATCGAGTCCCTTGGCGATCCCAAGGTCCGCGATCTTCGCCCGGAATGCCGAACCCTCGCGCGTTGCACCTGCCCCCTCGGCGATCAGAATGGTCTCGGGCGAGATGTCTCGATGAACGATGCCGGCGGCATGGATTGCCCCAAGCCCGTTAAGCACCTGGATGCCGACATCCACGACGGCAAGGGCGTCGGATGCCGCTCCTTCGTCAGACCACTCTCGCAGAGTTCTACCGTCGAAGTACTCCCACACCATGTAGTAGCCGCCATCCTTCATCGCAACGAAGTCGTAGAGCTCCGCGACGTTCGCATGCCGGATCCGGCTGGCCAGCTTCGCCTCCCGGCGAAATCTCAGCGTCTGGCTCTCCTCCAGAAACAACTCCGGGCGAAGGATCTTGATACTTCGCGGTTCGCCAAGCTCGAGATGACGCACCTCGTAGACTTCCGTCGCCGGACCCTGCGAAAGGACGCGGATGACCTCATACCGGTCGTCGAAGATCTCATGCGGTCTGAGAAGTGGAACGCGGGCACCGCATTCGGGGCAGAATCGTGATTGCTCAGCCCCCTGATGTCCACACTTCGAACAGATCCGAGCCTCGTTCTCAGACGAGGAATCGGCTTCCTGACGCCGGGCCGTATCGTTTCCTGGGTTCGCCATAATGCACAAAGGTGAGTCAAGAAGCGTGCCGATAGATCAGTGCCGAACAGAAGTGGGCTGCGGGGGGAACGAGAGCAGACCGCCCACGCCTCTAGAAACCCAGTCTGCCGATAAGCGCAGGAATCACCGGCTCAACCCTCAGAGTCCGCTCGCCGTAGCGAACCGCCTCGAAGCCGCAGCGCTCGAACATCTCGATCTCGTTCGGAATGTAGCCACCCTCGGGCCCTATGGCCAGCGTGACAGGGCCACGGACCATCGAAGGGCACTCGGCCGCTGCCGAAGGGTGAGCAACGAGCCCCAGCGTACCGGAAGCGATGGCGGGAAGCTCGTCCTCGACGAACGGCCGGAAACGCCGGCGAAGCTCGATCGAGGGAAAGATGGTGTCCTTCGCCTGCTCGAGTCCCTCCACGAGATCATCGTGCAGGCTCGCGTCGGAGAGCCGCGCGCTGCCCCAGAAGCTCCGCTCCACGCGCCACGAGTTGATGAGAAAAATCCGCTTGACGCCGAGGGCGGTTGCCGAAGCGATGACGCGGCTCAGCACGCTCGGCCTGGGGAGCGAAAGAACGAGAGTGAGTGCGGCGGCAGGAGGCGGCTCCCGATCGAGCACGACCTGCATCTCGAGCGCCTCGGCGGAAATCTGCGTGACCGTGCCGGTGCCGACAGACCCTCCGCGTCGGCCGACTACCAGTTCGTCTCCCTCCCGCGCACGGAGGACTTTCAATACGTGGCTGAGCCTTCGTCCCCGCAAACGCACGCGATCTTCATCCACGAAATCTTCATCAAAGAGCAGTATCAGATTCATGGCGAGCAGCCAGGGTCAAACCAGGTCGTCGAGTCGAACTGCCCTCGCCTCCCATCATCATTCGTCATTCGTCATTCGTCATTCGTCATTCGTCATTCGTCATTCGTCATTCGTCATTCGTCATTCGTCATTCGTCATTCGTCATTCGTCATTCGTCATTCGTCATTCGTCATTCGTCCCACCCACCCACTTCCCCAGCCATCCATGCACCTCCTGATAGAACACCCGGCTGTTCTCCGGTTTCAGGATCCAGTGATTCTCGTCCGGCCAGACGAGGAGCCGTGAAGGCACCTGCATACGCTGCAGCGCGCTCCACATTTCGATCGTCTGGTTGAGGGGCACGCGGAAGTCGTTCTCTCCCACGGAGAGCAGCATGGGCGTCTTGAAGTTCCCCGCAAGCCTGATGGGGTTCTGCTCGCGCCAAACCGCGCTCTGTTCCCACGGCGGTCCGCCCGCCATCAGTTCACGGCCATAGATCACATCGCTCGTTCCCCATTGCGATTCGAGGTTCGCGAGTCCTGCGTGGCTGATCAGCGCCTTGTACCGCGTCGTGGTTCCCTGGAGCCAGTTCGCGAGATGCCCGCCGTAGCTGGCTCCGCCTGCTGCCTGTCTGAAGCCGTCGATGAATGGGAATTGTCGGATCGCTTCGTCGGCCGCAGCGTTGATGTCCTCGGCTGGACCTTTGAGCGGATCGCCCAGAATGTCCAGGGAAAACTGCTCGCCGTATCCCGTCGAGCCGCGATAGTCCGTCAGCAGGACGATATAGCCGGGCTGCGCAAGTAGGTGGTAGTTCCAGCGGAGCGTTATGGCATCCCGCCACATGTTGTGCGCGCCGCCGTGGATTAGAACGAACAGCGGATACTTCTTCGACTCGTCGAATCCCGGCGGGAGCGCCATCATGCTGTGAATCTGACGTCCTTCCCCGGTCGTGAACGTAAAGTGCCTCAACGGCTGCCAGTCGATCCTCGCAGCTTCGGCGGTCGCAAAACTCGTCAGCGCGCGATGAGTGCGCGCGGACGGGTCGATCCGCACGATTTCGTTCGGTTCAATGGAACTTCCCCAGTTGGCAATCAGGATCGGCGTCGCAGTTTTCTCAGGGATCGTAAGGGAGGTGTAGACCCCGCGTTGCGGCTGCACCCGCAGATCCACCTTTCCGCCTGCCGCCGGAACTGAATAAATGTTCTCGAGTCCGGAGGCTTCTGCCGTGAAGTACACGGTGCGGCTGTCGGGTGTCACTGCGAATCCGCCCACGGAACGATCAAACTCCGCGGTCAGCGTTCGGGTCTCACCAGTCCACGGCCACGGTGAGGAGGCCAGGCGATTGAGCGCGTAGATCGTGCTGTGATCTTCACTGGTTCGAAACAGCAACCTTCGACCATCGGGACTGAACTGCGGCGAATCGTAGCTGGTGGTGCCGGTAGTGAGCTGGCGGATCTCTCCTCCTGCGAGCGGCACTTCGAAAAGGTGCGTGGAAACCGAGGCCCGGGCCGACCTGTCACGCTCCAGAGTGGCGACCACCACAATGGAGCGACCGTCCGGCGCCCATGCCGGGTTCAGGCTGTCGCTCGATCCGGAAGCGGGTCCTGCCGCGAAGCCGGGCGCGGAAAGTGACGTACCGGCAAGAAGATCCCTCGGGCTCGCCCCCGCTTCGTTCGGGGAGACGACCAGCAGGTGCGTCCGGGCATCATCGAGCCACCGATCCCATCGCCGGATTGGAAAGCCCTCGTAGATCCGCACTTTGAATTTAGCCTCTTTCCGCTCGGCGACGATCTTCCGATTCGACTCGACGTCGGTCGCGCCCGGATAGACGGCGCTCTGGAAGGCGATCATGGCACCGTCCGGACTAAAGCGCGGCGTGCGCGCAGCCATCGGAACCGACGTGATTCGTATGGGATCGCCACCAGCCAGACTCAGGACATAAATCTGATTGACCTCGTCTCCCTCGCGTTTCGCGACAAACGCGATGCGCCTGCTGTCCGGACTCCATGCGACATCGCTCTCGCCTCCTTTTGTCGAGGTGAGTCTTCGCGCCGGTGCGCTGCCGTTCACGGGAGCGATCCAGAGATCGATCACCTGGTCCTTCTCGTCATAAGCCGGCTCGGTGACCGAAAACACGACCATGGATCCGTCCGGCGAGGGGCTCGGGCTCCCCACGCGCTTCATCATCCAGAGCGATTCGTGAGAGATGGGCTCCTTCGTCTGGGCCTCGAGATCAATGGCGGACAGCACAAGCAGCAGCGCTGCGCAGAATGGAGTCATGTAACGAACTTTCATCGATCTTTCCTCGGAAGATGAGTTGATTGCGAAGCGAAACCCGGCGCAAAAACTGGGTCTGACGTTCAGTCCGCCGGCAGAGCAGCAAACTGATCGCGGGTGAGATTCTCCGCTCCCGTCTCGGTCACGACGAGATCGTCTTCGATCCTCACGCCTCCATACTTTCGGAACGCGTCCACTCGATCCCAGTTGACATGGTTCGCGTGCTCGGATTTCCGGAGGTCTGCAAGCAGCGAATCGATGAAATAGAGTCCCGGCTCCACGGTGAATACCTGAGTAGGCTGGACCTCCCGGGTGAGCCGTAAGGTCGGCTGGCCTTCGGGTCTGGGAATCGTGTCTCCCTGTTTCGATGCCATGAATCCTCCGACGTCATGCACCTGAAGGCCGATGTAATGACCGAGTCCGTGAGGAAAGAATGTGCTCGTCAAGCTGCTCTCAACCGCGGCTCCGGCATCGACGGTGATGAAGTCGAAGTCCCGGAGGATCGAGCCGATCTTCCTGTGAGCCAGCATGTGGAAGGCCCGGTAGTCGAGTCCCGGACGGACTTCCGCGCAGAGCTCGAGCTGAACACGATCCATGGCGTCAATGAGATCCTGAAACTCGTCGCTGCTCCGCGAGTAGGTTCGCGTGATGTCGCTCGCGTACCCATGAAAGCTCGCTCCCGCATCGATCAGAAAGGAGTGGACTTCATCGGGCGCATCGCGCTCCTGGTGCTGGTAGTGAAGCACGGCAGCATTCTCGTTCAGGGCGATGATGTTGCCGTACGGGAGCTGGTGCTCATTGTGATCGCACGCGCGCATGTACTCGAGGTGGATTTCGTATTCGGAGGCTCCGGATCGGAAAGCTCGCTCAGCCACCCGGTGCGCCCGGGATCCCAGCGCGTTCGCCCGTCGCATGCATTCGATCTCGTAGGCTGTCTTCCAGGCCCGGTCGAAGTGAAGCGAATCGACCAGCACCTGGGGATTGAGGTTCTCGACGGCCAGGGCGTCGATCAGCGCGTCGCGCTCTCCGATCCAGGCTGTTCGCTCCGTCGACGGCACGTGCTGCTTCGCCTCCTCGGGCGATGCGATCATCGTGATGTCGAAGAAATCCGTCCAGAACCCGGCGGGATCTGCAGCGGACTTGTGCCAGAAATCGACCGGCTGATAGTAGAGAAGCCGCGGCTTTTTTCCCGGCGTGTAGATCAGGAAACAGTTCGGATTTTCCAGAATCGGCAACCACGATTTGAAGTGTGGATTCACTTTGAACGGATACGGCATATCGTCCAGGAAGATCATGTGCTGAGAGCCGCCGTAGATCACCAGATGATCGAAGTCCGCGGCGTTCAGCGCCCTGTCATGACGGGTGGCCATGACCTCGAAGTGCTCAGGATACAGACTGCTCAACGTTTCACTCATTCATGGGCTCCCGGTTGTTCATGTCACTCGCCGCTTTCATTCCGGCGGCGTACATGATTCCTCATAGGTGTGGAAGATTCAAGGAGCGGGCTGGAGGGCCCCCTGCTGTGCGCTCCCGCGCATCTGCATGCAATGATGATCCGGTGCAACTGGCTCTCCTCGTTCTGGGCATTCTCACCTTGGCCTACCACCTCGCGCTCGCCGTGGAGTTCCTCATGGCAAACAGGCTGATCGTGCGGCTCAGTCCGATACCGACCGACTTCGATGGAGTCTGGCCGAGGGTGTCGGTGATTCTTGCTGCGCGCGATGAGGAAAAAGACCTCGAGCAGGCGTTGCGCTCGGTGCTATCCCTCGACTACCCGGACCTGGAGATCGTGGCGGTCGACGACAGGTCTACCGACTCGACAGGAGCGATCCTCGATCGGATTGCGACCGGAAACGAGCGGCTCCGGGTCATCCACATCACCCATCTGCCCGATGGCTGGCTTGGAAAGTGTAACGCCCTGCACCGAGCCGCGTACGAAGCTTCGGGAGAGATCCTTCTCTTCACAGACGCCGACGTGGTGATGCATCCCTCTACGCTTCGGGCCGCCGTGGCCCACATGAGGGAGCGGGGACTCGATCATCTGGCCGCGACTCCTCGAATTCCGGCCCGCTCGGTCATTCTTGCGATGTTCTTCACAGCCTTCACATTCTTCTTCTCACTTTACTCGAGAGGCTGGAGGGCAGGCGACCCGAAGCGTAAGGCGCACGTGGGTATCGGCGCGTTCAACATGGTTCTCGCCCGGACCTACCGGGCGGTCGGGGGGCACGAACGCATCAAGATGCGGCCGGATGATGACATGATGCTCGGAAAAATCATCAAGATGCACGGCGGCCGTCAGGAGCTTGCGGCCGCCCAGCGCCTGATTGAGGTCGAGTGGTACTCATCGGTGCCCGCCCTGGTCGAGGGCCTGATGAAGAACTCGTTCTCGGGCCTGAACTACCGGATGAGCCTCGTGATCGGTGCGACGCTCGTTCAGTTCCTCCTGAGCATCTGGCCCTTCATCGCGCTGGGGATCACCTCGGGCACTGTGTTGCTGCTGAATGTCGCAACCGTCGTGTTGCTCCTCCTGCTCGTCGGAACTCTCGCCCGTCACGCAGGATTCTCCTTCTGGCACGCTCTCGGCTATCCGCTCGCCACGATCTTCTTCTTCTTCATCCTCTGGAAAGCCTCGCTGCGAACGATTCGAGATGGCGGAATCCGGTGGCGCGGTACCTTCTACCCGCTCGACGAACTGCGCGCGAACAAAGTGTGATGCTGGAGGGATGTCATTGCGGCGGGAACACCCTGCGATTCCACAACGGGAGAGGGCTGCACTCCAAAACTCTTTCAAGGCTCGTAACGTCGCGCCGGGATCCCTTCCTGATTCGAGATGCTGATCCGAGCCATCTCCCGGATCATCCTGCGATGTGAAGGCTCCGCGTTTTCCCACGCCTCGCATAACATCTCGATCTGTTCGGGATCCTCGTCGATGGATACCGTGAAGCCGTCTCCGTCCGGCTGCTCGGGGTGAACGGTCTCGCAACGCCTCCAGACTCCCTGCACGAAGACGAGCGTCATATAGCCCCGCCCCTTCCGTCCAGTCTGGACCGAGCTCGCCATGATGGGAAGAATGCCCTTCGCGTTTGCCTTGCGCTCGTCCAGTGCGCGGGTCACGAGCTCATCGACCATCCCACGGAGAACTCTCTCCGATTCGCCGATAAAGCGATGGAAGGCAACGCTGGAGCGGTAAATCGCGCGCGCCTCCGGCCGGACTGGTGCGGCGTGAAGCTGCGCTCTCATGACTTCGCAGTCGGCAATGACCGTCTCGCCACGCCAGTCGAACTGAAGCCGGATCCGGCTCCCTACCTCCGCTCTGAACTGTTGCGCGATCAGAGCTCCGGAAAGCGAGAGGTCGATCACGATCGCCTTCTTCCCGTCGGCTTCACCGACCAGCTGCTCGGCCAGGGTAATTCTCTGCAGCCGGGGTTTGAGAGGGGGCGCGAACAGAGAAGGACGAGACCCGGCCCGGCCCTCTCCCAGGGATGGCAAAGCTTCGCCGATGAAGGTGGATGTCGTCATTGCGCTCTGCACTGTGACCTGCAGCTCTTCTCAGGTCCCGGTGCCGGCGCGAAAAAATACAAAGCGGCTCGAAAGTGCTATCTGCCAGGCAAGTCGCGCTCAGTTCGCGCTGGAAAAACTGGATAGCGCTTCGGACTCCGACTCATGGATCTCGAAAAGCGGAAGCAGCATCGAGAGGTGGAGGGTACGGCGAACACGCTCCTGAGGCTTCAGAAGGCGAAGCGAGGCGCCGAAACGCTGCGCGATCTTGACACTCTGCACAAGTTCGCCGAGCCCCAGACTGTCGATCGAATCGACCTTCGTCAGGTTCAGGAGAATCTTCTTCCAGTCTCCGGCGAGCAGTTCATTGATCACTTCGGACAACAGTTCGTCTCCAACGCCAGCGACCAGCCTGCCATCGAAGTCGACAATTACCACGTCGTCTGCCTTGCGAACGTCCACTTTCATAGGGCGCAGATCATACCGCGAGCGTGACGTTCGGCATAGAGGAAGTCGCGAAAAGAGGGCTGGAGTCAGCGAACCACCGGCTCTCCGCTGAGCGTTCCAGCACTGCCTGCTCATTACACCCCGTCACCATCCCGTATGAATTGCGAAACCAAACACGCCGTCTTCTTCGGGTCGCTGGAAGGGGTAGGCGTAATAGAACTCGATCGGTATGTAACCGCCCAGGAGAATTCTGGCTGCCAGGCCCGCGCTGAACACAGGCACGCGTGCGGTGGTGTCGGTCTCGTACGTGAAGTCGGCGGATTCGTCTTTGGTCCACGCGGCTCCGCCGTCCACGAATCCAACGAGCTCGGTCGGGAGGAAAGGCATGTTGATCAGGCCGAACTCGTCAGTCCCGAACAGTGGAAGGCGCAGTTCGATACCTGCGATACCGATCCTGCTTCCCACCAGGCGTTCGAATTCCGGGCATCCGGTACCCGAGGGTGTGGGTGAACACTCGATCTCAGGATTGAATGAGCCCGCCTCGTAACCACGCACCAGTGCGCTATTGCCGACGAATAGCGGGCGAAGCCGTCCGCTCTCCGCGTCCTCGCCGAACCGGCCGAAGAACAGGCCCCGCACGGCCAATGTCACAGGCCGGCGAAAGAAGTACCGCCGCCAGTCTGCGAGACCCGTCTGATAGTCGAGATCTCCGGTCACGGCTCCCGCCTCGTAGCGGTATCGGGTACCGCGAATCGGCGAGACAAAACCGAAGAACGAGCTGTCGCCGACGAAAGCAGCACTACCCTGATACAGGTTGATTGCTTCCGGCGCATCCTGACTGAAAGTCTGCCGGTCGATGATCCGGTTGCCGACCGCGATGATTTGCTCGACCTCTGCATCGAACCCGTAGCGGAGATAGCCGCCATTGACCTCGACGCGTCTGGTGAGGCCGAACGGATATTGAGACAGCAGCTGCAACTGATCGACCGTTACGATCTCCCGCCGCTGCTGATAGATGTCCGCAAGAATTTCCTGCCCGTCGACGATCACCGTATCTCGAGCGACTGTCGTGAAGGCGCTCACATAAGGGATGTGGGAAGCGGCCGCCCCGTAGTGAACTCGCTGACCGCGGTTCAGATAGATCAGTTCCGCGCCGATCGCGCTGCCGATGCTCGTGCTGCTCGATCCACCCTGCACGCTGATCCCGACGTTGTGAACGCCGAGTACATCGCTGAAGTACGCGCTGACTGATCCGCCATAGGCCGCGGCGCCCTGAGTGTCCGCTCCGATACCGATCGTTGGAGGTCCCAGATACGTCAGGCGAAGCCTGGGGTTGTAATCACGCCGGGCGAAGTCGATGTTGGACGCCAGAAGCCCCGCGGCGGGACGGTCCAGATAGCTCGCCACCGTTCCCTGCTGGGTTGGCGACGGGGGCGGAAGAACTCCCGCCTGCGCCGTGCCCTCGGCGAGACTCGCGGTGACGACCTCACCCGCAAGATCGCCCGAGGCAACGGTGTAAATATCGAACCGCCCTCTGTTGAAGAGCGAGTAGTACACCTGACCTGTCCGGGACGCCACTGAAAGGGCGGGCGACATCTCGACGATTCCGCTCACTCCCGTAACGACGTTCGTTATTCTTCTGATGCCTCCGGCCAGGTCATGCCGGAATATGTCCGCCGAACCCTCGGGATCCGCGATGAAGTAGATCGAGCTGCCGTCGGGTGAATACTGTGGGTTGCTGTGTCTGGCCTCTCCCAGCAGGGATAGGACCGACACCGAGCCGCTCGCAACGTCGATCGTTGCGATTTTCAGTTTGCCGTATTTGAGCTGTGTGAAGTCCGTCCCCGGGCCGCGATCGGTAGCGAACGCGATCGTGCGACCGTCCGGTGACCAGGCAGGATGGATGGCGGTGTAACGATCACTCGTCAGCTGCCGGACCTGGCCGCTCTCGATGTCGTAAAGAAAAATGTCGGTGACTCCGCGGGCCTGGCCGGAGAGCGCGATGGTCCGGCCATCCGGTGACCAGGCGGGATTCGAAAGCGCATCGACACCCGGAACTTTGATTCTTTTCTCGATTCTCCGGGAGGCGACATCGAGGATGGCAAGTCGGTTGTCCCCCCTCTCGAACACGATGAACGCGAACTTCGCGCCGTCCGGGGACCAGGTTCCGGCCGAGTCAATGAAGCGAAGCGCATCGATGTGCGGACTGGCGGCAGCCGATGCGAGAGTCGCGACGACTTCGCCGGAGCTCGCGTCCGCAAGGAACAAACCGATCGAGAACAGCTCCCGGGACGACAGGAATGCGACCCACCGTCCGTCGGGACTGACTGCCGGCGAGACATTGATCGCCCGCGGGCTCGAATCCGTGATGAGAGGACTGCCGAGTCTCGCCTCCGGCCAGCGGCGAAGGACGACCGGCTCGTACTGAAGCCGGGTTGCCGCGTGCCAGTCGGCGAACACCTGCTCGGCCGAAACACCCAGCACACGGACAAAGGCCTGCTCGATGCCGTAAAGACCCGAAGCCAGGAACAGGTCGATCACCCGTCCGTCGCCGTAAAGGCCTCCGATATACGCCCAGAATGCCTGACCATACTGGTAAGGCGAGAGGCGAGGGTCACGGCTCAGCTCCCGGAGGTCGGGAAGAAGGTCGTTGAGTGTCGCATCGCGCATCCACATCGCTGTCTGCGGGTCCTCCCGACCCTGCGACAGATACTCGGCGAGGCCCTCGATCATCCAGAGTGGAAGTTGCTCGAGTCTGAAGCGCTGCTGACCAGGCCGTTGCCCCTGCCGGTTCGAGATGTCGTACTGGAACACGTGCACCATCTCATGACCGATGATGTGATCCGTCTCTGCGAAGCTCGCTGTCAGCGGCATGACAATCCGATTCTGAATCGAGTCCGTGAATCCGCCTGTGCCCTCGCCGATGAAGCCGCCGGTCGTGGTCGTCTGCTGGAAGTCGGGATGGTTTGCGTAGAGAACGATGGGCTTGCGCGCGAACTCGTGGTTGAACACGGCCGAAAGACGCTCGTACCACCGCTCCGCGACGCGACCCACGTCTTCGATGACAGGAGCCGACTCATCGTAGTAGTAGATGTCGAAGTGGGCGGTCTGCAGTACCTTGAAGTCGAATCGCTCCCACTGCACCTTGTTGCGGCCGAAGTACTGCCCGCTGGCGTCAGCGCTGAGCATGAGAAAGACTGCAGACAGCAGAAGGGATCGGGACAGGAAAAGCGGCAACGTGCGGGTCATTCGCGTCGGCTCCTGGTTGGCGAACCGTCCGGCATCCCGGACAGCGGTTCACCCTATATTAGTGCCCGGACAGCCCGCGGTTGCAAGCCGCTGCACCTCGAGAGTGACTATCAGAGCGAGCCGAAGCGCTGCAAGTTCGCTGCCTTAGTGGTTTAGGCGTCCCCTCCGCGTTCCTTGGAGTGATGGACGATCGCGCTTGACGCGCCCTGTCTCAGCATAAGGACACATTTCCGGGAAAGAGGACAGACCGGGCCGGACACTCCCGTGTGTCAGGGATCGATCGGGTCTAGCCGTAACCGAAATGTTCGTCATTCAGCTTGATGAAGTTGTGCCATTTCTCCGGCACCAGATCCTCCGGAAAGATCGCCTGTACCGGGCAGGCCGGTTCGCAGGCACCGCAGTCGATGCAGACCTCCCGGTCGATGTACAGCATGGTCGCAGCTTCGAAATCCGCCTCGTCCTTCCGCGGATGAATGCAATCCACCGGGCAGACATCGACACACGCGGTGTCCTTGGTTCCGATGCACGGCTCGGCAATGATATAGGTCATTCTCCCCCTCCGATTACGGCGACAGAATTTAACACGCCTCATCGATATTCGAAACGGGACTTCGGAAAATTCCCCGATTCGTTCAGAATGAAGGCTCGCCCGACATCCTCGCCAAGTTCGCCGCCTCGAATACCAGGGAGACCCGATGCGATCCATCAAAGAGCAGCTCCAACCGAATGAAACGATTCTCTATGTCGCAAAACTGACTCGAATCGCGCTCAACGTGTCGCTGATCCTTCTGGTCCTCCTGGGGCTCGTGGCCATCGTCTTCTGGTCTCGCACCGGCAACATGCTCACCTGGATCATCGCCGGTGCGCTCTCACTTCCTCTGATGTTCACGATCGTCAACACCTGGATCGCCCTGTCGACCAATCACTACATCCTGACCAACCGGCGCGTATTGAAACAGACCGGCATCATTTCCAAGCACTCGGGAAGCTCCTACCTCGACAAGATCAACAACGTAGAACACCGTCAGACGTTCCTGGGCCGCATGCTCAATTTCGGCGATGTCGAGATCGACACCGCAAGCGAAACCGGGACCACGACCTTCCGTGGGATCGAGAGCCCGATCGCATTCCAGAGAGCCATCCTCGGAGCGTCGGAAGAATATCGCCATCAAGGCCGCGGAGCGGCTCCCCCGGCCGCCACACCTTCGTCGGCCGACCAGATCCGCCAGCTGAAATCCCTTCTGGACGATGGGCTCATCACTCAGGAAGAGTACTCCTCGAAACGGCAGAAGCTGTTGGATGGAATGTAGGGCCTACCTGCAAATCATTCCCGCCATTTCGCAATCCCAACAATCTCATAGTCATTCCCCATGAACGAGACGATGTCCCCCTGGGTGTGTCCGAGGATGGCTTTTGAGACGTCGGCCTGGCTCGAGTAGATCCCGCGTTCAGGATCGGACTCCCACGGTCCGAGAATCGTGACTTCACGACTCTCATCACCATTGCGAAGTGCGATTCTGGTCCCGATACGAACCGATGAGATATCGACTGTGTCGGGATCGAGCACGCGGGCGCGCGCGAGGTCAGCCTGCAACTCGCCCACGCGCGCGGAGAGATACTCGGCGCGGGCCCTCGCTGCCTTGTACTCGAAGTTCTCACGAAGGTCGCCCATCTCGCGAGCTTCCTGAAGCGCTTTCGAATTCGCCGGGATCTCGACTTTCTTGAGATTTTCGAGCTCTTCGCGCTTCGCCGCGAACGATTCCGACGTGGTGTAGAAGACTTCGACCTGAGGCTCCCGGAGTGACGGGAACTTCATCAGTGCGGCCGTACGGAGGATGTCCCGGCGGTACTCTTCGAGAAGTCCGTAACGCTCGAGCGTGTCGACCAGTTTCCTTGCCTGCTCCTCGTTGTCGGTCTTCATTACGATCTGAATACCGAGTGCGCCCTTGTCGAAGAACTCCCGCAGCCGCGGCTTCAGCGGGCCGAACTCGTCCGATCCGATGGCGTCGAGCAGCTGAAACAACAACGCATACGGAGCCTTTTCGGGAATCTCGTCCCGCTCAGCGAGCCGGGAGCAATACCAGTAGAACGCCTTCGGATGACGCCGGGGATATCGCAGCGTCTCATCGATCAGCCGTTCGCAGAGCCGGGGATGCGCAACTTCCAGCTCATTCATGATCAGCGTGAGAATCCGCGGATCCTCATCGATGAAGAACACCTCGGAGAAGACTTTCGGCCACTCTGGATGTCGCTCGCGTATGTCCCGGAGTGCTTTTTCGCGGAGCGTCCTGTCGGAGACAGCAGCCACGATGCGCGATGCGAGCGGCCCGACGAGCATCTCGGTCGCATCGAGCTCCGTATCGAATTCTCCCGGCAGCTTCTCGAGAACTGCGAGAATCTCCCACGCGAGCGCCGGATCCGTCTTTGCCTCTTTTGCCGCCTGCGTCGCAAGCGTCTGTGAAAAATGGTCCGCAAGGGCGGAGCTTCGAGCGCTGTGCTTCTTCGCCAGTTCCAGCTTTGCCCGCGTCGCGGCCCGACCAAAGTCCTTCCGGATCGTATCCTCGGCTGCCTCACTCGAGGCACTCCAGGAGTAATTCGCGCGCGCGCCGGCGCCGCTGATGATGATCTGCGGGTTCTTGCGAGCGGAAGCCCACCACGAGCTCCATCGCGCTTCCGGCACTACCCCGATCATCGCGTCCTTCACCTCGGACGCCGTCATGGGTCTCCCGAAACTCTGGAGAAGCCGGGCAAACGTCTCTGCCGGAGACTTCGCAACCGTTGCTTTCAAACCCTCGGGATCTTCAATCTTTTCGCGGAGTATGTGACCGGGCGGGAGAGGGATGAGAAACTTCTGCGCTGCACCAAGGGGAACGGACACTCGCTTGTCCCGCTCGAAATCGAGTCTGCAGATGCCGAGGTCGAGGTTCAGCTCGATCACGGCACCTGCGCCCCGGCCTGCCATGAAGTAAACCTCACCCTCGTCGTAAAGGAGCGCTCCGTCGACTTTCTCGGCCTTCTCGACAGGATTGCCGCTCGGGTCGGAAAACTTCACGTGCTCCATCACTCGCGAGAAGTTGGGTCTCGAAGAGTAGGTGCCGGTCAACGCTTCCTCAAACTCCTTCCGGAGATTTGCGGGCTGCTTTGCGAGTCGACCGATTTCTTTGAGAACCTTGAGCCGTCCCGCCCAATCTTCACGGGCGACGAGCGCGTCGCCGAGAAGACCCAGAAGCGCATCGGAGCGTCCCCGCTCCTCGGCCTTTCTGAGGGCTCTGGCGGTGGCGAGGAAATCCTCCACGTCTGAGATATTCGATTCGAGTCTGGCCAGCCAGAGCGCTTCCACCTCCTCGAATTTCCTGCTCTCGATGAGTGGCTTCGCCTCGCTTGTCAAACTCAAAATCGTCTTCCTCCCGGGACCGGTGGTGCAGGTCTAATGTTTACTGTTGACGCAGGCGGAAATCAAGCGTGCCCGGGGGGGCCGCACCTGACCCCGATCAACGGCGTAGCCGGACCAGCGCCTGAAAGACGTCGAACGGAAGGCTCTCGGAATGGACCACATTGCGGAGGTGATGCAGCGAGGTCTTTCTTTCGCGAACATCCTCGATGGCAATGTTGTGCTTCCGGAGGACTTCATGTGCTTTCTTTTCGGGCATTTCACTGACTCCTGATATGGGTTAAAAACTGCGGAGGCTGCTGCGTAACGAGCTGAAAACGGAGTCAGGTGGGGTTGTATTCCGCGGCCTTCACTCTTTCAGCGCCGCGAGAATCTTCTCGTGAACCCCGCCGAATGCGCCGGAAGACATCACGATCACGACGTCGCCGTCTTTCGCCTCGTCGGCGATCCTTCGGGCGATCTCTTCGAAGCCATCGATCTGCTCGGCCGGAATCCCGTGTCCCTCGAGGCTTGCGACGATATTCGGTACCGACATCATCTTCTCGATTCCGTAGCGGTTGACGAACCGCTCTTTATGAAAGATGGGTCCGATGATGACGCGATCCGCCTGACGGAATGCCTTTTCGTAACCCTCCTCGAATTCCTTCCGGCCCGACGAGATCGACTTCGGCTCGAAGACGCCCCAGATCCGGCTCCCCGGGTAACGCGAGCGCGCACCGTTGAGCGTCGTTTCGATGGCGGTCGGGTGGTGCGCGAAATCATCGATGACCGTCACGCCCCGCTCGACGCCCCGAACTTCCATCCGGCGCCGGATGCCTTCGAAAGTCTCCAGGCCCTTCTGAATCTCTTCCGCCTGGACTCCGAGCAGCCGGCAGGCCGCGATGTTCGCCAGGGCGTTGAGAACATTGTGCTGCCCGGAGAGAGTCGAGCTGAAACGGCGCCACTCCTGACCCTCCCAGTAGACAGTGAACTCGGACCGCTCCCGCGTGAACTCGATGTCCGTTGCCCGGATGTCGCAGTCCGTACCCATTCCGAAAGTGAACCAGCGCGCCATTGCCTCGTCCCGGAGCGGCCTGACGTTCGGATCGTCCCCGTTTGCGATGATCACATCCTCAGGGGCCACCTGGCGTACGGCCGCCCGGAATGCTGCGACGATCGCGTCGAGGTTCTCGTAGATGTCCGCGTGATCGAACTCGATATTGTTCAGAATCAGCGTGTTTGCCGCGTAGTGGAGGAACTTCGGGCCCTTGTCGAAAAATGCGGTGTTGTATTCGTCCCCCTCGATGACAAAGTGCTCACCCTCTCCCAGCTTGAAATTCTGACCGAAGTTGACCGGAATGCCTCCCACGACCATGCCGGGATCGCGGCCCGCCGCTTCCAGCATCCAGGCCAAAAGCGACGTCGTAGTCGTCTTGCCATGCGTTCCGGTCACGACGATCGAATGTTTGCCCTTGATGAAAAGGTGATAGATCGTCTCGGGCATCGAGATATAGGGGAGATCCATCTCCAGAACCGCTGCCGCTTCGGGATTGGTGATCGCAGCGGCGTTCCCGATCACAACCAGATCGGGGCGAAACGTCTCGAGGTGCTCCTTCGTATAGCCTTCGAGGACTTTGATTCCCAGACGCTCGAGGTAAGTCGACATCGGCGGGTAGACGTGCTCATCCGAGCCTCCGATCTCGAAACCCCGGGCCTCGAGCATTCCGGCCAGGGACGCCATGCCCGTCCCGCAGATGCCGATCAGGTAGATGCGCCGGACATCACCGGGAGTGTGAACATGGGGCATTCGAGTTCCTCACTGATTCGTTCGGATTGCTGCCGTGCCAGGGGCACTGCAGGGACAGAAAGCAGCAATAGTGCATAACCGGTGCTTGGAATAGCGCCGGATCCGCTCGATTTTCGAGTAGGATCCATGGAATAGCAACGCTGAAGAGGGCTGTTCCCAGACACAGTTCCCGGGATATCCCGCTTCACCAACAGGAGGAATCACCCATGTCGTCCAGACGCGCCCTCGTTTCAGTTCTCACGGTGCTGGTTGCCTTTACGTTTTCATCGGTTGCATTCGGCCAGGAGGCCAGCGGAACACCGCGCCTCAGCCTCGTGGAGCCACTCAAGGATTTCGGCACCGTCGCCAAGGGTGAAAAGCTGGACTGGAGCTTCGTCGTCCGGAATACGGGTGACGCGGACCTGCACATCCTCGCGGTTCGTCCCGCCTGCGGATGCACGGTCGCCGACTTCGACAAGATCATCAAGCCGGGTGAGACCGGAAAGATCAGCGCCCACGTGGACACTTCGACGTTCTCCGGTCCTACCTCCAGGGGAATCACCGTCGAGACCAACGATCCGAACACGCCATCCGCACAGCTCACCATCCACGCCATCGTCAAGCCGTATGTCGAGGCGTTTCCCGCGGGCTTCCTTCGCTACAACCTGATCCAGGGGGACACCGAGGTGAAGTCGGTCACGATGTTTACCGAAGAGATTGAACCGTTCGAGATCCTCCGCGCAGAAGTGCCCGGCGACCACGTGAAGGTCGACATCACAAAGGTCGAGGACAACCAGCGTATCCCGGGCAAGGGACGCAACGGCCAGGCGCAATACAGGCTCGACGTCACACTCGGCGGCCCTACCGCAAGAGTCGGTCCCATCGCCGAGCGGATCAATATCGTCACCAACTCAAAGAATCAGCCCGAGTACTCGTTGAATCTCAGCGGCGTGGTTCGCCCGAGCTACAAGGTAATTCCGACCGTGTTGAATTTTGGGGAGGTCTCGACAGGCGAGAACTCGGCCCAGAACATCGTGATCTCTTCGAACAGCCTTCGGTCTCCTCAGGAGTTCAAGGTCACGAAGGTGGAGTCGGCTTCACCGGCCGTCACCGCGGAAGCGAAACCGACAGAAGTGCCGGGGGAGTACGAGATCACCGTCAGACTGGCCAAGAACGCCAAGGCCGGCGCTCTCGACAGCAACCTGAAGATCTTCACCACAGATGCCGCGAATCCGGTTTACACGCTCCCGGTCAAGGGAACGATCAAAGCCGCCGGCGCATCGAAGTAGGCCACTTCTGACCCCTCTCTCCGCGTCAGCTGAGAGAGGGGCGTCAGGACCGCGGCAGAAGTAGACGCGATCGGCGTGTAGCGGGAGAAGTTCTCACCGCACGATCGACACACCCAGACCATCACCAACCGGAAGGATCGTCGTAAGCAGCTTCGGATCGCTGCTAATCCGGCGGTTGAACTCTCTCAACACCGCGGTCGAGGCACGCTGCGTTTCGTCTCTCGGTCCCTCGGCTACCTGTCCCTTCCAGAGCAGGTTGTCGCACACGATCATGGCGCCGGAGTCGAGCTTCGGCATCACTGCATCGAGATAGTCACCGTACTCGGTCTTGACGCAGTCGATGAAAACGAAATCGAAGGGGCCGCCGAGGCGGGAGAGTACATCCAGCGCCGCGCCCTCGTGAAACTTCACTTCGCATTTCAACTTCGCGTCGGCGACGAAATCGCGCGCTGTGTCGAGCGTGGCTCGATCGATCTCGATCGTCTCGATCACCGCCGCCTCATCGCATTCGCGGCCCAGCACAACGACCGAATAGCCGATGTTCGTGCCGATTTCCAGAAGATGGCTCGGCCGCTTTGCCCGAACCAGAATGCGCATCATCTGCGCCACCTCCGGATCGGCGATCGGCTGGTCGTTCTCCGCAGCGAATCTCTCCATTCGATCGAGCAGAGCGTCCCGCTCCGGAAGGAGAGATTCCAGGTACTCCGCCTGAGCTCTACGAAGGATTGCGTCGATCCGGTCTTTCACTTCTGCTCCACTGACTCCCGCATCCTCTCGGCCTGAAAATGGGAGTTCAGCGGCTCGATGAGAACATCGAGATTTCCGTCCATGATTGCGGGAAGATTGTGCGTGGTCAGGCCGATACGGTGATCGGTCACGCGGTCCTGCGGAAAATTGTAAGTGCGGATTTTCTCCGAGCGGTCACCGCTTCCGATCATTCCCTTACGCTGCGCTGATAGCTCCGTCTCCCGCTTCTCACGCTCGATGTCGAACAACCGCGCTTTGAGAACTTTGAGAGCCTTCGCTCGGTTCTTGATCTGGGATTTCTCGTCCTGGCAGGAGACCACGACGCCAGACGGAAGGTGCGTAAGCCGGACAGCCGAGTACGTCGTATTCACCGACTGACCGCCCGGCCCGGAAGAGCAGAAGGTGTCCACCCGCAGATCCTTCTCGTTGACCTGAATGTCGATGTCTTCGGCCTCGGGAAGCACCGCAACAGTGATCGCCGACGTATGCACCCGTCCCTGCGTCTCCGTCTGCGGAACGCGCTGCACACGGTGTACACCCGACTCGAATTTCAGTCGCGAGAAGACCTTGTTGCCTTCGATCAGAAGCGTCGCATCCTTGACGCCGTTGACCGAAGAGTAGTTCGCGTCGGTAATGTCGACCTTCCAGCGATTCTGCTCGGCATAACGGATGTACATCCGCATGATCTCGGCTGCGAACAGCGATGCTTCGTCTCCGCCCGTGCCGGCACGGATCTCGACGAAAACGTTCTTGTCGTCGTCGGGGTCTTTCGGCTGCAGAAGCATCCGTATCTCAGAAGTCAGCTTCGGCTCCTGTTCGATGAGACTCGCCAGCTCGAGCTCGGCGAGCTCGCGCATCTCGTTGTCGTTCCCCGCGGATTCGATCATCTCGCGCGACTCGGCGATTGCCTTCTGCACCGCCTTGAGCTCTCGGTATTTCTCGATGACGTCTTCGATCTCGGCGATCGCCTTCATCGTCGAACGGTAGTTCGTCATGTCCGACACGATCGCCGGATCGGAGATCTTCTGCTGAAGCTCCTCGTAGCGACGTTCGATTTCTGTCAGTTTTTCGTACATGTGTTCCTGTGTGTACTGTCTACTTTTCTACAAACAGAAATGGGAAAGCACCAACCGGCACCTTCCCATCGATTCATACAGCAGTTCCGCTAAGCGACGGCGAGTCGGTTCTCCTCGATCCCGTCGTAAACGAGTGCTTCCTTTAGCGCGATGATGGCGACTTCGAGCTGGGCGTCGTCGGGCTCTTTCGTCGTGATCCGCTGGAGCCAAAGGCCCGGCGTGATCGCAGCACGGCAGAGTTTCGAGTCGAGATGCCTGGCCGAGAAACGGATGACTTCGTAGGCGAGGCCCGCGATCAGCGGAAGCAGCACGATTCGCGCACCGAACTTCACGACGAAGGGGGCGGTCGCCGGAATCATGGAGAAGACCACGATCGAGATCGCCATCACGAAGAGAAGAAAGCTTGTGCCGCAACGGGGATGGAGCGTCGATTTCGTCCGCGCGTTCTCCACCGTCAGCTCTTCATGCGCTTCGAATGTGTAAACCGTCTTGTGCTCGGCTCCGTGGTACTGGAAGACCCTGCGGATGTCGTCCATGAACGAGATCGAGTAGACATACAGGAAGAAGAAGATCCCGCGGATGATGCCGTCGATGACGTTGTAGCCGACGTTACCCATCTCCGGCAGCAGATAGTGCCGGATGAGGTTCGTAAGCCCGAGGGGTGCAAGGATGAAGATGCCAACGCCCAGGGCGAGCGCGAACAGCATCGAGGTCGCGACCGCCCAGCTCGACATCTCCGGCTCGCCGTCCTTCCCCTCGCTGGAAACGCTGGCCGAGTAGTTCAGCGCGCGAATTCCGAGGACCAGGGACTGGATCAGAACGATCGACCCGCGGAGGACCGGGGTCTTGAGAATCGGGTACTTCGTCGTGAGCGAGACGATCGTGTCCTTCCGGATGGCAATGTTGCCGTCCGGCTGGCGCACGGCGACGGAATAGCCCTTCAGCCCACGCATCATCACGCCTTCGATGACCGCCTGGCCGCCGACGAGCATGTCCACGTTCCGGTCGGCGCCCGAAGGCATCGATGAGGTCAGGCCGTTGGTGACGGCGTTGAACGTGCCGGCGAACAGCTTCGCCCCGCTCAGCCAGCCGCGACGGATCGTCCGGAACATCAATTCTTCACGTCCCGCTTGTTGTAGCGCTGCTGGAAACGGTCGATTCGGCCGGCGGAGTCGACGAGTTTCTGCTTGCCCGTGAAGAACGGGTGGCACTTCGAGCAGATCTCGATCCGGAGCTCTTTCTTCGTCGAGGCGCTGGTCCACTGTTCGCCACAGGCGCAGTGAACGTTGACCTCCTGATACTGGGGATGACCTTCAGCTTTCATCGTAATTTCCTCTGCAGATAGGGGTTTGCTTCGATGGGAACGCGGAGTATATCGCAAATATTCTGAGGCGAGAATCCTGGAAGGACGAAGGATCAAGGATGAAGCGTTCTCCCAGCCTGCGAGCGGGTGGGGGCCTCATCTTTCATCTTTGCCTCCGGGCGGGCGGGCTTCATCCTTCATCCTTTCGACTGCCTTCCGGAACGAAGGTGGACTGGAGGGTTTCCTTGAGCGTGCTCAGCGCTCGGAAAATCGAATCCTGTTCAGGATCCATCTTCATATCGACGTCGATCGTGCTCGACCGCCATCCGACCAGCACCGCAGTGGCTCCGCCGGTCAGATAGACGCGACCGCTCTCCGCTGCAGCCGCACCGATGGCCCGCATGAACAGCCTGAGGCGATCCGCATCGACTAACGGGCGCATTCGGCGGCGCGCTCGAAACTGACAAGGCGGCGGATGTAAGCGTTGTAGCGGGAATGAGCCGAGGCGGGGTCCGAAGCGGCAAGGCGCTCGTAGAGCTGCAATTCGGGGGAACCCTCATGCCCTTCGGGAACCTCGATCCCCAGGCGCCGCAGTCGGGGTGCCCCGATCAACACCAGGAGAGCCTCGACCGAGTCACGCCCGGCTGCAAGATCGTCCAGCCCTCTGCGAACGAGATCGGCACCGGGGAGCGCATCACTGATCATGAGCAAAGTATAAGTCTGCATCTCTCCTGAGGGAGGCCGTTTACACAGGGCGAGGGACGCCGCCGCCCGTTCTCCGCCCGCCTCTGATGATCCGGATCAGCCCGCGGGGCTCTCGGTCGACGACGGCAGGCGCACTTCGAACGTGGCGCCTTTCCCTGGCTGGCTGGCGACCCGGATCGAGCCGCCGTGGAGCTCGACCAGGTGCCTGGTGATGGCGAGGCCCAGTCCCGTGCCGCGCACTTCCTGGGAGCGGCTCCGGTCGATCCTGTAGAGGCGGTTGAAGATCCGCTCCTGCTCCTCGAGCGGGATTCCGTCGCCGAAATCGATGATCCGCACGACCGCCACGTCATCATCCTCGGACACTTCCAGCCGGATCGCACCTCCCCGGCTTCCATGCTTGAGTGCGTTGTCGATCAGGTTTGCAAAGACCTGCTGGATCTTCTGGGCATCTGCGAGCGCGACCGCTTCCCCGTCGGAAACTGTGATGCGAACCCGCCGGCTGGCGGCACTCTCCGAGAAATCGTCAGCAAGTTCCTCGAGCAGGTGATGGAGGCGCACCGGCTCGAGGGTCAGCTGAATCTCACCCGCCTCGATCTGTTTGAGCTCCCCGACCTCGTCGACCAGCTTCTCGAGACGGCTCACCTGCCGCGCGATGATCTTCTTGAGGTGATCTTCCTGAGACGGCTGGAGGTCTCCGGCCTCGAAGGTCTCGACGGCCGAGCGGATTCCCGCTAAGGGCGTGCGGACCTCATGGGAGAAATCTGCGATGAAGTCCCGGCGGATGCGCTCGAGCTGCTCGATGCGGGTCACGTCGATGAACAGGGCAACCGCAGCGATCTCGGACGTCGTGGAGATCGGGAACACGCGCATCTCGATCTGCCTGGGCATTCCCTTGACGACCATCGTCGCCCGATCGGTCGATTCCTCGCCGGCGAGCGCGCGGTCGAAGGCCGCGAGCAGTGACTGGCTGCGGATCAGCTCGAGAAAAGACTTGCCGATCAGGGTCCCTTCGATCCCGAACAGGTCGGCCAGCCGCCGGTTCGCGAGCACGACGCGCTTGCGCCGGTTGATGGCGACGAGCCCCTCCCCTATGCCGTCCAGAATCTGTGAAAGCGCATCCCTCTGTTGTTCAAAGCTGTTCTGCTCTTCATGGAGAGCGAACTTCCACTCTTCGAGCGCGTGCGCGAGCTCTTCGAATTCCGGAGCGAGATGCTCGGCGACCATCGAACGGGTGAAATCGCCTCGGGCAATACTGCGCGCTCTTTCCGTCAGGATCTCGAGACTTCTGTGTTGCCGGCCCATCCAGCGATGAATCGTGAAGAACAGCATGGCCAGAACGGCCAGGACCAGAGCTCCCGCCGCCACCGGCCAGAGGCTGGACCGGTAAAGAGCGAGTGCAGCAACGATCAGAACCAGCAGCGACACCAGAATGGCAGTCGCCGGAAACCACAGCCGCGCCGGTTCGCTGCCCGTCTCAGGAAGGTTCGGCGGACTCAAAGCGGTACCCATAGCCGATCACCGTTGTAATCCGTTCCTTACCGATCTTCTTGCGAAGATTCCGCACATGCGCATCCACTGTACGCGTTTCGACGTCATCAGCCATCTGCCAGACTTCCGACAGAATCCGATCCCTTGAAACCACGGATGGCCGGTTGCGGATCAGAATCCAGAGGAGCTCGAACTCCTTCCTGGCCAGCTTCACCTCCGCGCCGGCCACGGAAACCCGGTATGTCTTGCCGTCGACCTTCAATCCCGAATCCTCGTAGATCGAATCCTCCTTGCCCTTCGAGCCGGTGCGGCGAAGGATGGCCGCAACCCGCGCAGTCAGCTCCCGGACACTGAAGGGCTTGACCAGGTAGTCATCCGCGCCGAGCTCGAGCCCGGTGATGCGATCCCGCTCACCGGTGCGCGCGGTCAGCATCAGGATGGGCAGCTTCTGCGTATGTGGATCCCGCCGCAGCTCACGACAGATTGTGAACCCGTCGAGGTCAGGGAGGTTCAGGTCGAGAATGAGAAAGTCGAACCGGCCGTGCTGGACGGCGAGCAGACCCTCCTGCCCATTTGCGAAATGCTCCAGCTCGTAGCCCTCTTTCTCGAGATTCAGCTGGATCGTATAGGCCAGATCGCGGTCGTCTTCTATGAGGGCGATTCGCATAGGGGTGAAGAATTGAGAATTGAGAATTGAGAATTCAGAAAGAGAGACCGTGCGGTCCCTTTTCTCAATTCTGAATTCTCAATTCTCAATTCTCCTCACTCCTCCGCTCCGGCAATCCCGGCATGCTTGATCACTTTGCCTTCAACCAGAAAGACGACCATCTCGCAGATGTTGGTTGCGCCATCGGCGATGCGCTCGAAGTACTTGCCGACGAACGTCAGCCGGATCGCGCGGGAGATGTTGCGTGAGTCTTCCAGCATATAGGTGAGTAGCTCCCGGAAGGACTGTTCGGTCAACAGATCGACTTCGTCGTCCCGAGCGATGACCGCGCGGGCAAGATTGGCGTCGCGCTTGACGAAAGCGTCCAGTGCGTGGCGCACCATCTCCTGAGAGATCCGCGCAAGTCGAGGGATGTCGATGAGCGGCTTGAGCTGCGGCTCGCGATTGAGCTCGATCGCGCGCTCGCAGACGTCCTGTGCAAGGTCGGCGATCCGCTCGAGCTCGGGAGTGACTTTCATCATCGTCGCGACGAAACGGAGATCGACAGCCGTCGGCTGCATTTTGGCGATCAACTCGATGGTGAACTGATCGATCTCCAGCTCCATCCGGTCAATCTCGTTGTCGGCTGCGATCACCCGTTCAGCAATGGCCGTATCCCGCTCGAGCAGCGCGCGGATCGACTGGCTGATCGAATCCTCGACCATCGCCCCCATCCGCAGCAGCTGATCTTTGAGTGCTTCTATATCTCTGTCAAAATGTCTCATCATATTAGTGGTTGAATCACGTGTCTTTTAGTTTACCCAAAACGTCCCGTTATATAGTCTTCAGTAAGCTTCTCTTTCGGGGTCATGAACATCGTGTTCGTGTCCCCCACCTCCACCAGCTTGCCCAGCATGAAGAACGCCGTCCTGTCCGACACCCGCGCCGCCTGCTGCATGTTGTGGGTGACGATGACGATCGTGTAATTGTCCTTGAGCTGGTAGATCAACTCCTCGATCTTCTGTGTCGCGATCGGATCGAGCGCCGAGGCCGGCTCGTCCATCAGGAGAATCTCCGGGTCGACCGCGAGAGCGCGCGCAATGCACAGCCTCTGTTGCTGGCCGCCCGAGAGCGACAGCGCGCTGCTGTTCAGACGATCCCGCACCTCGTCCCACAGGGCTGCACGTTGCAGTGAGCGTTCCACCACCTCGTCCAGCACGCCACGATCCCGGATTCCGCCGATCCGCAGGCCGTAAGCCACATTTTCGTAAACCGACTTCGGGAACGGATTCGACTTCTGGAATACCATCCCCACCCGGCGGCGAAGAGCGACGACATCCACGCCCGGCTGGTAGATCTCGATTCCATCGATCGTGACCGTGCCTTCGACTCTCGTTCCCGCAATCGTGTCGTTCATGCGGTTGAGGGATCGCAGAAACGTCGACTTGCCGCACCCCGATGGGCCGATCAGCGCCGTGACCTGCTTTTCGGGAACGTCGAGCGTCACGCCATGAAGCACTTTGTTCTGGCTGTAATAAAAATCGAAGTTGCGCACTTCGATCTTCGGGGCCTTTTCTTCCTGCATCTCGGTCAGCCGGCGCTCGGGCCGTTCCCTCACTGTCATGTCGATAGCGGCCATCATAAACTCCTAGCGAAGCCTCGAGCGAGTCCGCGAACGGAGGAGGACACCGGCCAGATTCAGGAGAAACGTCAGGACGAGCAGCACGAAGACCGTGCCATAGAGCAACGGAAGCGTTGCATCGACGTCAGGCGACTGCGTGGAAAGGATGTAGACGTGATAGCCGAGGTGCATGAACTGGTCGGATACTTTCTGAGGCAGGTAGGGCAGGTAGTAGGCAGCTCCGGTAAAAAGGATGGGAGCAACTTCGCCAGCGCCTCGCGAAACGCCCAATATGCCTCCCGTGAAAATCCCCGGAAGTGACGCAGGCAGCACGACTCTCCGGATGGTCTCCCACTGAGTGGCGCCGAGTGCGAGAGACGCCTCGCGCTGGTCCTGAGCCACGGTACGAAGCGCCTCCTCAGTCGCGACGATCACGGTGGGCAGCGTCAGCAGTGCCAGAGTCAGAGCAGCCCATAACAGCGAGCCCTGGTTCCAGACGACCCGGCCATCGGGATGGAACATGCGATCCAGACCACCGCCGACGAACTGAATGAAGAAGCCTAGGCCGAACAGTCCGAACACGATTGACGGCACACCCGCGAGATTCGCTACCGCACTCCTTGCCACGGCGGCGAGGGCTGCCGAGAGAAACCGGAGAAGAAGTTTCAACCGCCCGGGCCGGCCCCCGCTCACCTTGAAACGCTCCCACGCCAGCTTCGGACCCTCGTGAGGCGTGTACTCGTGAAGATAAACCGCCGTGGCAACCCCGAGCGGCACAGCGGCGATGCTCATGAGGATCACGAGGGCAGCAGTGCCGACGATGGCCGGAAAAATACCTCCGGCGGTCAGACCGTCACGAGGCGGCTCTGTCAGAAACGCCCAGGTGACGGTTCCCGCACCATGCCAGAGAACGTTTCCCAGAATCACGATGAGAATCGCGAGAATGATGAGGATGCTGATTCCCAGCAATCCGACCCAGACTCCGTCGATCACGCTCCGGCTTCGGTGGGCCGTCGCGCTTCGAACGAGAGGCTCATTGATTACGGGTGTCGTCATGAGGAGCCCTGCATTCCGCGCTGCATACGCCGGATGATCAACTGGCCAGCTGTATTACTGATGAACGTGATGACGAACAGAAGCGTGCCGATGAAGAACAGCGCCGCGTAGTGCGCGCTGCCGAACACGACTTCACCCAGTTCCGCCGCGATCGACGCCGACAAAGTGCGAAGCGGATCGGAAAGCGAGAACGAGCTGATCGCAGCGTTGCCGCCGGCCATCAACAGGATCATCGTCTCCCCGATGGCGCGGCCGAACGCCAGAACGAACGACGCGAATACCGCAGGAGTTGCTGCCGGAAGCACCACCCTAAGCGCCGTCTGCAGCCGGGTCGCGCCCATCGCCATGGACGCCTCCCTGTAACTCCTCGGCACTGCCGCGAGCCCATCCTCCGAGATCGTGAAGATGATCGGCAGAAGCGCGATCCCCAGGGCAAGTCCCGCATTCCACGCATTCAAACGGTAGGTGAAACCGATGGTGTTCTGAAGCCAGCTTGCCAGAACCATCAGTGCGAAGAAACCGAGGACCACCGAGGGGATACCAGCGAGCAGTTCGATCACGGGCTTGACCACTTCGCGCGTCCGGACAGACGCGAATTCGGAAGAGTACAAAGCCGCGGCGACGCCGATGGGACATGCGAACAGAAGCGCTACGAGCGTCGACTTCAGCGTTCCGAGAATCAGGGGGATGAGCGACATCTTGGGGTCGCGGGAGGTCGGCTGCCAGATGTAGCGGTCAATCAGAGATTCGCCGGGCTGCGCATTGACGAAGAATTCGCCGAGGTTCGCCTCCTCCTTCACGACAGGATTGGTGAAAATCGATACCGACTCTTTCAAGGTAAAGACAAAAATCAGAAAAATGATGAGGATCGCGCTCAGACCGGCGGTGGTGAAGACGCCCACCATCGTGCCGTTGAGCAATCGTCGCCGCACCGCGGCACGGGCGAAACCCAGCTTACTGTGCCGCTGCATCGGCCCCGGCCGCAGCCGTTTCAGTCGCGGTCGTATCGGACCCCGCTGCCACAGGCTGATTGAGCGGGAAATACCCGACGTTCTCCACGACCGCCTGGCCGGCAGGCGAAATTGTCCACTCGACGAAACGCAGAATCGGATCGCTGGCAGTGGACAGCGTATAGAAATAAAGGTTCCGGCTCAGGGGGTACGTTCCATCCGCGACTGAGGTCTCGGACGGCGCAACTGCGGGCCCGGCTCCTTCGCTGAGTGCCAATGCAGTTGCGTCTTTCGAGTACGCGATGCCTCCATAGCCGATCCCGTTCGGATCCTTCGAAACGGCGTTGATGATCGCGGCCGTGCCGGCGAGCGTCTGCACGCGCGGAGAAAAATCGCCCTCATCGAGCACGTGCTCACGGAAGTAGTCATACGTGCCGGAAGAGCTTTCACGTCCGTAAATGACGATGGTCGCGTTCGGTCCACCCACCTGGTTCCAGTTCGTCACCTTTCCCATGTAGATATTTCTGACCTGCTCGATCGTCATCTGGCGGACCGGACTGGAAGCATTCACGAAGACGGCAAGCGTGTCGAGTGCGACGGGAGTTTCAACCACCTGCGCCGAGCGCTGCTTTTCGACGGATGCCTTCTCGGCATCGGACATCGCTCTCGAAGACTGCGCGAGATCGACTGTTCCGTTGATGAGCGCGGCGATTCCGGTGCCCGAGCCGCCGCCATTCACCTGAATGACCGTCCCCGGATTCTGCTTCATGTACTCCTCGGCGAATCGCTGGCCGAGGATGACCATCGTGTCCGATCCCTTGACGGTGATCGGCCGGGTTCTGCCCTGATTCCCTGCCGTGTCGGTCGAGGTGGTACGCTCGCCACCTCCGCACGCTACGAGCAGAGAAGCGACCAAAGGAAACACCACGGCTGCAGTTCGAAAGTCTTTCATGCGGGAAACTCTACCCGGAACCCGTCGATTGAATGCGAAAGCGGTGTAAATTCCGTGTAAAGTCCCCCATGCAGGGATGGAAACTACGCCACCCTGAACCGCCCGGGAACCAGTCGGAGTCGATTCGACTTCAAACACAATTTACACGGAGGGGCCCCGATGTCCGATAAGCTCGCGCGGGCAAGGAACCGCGAGAAACATATGCCCCACGAAACAAAGCCACCGGAGCCCGCACCGGCAGCCGTTGTACCACCACCAGCGGCCATTCCGGCGCCACCTACGGCAGCGATCAAAGTCCCGCCAGCTACCAAGCCGGACAAAGGGGTTCAGCTCTTCAACCGGGAGCTCAGCTGGATCGAATTCAACCGGCGCGTCCTGGCCGAAGCGGAGAATCCGGAAGTTCCGCTTCTCGAGCGGCTCAAGTTTCTCGGCATCTGCTCGATGAACCTCGACGAGTTCTTCATGGTGCGCGTCGGAGGAATCCGTGAGCTCGTCACGGCATCCATCACCGAACGCTCACCCGATAGACTCACGCCCATGCAGCAGCTCAAAGCGATTCGGGAGAGAGCTCGCGTGCTGCTCCGGGACATGTACGTCTGCCTGGACAAGAAGCTGCTTCCCGAGTTGAAGAAAGCCGGGATCTCCCTGGTGAGGATCAGCGATCTGACGAAGAAGGAACGGACACAGATGCGGGATTACTTTCGCCGGCACCTCGCTCCGATCCTCACACCACTCGCGGTCGACCCGGGACACCCATTTCCTTTTCTTTCGAACCTGGCTTTGAACATTGCCCTGAAGCTCGAGGCGGATCGGGGCGAACACTTCGTTTTCCTGAAGGTCCCTGCTCAGGTTCGCCGGCTGATCCCGGTTCCGGAAAAGGAATCACAGTACATTCCGGTAGAGCGCCTCATCGCGGAACATGCTACCGAGTTCTTTCCGGGGCTTCGGATTCAACAGGTAGTCCCGTTTCGTGTCATCCGGAATGCGGACCTGTCGATCCGGGAGGACGAGGTCGAGGATCTTCTCAAGTCGGTCGAGTCGGAGCTCCGGCGGCGCGACCGGAAGGAGATCGTCTGGATCGAGGTGGGCACAGAGGCCGATGAAGAGCTCATCTCGCTCCTCATGGAAGAGACGCGATGCAAGGAGGACGAGGTCTTCATCAGTCCCGGACTGCTCAAGCCGGGCGATCTGATGCAGATCTACGCGGACGAGAAGAGGCCCAAACTCAAAGAGCCGCCCTTCAATCCGCGCATTCCGTCGCAGCTCGCCAGTAGCGAAGACATCTTTTCGATCATCCGGGATGGAGACATTCTCCTGCACCGTCCCTATGACTCATTTTCGTCGGTTGTCGAATTCGTGCAGGCCGCATCCGAAGATCCGGAGGTAGTCGCCATAAAGCAGACGCTCTACCGCGTCGATCCGAAATCTCCGATCGTCGAAGCGCTTGCCGCGGCGGCGCTGCGCGGCAAGCAGGTGACCGTCGTCGTCGAACTACAGGCTCGGTTCGACGAAATGAAGAACATCGCATGGGCGCGTCAACTCGAAGAGGTCGGCGTGCAGGTGGTCTACGGTCTTGTCGGCATCAAAACGCACTGCAAACTCTGTCTCGTCGTCCGTCGCGAGGCGGGCGAACTGAAGCGCTACGTTCACCTGTCGACGGGAAATTACAACGCGAACACAGGAAAGTTGTACACGGACATCGATCTGTTCACCTGTGATGAAGCCTTCGGCGACGACGCCTCTCAGATGATGAACCTGCTGACGGGATTCAGCCTTGCGACGGTGCAGGAAATCTTCGAGGGAAAGGCGCCGGACCTTCATTGGAAGCGCTTCATCGTGGCTCCCATGGACTACAGGCGCTGGACCATCGAAATGATCGAACGCGAAGCCCGGCATGCTCGGGAAGGCAAGCCCGCCGAGATCATCGCGAAGATGAATGCTCTGGTCGATCATCTCGTCATCTCCGCCCTCTATGAAGCGAGCCAGGCCGGGGTGAACATCCAGCTGATCGTGCGCGGCATCTGTTGCCTCGTTCCCGGCGTCGAAGGACTGAGCGACCGCATCAATGTAATCTCAGTCGTCGATCGCTTCCTCGAACACTCCCGGCTGTTTCTCTTCCGGAACGGCGGTGACACCGAAGTCTACGCATCCAGCGGAGACTGGATGCCCAGGAACTTCATCAGGCGCTTCGAGACTTCGTTTCCACTGCTAAGCAAAGATTTGAAACGCCGCGCCGAGGCCGAGATCCTCGGCACCCTGCTCGCGGATGACGTCAAAGCGTGGACCCTGAAATCCGACGGAACCTATGTTCGTCGTGAGTCTCAGGGCAAGCGCGTGCGAAGCCAGGAGCGGTTCATAGAGATCGCCCGCTCGGAAGCCGTGCGCGTGGGACCCTACGATGAAACCATCTCCAAGCCCGGCAAGTTCAGAAGAAGAGCAAAGAAGCTCAAAAATAAGGACAAAAAGTGACCAGAAAAAAAGCATCAGACGCCCCACCCCCACCCGCGGAGTTCACAACCTTCGTCCGACGGATCGGCATCGATTCCTTCGACCAATTTGCTCAGAAGAAGCTCGCCACGAAAAACCCGGCAAAGGGAAGCAACCCACTGCAGACTCTGGCAAACCTCTGGCTCGGCCTGACGGCCGAGGAGAAAAAGCGCTTTTTCGATCAGGTGATTGCAGCGGGCCAGGCCGCCGCGGTCGCGGCTCCGGCCGTCCTCGCAATGGCAAAGTCGAAGACTGCAAGGAAGCAGACCGCAAAGGACGACCCCCCAGCGGAACAGGTAGCGGAACAGAAGAAAGCGAAGAAGGGAAAAAAGAAAAAGACCGGCAAGACGGCGGAGGGGAAGAAAGACAAGAAGAGCGGAAAGAAGAAGGACAAGAAAGACGACAAGACATAGACGTCCGATAGGTGGCCGAACATGCTATGTTCGGCCACTCAAGTGAGCTTCCTCAGAATGCGCGGTGGCAGGATCCACTCGAGCGTCGCCGGACCTTCATCGGGAACCCGCAGGCCGTAGCACCCACCCTTCTTCAGTTCGATATCCTCCGTGCCGAGCTGCGTCCAGACGGCCATCGTTCTGCTCAGGTGGGGCTCGTGTCCGACCAGAATGATCCGTCTTTCCGCGAGACCCCGCACAAACTCGATCACTTCGGCCGGATCCCTCTCATGTCGCAACGCCTCGATCGTCTGAAGCCGGAGCTTTTTGCGGTATCCCTTCGTGACCCAGAGTCCCGTCTGAATGGCGCGCACGAGCGGGCTCGAATAGATCGCCTCTACCTTCGGGAACACCGCGGCCAGACCGCGGGCGTTCTGTTTCATCCGGGCGTTTCCCTCTCGAGTCAGCGCACGATCGTCGTCCGGCTTGTCCACTGACTTCTCTTCGGCGATCCCGTGGCGCAGAAGGATCACGAACCGCTCTCCGTTCTCGCTATCGAGCGCCTCTGATTCTTTCGAGACTTCTTCTTTCACCATCTGTTTCCTCATCGACGGCCTCCCCTCACCACGAACTCTACAGGACGTCCGAACAGTCGCGAAAAGTACTTCGCTCGCTTCTGGCCCGTTTCGATCTCGAGGTCGGCCGCCGTACGGGGACGGACCTCAAAGCTCACGGCTCCATTCGCTGAACGGATACGGATGTCGCGTACGGCCTGCTTGTGCCCGCGATCGAGCCCGTCCGCAACACGGAGAATCGACACGAGCTTCTGAGTCACTTCGCGCTGTTCCCGCGTGAGCTCCAGAAGATTCGTGTCCTCGGCCTTCGGTGCCGCCTTGCGGTAGTAGCGGGCAACGTTCGCGATGATGGCAACCTCGTCATCGCTGAAACCCTTCAGGCCCGCGTGACGGATCAGATAGTAACTGTGCTTGTGATGGCGCTGGAACGAGACATGAAGGCCGATCTCGTGAAGGATCGCTGCGTAACGGAGAAGCTCCCTCTCGGAGTCACCCAGCCCGTGGAGGTCGGACGTCTGGTCGAAGATGCGGAGAGCGAGCCTCACCACGTGCGAGGCGTGCCTTCTCTCGTAATTGCTTCGCTCGGCGAGAGCAAGCACGGCGGAGTCCCGCACTCCGGCTTCGCCGTCGTCTCCCGAGCGCCGCTTCTGCAGCGTGCGCTCGACGATTCCTTCCCGCAAGGCGGCCGAGCAGGCCCAGAGGCCGTCCAGGTCGAGCCGGTCCAGCGCCTCGTGCAGAACGAGTGCGCCAGCCAGAATGCTCTCGCCCCGTCTCGGATCGATGGAGTAGCGCTCGCATCGCTCGGCGGCGCTCAGGCCGGCGAGCCGGGGAATCAGCAGCCCGAGGCTCACGCGACTCAGCCAGCGCAGGCCCGCTGCGACCCGATCGGGGGAGGTCTTGTCCGACGCAAGCTCGGCGAGCGTCATGATCGTTCCGGATGTTCCCACACCGAAGTCGAAACCGAGCGATTCGATGCTGCCGAGAGGACGCTTCAGCTTCTTGCGAATGTGCCGCTGGCAACGTTCGATCGCACCGGCAGCCGGCGGATCTGAGCCGAAGAACCTCTGAGCGAGACGCAGCGAGCCGAGAGGCTCGCTTGCAGTGAAGTAGATCTCGTCGCGCGTTCCGACGATCATCTCCACGCTTCCCCCACCGATATCGATGCAAAGGGCCGAGCCGCCGTGGAAGTCGACCGCCGCGCGCACGGCTCCGAAGATGAAGTCCGCCTCTTCTTCCCCTGATATGACGCGCACTCTGATCCCGGCGCTCTTCTCGGCTTCTTTGATGAAACGGTCGCGATTCGGCGCCTCTCGAAGCGCGCTCGTCGCAACTGCCACCACTTTGTCCGCATCCCAGCGGTTCGCGATCTCCTTCATCGTACGGAGTGCGCCGATGCCACGCCGGATCGCCTCATCGGTCAACGGCTCGCCGTCGAGGCTTCCCCAACCAAGCTGCACCATCTCCTTCTCTTTGTCGATGATGCGATAGCCGCGCGCCTCCACCTCGGCAATGATCATGTGAATCGAGTTCGTGCCGACATCGATCGCCGCGAGGCGGTAGGGTTTGCGTGTCACGTGGGGTTGATTCTATGACAGGGGGGAGATGAGAGAGAGTCTGTCTCATCCCTCCTCAAAACGCGTACTGGAATCTCACCGTCACCACATCGTCGTCCGGGTCGCTTCGCTCGTGCATCGGATGTTCATAAGCGAGATGAATCTTCGAGTTTGCATCCCAGTGGAAGATGTAGGCGCCGCCGATGGTGAAGATCGCGTTGTCGTCGAGACTGGTGTTCGGATCGTACTCATCGGCGCGAAGGGCGAATTGATGTCTCTTTCCGACGCGCTGGATGGCGTAGGCGTACCAGCCATCGACGTCGGCGCCCCGCTCTGCACCACGTATGTATTCGCCACGGATGCCGAGTCCAGGCAGAGGGGTGGTCCACTGGAAGTCGAAGCCCGTTCTCTTCTTGTCGAGCTCGACTCCCTGCGGTTCCGTCGCCGTCGGAACGAGATCGCTACCGTCATATCCGGAGACACCGACGGTGAGCGGACCGAATGTGCCACCGATGCGTCCGACGAGATCCTTTCGTTTGTTCGAGTCCGTGCTCTGGGTCGTTCCCGTTCCGTTCACGACTGCAATCTGGTAGACGAACCGGCTGTCGAAGCCACGTCCTGCGAGCTGCACACCGCGGTCCCGTTCCCCCGGAAAGAGGGTCCGGACGACGCGCGATCGCTCGGGCATCTCGCGGTTGCTGGATGAGTAGCCGATCTCGAATCCGAACGGCCAGTTGAACTGTCCCGCGATGAGCGAGTTCTTCCAGCTCGTCCATGGCTCGGTCAGCTCGACGTAGCCGTCTTTGAGCGTCACTCCGGACGTTGCGAAATCCGGCTGGAGCACGAGGCGCGCGGTCGGCAGCACCTGATAGGTGAACTTGATACGCCCCCTTCGGATCGAGAATTGATCACGATTGCGCGTCGTGCCCCCGCCGGTGAGCTCGTCGACCGACGACTCGTCGTGAACATACTGCGCCTGGATGTATCCGGAGAGTTTCATGCGGCTGATCAGGTCGACCTTCTTCTTCAACGCCTCAGTCTCCCGATCTTCTGCCGGGCGCTCATCTTCCGAGGCTGCTGGGGGCGAGGTCGCCTGCGCTGAAGGATCTGCAGCTTCAGATAGGACACCGCCGGCAACAGGGGGGACTGCAAAACAGAACAACAGAAGGGTGAATACGATCCTCATGCGCTCTCCTGATCACGCGGCAATCCTCGCGAAAGCGAAAGCGCATGTAAAGAGAGCGTAAAGACTCTGTCAAGTCAGAGTAAAGAATTTTGTAGAACCTCGCCGCAGCAGGAAGCCGCAACCCCTACCCGCGAGGGCAGGGGTTGCGTTCCAGATGTTGGTGCTACTGGATCAGGACTGAGTCACCGGTACGGTTATCTACGACCGAACCGTAGACGAAGAGTGGTGCGGAGGCTGTGTAGGTGACATAGAAGTCGTCCTGCACCTGATCGTTCGCAGCCACTCCGCCGATGATCGTGAAAACAGCGCCCTGAACCTGGCTGAAGCCGGGAATGGTGACCGTCGCGCTGCCGATCACGCTTCCGTTAGAGGTCCGGTGCGCCGTGAACGTGGCGGTCACCGGCGTTGCCGTCGGGTTGAAGTAGCCCATGTTGGTGCGGAAGCCAATGCCGGCGCCGATATCGGCAGTCGAGCCATTCGAGAGAAAGCCGACCGTACCGGACGTCTTCGCATCACCGAGCTCGAGCGCTTCGACCGAGAAGCCGGTCGTACCGTTGTTCGAGCCTCTCTGGTCGTTGATCACGCGTGAAACGACCGTAACAGGCTGGTTCGAGGTGATGCGTAATGCGCCGAGTCCACTGGCCGGCAGGGTGCCGATCAGGTCGTCGATGACCGCCTGCTCGCCGGCCTGAACGGCAACGGTGCGCGAAGCGGTCGGAGCGGTCTGGCCGCCTGCGGCCGACTGAAAGTAGTCGAGAGTCACGTTGGCCGTTGTCGAATTCTCATTGATGATCCGGACATCCGTAACGAAGTTCGTTCCCGCGGCACCTGCGACCTTTGCAACGACCGGAAGGTACTGCGTGAGGCTTCCCGGACCCTCTGCGCCCGGACTTGCGAGCTGACCTCGGACGGCGCCGTCGGGAAACTGGGCATTGTGCACATTTACGTAGAAGCCAGCGGGGTTGGCCAGGATCTGATTCACCTGGGCCTGCGTTGCAGTGACGGTTCCCGTCAGCTGGCCGGATTCGGTGAGACTGATGAGCACCGGCCCGGCAACTCCGGCGGCACCGGTGTGAATGTGCGCTGCGGTCGCAGTTTCGATCCCTGAAACGACGATCGTGTAGCGGATGGAGGTTCCGTTGATCTCGATAATCGCGATTCCGGCACCGTCCGGATCGCCTGGTCCGGGGACTTCGGCCGCACCAGTGAGGGTCGCGCTGAGCGTCTGCGCTCCGGCCGTAGCGGCGGTAAGAAAGAACAGCGCCGCAAACGTAACCATTAGCTTCTTCATGAATGATCTCCTTTATGAGAGTTTCTTATCTGATCAGTTGGTGGCTGCTCAGTTGTCGGAGAAGACGGCCCAACCGGAAAGAATCCAGTTGTCACCCGTTCCGACTGCACCGATGTAATCCACCGGCTCGAAGAAGCCGTTGTCCGGCGGCTGAGCGACGAAGTTGGCGTCTCTGGCCGGCGAGCCCGGGAGGGGTGACAGATCGGGCATGAATGTTTTGATGAGCGTCGGAGAGGCGCCGATGGCGAGCATCGGGTCGACATTGCGGTTGTTCTGCATCGTCGTGAAAAGAAAGTTACGCGTGGCATCGGCTCGATCAGCGCTTCCGGGGAATCTCGCATTGGAGAAGTCGCCGAAGAGAATCGAGTTGTCGAACACCAGCCGACCTGGCGCCACGTGGGCGAACGTAGCGTCGTCGCGGATCGTGATCGGAGCATGACGGCTGTTCGTCACGATCGTGTTGTAAAACTTCGGCGCCGTGCCCCGGCGGAGGACGCCGCCGTAGTTGCCCGCAGGCGCGGTCTCGCGCACTGCCGTGACGTTGTAAACGCGCGGACTGGTCAGCGGCGTCAGGCTGAAGTTCGTCGGATGACCATCGGACTCGACCAGGAAGTTCGCGTCATTCTCGTCATTGACGGCCCGCTTGATCATGGCCGCGAACTGAATGTCTCCGTTATATCCGAGGTCGAAGTCGAGGCCGTCGTCCGCAAAGGCGATGCCGAGAAGGTACTTCGCGTTCACCGTACCGCCAAAGAACTCGAATGCATCGTCCTTGTTGTGGTGAACCTGGATGTACTCGACCACGGTACCCGTGCCGACGCCGGCGAGGGTGAGACCATTGATCTCCTGATTTGTTTCGATGGCGAACCCGCCGAACTCCAGGCGGACGTAACGGAGAATTCCGCTGGAATCCGCGGGATCGTTCCCGCCAAAGGCGAACTGTTCCTGGCTGGGCAGCCCTTCCATGAAGCCCTGTCCGCCGGGCTCGTTGATCGGGGCTCTTCCGAAGACTACGAGGGAGCCCCAGTCGGTCTGATTCCGTTGACCGACCTTCTGCGGCGAGGTGAAGATGATAGGGCGGCGGGCGGTGCCGTCTGCGATGATTTTGGCACCCCTTTGGATGAAGAGTGTGGCGCGTCCATTACCTCCGTAGATCACCGTTCCGGGCTCGATCGTGAGCGTTGCAGGAGGGGCCACACCGACGAAGTCGTTCAGGATGTAGCGAGTATTCGCCGTCCACGTCGTGTTCGCCGTGATGCTACCGGTGACCGTTTGAGTGCCTTCAATGTAAGAATACATGGCGTTAGATCTCGAGATGACTTCTCTGCCCGCGGCGTCCCGGAGCTCGACGACCCACTGATAAAGGCCCGTCTGACCGGAAGGAACGGGGATCGAAGCGCCGAGCGCACCATTAAGCCCGAAGCTCAGAGTGTCCGGATCGCCAGCAGAGCCGAGCAGAACGAAATCGTTCAGGCTCGGAACGACGATCTGTATGGGGGAGTCGGAGGCCCCGAACAGGTCGCGTGCCCGTGCTGTGGGAGCCTGGAGTCCGCCACCCGACAGACTGTAGTAGCGGCGCTCTCCCGTTCTGCGGTTCTCGTTGTAAAGATACATGGTCACAGCACCGGTGTAGCCGTTGGGGTGCGTCGTGACACGAACCTGAAGCCGTTCATTCGGCAGGAACGTGTAGTAGTTCGTCTCAACGAGCACGATGGGGCGGTTCGCGATCGCCGGTGTCGTGAACAGAAGCGACTTGGGCGCGATGACTTCGACATCGGAAACCGCGCGTTTTACCCAGGGTGCACCAGGTACGCTCGCTCCTCCTCGATCACGCATGATCGAGGTCCTCGAGTCGTCGGCCACGGCATAACAGGCAATGATAAGTGCGGTCAGTACCATCAGAGTCTTCTTCATATGTACCCTTCCTCCGGTTAGATAGTCGTCCCGCCACCTCGCAGGTCCGAGGACCGCGAGCAAGCAATGTGGCTGGTGGAATGCTCAAAAAGGTGTGTAGCCAAGGCTCAGACTGAAAGTCCGGCCCGGATCGAAGCGTCGCTGGATCTCGCTCCCCTGCAGGAACTCGCGCTCGGCATCGAGCAGATTGCTTCCGGAAACTTTGACTTCGAGACCGCGAACGATGCGGTCGATCCGCTGCGACAGAACAAGGTCCACCGAAGCGTAGGAAGATTCGTAGATATCGGGCAGACCGAACGCGCCCACGTCGGTCAGACGCTCGCCGCTGTAGGAGCCGAGAAGACGAATCATCGTTCCCCACTCCGGCTTGAGGAACTGCAGCGCGAGGTTGCCGATCTGATCGGACTGACCCTCGAGAGGGCGCTCGGTGTTCGTCACGACCGAAAGCTGCTGCTCACCTACCGTGACTTCCGAGTTGATGTATGCATAGTTCACGTTGACGGACCATGCGTCGAGCATGGGACTCAGGAGACCTAGCGAGCGTCGAAACTCGAGCTCGACCCCCCAGAGCTCTGCCTGATCTGCGTTGACGAACGAAGTTCGAAGCTCGGTTGTGGGCTGGATGATCCGCTCGATCGGCCGATCGATCATCTTGTAGAAAACGCTTGCTGCTAGAACTTCTCCGGCACGCGGAAAGATCTCCCAGCGGACATCGTAACTGTCGAGCGTTGCCTGCTGGAGATTGGGATTTCCGACGACCGAACGCCCGCCGGTCACTTCGACGAAGGTGAACGGACTGAGCTCGCGAAATTCCGGACGGTTGAGCGAACGGCCGTAACCGAAACGAAGATTCGTCAGTGATCCGAGCTGGTAGACCACGTTCAGCGACGGCAGTACATCCTGGCTCTGAATGCGCGATTCAGTACTGTTCGCCGTCTCGAATGGGTTGAACGTCAGAACGAGCTGATCGGAATCTTCGTAACGCGCACCGCCGATGAATCGCCACTTGCCGAACGTCGAGTCCGCCATCAGATAGCCGGCGTTGATCGTGTGCTCCGCGTCGTAGGCATCGTTCACGCCCGTCTGCTCGGTGATCTCGAAGCCTCCGGGGCGGATGTTCTCGGGCGTGTAAATCTCCTCGGGTGTTAACCTCAGATTGAACTGGAGGGGGTTCTGCGTAGTGAAGCGAAACCGGCGTGCATCAAAGTCTCGGGTCCGATTGAAATGGTCGAACCCGGCCTTGAAGTATCCGGAACGCCAGCCGTCAGCGCCTGAATAGAACGTCGAGTACGCAAGACCACCCTGCTCGATGTCGTCAGTCAGGTTGAAGAAGTCGAGTTTGCCGGTCTCGGAGAAACCAACCTGCAACAGGAACTCTCCGTTGTCGCCCTCTCGATAAAGATTCTCCCGGAGGTCGGAATCGTTCGTCGCTTTCGAGTATGCAAGGCTCCAGTCGATCGAACTGCCCATGCCGGGACTCGACAGGCGGTGCTCACCACGCAGTCGATTGGATGTGATCTCTTCGAGCGCGTAACGGACGCGGTAGTCGCGGATGAAACCGCCCGTGTTGGTGTTCAGCCCTTCCTGAAAGCGGTTCTCAGACGACGCGTCTCTCGTCAGAATCGAGTTCAGATGAACTTCATGTCCCTCGGCCAGGCGCAACGATATGTTGCCGATCAGCCCCGCATTCGCACTTTCACGATCGGTGACCATGTCGTAGTCGTTGCGAGGAACCAGAACGTTTCCCGTATCGAGACCGAAGAAGCGCTGCTCCTCGTCGATCGTGTCGTACTTATGGTTTGACGCCGCCGACAGAACGATGCCCAGCGGGCCGTATGTATTTCCGAATGTGAGGGAGAAGTCCGTCGCGGGATCGGCAGAGATTCGGGGGGCAGTGCTCCATCCACCGACGAAGGCCTCGCCGAACTGCTCGATCTCCTGAGGCGTGAACCCGGATGTGTCGAGCGCGCTTCTCCGCTTGAGGAACGATGAGGGAATCGCCGAAGGGATCTGCTGACCACCTCGACCCCAGCGATCGAGACCCCCCGCATAACGGCCGAAATCATTTCCGGTTGCCTCCGTGTAACCGGCGCCGAGCGTCAGCTTGAAACTCGCTCCGGCGGGAAAGTCGATCGTCGTCATCTCGACGACACCGCTGCCGAAGTCGCCCGCTTTGTCGGGAGTGTACGTCTTGGCAACATTCACCGTCTCGAGAAGCTTTGCGGGGAAGAGGTCGAGAGGCACGACGCGCTTCTCGGTCTCGGTCGTCGGCATCGTCGCGCCATTGATGGTCGTGCCGCTGTAGCGCTCACCGAGGCCGCGAACGAACACGTACTTGTTTCCGAGAAGCGTTACACCGGTCAAGCGCTCAACGACGCTCGCGGCGTCGGAATCCGGCGTTCTCCTGATCTCCTCGGCGGAGATTGAATCGCTGACGACCGCGGATTGACGCCGGCTCTCGAGAATCGCCACTTCGCCGGTTGGTACCGCTTCGCCGACGACTTCGAGCGTCTCCCCGAATGCAGGCACGAGCTTGAACGCGATGTTGAGCTTCTGACCTGTCACCAGTGTGGCGTTCTGTGAGAGCTTCTGGAACCCATCGAGATTGGCTTCGATGACGAACGCTCCCGGCCGCAACCCGTCGATGGTAAAGGAGCCGCCCATCTCCGTGTAAGCAATGGCGGGCTCAGACTCGCCTGCGCGAACTGCAGTGACGGTAACGCCCGGCATCGCGTCGCCGTTCTGATCTTTGACCGAACCGGTGATCGACGAGTTCCCGCCCTGCGCCAGGGCGCTGACGGAAAGCATGAGACCGAGAATAAGGGCCAGTGAGTTTCGCTGGATCAGGCCAGCACGCGAAGACATCTGTTTCATGAAGCACTCCTCCTGCGAGCCGGTGATGAAGAGAGATCCGCCACTCACGCTTCTTCTTAAGAAGGGGATACACATCGACACTTCCCTCATCGATCAGCTCACAGTGAGCTTAGCCGGGGGATGTGCACCGGAAGTGGGGACCATGTAAAGTGCGTGTAAAGTGAGCCCCAGAGGGCCGTCCGATCTGTGAACTGATCATGACTTCAGGCTTCGAAAACCGCTTCTCCCGCCTCTTCGACAAATACGGAGACGCCGTCCGCTCAGGGTGTGCAGAGGCGACCTCCGCCCAGGCGACCGAGGCGTTTCACCGTCTACGCGTGGGAATCAAGAAGCTGCGCGCGCTGCTCGCACTGGCTGAATCGATGGATCCCGAGCTCGAAGGCGGAAAACTTTACAGGCGTTTGCGCCCTCTGTTCCGAGCTGCGGCCCCCGCGCGCGATTTCCAGGTCCAGAGAGCTCTCGCCGAGAAGCAGGCGGAGAACCTCGACCTCGACGTCAGCGGCTATCTCCTCGACCTCGGGACCCGCGCCGAGGAATCCGTTGAGGAGTTTCTGAAAGCCGCGCGGAAGTTCGACAACGACACGCTCGAAAATCTGCGTAGGCGCGTGAGCCGCTCGCTGAACAGCATCGATGACGTCGCCGCGGCATCTCTTGCGACGGCCCGCATGCGATCGCTGATGCAGTCGATCGCGGAGTGGCCTTCGAGCGAAGGCGAGCCTGATCCTCACGAACTGCGGACCATGACCAAGCAAGCCTTCTTCTCGTGGGAAGCGATCGACGAGACGCTGCCGCACACACTGAACGACTCGAAAACCAAGCGCCGCCTTCGAAGCCTCCAGCGCGTCCTCGGAAACTGGCACGACCATCACGTCGCTGGCGGAATGCTCGAGCGCTATCGCGAGAAAAGCGGAGACAGCAGCGAGGAGCTCGAGAAGCTGCTCGTTTCATTCATACAGGACGAGGAACGTCTGCTGAAACGAAGTCTCGCGGCGAAGGAGCGGCTCGTGAAGCAGCTCTCGCCCCACCACACAACCTTGAAGAAACGACAACTTTGACGCGCATTCAGCACACCGCTGATTCAGATCGCCCCGGCAACTGATGTGGAGTGAATGGTGGACGTATTCTCTCAACCGAGTCGCGCTGCACCCTCAGCCTTCGTCCGCAGTCCCCGATCCAGCTTCACCGGGCGGTTGCTTCATCGCGCCGGAAAGCTTTCGAATCTCCGCGCGGCGCTGGTCGAGCCATCGGAGCCTTTCGATCGGTGTCATCTGAAGCCCGAGCCGCATCTGCCGGGCGCGTGTCTCACTGAAAGTCGCACCCCAGCTGCCGGAATCATTCTTCATGGCCCGTTCCTTCACCGAGGTTCAGCAGAGCCTCCACGTCCTCCAGATCTCGGGCGCGTCCTGCCGCACGTTTCATCGCGATGAGGTCCGGCACGGAGATCAGGGCGATCGCTTGATCCTGGACCACCACCGTTGAGGCACGGCTCCAGACCTGTTCAAATTCGAATGGCTCTTCGACGAAGATGTCGAGCTCGAAGCCGGGTCGCGAGCGGCTCCAGAGGGACAGCACCTGCATATTCTTATCCTTCACCCATCGGCCTCTGCTCTCGCTGTTGGCAAACTCCGAGAGCCTGATAGGCGCTCTCGGCTCGAATCCTTCGCGTTCGAGGATCCCCACTGCCCGATCGACATTCTCCGCGCTCAGCTCGAGAACGATGTCGAGATCGGCGGTGAGCCGAAGATATCCATGGAGCACTACCGCCACGCCGCCTACGATGAGGAAACGGATCTTCTCGCGAGCCAGCAACAGCAAGGTTGCCTCGATGTCATTGCTCACCGATGCAGTTTACTGCACCGAAGGGTCTCCACGAGTCACTTCGGGAGCGTCACGATCTCGAACGGACTTCGGAGTTCCTGGTTGACCTCTCCTTCACTCCGAACGCGAGGCTCGTAACTGCGGGTTTCCAACCCGCCCTGATTGGCTGCAATGTAGAGAATCATCTTGCACAGTCTTCACACGTCCTCCGCCAGCTCTCCCCACCAGCAAACTGTGCCGGAACGTATCTTGTGAGTATGAAGAAACAGGAAACACTCCTCTGGAAGAAACCGGCATGTGGAAGATGCACTACGGCTGGACTTCGTTCGACGGGACACCCCTGATTCGCTACCGGCCTGCTGCAACACTCTCCATCAATACGCATCGCATCGATCTTCTCGATGGAAAGCCGCTGACCGAGACGCGTCTCATCCTCACGATCCTCGGAGGCTATCTGCTTGCCCTCACCCAGGACGATCTCGCGGCCGTCACCATCACCGCCGGAAGCTGACCGAATCCGGAGAACGTGTGAAGGCGTTGGGGATTCTCTGTTGCAGCGCTCAGTGTTCAGCGGCCGGGTGGTGGTGCCCCTCTCCCGGCGGGAGAGGGGTCAGGGGTGAGGGTCCCCCGAGGTACGATCACGCCATGCATCACGAACCTAAAAAGCTCGTCGAAAAAGCACGCGAACTTCGAAGACGACAGACTCCGGCAGAACGCGCAATGTGGTCTACACTCCGAGGACGCCGGAGGGGAATCGCCGCCCTCCCCGGCCGCTCAGCGCTTCAACGCTGCGAGCATGATGTGGAAAATGACGTTCTGCTCCTGAACGCCTCGCACCATGTGCGCCGACGGCCCGGCAGCGTAGATGGCGACATCCTCACCAGCGTGCGTCTCGCTTCCAAGCGGCACGGTCGCTTCCTGCAGGAAGTCGGGGGCCGTCGTGTCGACGTCCGTGAGGTCGATGCGTTTACCCCTGGCGCCGGGGCCATTCGCGTAGCCGAGGGTCGTGTAAGGGAAGCCGTCGCGAGCTTTGGCGAGCTCGCCGGTGGGCGCGCCGTCACGCCCCGTCGCAGGAACCTTTCCGTTGATCGGCGTTCCGCGTGGAGGATAACCGGCGAGCGTCATCACATGGCTGTGATCCGCCGTCACGATCACCAGTGTTTCGTCGAGATTGATCGTTTCGAGCGTGGCCGCAACCGCGCGCGAGAGCTCGATCGTGTCGGTCAGGGCGCGATGCGCGTTTCCGTCGTGATGCGCATGGTCGATTCGCCCCGCCTCGACCATCAGGAAATACCCCTTCGGATTCTTCTCCAGGATCTGAATCGCCTTGAGAGTCATTTCGGTCAGCGATGGTTCGCCATCCGGCTGGAGCGCGCGGTCGTGCTCATACTGCATGTGCGAGTCGTTGAACAATCCGAGCAGATGATCGGTCGACGCGGCGTCGACTGCCGCAAGATCTGCTCTGCTCTCGACAAACCTCGCGCGTTGGAACTTCGCAAGCCATTCCGCAGTCAGATCACGTCCATCCGTTCGGTTGCCCTGTCTCGAGGTAGGAAGAAAGTGCCGCCTGCCTCCACCGAGTGCGACCTCGAGACCGTCGCCGAACGGGAACTCAATCAACTGTCGCGCGATGTCGGGAAACCCTCCGTCGCGAGCCTCGGGGCTCAGATCCGAGTCGTCCTCCCAGTCGCGCGATGGCGAGTGCGCGTAGCAGGCAGCAGACGTGGCATGCGTGATGCGCGCCGTCGAAACGACTCCTGTCGACATTCCCCATGTCTCAGCCATCTCGACGATCGTCATCAGGCGGCTGGACTCGGGCACCGGCCACGAACGTGGAACGACGCTCTCATCGAGCGAGAGAACCCGCGAGCGCGTCTTCACTCCCGTCACCATCGCCGTCATCGCGCCGGCGGAATCCGCAACCTGCATGTTCGTGGTGTAGGTCTTCGACAGCGCGAGGTGCGGCAGCGTCTCGAAGCTGAGCAGATGCTCCTCTCCCGAGCCGCCCCTCCGCTGCCCTTCGAGAATTCGCGCCGCCGTCACGGTGGAGACGCCCATGCCGTCACCGATGAAAAGAATCACGTTCCTTGCCGGCTGAGCTTCGAAATCCTGTACAGCCTTCCGGCCTGAAACGAACCAGCGGTTGTTGCTTTGCAGCGCCGCGTCGATTGCCGGGTCGTTGAGCCGGACGCGGGGGGTTCCGGACGTGCAGGCAGAGAGGGCAACGATCGACAGCAGAATGGCGAGTGATCTGTTCTTTTTCAGGAGCGGTCTCCGAGATGCGAAATGAACTCAGAAAGAATCCTATCCGAACACGCATCAAGTCTCTGCGCGATTCCTGTAAAGAGCACGCGACGACGGGAAGCGAAAGACCGTCGCGGGGCAACCTCTCCCTCCCCCCGGCCGGGATTGTGCTCACTGCGACGGCGTGATTTCGGGGAGGGTGGCGGGCGGCATCTGCGCAGACGTCGAGGACTTGCGAGATCGTTGCGTAATCACCTCACGGACATCTCGGCACCGCTTCGAAGCAGTGCCTCGAGACCGAAGTACCGTTTCCTGAACCTCAAGGCGACGTTGACCAGCGCGATCAGCACCGGAACCTCGACGAGCGGTCCGATGACGGTCGCGAACGCCACATCGGAGGAGATCCCGAAGACGGCGATTGCGACGGCGATCGCGAGCTCGAAGTTGTTACCCGAGGCGGTGAAGGCGAGGGTCGTCGACCGGCTGTAGTCGGCGCCGAGCTTCCAGGCCATGAAGAAGCTGATGAGGAAC
>JBGTDX010000110.1:0-25626 GCA_041748075.1 Thermoanaerobaculia bacterium
CGGCCGGCGACCGGTCTCAGGCAACCATCACGGAAGCGCGGCCCGAGCCGGTCGGCCAGGGGCCCGCTCCGCGGATTGTCGGCGGAGTTGTGACGTTCCGCGTGAGGCCGGAGGACGCGGCGGCAGACGCGGTAGTGAAGATCGACGGACTCGTCCGCGGGCTCGCGGCGGGATCGGGGATGACGCTTCGACCCGGACGGCACGAGATCGTGATCACAGCGCCGGGCTTCATGCTGGAGACGATCGTCGTCGAAGCTCGCGCGGGCTCGTCAACGCCGACCGAGATCGATGTGGTGATGACGAGGAATCAGTGACGGTCAGACGTTCCTCGCGACCCACGTCTTCATGAAGGCGCGCCGCTCGGGGCCGGGGGTGAGCGAGCGCATTCGTTCCGCGTCGCTCCCGGTGACGGGCTCGTAGCCGAGGACGCCCGAGCCGGCGCACAAGACGCTCATCCACGGGATCCCGCACCGGTTGCAACGGCCGAGGTCAAGCTCGAAGCCGTCGGCGCGATCCAAGTCGATCTCCGAGACCCACGCAGAACCCTCACAGCAGGGAAGCTCGGTCATGCCTGACGATCCTCCTTCTCCGGCATGCACCGGAGTGTCGCACGACCCTCTGTCCCCACGCTTGGAAAGACGCGTCTGATACACATCTAGCAGGCAAGGACCGTCGCGATGTCGAGAGTTAGCATCGTCGGCGAAAGGAGCCTGCGATGCAAAAGTATTATGCCGCCATCGACCTTCACTCGAACTCGGTTGGAGACTTCGCTTCGTATGCACGATGCGTCGACGCGCGACGACTGTCGAACGGCAAGAAGAAAGCAAACAACAACGCGAAGAACGGCAACCCGTATCTCGGCTGGACGTTCTTGGAGGCGGCGCACTTTGCGATCCGGTTCTATCCCGAAGCGAAGCGGTACTACGACCGGAAGGCAGCGAAGACGAACTCGGTCGTCGCGATCAAAGCAGTGGCCCACAAGATCGCCAGAGCTTCATTCCACGTACTGCGGGAGCGGGTTCCGTTCGAAGGCAAGAGAGTGTTCGTTTGAGAGCTTGGTCGGTGCGGTCAGCCAGCATTGGTGCCGAGGGGGTCAGACGCGTTTTTCCAAGTGAGTTATTACAAACGATTCGCACCAAACGTACGCCGCTCTTGCGAATGAGTCACTTGGAAACGCGTCTGACCCTAATGGCCTCTCGCATCAGCCTGGCCGCGCCGCAGCGATTCGGCTTATGGGAGGGGGCCGGTATCCGCATCGAATCGATTGCGATCGTCGAGGATCACGGGGCGCGGTGCGGCTCACTGGGCAGGACGGTGTAGAAGTGCTGGGTGACGTTGTTCGTGATGGACATGAACGTCCAGTACTTCAGGCCCGGCGTAACCGGAGCGATCTCGATGCGGACCTTCTGTCCGTCGGCCGGAATGTGCTCACTCATGTCGCACTCCATGCCGAAAGATGGTCGCAGGTGGCCGTCATCCGGAAGCGGCCAGAGATCGTGGATGCATTCATGCAGGAGCTCAGACGAGTCGAGTGAAAAGACCCGCATCAGAAGCTGAGCATGGGCCTTGGGATCCAGGCCGAAGATTCGAACAGTCTGCCGGAAGTCCGGATCCATGCGCACCCCCATGAAGGTTGTCATCCCGGATCGAAAATCGCTGGCCCGGACGACGGGAATCTCCGTGAACGATCGCTGCTCCGGATGATCTCTCTGACTGCTCTCGATCACGAGTGAAAGATGAAGCGAGGAAATGTCCCTCGTGGGTACGGAAAGAAAGAGCGGGAGCGGTAAGTCGCCAGCGTGTTCACCCTCGAGCTCCACCGCGCGTTTTGCCCCGAGCTCGGTGCAATCGGTCACGCACAGACGGCCTGGAACCTCGGCATGATTGTAGGCAAGCAGGCGCGTGTCATAACGGGAGTTGTAACCGCAGTGAGTGACCGACGGAGCAATCGGCAGCAGGATCAACTCACGCTGTTCCCCTGTTGCGGAGACTGCCACTGCGAGACACAGTAGGGCGATGAGCTTCATGATGGGGTTCCTCCTCAGGTGGTTTTGGAGTTTCATTGAAGCCGGCTGGGAAAATGTCAGAACACGAGATTGGCCAGCCTGCAGAGTTTGCGCCACTGAAGAGCGCCAGCCCCTATGTTGCAGGGGAATTCTATCCCCTGCTTCCCGCCGTACCCTGCACCTTCGAACGGTTTCACTGGCGACTCGAGAGAAGGCAGGGAATCGGAGTGCCCTGGCAGAGGGCGCGCAAACGTTTCGATCATCACCACAAGCGTGGTTGCAGTGAGGAGCGACTTGGTGAGGAGCGACTTGGGGTCGGAGCTTCAGTGTACGGTTTGGGGGGGAGAGGCTCGGCACGGCCAGTTCCGGACGATCAATCAACACAGTGGGTTACGCCGAGCTTTGCATGGGTAGGCCCGAACTGAAGCTGCGACCCCAATCGGAGCCTTCGACTCCAGGGGAGCCTTCGCATGTGGTTTAATCGCATTCGCGATGGCGGAAGCTTCTCCGATCACCGGACTCGTGGCGATGATCCACGTCGCCGACGTCGAGCGCTCGGCCGCCTTTTATCGCCTCCTCGGATTCGAGATCGGGAACCAGGTGCCGCGAACGGGCCGGCCGCACTGGGCGTGGCTTTACGCTCCCCGCGCACCGGACTGGCGACGCGGACCAAACCTGATGCTGACGCGATCGGGACGGCCGTTGCAGCCGGAAGCGCAGGATGTGCTGTTCTACCTCTATGCCGGCGATCTGGCGGCGCTGCGCGAGAAGCTGTTGCTCGCCGGCGTCACGGCCGGCGAGATCGAGTACCCCGAGTATCTGCCTCGAGGCGAATTCGCACTGCAGGATCCGGACGGCTACTGCCTCATGATCGCGCAATCTTCCGACGAAACCCCGTGAAAGACCGGGGCAGGTAGAGCTTCGCGGTTGGTGTCGTCGCGACGTCGGCCGCGGCCGGCTTCGACGCACAACTTCGGCGGGATGCCCCGTCCGCTGCACCCCGCTCGGTAAGTCCCGCCCCGATGTAGAACAGGAAGGCGAATCCGCAACCCGAGGGACCTTTGGGGGTCGGAGCGGGCATTCGTCTCCAGCCGTCGAAACTTCGCACTTGATCAAGCGTACATCCATGGGTGTACGGTGACAGCCCCTGCCCCATCCAGGTCCCGCGGCTCGTTCGAAGCTGGCCGGAGCTGCTCCCTGCATGCGTTCTTCTGGAGGAATATCGCCTCCCTGCACACTTCGTGATGAGTCCACATGAGCATGAGTCGGGACACGGATGGCTGATCATCGAGGGAGGCTTCGAACAGCACACGCAGGACGGAGTTGTGTGGCGCTATCCAGGTGAGCTGCAGGCATACGGCGGCCGTGCCGTTCATCAGATTCGCACGGGCGATCGCGGCGGCAGTTGCCTCGTGTTCGAAAACGTTCTTCGGTCATCCGACTACAGCAAGAGACACGATCATCGTGCGACGCAGGAGATTGCAGACGCATTACAACCGTTGCTTGCGGGTGGAGGAGACATCGAGCGTGCCAGAGAAGTCTTCACCTCGCTGCTGAATCCCATTCAAGCCCGACGACCACAACGAGCGGAGCCAGCGTGGGTGCAGGATGTCGACGTGTACATCGCGACGCACTTCCGCGTTCGCTTCAGTAGCACGCAACGTTTGTTCAAGAAGCACTCGGGTACGAGCGCCACAATGGATAAATGATATCGAGAATACTTCGTTGTTGCATTCCGCTGCTCCTGCTCGCCATGAATTCCCATGCGGTGGACCCGCAGCTCTTCACGTTCACTCAGGAGCGAGTTGTGGTCGGCTCGTATGACTTCGGCGAGGATCAGGCTGCGGACGAATCACTGGCTCTCTTCATTCCAGCATCGGGAGAGATCGCAACTCTGATCCCGGAGTCACCAGGACGGTACACATATAGAGGTGGCGAGCTCGAGATCCAGGGAGATAGGATCCGTTGGCGCCGAGGGAGTGAGCTCAAAGAGGGTGATCGGAGCACCGCGGTGCGTCATGAAAATGTCCGTTTCGGAGTAATGACGGGAAGACTCACACTACCCGCCACGGGAGGACCACATCCGGTGCTGGTAATGGTGCACGGTGCCGGCCGCGGGAGTCGCGACTATGCCTACTACGGACTTTTCGCAGCGCATCTGGCGGGTTATGGACTCGGGGTTCTCACTTATGACAAGAGGGACGACTGGCGAAACGCATCCGTAGAGGATCTGGCAGTCGATGCGATCGCGGCCGTCGACTATCTTCGGGGTAGACACGATATCGATCGATCGCGAGTCGGGATGTTCGGCCACAGCCAGGGTGGATGGATCGCACCGCTCGTCGCCGCTCGCCGAAAGATCGCCTTCCTGTCTGTTTTCGCAGCACCCGCGGTGAGCACATGGAGTCAGGAACTCGACGAAGCGACAAATGATCTGCGTGCCCGCGGCTTTTCCGAAGCGGACATCCTCGAGGCACACGCAGCACTCGACACGATGTTCCGGGTTGTCGACACTGGAGAGGGTGTCGAGAATCTGCGCAGCCTGGTCACGTCACTGAGGACGAAACCGTGGGCAGCATTCGTCGACCTGAGCGCGGAGCCGGCGGATCTCGCATATCTCCGGCGTTCTGCATACGACCCGCGCGAGACTCTGGAGAGTCTGAGGATTCCGATTCTCGCGATGTTCGGCGAGCGCGACGAGATTGTCCCGCCGTCGAAAAACGTCCCGCTCTGGAAAAAATATGCGCAGCACGCAACGCTGGATGTGGACGTCGTTCCAGGGGCGAATCATGGTCTCCTCGTCTCAACGGCCCCGCAGCACGGGCACGGCGACAGCGGAGGAGACACGACAAAGCAGTTCGGGCCGACGGTCATCCCGCGACTTACGAACTGGCTGCTCGCGACGGCGAATTGCGGGACGCGGTTCGCTCCCGGCGCGAACGAAGTTGATTTCGCCGGAACATACGCGACCGCCGCGGACGAAACGATTGTCATTCAACAGTTCGGGCCGATGTTCATGCTCGTAGACTTTGCTCGGGGACGAACAGTGGGCTTTGCGAAACCAGAATTCCCCGGACAGGAGATGCCGCTGATTGGACATGGACAACAGGAAACGCCCGTTCGCATTCGCGTCGTTCGCGAGGAGAGCAGTCACCTGTTGCATCTCGGCGAAGAGGGTGTGCCGGATCGAATTGCGCGGAAGGTCGATCTGCACGAAGAAGAGGCCTGTTTTAATAACGGAGCCGTGAGACTCTGCGGGACCCTGGTCGTTCCGGCGGGACCCGGACCGCACCCCTCCGTTGTTTTTGCACACGGAACTGGACCATCGACGAGGTTCGGCTTTCTAGCATGGGCGCGTCTCTTCGCCAGGAACGGAATTGCGGCGCTGGCCTTCGACAAGAGAGGGACCGGCAACTCGAGTGGCGAGCTTTCGGTCGCTACATTTCAGGATCTGGCGAGCGATCTTTCGCAGGCCGTCCACTGGCTCGAATCTCGCGCGGATGTACGCAACGGGGTCGGAGTCATCGGCACCAGCCAGGGTCCATGGATCGCTGCGATCGCCGCCGAGCAGAATTTTTCGATCGCATTCATCATCGCGTCGAGCGGCGGCCCACTGGGACCAGCGGAACAGGAACGCTATCGCCGGCTCAGGAAAATCGATGCAGCAGGTTTTGGATCAGGGATTCGAGAAAAGGCGTCGGAAACGCTCGGGGGATATTTTGGTTTTCTGACCGGCCGAGTCGAAGCTGCGAGCATCACCGCTCTCTGGGTACGCTACGCTGAAGAGCCGTGGTTCAAACAGCTAGTGTCCTGTAACGGTGAAATCGCTAGTGGCGTTGCAGGCGTCGCGCTGCCAGATGCGAGCCGTCGCGACGCAGGCGATGCGGGGCATCGCTGAGGAGCGAGGGCAAAGCAGATGGCGGTGCGCCGCCTGCAACCCATAGGGCTGATGGAGGTTGCCATCCTTCCGATCTCGATTCTCGGGCTCGGCACGGCGACGGAGCGCTCATCCTTCTGCTGGGATACGAGGGGGGTTCCGAGGTCCTAGTTGTCCGGCTGGGCACCTCTGCGACGCGGCGAAGGACATCTCGAGCTGCCCGGACATAGCGCTCCCTGTCGAACCGCAAGCTGCTGGATCACGAACACGTTCCCCGCATCATCTACGGCGATCCCGCGAGGCGCGATGAATCGACTCTCCGACCCAGAGCCGTCCTCGCTACCTATGACCTGCGAAGAGCCGGCGAGAGTGAGAACCTGGCCAGCAGGTGTCACCTTGCGGATCGTGTGATTATCTCTGTCTGCGACGAAAAGCACGCCATCTCGATCGATTGCGATGGCGCCTGGAAAGTTGAACCGGGCCTGTGACCCGATCCCGTCAACTCCGCCTTTCACTCCTTTCGTGCCGGCCAGCGTCGACGTCTGGCCCGAGGGACTCAGTTGACGGATCACGTGATTGCTGGAGTCTGCGACGTAAATCGCTCCGGACGGGCTGACAGCCAGACCGGTTGGAGTGTTGAACCGCGCGACCAGACCTACGCCATCGAGATTTCCTGTCTGCCCGGCCGAGCCGGCAATCGTCGAAACGAGTCCCGAGGGTGTCACTTTTCTGATTGTGTGATTGCCGGTGTCGGCAACATAGATCGACCCGTCGGGCCCAGCCGAGACTCCGAGAGGCGATTGAAAACGTCCGAGAGAACCCGGCCCATCGGAGCTGCCGCCCTGTCCCGCGCTTCCGGCAAGAGTGGATACGACGCCGTCAGGCGTCACCTTCCGGATGGTGTGGTTATTCGTATCCGCTACGAAGAGATTCCCGGCTTCGTCGATCCCCAGGCCACTGGGATTGTTGAAACGCGCGGCCGGCCCAGGACCGTCCACGCTGCCACTCTGTCCCGCCACGCCGGCCAAAGTGGTCACGAGACCCTGCGGCGAAATCTTTCGGATCGTGTGATTATCTGAATCAGCTACGTAGACGTTGCCGAATGCGTCGACCACTCCCGCCTCGGCTCCCCTGAAGAGCGCCTGCGAGCGTAAACCGTCTGCGTTTCCAGCCTGTTCAGCGGCTCCACCAAGAGTCGTAACCGTACCGTCGGAGGTCACCTTGCGAATGGAATGGTTCGCGGAGTCAGCTACAAAAACATTGCCGGAGGAGTCCACTCCGACTCCCCGAGGAGAGCGGAACCGCGCGGCGCTGCCGGTGGCATCGATGCTCCCGGTCTGAGGGAAACCCGCAAGCGTTGTCACAACTCCATCCGGGGTGACTTTTCGAATCGCGTGGTTGAAACGGTCAGCTACAAAGATGTTCCCCATGGTGTCGACGGCGATGCCGACCGGACCGTTGAATCGCGCGTTACCCCCCGCGCCATCCGTGCTGCCTGCTTGCCCCGGCGATCCGGCAAGCGTGGTCACCGCCGCGCCGGGAGTGACCTTGCGAATCGTCTGATTGTCCCGATCCCCAACGTACAGATTTCCAGCCAGGTCGATCGCGATGGCTCTCGGTGCACCGAATCGGGCAGCCGATCCGACCGCATCCACGCTGCCACTTGCTCCGGCCGTGCCCGCGAAGGTCGACACCTGTCCGGACGGGGTGATCTTTCGGATGGTATGACTGTCGTCAGTCACATAAAGATTTCCGGATGCATCGACTGCAATCCCCGACGGGAGCGTAAAGCGCGCCTCTGAACCGGTTCCGTCAACGCTTCCGGAGCGACCTGGCGATCCGGCAATCGTAGTCACGACTGCATCGGGAGTCACCTTTCGGATTGTGTGACCGGAATCGGTCACGTAGAGATTCCCTGCGTTGTCAATGGCGATTCCAATAGGCCAGCGAAAACGTGCCGAGGGGCCGGTACCATCGGTGATGCCGTGTTGCCCGGGGGAACCGGCGAAGGTCGTGACGACCCCTTGCGGAGTCATTCTTCGAATGACGTGATTGGCCTCATCTGCGATGAAGATGTTCCCCGCGGCATCAACTACCAGGTTTCGCGGAAAGTGGAACCGCGCTTCCGTCCCCTTTCCGTCGCGCGAGCCCGGACCGGAGTTTGGTCCGGCGAGATGAGTGAAGGCTAGTTTCTGTGCAGGAAGCGCGAGTGTTGTTGCGCAGCTCTCCTGCGACTGGGTGGCTCCGCACGAGTTCGCGGCACGCACAACGTAGCAGTATCGGGTAGCCGGCTTCAGAAAAACGTCACTGAACTGAGTGAACGATCCATCGAAGACTACTGAGCCATTGCGCAAGAGCGAGTAGACGTTCGTCTGAGGAACTCCGGTCCAGGACACCAGAACGCTCGAAGCATCGCTTCGCTGGGTCGATACTGCAGGGATCTGCGTAGGCGGAGTACAGCTTGGCGCCGTCGTGACGCAAGCGGTTTGTGAGACAGGCCCATCGCCGCAACTGCTGGTTGCCTGGAGCCCGTAGCAGTAGCGGACGCCAGCAGTGAGGCCGCTGTCATTAAATGAAAGGGCAGGTCCGCTGAAGATCTGTGTCCCATCACGCGTCAATCGATACCCGGTTGCATTCTGAATCGCATTCCATGAAATCCTTGCACCTGAGCTTCCCTCGGCGGCGGCCACGAGAGCGCTCGTTCCGGCAGGTGGCATACAGCTTGCCGGTGTCCTCACACAAACTGCGGGTGAAGGCCGGCTCTCACCCGATTCTCCAAGGCTCCGAACCGTGTAGCAGTACTCGGTTGATCCTGTACGGTTCTGATCCACAAAGCGTGTTTCTGAACCTTCGAAGACCAGCTCCGTTCCTCGGAACACACGATATCGGCTGGCACCCTGAATAGGACTCCATCTCAGCTCTACCGCGACGGGCGACTGGGCAATCGCCTCCGGTGCTGGAGGTGGGGGCGGTGGCGTCTGCAAATTCTTGCACTCGAACGTAACTGCGCCCAAGGAGCCTGTACCCGCAAAGGACGAGTTGATAGTCTGCGTCCTGACATTGAGTATCTCAACATTGGCGGTGCCTGCGATCGAACTCGATGGCACATCAAACTTCACCGCACCCACGTTCCCGCTCACGGAGCGAAGTGTCGGAGGAACGAGTCGGACCCGAACCCCTGCAGGCTCCTCAACTTCATCGACAGACCAGGATGCCGCATCACCGCCCGGCTGCATGCCGAAAAATCGAAGACTCTGCCGTGGGTGTGAGATTACAAACTCGACAAAGAGAACCTGCTCGCTCTCAGTAATCGACAAACCGAGACTCATTTGAGAGCCGCAGTTTGCAGAGGCGGATCCGACGGTGACAGTAGCTGCGGAAAGGTCCATCGATAGAAGGACTGCAGCGGCGAGAAACGAGACGAAGGTCCGATGCCACATGAGAGGGCTCCTTGAAAACACGCCGAGACGCAACAGTAGATGAGCTGAATGCAGAATAATATTCGTATTTTCGGATTGAGAGTCAACCCCCTGACCCTAAGTTCTTCAGTGAGCAGTACACGACGGAGCCCTTGACAACCTTTTGCACCCGATCGTCCCCGCTGCTATCATCCATTTTCAAACGTACAGACATTGAGGCACCGTCGACAAGGAGGTTTCGTGAAACGACTCTCTTCGATCCTTGTGTTGCTGTTCATTTCCGCACCTCTTTCCGCGCAGAATGTTCCCATTGAGGCGCTCTCGGACCTTTCCTTCAACTTCGGAAATCCTGGTGCCCGATCGCTGGCGATGGGCGGCGCGTTCCTGGCGCTGGCGGATGACGCGTCTGCCGCTGAAGCGAATCCTGCCGGCCTCACGATTCTGTCGAGATCCGAGGTGTCGCTCGAGGTTCGCCAGATCGAAACGAGCCAGACATTCCTGATCAGCAATGCGACGAGCAACACCTTCAGTGACGACGAGACTCAAGTCTCATTCGCAAGCTTTGTGCAGCCCTGGGCCAACTTCGTACTCGGCGCCTACTATCACAAGCCTCTGGCTCAATCGAACGAAACAGGCACCGTGTTCCAGAATGTCAATGCCGGTACATTGGAGCTGACGCCTTTCACGAACTCTCTCAACATCGAGATCGAAACGTTCGGCCTCTCGGGCGCATGGAGAGTTGACCGGCTGTCTCTAGGGGTCGGCGTTCGCTATCAGTCACTCGATCAGAATGCATCGTCCGTACGGTTGCTCAGTGCCACAGACACATTTTCGGCGACGCAGACGGCGGATGACTCCGACGTCACCTTTTCTGCAGGCTTGAAGTGGGAAGTCACCGACCGGTTCAACGTCGGCGCCGCGTACAAGCAGGGGGCCAGCTTCGACGCGCCCTTCAATACGGTCTCTCAGCTCTCAGGTGGACAGCCTGTGCGCGTCGAACATTCCGCTGATTTCAATGTTCCGGACATCTTCGGTGCAGGCATCGCTCTGCGGCCTCTGGCGAACCAGAGCTGGTGGATCCTGGCCGACGTCAACCGTGTCACGTACGGAGATCTTGCGGACAACGTCGTCGGCACGGACGGGGTGCCGAGGCAGGACTTCAAAATCGACGACGGCACAGAAATTCGAGTCGGTACAGAGTACACGTTCCGTCTGGCAGTTCCGCTCTCGATCCGCGCCGGCTACTGGAAGGACCCTGCGCACAGACTCCAGTACACCGGTCCCACGAACACTATTTCAGGAGCTGCGTTCGGCTTTCTGTTTCCTCGAGAAGCAGACGACGAGGATCATCTAACCTTCGGTGTTGGAGCGGTGTTCAGCAACTTTCAAATCGACATTGGCTACGATGATGGAGGCGATTCCGGCTCGATTGCCTCGGTTTCCTCCGTATTCCGGTTCTAGCGCTCCAACTCGCAGGCACTAACTTAACGGCGCGACCGGCGAACGCGCTCCGGTCGCGTCAGGGTCGAGCTGCCTCCGCCCTGGACCCTCGGTCCGCCGCTATGGTTGGGCAAATCCCGGAAGCATGACGAGCGGTGGGCGATCTTCAGAAATCGTAAGCAGCAGCCCCTGCAGCGTTTCCCTCAGTCGCACGTTGTATTCCAGTTCATTAGCAGATCGACGCATCTCGCCTGGGACCTGTCTTCCCTCATTCGGCGTCTGCCACCATTCAACCGTGTAGATCAGCCGGGCCGAATCTTCGGGTCCGTCCATGAAGAACAAACCGAGGAATGGAAACCGCCGGGTCGGGTGATAGACGAGAAGATTCACTTCGCGGAGCCCGTACCCGAGAACGGACTTGACCAGCGAGTCTATTTTCTTTGCCGCTTCACCTAACTCCACGTTTGACAATTCGATCGGAGCTCCGAGATTCTTTCGAATCACAGCTTCCGAAAGTGAAGTGGTAGGAAACAGACCGAGCATTAGAGTCCGAAAGTCAGCAGCGGCGGGCGGTTCTGTCGAGTCCCGAACGAAGATCATGGGATTTTTTCCATAACCAACCATTTCGACCGACAGTCCTCTGAAGCGGACCTCGGCCGCGACTCCCTCGCCGACCGGATAGAACCATGTTTCCACCGGGACGTCATCGTTCGGATCTTCGGAATCGACACCCGGTGTCCGTTCGACATACTTTTGATTCGGTAGATAGGGGACGGCCTTCATGACCTGCTCGCGGCTCCATCCGGCTCTGATCTGAAGGAGACCACTACGGATATCCATGATCGCGCTCGAATGGGCTTTTGTCAGGCTCTTTCCGATCGGCGGCCATTGAAACGCCGAGCTGTCCGCGAAGGCATTCTGAGCGAGAAAGATGGTCAAAAGTACCCGCACGACGATCCGCATCATTTGTCCTCCATCGGGCTTCAGGTTCTCCACGAGAAAGTTCTATTCCTCGACAGCTCTGTCGTGGCGATCAGACGAGTCAGCTCCGACCTGGTTGCTCCGACTATTGCACCTGCGTTGATTCTTCTGACCCGTTGGCGATGGTCCACGCATAGGCGTCCGCTGATATCGCAAACATCAAAGACACAACGAGAACAATCTGCAGCCTCGGAACATGATTCAGACCTCTAAAATTGGATACTCCGATTCTAGCAAGAGTTCCGTGGTTTGCGTCAAATAATTGTACCCCGCAGCGTGGATGGTCGGCGACGCGCCTCGTGCTGCGATCAGGTAGCGGATCGCCGGAAATCGCTGCCGAATCACCCACTGAGGCTCTGCTGAAAGAACCGGCGGAACCCTGGCGAAAACGCTTCGACAGACGGAACGAGCGCAGGATCCGAGGCTCGCGCTTGACGGACGTCAGCTACCGCTCGCTGCAGCATCGCTGGATCCTTCTTGCCGTTCTTCGCGTAGAGCGCGTATCGCGCGGCCGCGCGAAACAGATAGGCGTGCGCCGCAACAGGGGCGCGCTGGAAACTCGCCGCATCGAGAATCCCGAGCGTGGCTTCGTAGTCGCCGCCAAAGTAAGCGTCGGCCGCATCGAGCAGATTCTGCGGAACCGGTCCCGTATCCGGTCGCACGGTTGGAAGCCCGCTGGCCGCTACCTTTGCGGCTGACAGCACGTTCCGGAGCTGGCCCAGGTAACGCTGCACGGCATCGACATCATTTGACGAAAGCTGCGCCCTTGCCTGCGAGGAAAGACCACGCAGTTGATCCCTGACACGCGCGCCAGCGGGCGGGACCTCGCTCGCCTCTTTGAAACGATCCAGCACTCCTTCCGCATCCTTCGTCTGCGTGCGGATCTCCTGACGCAACCGATTCAGTTCCGCCAGACGCAGCTGCTCGGTTTCTCGTTTGATCAGCGAAGTGGCGTCCTGCCTGATCGCGTCGAATGCCAGTCTTGCCTGAGCAGCAAGCTTTCCGGCCTCCTCCATCGCAGAGATGTCATTCGCGACGCGTGCTGCTTCGAGTCGTTCGCTCGCAGTCGAAAGCTGGCGTCTCGTCTGCGTCTCCCGGCGCTCGAGGGCCGAGTCGCCAGCCATGAGGCTTGCATTGTTCGGATCCGACTTGAGTCGTCCCAGAGCCTGTAGCGCCCGGGTCGCCCCGTCGACTTCTCCCCGCGCGTCCTGGAGCGCCTTGTTGACCAGCGCCGGATCCGGGCCCCTCGGAATCACTGGCGTCGGAGTCACGATCGGCGGGGGCGGAATCTGTGGCGTCGGTGTCGGCGTTTCAACCGGGGGAGCGGCCCGCTGGCATTCAGCACGAAGACGCGCCAGTTCCCGCCCATAGGCGGTTCCGGCCGCGACGCCCTGCCGGGCACTCTCGTTCAATGCCGTGAGTGCGGAGGCGCAATCGCGTTTCTCTGCGTAGGCGCGCCCGAGAAAATAGTACGGCACGTAAGGCTCATACCGCGTGCCGTAAATGAACATCGGTCTGCCACCCGCCTCCGTTCGGTCCTCAGCAATTGCCGCCGTCATTCGACGGATGACTTCATCCCAGCGCCCCCGGTCGGCCGCTCGAATCCCCTCGCGGTACTCGCTGACTGCGTCGGCCGAAGTCTTCAACGCTGACAGCGCGAGCAACAGGAGGGTCACCGCGAATATCCGGCGGGCAGTCAAGGGATCAACCCCGCTTTCGTGAAGTAGCTCGCGGCATCCAGAGCTGCGATGTCTGCAACGACGTTCTGCGTCGCAGACTCGGTGACGCTGACCTCGAGGGTCGCTTCCTTTCCGGGAAAGTTCTCGTTCGAAACTCTGACGTTGTACTGGCCGGGCGGCAGCGATAGAAAGGCTGGCGTAAACCGCGTATCTTCAGTCGACCAGTCTTTGCCACTCGTGTCCATGATCGAATCGATGCGTCCCCAGGGACGCGCATCGACGATGAGGACGCCGGTCGGGATAGCGACAGGCGGCGGCGTGTCCGGCCGTTGTTCGACTGTTGAAGATGGGCGCAACCACACACCGACGATCACGAGCACCACAATCACGATACCGGCAGCAGCAGCGATGATTGCCCGCTGTTTCGAGGGGAGCCAGGGCAACTTCCGGACGATCGTTGCTCCCTGCCCAACTGCAGGTACCTCGACGATGCGCCCATCGAGCACTTTCTGAATGACCGTTTCAGCCTTGTCAGGAGAAACCAAATCCTGAGCAGCTTTTTGAGACGCTTCGCGGCGCGCCTCGGCCTTGCGCGCAGCCTGCAGTTTCGACTTCGCCTTCCGGGCGTTGTCGCTCGAACCCCAGCTCGAGAGGTAACTCTGCCAGGCGACGACGCTGTCTTCGGCCGTTGCCTCAGCGAAAGCTTTCATTTCCGCAAGTCTGCTCCGCGCGTCCTCGGCGTATGACGAAGCTTCATGTGCTCCAAGAAAGGATTCGAAAGCAGCAGCCGTTCCTTTCTTCAGTGCGCTTCGCCACTCGCGCTCTTCCTGTTCCCGTCGGCGCGTGTCGAGTCGGTCAATCGCTGCATCTGCCGCCGAGCGAATCTCCGACGAATCCCGCGAATCCCGTAGACGTTCAACAGCCTCCCTGTCCTCACGTCTCTCGGCCTCGGCAATCGCATTGATAGTCTGCTCGCGTTCTCTGCGCTCGATTGCCGTCTTCACACGGTCGAGCGATTCCCTTGCCGCGGCCTCAACCTCTTTGTGCCCGCCACTCGAGCGGAGAGCAGCCTCGAGCGCCTCGAGGTCGAGGCGTCGTTCTGCTTCCGCGATCGCGGCAAGGGCAGCTTCGACCTCACGCCTTCTGAGCATCTCCTGCACGCGGCCGAGCGCTTCACGGGCCGCGGGTTCGACAGCCTCACGTCCTTCGTTCTCGCGAAGAACGTCCTGCAGAGTCTCGACATCGAGCCGCCGCTCGGCCAATGTCACGGCCTCCATTGATGCATCTTCTTCGCGCCGTTTCAAAGTGGCGCGGACGCGCCGTAATGCCGCCAGCGCCGACGCAGCCTGATCCGCCTTGATCGAGTCGCTGCCGACGATGCGCTCCAGGGCACCCATGTCATTCTCGTGCTCTGCTTTTTCAATCTCGCCTGTAAGCCGCCGTTCCTCGTCCGCGGCCAACTTCTTTGCGACACGTTTTCGCGCCTTCGCGGCCTCCTCACGCAGGGAATCCAGCGAGGAAGTCTTCGCGATCTGCTGCAGAGTCTCTTCGTCTTTGGTTTCTTCCGCCCTGGCAATTGCAGCTCTGGTCGTGATCACGAGCTGCTGGCTCTTCGCTTCGGCGGCAAAACGGCCGGATGGTCGCTTCTTCAGGTAGCCCTCGATCGATTCGAGCGAACCGTCGCGAGACGAGGTTTCCCAATCGATTTGATCGAGAAGGTCGTTCAGAGTCAGTTCGAGTCGGCGTCGTCGATCGGCGGACTGTATGGACGGAATCTGCTGAGCCGCGCTCGAAACATCCCGGCGCTTCAGCGCGTCCCGCACCTTCTTTTCTATCGCGTCATCGATCCATTCAAGCCTTGCATTCTCGAGCTTCGCCCGATCCGGAGCATCGGGAAACTGGTGAAGCAACTGTTCGACCGCCGCCGGATCCTTGCGCTCCAGCGCCTCATTACGCAGGTGTGCGTAGACCGACTCGAGCCTTTTTTTGGCTTCGCTGACCAGATTCCCTGATTTGTATTCAGCGAGGAAGCTTCTCCACGATGCGGGGGAGTTCTCTCGTGCCGCTTTCTCGAATGCCTCCCGCACGACGATGCGCTCGAGAGCCTCTCGCGCGAGCGCTGATCGACTTCCGCTCGAGTACTTTCTGAGAAAACTTTCGAGTTGTGGGCGCCCCTCTTTTTCTGCCAGCTCGAAATCACGAATCTCCTGAAGCCTGTTTTCGGCTCTCTCCATCCGCCGGCTTTCCGGGAACTCCGCAATGAAGGACCTCCAGGCCTCGGCCGTGTCGGCCTTTTCGGCTCTCGCCCACGCGTCGCTTTCGATCTGTCGCAGGCGCTCGATGCTGGCTCGCGCCTCTCTGGCTCGTGGCTCAGTTTCAAATGCAGCGAGATACTCTTCCCATCCTTCTTCCGTATCCAGCGCTTCCGCCTTGCGAAAGGCGAGTCGCTCGTCGATTTTTTTCTTCGCATGTTCGGCCTGCGTCGAGTGGGGAAACTTCGCGACAAAGTCGCGGTAAGCCGAGGTCGAATCGATTCGCGACGCCTCCTCGAATGCCGACAACGCCAGGATCTCGGGATCCTGAAATTCGGGTTGAGGCGTAGTCGCCTGCTCGACAGCGGAGAGCTCCTCGGTCTCCGACAACGGCGGCTCGACATCGGAGACCGTAGGCGTTGACGTGAGCGACACCTGCACCTGAGCTGTAGCTTCAGTTCCCTGCCGCAGGAAACTCGTCAACTCATTACGGGTTACCTGCGAGCGAACGTCGTCCTCGTAATTGCGAAAAGGCGCGAGCGCTCCCGCAAACGCCGAGGTATCGGGAAAGCGAAAGCTGCGATCCTTCTGAAGCGCACGAAGAATGACTCTCTCGAACTCTTCCGGGATGTTGATCGATGGATTGATTGCTGACGGCTTCGGCGGCGTCTCGGTGAGATGCTTGATCGCGTATCCATGCGCGGATGTAGCGCGAAAAGGGGGGGCTCCGGTGATCATCTCGAAAATGACCCCGCCGAGACAGTAGAGATCAGCCCGGGCGTCGATCTCTTCACCGTCCGGTAAAGCGCCGAGCTGCTCGGGCGAAGAGTATTTCGGATTGCCGACGAACATACCGACCTGGGTCCCTTCACCCACGGAGCTGATGTCGGTCGTGACGATCTTGGCAATTCCGAGGTCGATGATCTTTGCAGTCAGCTCACCGCCGGGACCGTTCGAAACCATCACGTTGTCCGGAGAAATATCGCGGTGCAGCAGGCCACGCTTGTGGCAGTGCTCGAGACCGGTGAGCACCTGAAGGGCGATGTCGACTGTCAGTGCGAGTGGGAACGGCCCGTTGCGACTGATCCACTGCCGGATCGTGATGCCGTCGATATACTCCGACACCATGTAATACGAGCCGTCGGAAAGCGTCGCGAAGTCGTACGCGATCGCGACGTTGTGGTGATAAACGTGGGTTGCGACGATCGCCTCGCGGAGAAATCGGTTGCGAAACGATTCGTCGGCGAGGTACTGCTGCTTCATCACTTTGATGCAGCGAATCGCCCCGAGCAGAGCGTGCCGGACCTGATAGACCTCACCCATACCTCCGGCGCCCAGGAGTTGAATGACATCGTATTTTCCGTCAATTTTTTCGCCAGCCCGGAACATGCCCGCGACATGGCGGATCGGCTTCTTGCAGGTGCCGCATGAGACCACACTATCGCCATAGGGAGCGCCGCAATCCTGACAGCGCCCACTCGAGATCCCGCCGGGTATGGCACTGCTCGCGCTCATAGGGACATTGATGCTGGGGCGATATGGGGCGAGTATACAACAGCGGTTGGGCTGACCCGGAAGAGCGGAGCGCAGCTGAACATGGTCAGGCCCGATGGCCGTAAGTTAAGCGGAGGGTGTCATCCTGAGCGAAGCGAAGGATCCCCTGATTGCTTCCGGCAGAATGAGTCCTGAGGGGATCCTTCGCTGCGCTCAGGATGACACGCGTTCGTTCGCCGTTAACTCAAGGCCATTGGGCTCTGGCCTGTGAACCAACCTCGACCGAAGGTCGTGGGTCAAATTGAACCACTACCCGTCCGAAAAGAACCTTTGGCTCCGTTGAAAGTTACTATATAATTTCCGCCCAAAATCCAAAAAGTTTCACCGCTCCGGGACACAGCGACCTGTCCGACGCAGGGGAAGGTAAAGCTCAAGGTTACCTATGCGCAAGCTGGTCTCGTTTCTATTTGGTTCTCTTGACCGTCAACGTTCGTTCTCGGCAAGTGCCCTTCCCTCACGATCGGGCATTCGCTCTTTCCATCTCACGACGCACGGATCCGCGCCAATCGTGTCGCGGCGCTTCGAGAATTTCCTCATGAGTCCTGTTGCTCGGCTGCTTCTTTCTATGGTTCTCGTTTGTCTCGGTTCCTTTGGGGCAGGTGCCGCTACGATCACCGTCTCGGACGTATCCGCGGAGTGTGGGAGCAAGTCCAGCATCGCAGTGTCGCTCGTGGAGAACGAGTCATTCCTCGAGGTCGAGTTTACGGTCGTCTACGATCCCGCCCGCCTTTCGTTCTTCACGATGAATATGGAAGGATCGGCATCGGGGTGGTACGTCGATCCGGGGGTTCCGGAGGGAGGGATCGTTCGCGTCCGGATGCGTCCGGAGTCGCCCAGAAGCTTCAGTGGTCCTGTCGGGGTCATGCTGTTCGACGTTCCTTCAACCTCGACCTCAGGATCTGCAACGATCCAGGTTAGAGATGTGCAAACCCTACTTCCCGGATTCGTCGGGAGGGTGAACGGCTCAGGCTCGATCGGGTCGATGGGCTTCCAGTGTCAGCTGAATCGGCAACTCATCTTCAGTCATCTTGCCGGAGCGACGGGCGGACCGGGGAGTCGTGACGGCATCGGATCTCAAGCGGCGTTTAACTTCCCGAGCGGGATCGCTGTCGACGGCGCCGGGAACATCTACGTAGCCGACAGAGGCAACCACATGATCCGCAAGATTTCTCCAGAAGCCGCGGTCACCACCCTCGCAGGCGCGCCGGGCCAGAGCGGCAGCGCCGACGGCATTGGCACGGCAGCGCGTTTCACCTTGGCAACGGATGTGGCTGTTGCCAGTGACCGCACCATCTTTGTGGCCGATCGGGACAACCACACGATCCGCAAAATCTCTCCCGACGGCACCGTCAACACCCTTGCAGGCGCGGCGGGCCAGAGGGGCAGCGCGAACGGCACTGGCACGGCAGCGCGTTTCGCCCGTCCCGAAGGTGTGGCGCTCGACAGTGCCGGAAACATCTACGTAGCGGACCAACTCAACCACACGATCCGCAAAATCTCTCCGACAGGTGTAGTCACCACGCTCGCAGGCGAGGCGGGCCAGTTCGGCAGCGCGGACGGGATCGGCATGGCGACGCGTTTCAACCGTCCCTCGGGTGTCGCGCTTGACGGTGCCGGAAACGTATTCGTGGCAGACCTAGGCAACCACACGATCCGCAAAATCTCTCCTGTAAATGTCGTCACCACCCTGGCAGGAGCGCCGGGCCAGAGCGGCAGCGTGGACGGCATTGGCACGGCGGCGCGTTTCACCAGTCCTCATGATGTCGCGCTTGACAGTGCTGGAAACATCTACGTGGCCGACCTAGGCAACCACACGATCCGGAAAGTCACGCCCGAAGGTAACGTCACCACCCTCGCAGGCACGCCGGGCCAGAGCGGCAGCGCAGATGGCATTGGCACGGTAGCGCGTTTCAACTTTCTATTGGGCCTGGCGCTCGACGGTGACGGAAATATCTACGTAGCTGATGAAAGCAGCCACACGATCCGCAAAATCACTCCGACAGGTGCCGTCACCACCATCGCCGGCACGCCGGGCCAGAGGGGCAGCGTGGACGGCATCGGCACGGCGGCACGTTTCAACGGTCTCGGGAGTGCGGCGATTGACAGTGCCGGAAACATATACGTGGCCGATTTGAGCAGCCACACGATCCGCAAAATTACTCCCCAAGGCGTCGTCTCCACCCTCGCAGGCGCGGCGGGCCAGAGCGGCAGTGCGGACGGGACCGGCACCGCGGCGCGATTCAACCTTCCTTCGGGTGTCGCGCTTGACAGTGCCGGAAGCATCTACGTGGCCGAACAACTCAACTATACGATCCGCAAAATCTCTCCCGGAGGCGCGGTCACCACCCTTGCAGGCGCGCCGGGCCAGAGCGGTAGCGCGGACGGCATTGGCATGGTGGCGCGTTTGGGCGGTCCGATTGATGTAGCGCTTGACGGTGCCGGAAACATCTACGTGGCCGATCACGGAAACCACACGATCCGCAAAATCTCTCCCGTAGGAGTCGTCACCACCCTCGCAGGCGCGCCCGGCCAGAGCGGTAGCGCGGACGGCATTGGCGCGGCGGCGCGGTTCAACCGTCCCTCGGGGTTGGCGCTTGACAGTGCCGGAAACATCTACGTGACAGACCGAGTGAACCACACGATCCGCAAAATCAATCAAACAGGTGTCGTCACCACGCTTGCAGGCGCGCCCGGCCAGAACGGCAGTGCGGACGGCACTGGCACGGCGGCGCGGTTCGATGAACCCAAGGGTGTGGCGCTCGACAGTGCCGGAAACATCTACGTCACAGACCGACAGAACAGCACAATCCGCAAAATCACTTCGGCAGGCGTTGTCATTACTGTCGCGGGAACCGCCCGTGTTCGTGGCAGCGAGAATGGCTCGGCATTCGAAACTCAGTTCGTATTTCCAGGAGGAATCGCTGTCGACGCTCGGGGCAATCTTTTCGTCGCCGACTCATACGCAATTCGACAGGGTATCCTCTGCCCCGGCGATTCGCGCTGTCCTGGGGAAGCGCCGCCGCCTCCGCGCCGGCGAGGCGCACGCCGGGGCAATTAACGTTGCTCCGGCGACCACGTCAATTTGGCGACGTGAAAGCTCGATGGCGACGCGCCGGAGTCAGTGAACGCTTCAACGACCAAGGAGGACGACATGCATCGGCCTGGTCTCGCAGTTGTTGCTCTCATTCTGGCCTGCCTTTGTTCCCTCGAGGCAGGTGCCGCCACGATCACCGTCTCGGACGTATTCGCGGAGTGTGGGAGCAGATCCAGCATCGCGGTGTCGCTCGTGGAAAGCGAGCCATTCGCCGAGATCGGTTCACGGGTCGTCTACGATCCCGTGTGAATTCGACCCATTCGGAGCCCGCCGCCGACGTTGGTGACACATCAGATCAATTCAGCGGAATGGCCGGCACGTACTCCGGGTCGAGGGTCAGCCGGTCAATTACCGAGGCAAAGGCCCATACCGGAGCACCCGACACGATCTCGACCTTCAACGTTCCAATTCCTTGAGCACTGCCAACCCACTCGAAGACATTCGGAACGATGACCGACTGATTGGGGTCGAGATCGAGCGTCCGGGAATCATAAATTTCGTTCTGAAACCGGTTCAGAACAGAGACTCGAACCTTCGACTGTTCACCGAATGAGACGAGCCCGAGGTTTGTTCTATACGAAAAGTCATGGCGCACCGCAGGTATGAACGAGGGAACTCCGCTACGAACGTTCGCCTCCGACGCAGGAATGGCAGGGATACCCTGACCATAAGTCCCCCGGCTCTGCTGATCGCTGTAGGTCCGTGCATGGGCCATTGGATAGACCACGGCAGGGCTGCGTGTTTCGATTCGAAGGACTCCAGTAGTGTTGTCGAAGCCCGGGGTATCGAAAACCGGGGAACTCAGAATGTCCTCTACGTGTAGAGACGTTTTCGCAGGAAGAGCGATGCCTCGGGTTTCGGCAATCCGAGTACCGTTATGATCGTAGAAAGCGAGATCGATCTCCACCGAAGCGTCATCCGGATTGAAAAGCGTGACGTCACTTCTCCACGTTCCGACCCTTCCGATGCCGGGCAGGAACTGCACCTCTCGCTGCTGATCAGAGAGGTCTTCGTTCGTGTCGGCCGCGATGTACACCGGATCATTGCTGACGTTATCAACCATCGAGGCATAGGCGATGACCTGATTGGCCGAGCCAGCTGTCACCACCAACGTGAACACTGAAGGTAGACCGGGCACGCGCAACTTCAAGTCATTGACCTGGGAAAGGGAGAATGGTGCCACCGAGATCCGGAACTCGCCGAGAGGTGTCCCGGTGAAGCCGTCAAGTGCTTTAACCGTAAACTCCTCAGTAATCGCATTGGGGTTCACCAGACCAAGGTTCGTTCGGTAGCGGGAATCGATTCTCAAACCGGGAAGGAAATGACTGATGACTCTAGGTTCGAGAGATCGCGGGGTGATCGGTACGGCGCGAATCCGCTGCCCGAATGTTCCCACTCCGGACGGCGAGATATTGTACGTTCGGCTCCACATCGCGGGAACATGTTCGTTCGTTCCGCGAACGATCACCGGGCCGGCATTGTCGGCATCGGTCAGCAAACCCATCAGATCTTCAAAGATGCTGGTCGATTGGTCGATCACAAGTGTCTTGTTCAGCCCAGCGAAGGATAGCTCGAGCTCGAGCGGCGCCGGACCGAGAGCCCCATCGGGTATGAATACGTGTAGATCGGAACGCCATTGGCTACCACCCTGTCCGGGCAGGTGGGCGACGACGGGAAGCAGCATTGCGAAATTCTGATTTTCCGCTCCCCTGACATTGATGGTCGCCACGTATGAATGGGAACCGGAGGGGTTCTCCACTTTCAGCACTACCTGGTATACGCCCGGGGCGGCGTAAGTATAAGATACCCGGGCTGAGGAATACTGGACTCCGTTACCCATGTCCCACACAAACCTATCGCACGCCTGAAGACTGTAACCGAAGGTTGCCGCATTGAATGTGATCACTTCATTCACGCGTGGAGGACATTGCGTTGGGTCGTGATACGAGGAACAGCCGGTCTCTGCAGCTTGCCATTCGATGTATATCCGGTTCGCCGTCGGAGCTTCGCAAACCGGCGTACCGGCTTCGATGCGGATTGGGGTCGACCAAACGGCGACGTTGTTGTCTTCCCTTCCCCCTTCCGCCACCGTTCCGGCGCTGTCCGCGACGATCTTGAGGTGGTATGTGCCGGGATCCGGTGCAACCGTGGCTTGGATCTGTCCTGACACCTGCTGACCCGACCCGAGGTCGACAAGAGAAAGGTCTGTGGTCTTGAGAAGTATCCCGTCGGCTGTCGGAGAATCGTTGTTCGAGAGCCGTACCTCGGTGGTTACATTTCCGCGGGCTATCCCTGTTCCCTGGTTTCGCAGCTCAAACGAGACCGTCATGTTACCGCCCTGCCGGACCGGATTGGGAGTGGCGGCGATCTGCGTAATGACCAGGTCAGGACAATTTCGATCAATGGAAGCATTTGTGCCCGCTGCTGGCCCCGACGCTGTCAGCAACTCCCAGTAAACATCCGAAAGCTCAACCGCAATCGGCCCTGAGCTGGAGGACGAAACAGGCGCAAATCGCAGAGATCCGACTCTGCTGTCGACATTTCGAGCGATTACCTGCGATATCTTCAGACGTACGGCGCCCGGGGCTGTCGAAATAGTCTCCATTCGCCAGCCGCTCTGAGCGAAATCAAAATCCGAGTAGGAAAGTCTCGCCGGATCGTAGGTGACGGTGAACGTCACCGAACGAACAATCTCCCGTTCGCTGAGCGTGAGCGGTAGTTCAACACTCGGACCACAGGCACTCGCCGAACCGAGCACCACCGTGGCTGCGGAGCCGTTGGAACAGAGAGCGAGTCCGATCGCCAGAGAGGCAAGTCCGCGACGAAGCCGGGACGCTCGAGCGCGGCATTTGTACGCCCAGAAATAGAGCATGAGAAACCCTTTGAATCGAGAGTACGCGATGGTATCAGGAAATGAAAATAGCTTCAAATTTGCGTGAGCCAAGCGTCCCGCAGCCTTCGAGCGAGAGTAAATTTTTTGGAAAGACGCGTCTGCCTCCAATGGCCTGAAGTCAAGCGGCTAACGAGCGCGTGTCACCCTGAGCGGAGCGAAGGATCTCCTCCGGAATCGCTCTGCCGCAAGCAATCACGAGATCCTTCGCTTGCATCACGGCCACTGTGTCTGATACCCGTCGGCCCGGGAAGAGCCTGCGGGCTCGGTTGAAAGTTCCGTCATAACCTCCGCCCAAATTCAATAAGGTGTTCCGACGCTCTTGCGCGCAGCGACGCGCCGGAGTGAGTCAGCCGAACCTTAAAACAACCGACGCGCAAGGCTGGTCGTATATAATCTGAGCTGTCCCTGTACATTTCTAGGCACGCGCCTTTTTTCTCGCGATCGGCCATTCGCTCTTTCACATTTTGGGGGAAGGAGACCCGATGGAGAGACTTCACTCGCTCTTTCCATCTCACGACGCACGGATCAGAGGCAATCCTGTCGCGGGGCTCCCTGAGGCTTCTCATGAGTCATGTTGATCGACTGCTTCTTTGGATGGTTCTGGCCTGTCTCGGCTCCCTCGAGGCAGGTGCCGCCACGATCACCGTCTCGGACGTATCAGCGGAGTGTGGAAGTAAGTCCAGCATCGCGGTGTCGCTCGTGGAGAACGAGTCATTCGCCGAGATCGAGTTTACGCTCGTCTACGATCCCGCCCGACTTTCGTTTTTCACCATGAATATGGAAGGGACGGCATCGGAGTGGTACGTCGATCCGGGGGTTCCGCAGGGAGGGATCGTTCGCATCCGGATGCGTCCGGAGTCGCCGGGGAGCTTCAGTGGTCCCGTCGGAGTCCTGCTGTTCGACGTTCCTTCAACCTCGACGTCAGGTTCAACAACGATTCAGGTCACAGACGTGAAGACCATTCTTCCGGGACTTATCGGGATCCTAACGGGCTCAGGCTCCGTCGGATCGGTAAGCTTTCAATGTGCCATTGCCACGACGCCGCCCCCCGGGCCGCCCACCCTGGAAGCCGCCGCGACCTCTCCCACGTCCGTCGAACTGACCTGGAATCCGGTACCGGGAGCAACGCGCTACCGGGTCTTTCGCGGAAACTCCGAAGTCTATCAGGGGAACGATCGGCGATTGCTTGAACAGAACCTGACGGGGGCAACACAGTACTGCTACACGATCCGGAGCATCGGCGAGACCGGTGAAGGGCCGGCGTCGACCCCGGTTTGCGTGACGACTCCCTCGAGTTGTACACCGCCGGCAACCGCACCGGCGCTGAATGCCTCGGCGCTTGGAACGACAGGGGTCAACCTCACCTGGAACGGAGTGCCGAACGCGACCGGCTACCGCGTGCTGCGCGATGGCCTTTCGATCTACCAGGGGGCGGACCTCACCTTCACCGACACGGCCCGCACGCCAGGGACCCGCTACTGTTATACGATTAACGCAACGAGTGACTGCGGGAGCTCTGGAGCCTCCCAGCCGGCGTGCGTGACGACCGATACGGCCTGCAGCCCACCCTCGGCCGCTCAGCTCTCCAGCCGGGAAACCGGATCCTCGTCGATCAGGCTCACCTGGAACGCAGTCGGAGCGACGCATTTCACGCTGGTGCGGGGCGGCACCACGGTGTACAGCGGATCGTTGAGGTTTTTCGATGACGTGCTCCTCGCTGCAGACACCCGGTACTGCTATCGGCTGACCGCGGCGAGCGCATGCGGTATTGTCGAATCCGCCGAAAGCTGCGCTACGACCGCCCCCGCAACGGCGAAGCAGTACGTCTTCAGTCATCTTGCCGGATCGCCGGGGGGACCGGGGAATCGTGACGGCATGGGGTCGAAAGCAGCATTTAACTTCCCGGGAGGGATCGCTGTCGACAGTGCCGGGAACATCTACGTGGCCGACGGAGACAACCACACGATCCGCAAAATCTCTCCCCAAGGTGCCGTCACGACCTTCGCAGGCGCGGCGGGCCAGATCGGCAGCGCTGACGGCGCTGGCACGGCCGCGCGTTTCAACTTTCCCATTGGTGTGGCTGTTGACAGTGCCGGAAACGTCTACGTGACCGACGGCGGTAACGAAACGATCCGCAAAATCTCTCCCCAAGGTGCCGTCATGACCCTGGCGGGCGCGCCGGGCCAGATCGGCAGCGCAGACGGCGCTGGCACGGCGGCTCGTTTCAACTTTCTCTCGGGTGTGGCGCTTGACAGTGCCGGAAACGTCTACGTGGCCGACGCAGGCAACCACACGATCCGCAAAATCTCTCCCGCAGGTGCCGTCACCACCCTCGCAGGCGCGCCAGGCCAGAGCGGCAGCGCAGACGGCACGGGCGCGACCGCGCGTTTCGCTGGTCCCGCGGGTGTGGCGCTTGACAGTGCAGGAAACA
>JBGTDX010000111.1:0-2025 GCA_041748075.1 Thermoanaerobaculia bacterium
GAATTCAGAAAGGGGACCCCTCACTTTCTGAATTCTGAATTCTCAATTCTCAATTTTCAGTCATGAACCCCATCCCCAACCGCGGCCACTATCCTGCCCTGATCATTGGCACCGGCATCGCCGGACTGACCACTGCCTTCTCGCTCGCGCGGGCCGGGGTCGAGGTGCTGCTGGTAACCAAGACTGCCGATCCGGCCGACTGCAACACGTTCTGGGCGCAGGGCGGGATCATCTACGAGGGCGAAGACGATTCGCCTGAGCGGCTGGTGGACGACATCATCCAGGCAGGGGCCGGGCTGTGCAACGAGGAGGCCGTTCGGATGCTGGCCAGCGAGGGGCCGGCCGTCGTTCGGACGCTGCTCCTCGACGAGGCCGACATCCCGTTCTCGAAGACCGACGCGGGCGAGCTCGACCTGACCATGGAAGGCGCGCACTCGGTCTCACGCATCATCCACGTCTCCGACGCGACCGGTCGTGCGGTCGAGGTCTCTCTGCTCAACCGGATCAAAAACGAGCCGAACATCACTCTGGCAACCGAGGTAACGGCGATCGACCTGCTGACTACGCACCATCACCCCGACGACATTCAGGTCCGTTACCGTCTCGCCAACGAGTGCATAGGCGCGTATCTGCTCGACAACCGAACCAACGAGGTCCTCACGGTGTTCGCGGATTACACGGTGCTCGCGACGGGAGGCATCGGAAGGATCTTTCTCCACACGACCAATACCCGCCACTCCATCGGTGACGGCGCCGTAATGGCGAGCCGCGCCGGCGCCAGAATCATGAACGCTGAGTATGTTCAGTTTCACCCGACAGCGCTCGCCCAGAAGGGCGCCAACCATTTCCTCATCTCGGAGGCCACGCGCGGCGAAGGCGCTCGACTGATGAACCAGCGAGGAGAGTACTTCATGGGAAAGTACGCACCCTCGCTGCAAGACCTCGCTCCCCGCGATATCGTCACGCGCGCCATCGTCGAAGAGATGACCGAATCGGGAGACGATCTCGTCTACCTCGACCTCTACCGCTTCTACACCGGAAAAGAGCCGATCCGCGAGCGCTTCCCCACGATCTATCGCGAGTGTCTCGACATCGGAATCGACATCGAGAACGAGCCGATCCCCGTGGTACCGGCGGCGCATTACTTCTGCGGCGGCATCCTGGCGAACTCATTCGGCGAAGCGACGCTTCCGCGCCTGTATGCCGTCGGAGAGACTTCCTGCACGGGCGTGCACGGTGCAAACCGTCTCGCTTCTACATCCCTTCTAGAGGGCGTCACATGGGGATACTTCGCCGCCGCTTCCATCAGTCAGAAACTCGCTGCACCGACGACTCCGGTCGAGTCTGCAGACTCTGCAGCGCGGGTTGACGCGGGGCGCAGCGGCGCTCCTTCCGTCCGAAGAGCTTACTCGTCCGGACCTTCCGGACTCGGACCGATTCCTGACTCTGTGCTGCGGTCGATCCCCGACTGGAGACAGCCATCGCAGAGCCTCGAGGATCCTGCCCTGATCCTTCAGGATTGGACGACGATCCAGCACACCATGTGGAATTACGTCGGGATCGTACGCACCTACGAGAGGCTCAAGCGCGCCGTCGCAGACATGCGCGGTCTGGGACAGCGGCTGACCAAGTTCTATCACGCAGCGTCGATCAGCCGGGAGATTGTCGAGCTCTTCCACGGCCAGAACATGGCCGCGCTCGTTGCCGAAGCCGCACTGAAGAATCCGGTATCGCGGGGTGCACACTTCAGGAAGGATGGATAGAGTGCAGAGAGGAGAGGGGACCGGAATGTTGAATGTTGAATGTTGAACCGTAAAACCTCAGTTGAAGGGTGCGAAAAGAAAAAGCATCGTCCGGAACTCTTTCGGTAGCATTGCTTTCGACAAAAAAAGAAGGCAACCGACGAGGGACAGAACGATGCTCGGGAACAATAGCAGAAACGGGGAACGGGAAGTAGCGATCGAATACACCAAGAAGCCTGTGAGCGGGTGGGGTGGGTTGGCCGTACTGCTGAGGCATTTCGAG
>JBGTDX010000112.1:0-8771 GCA_041748075.1 Thermoanaerobaculia bacterium
TTCCGATTCCTGTAGCGTTCCACCACACCTGCTTCCTTGTTCGCGACTTGGAGGGAGCCGCGCAACAGATGGCGGATGCAGTCGGCATTGGTCCGTGGAACATCTGGACGATCACGCCGTCGGACTGCCGGGTGCGCGGACAGGTGAGCCACTTCTCGTTCCGTGTGGCGTTGGCTACCGTTGGCGGCGGGACCTACGAATTCATCACGCCTCACAGCGGTCGAAGCGTCCTCGACGAGCACCTCGAGGAGTATGGAGAGGGGTTCCACCATACCGGTCTCGTTTATCCAAGTCTGGAGGCGGTACGTGAGGCCAAGGCGCACCTCCGTCGGCAGGGGCGCGAACTGGTTCAGGAGGCCAGCGCTGGGGACGTGTTCGAATTTGGGTACTTCCGTTTTCCCGAGATCGGCTCGCTCGTGGAGGTCTTGTACCTCGACGCAGCAAAGTTGCCCGCGCCAGAAAACGTCATTCAACCTTCGTCGTAGGCGGTGTGCGGCCTAACCATTCGCTGCACTGGACGCGCCCGCGGCGCCGCGCAACGGACACGTTAGTGGGGCGCGCCAGTGAGCTCAGGATCCGTTAGCCGCCACGAAATGAGAGCCAGAATCATCTTTGGGATCGTGCTTATCCTCTTCGGGATCGTGGGTTCGGCCGTCGCGGTTGTGGCGATTGTCGATCCGGCTGGAACGAAGTTGGCCGACGACGGTGACCCGTTCGGAACTCCGCCTTCACGATCCTCTAGCGCTACGATTTTGGCTGTAAATATTCTCATTGTGGCCGTCGGAGTATTCCTCCTCCGCCGAGAGGCAAAGCCAGCGCGCCGCGTCGGCTAACTAGCGGTTGCACCGGACACGAACCGCTTGTTGCTGTCTCTCCAGCTCTGTACTATTCGGCGTGCGGTTCGCGCCGGTGAACCGCAGGAACGTTAGCCGTCGCGTGGGCTGTTGCGACCGGTTGTCTTCGCGCAACGCTATGGAGTAGGCTGCTATCGGGAGCGGTTACGATCCAATCGAAATACCGGGTTCGAGATCTTCGTCCTGGGGCGTCGATTAGCTTAGAGCTAGAATCCTGCTTCGGCAGGAGCGCCGATCTCATTATCGAACCGCTCCCACTTTCCGTTGCTGCGCCGGCTAACTAGCGGTTGCACCGGACACGAACCGCGTGTTGCTGTGTCTCAAGCTCTATACTATTCGGCGTGCGGTTCGCGCCGGTGAACCGCAGGAACGTTGGGCGTCATGAGATCATCACTCGTAATTATAATCCTCGGCATACTCGCTCCTGGTCTCGTCGCCACGGAGAATGAGTCGCGGTTTCCCAACGAGGAGCAATGGTCCGAAGAGTGCGCAGTGGTTGTCGTGGACACCCCAAGACTCGGACCTGGAATCAAAGGTCCACAGGTTCTGGAGAGGTACGACCCGATCGGTGATCTCGAAAAGTGGGGCCTCAAATGTTCCGAGGTCTTCCCCGTGTTTGAAATTGTCATAGACAGCAACGGAAACATGGGCTGCGTGCGAATCCTAAACCTTTCGAAGGGGCGCCCCCCGAAAGGTCTTTATGCCGCCGCACATCAGAGCTTGCCGCGTTGGAAGTTCCGACCCGCTACTCGAGACGGCCATGCCATTGCAGTGTTGGTAACTCTGACGATAAATTACAAGTGTGCGTGAGAGCCACGGCTTCGCCAACCAATTCACCGAAGGCTGGTAGCCGCCTAACTAGCGGTTGCACCGGACACGAACCGCGTGTTGCTGTGTCTCCAGCTCTATACTATTCGGCGTGCGGTTCGCGCCGGTGAACCGCAGGAACGTTAGGGCCGCGGGGATCGGTGCTTGGTTCCCTGAGAGGCGCGAGACGCCTTCGAGCCGGCTGCAGGAGAAGGGCCCGGTCACCGCTCTCGTGTTTCGCTCTTCGTCGGTACCATCGCGGTCGCAGGCTTCGGCACGACGCTTCGGCTTGTTCGGGTCTCGGTCGTGGGCCGGCGTCTCGCGCGTGGAGTCTGCACGTTCACTTCACCGCGTCCCTAACTCCACGCTCCAGCCGACTCCGCAACCGCCGCTCCGTGGTAGCATTCGTGAAACGATCTCGCCGCGGTTGCGGAGCGGCTGAGCTTCGTACGTTCGGTGAAAGGCGAGTTTGTTCGACGTCATGCCGATGCGAGCTCCCCGTACATCGCGGTAACGACAGCCTGGGCACGATCCGAGAGGTCACGCGCCCCGTCCTCGCCGAGCCCCGTGGTCGAAAGGGGTTGGCCGAATCGGACCCGGATGACCCCAGGGCGTGCGCGAAGAGAGCCGAGAGGGATCGCTTGGTGCCCGCCGTGAAAAGCCACCGGCACAAGAGGTGCCGCGGCCCTGATGGCGATGAGGCTCGCGCCAACCTTAAAGCGCAACACGTCGTCGCGGCCCGAGAGTCGGCCCTCCCCGCCCCAGGCCACGCGCTCACCTGCTTTCACGGCTTCAGCCATTTCCGTCAACAAGCGCTCCGTGCCGGTGCGGTTACCCCTGGGGACCAGCGCGATTCCGGCTCGGCGAGACGCAGCCCTCCCGAATGGAATCCACGCGTACACGTCCGCAGCCGACGCACGATCGAGGTGCTGCCACATGATTGCGGTGAATGCAAGAACGTCGGCGAACGACGTCTCGTTGTAGACAAGAACACAGCCCGTGCCGGGGGGAGGCGGGGTGCCGCTGACTTCTATCGTGATGCGGCAGGTCGCGAGCGCTCGCTGCGACCTCTGCATCAGTATGTCTTGCGCCTGTTTCCGGTCTCTTGCCGTCCCGAGCACGCGCAGATTCGAAAGCGGCATGCCAAGCAACCACCGCACCAGCGCACTGCTTCCTCGCCAACTCTCCATCAAAGCGCGCATGACTCCCCTCATCCACGTGGAATTAGTGTACTAGACTGGTGTCCAAGATAACCGGAGATCCGGCACTTGTCTTCGCAGCGTGGCCAACGTATATCTCTGGTGGGCTGTGATCTGGTGATAGCTCATATGACGATCCCTTCTTGGCGGAAGATTCGTCAGTGTCTCCCAGGTCACGCCCATTTACCGAGCGAGCCGTGTTGCACTTACTTGTTGAATTCGCGTCGCCTAACTAGCGGTTGCACCGGACACGAACCGCTCGTTGCTGTGTCTCCAGCTCTATACCATTCGGCGTGCGGTTCGCGCCGGTGAACCGCAGGAACGTTGGGCGGCGGAATTTCGGCGGCTTGGTTGAGGTAAGAATCGGTATGACGAAGCTCGAAACCATCGAACGTGAAGTCGAGAACCTCAGTCCTGAGGAACTCGCGGCGTTCCGCGCGTGGTTCGCCGAGTACGATTGGCAGGCCTGGGATCGTCAGTTCGAGCAGGATGTGGCTGCCGGGAAGCTCGATAAGTTCGCCGCAGAAGCGCTCGCGGAACATGAACGGGGCGAGACCAGCGAGATTTGAGCCACCGCGCATCCAAACGTTTCTGGCGCCTCTTCGCGGAACTGCCGCCGGAGGTTCAGAGCCTCGCGCGCCAGAACTTCATCTTGCTCAAACAGGATCCACGTCATCCGTCGCTGCATCTCAAGCGCCTGGGAGAGTTCTGGTCCGTTCGGATCGGACTTCATTACCGAGCTGTCGGGATCAATTCGCCCACCGGTATCACGTGGTTCTGGGTTGGAAACCACGAGGAGTACGACAGGCTGTTCGGCAAGTAGGCGCCGCCCAACTAGCGGTTGCACCGGACACGAACCGCTCGTTGCTGTGTCTCCAGCTCTATACTATCGGTGCGGTTCGCGCCGGTGAACCGCAAGGACGTTATGCATCGTGAACGTATGCTCGAACCTTTTGAGAAACCAACGCAAGAGTCTGAGTCCGTATGCACAAGCTCCGTCAAATAAAGCTGCTGCTTCTGTATCTCTTCGACAAGAGACAAAGAGATCCTCTACAGACAGTTGTATGCCGATTCTGGATTACCCCTTTTGACGTCGAGCTCAGGCACACTGTTTCGCACGCATACTTGGCTTTTGCTGGCCTTGGAAGATGGTTTTGGTCGTTCAACAACATAAATTGGAGTGGGCTATTGAACGGCTGGGCACCTTTTACACACAGCGAACTGGTTCACTATCGCCGTGCGGCAAAGCTGTTCACCACGGTTGAGGTTGGAACGACGCTGATCTGGTGGGATGACAAGATGGCCTATCTCGAGCACCGCCTGACGCAAGGCGACAAACTTTCCGCGATTGTCTATTCCAGGGGTACGTTTTTGCGGGCAAGGAGCGCATAAGCCCCGGTCTCTGCGCAGTCGGTCTGCCAGCCGTTCCTCCAATGGCAAAGCCAGGAATTGTCGAAATCTGGAGCGCCGCTGACAACTACGTTCAGCAAGCCCTCCTGCCAGCAGCCAGTACACCGACTGAATCGCTGTAGGATCGAGTTGGTGCCAGGTCGTGGAGGAAAACCAACTTGCGAGGACTCGTCACCAGCTCCGGCTTGCTCAACCATCAAACTTTCAGTCCGACGCTGCTGCCGTTTCTCGCGTTCTTCTCTGCTTTGGTGGGCGGCGCGTTCGCATTTGCCGCCATCCAAAGGCCGGTATTCTGATCGGCGCCGTTAGCTCCGCGACTCTCATTCTGCTCGCGGGCGAACACATCCCGGTCATCACGTTAATCGCTCCTAGAAGCTTTTGCTTTGGGGACATCGGCGTTATCCACGCGGTCTCATTCATGCTGCCCATCGGTGCTCCGTTAATCGCGGGCCGAAGGTGTGCATCACAGGTGGCCGCCTAACACGCGCTTGCAGCCGGCGCAGCCCGCGCCGGCGCTCTCGCGAGTGCGTTACCCTGCCGCGTGCGGGCTGCGCGGCTGAAGCGCAGATCCGTTAGGCATTGGTCAGCGATGCCTAGAAGGCCTCAACCCGCTGATACTTTCAAAAAAAGGAGCTACTCATGCCTAGTTACTTGCTTGTCAGACACAAAGTTAGGGACTTCAAGATTTGGAAAGTCGGCTACGACGCCCATCGGCCCAAGCGTGATGAGGCCGGCCTCACGGAGAAATACTTACTGCGGAGTGCGGACGACCCGAATGAAGTCGTTGCCCTCTTTGAGGCGGAGGATCTCAGTCGGGCGAAGGCATTTGCCACGTCAGCAGATTTACGCGAGAAGATGCAAGAACTCGGGGTGGTGGATAAACCGGACATCTACTTCCTCAACGGCTAATATGCATCAGACGCAGGCAATCCCTAACCCGGGAAGCCGAGGAGCGGCTGCCTCGGCGCAGTGCTGCCGCCAATAATCTGTTTCCCTGGCCGGGCTCGGTCCTGGCTGTGCCTAACTAGCGGTTGCACCGGACACGAACCGCGTGTTGCTGTGTCTCGAGCTCTATACTATTCGGCGTGCGGTTCGCGCCGGTGAATCGCAGGGACGTTAGCCGCTGAGAGGGGAGGTATGCGAATTCAAGCCCAAACGTTCGTGGCCTTCGGCTTGAGCACCGCGGCCATGCTCCTCCTTGTATTTCTATCGCATCGCGCCGATATGGTCGCGCCTCCGCCGCCTACGCCGGACGCCTCCTCCTACCTCTATCAGGTGGTTTCGATCCCGTTCCTGCTCGCGTTCGGAATCGCCGCAGCCGCAATCGGCGCACGGCTCTTCCACCCGATTGCCATCGGCATGGGGATGGTCTCGCCGCTCGCTATCGCTTTGGTTCTCGATCTATCGCGAAAACCGACAAGTCACAATCTTTTTCCCTTCGAGATCGTTATGCTCTGGTTACCGGTTTTTCTCATCTCATTCGGGATGGCTCATCTGGGTGCGCGGCTCATGCGAGGACGGCCACACGACAGTTCCTCGCTCGTTAGTGATATGGACGCTGCAATCAACCGTCTCCGCGAAAATTCGGGATTTCGACGCGATTTCTCAATATCAGATGCGATAGCTAAATGGCGACGTCACGTCGAAGAAGTCGAACGTGGCTACCGAGCCTCCGTCCACGACTTCACGGCCGACCTCCAGTTCCGCGATGATCTCGACGAGCTCCTCGACAGGCTTGGGGATGACCGGGACGCACTCAGTCAAGCCTTGGTGGAGCTCGATGCGCGCTTCCTCCAAGCGACAGTTCCGTCTGACAAGCCGTTTCTCCCCGCATTATCTGGTGAGCGCCAGGGCGAACGCTGGTTTCGTCGTCCCGCGAATCTTGCGCCCAGCGATGAAGATGTTTCCGCTACGTGGCGCGCCTAACTAGCGGTTGCACCGGACACGAGCCGCGTGTTGCTGTGTCTCCGGCTCTATACTATTCGGCGTGCGGTTCGCGCCGGTGAACCGCAGGAACGTTAGCCGACGCAGAACACAACGATGACGTACTACATTGATCTTTTCTCGCCTGAAACATACGAAGCGTTCACGCGCTCGACCCAGAGCCTGTCCGGCTTCCGGCTGCGCCACAAAGGGATTGCCGAACGAATCAAGGCAGGCGATGTGTTTGCTTGCTATGTGACGAGAGTCTCGCGGTGGTGCGGACTTCTCGAAATCATCGAAGGCCCGTTCATCGACAACTCTCCGATATTTGTGCCAGAGAACGACCCGTTCGTCGTGCGATTCAAGGTTCGTCCGAAGGTCTGGCTGCCGATCGACCAGTCGTTGCCCATCCACGACGACAAGATATGGAACGGGCTTTCGTTCACCCGTGCACTTGAGCCGGGATCGATCGCCTGGACAGGCAAGGTCCGCGGGAGCCTTGTCAGACTGGACGACAAAGACGGAAAGTTTCTGGCCGAGGCTCTGTCAGAACAGGCGAGAATGCCCCAGAGCTACGCGCTCGACGAAGCCGAACGCAAGAAGCTCACGACACACACGGTCAATCGACAGGACAAGGTTGTAACCGTGACCGTGCCCGAGGACGCGGCACAGAGCGAGGAGGCTTCGGGGCTACAGGAAGCCGAGGCCAGAGAGTCCATCCGAATCCAGTCGCTCATCGCACAGGTCGGCGCACGAATGGGTATGTCGATCTGGATTCCCCGCTCTGACCGTGGCGGAGTGTTGAAGGAGTGGAAGATTGAACCGCAGCCACTTCTCGAGCGGTTACCGCTCAACTATGACGACACAACGCTTCGGACAATCGAGCAAATCGACGTGATCTGGCTGAGAGGTCGATCCATCGTCCGCGCTTTCGAAGTCGAGCACACAACTGCCGTCTACTCGGGCATCCTACGCATGGCGGACCTGCTCGCCCTCCAGCCGAATATGGACATCAAGCTCCATATCGTCGCGCCTATTGCGAAGCGCGATAAAGTCTTCCAGGAAATTCGTCGCCCGGTTTTCTCGCTTTTGGAAAAGGGCCCGCTGGCCGAAAGCTGCACGTACTTGTCCTATGACAGCCTTCGTGAGCTTGCCGGCCAGAAGCATCTTTCGCACCTCTCGGATACCGTCCTTGATGAGTACGCGGAGGAGGCCGAGTGAGGCGACGTCTAACTCGGCGCTCGAGCGGACTTCGGCCCGCCAGCTGCTAAGCTTACTTGCACGTTTCCTGGGTGGGCCGAAGCCGCTCAGCTTGGAACGTTAGACGGCACTGGTCCCAGCACAAAACATTGCCTCCCGGCGACCCGGCGGGATAGAGTGCACCCATAACCAATGCGCATTTCGCGCGAGGAAAGGAGAGTCTGATGAAATTGAAGGTTGCTTCCGGGATACTCGGCCTAACGATGCTTCTCGGGTCCTCTACCGCCGTCTTTGGGGCGGAGGCCCCCGTTCTCCGGGTAGTGGTCCTCGAGACTAGCGATGCCGACGCCTATGTGGAATCGATCGAGCGGGGCAAGGCGATCCTCAAGCGGCTCGACAGTTCCGGCGTGCTTCGAGTTTGGAGAGCACGATTCGCGGGTCCGGATTCGGGGAATGTTATGGTGTCGATCGAATACCCGAGCATGGCCGCATTCGCCAAGGATGATTCGAAGATCGCGGCGGACAGCGAGTATCAGGTGTGGCTCAGGGGACTCGATAAGCTGCGGAAGGTCGTTTCCGACAGCCTGTACGGTGAGTTGAAGCCATGACCTAGATTGGGCCAGGCATACAGCAGCTCTCAGACTGGCAGTCAGTAGAGTGCCGCCCGACCGTTAGCGCCTGATACATGCCAACGCTCCTCTGCACCGCCAAGTATCGCAAGAACGTTAGCCGACACGAACGCACATGCCAAACACCAACGACGCCTTGCAGCTTCGCATCCAGAGCCGGCACGACAAACAGTATTGGCTCGATCTCGCGGTACCCATTCAAACGACGCTCAAGACCCTGGACCACTTCTTACGTCGGACGTGGCTCGAGTGCTGTGGTCACCTGAGTGCATTCAGCACATCCACGCGACCGGTTGAGGAGTTGAACCCAAGTCTCAAGGTGATCGATGTTTTTGCCCGAAGAAAGGTGATTGACTACATTTACGACTTCGGGTCGAGCACAGAACTGGTTATCAAGCTCAGGAAGTTCACGGCGGCTGGACCGGCTATCAAGATCCTTGCCCGCAACGAGCCGCCATCCAACGCCTGTGACGAATGCGGTTCGCCGGGCGGTGTCTATCTGTACGGACTGCTCGATGCAAGACGACGACTTTTTCTGCGATGAGCACGCCGAGGAACACGCCTGTGAAGAGGAGTCCCTCCTACCGGTCGTCAATTCTCCTCGAATGGGTGTCTGCGGCTATTGCGGATGAATAGTGCCGTGTCGGCTAACTCGGCGCTGCACCGGACGCCAACCCGCTCGCGACTACCTCGCGAGCGCTATACTTCAAAGCGTGCGGGTTGGCGCCGGTGAGCGCCAGATCCGTTAG
>JBGTDX010000113.1:0-26275 GCA_041748075.1 Thermoanaerobaculia bacterium
AACATCGCCCAACTCGCGATCCCGCCTGATCGAAGCGGGCAAGGAGCTTTTCGCTCGCAACGGCTACGCGCAGACCTCCACCTCGGTCATTGCGCGGAGGGCGGGAACCTCCGAATCCCAGCTCGTGCGTTACTTTCGCGGGAAGGCCGGTCTCCTCGAGGCGATCTTCGATGAGTGTTTCGAGCCGCTGAACCAGAGCCTTCAAGCCGTGATCGCCGAGGCCGCCTCGGCACATGACGCGGTGCTTGCGGTCACCGAGAAGGTCGTCGCGTTCTTCGATGACGATCCCGACCTCGCGTTTCTCTGCCTCTTCGAGGGGCGAAGGATTCATCTGGGGCAGTCCGAGATGCCGCTTCAGGCCGAGATGGCCCTTCCCAAGTCGTTCATGCAGTTCGGGGACCTGCTGCGCCTGATCGCCCGTCGAGGACGGAAGGACGGCACTTTCGGCGGTGGCTTCCGCGACAGCTCACTCGCGCTCGCTCTGACGGGCGCGGCGGAGGCCATGATTCGCCAGCGCGTGATCGCGCATCGTTCTGGTGAGGAAGAGCGCTACCCGCGGAGCGAGATCGTAGATCTGATTGCGGCGATGCTCAGCGGCCTGTCAGCCGCCGCGCCCGTTTCGCGTGCAGTGCAGCAGTGAACGTCTCCCTGCGCCTCGCTGGTGGCGGTTGAACGTCAGCCGGGACGATCCATCCATCTATTCATGATCGACATCCGCTGCACCCCGCACTTCATCGAAGATCGCGAGCGAAGCGGGGTCGCTCGAATTCATCGTCACCATGCCGAAATCCACCAGGCCATCTCCCTCAAACTCCCCGCCGAGCTTCTGCGCGAGAGCGACAGGCTCGCCGCGGGGAGAGGGGGAAGGAGGCGGCGAGGCCGGGCGGGTGGTTTATGTGGCTTCGCCATCTGCTCCGGGCCCATGGCAGGTGGAGTAACATGAGCGGCTGTATGGGAAGCCACCCGGTCGTATCGTCAAGCCCCGGCGTCCTCGGTGGTACGCCAGTCTTTACCGGAACTCGTGTACCGGTGAAGAACCTGATCGACTACCTCGAAGGCGGCGAATCACTCGAGCAGTTTCTCGACGATTTTCCTTCGGTGTCCCGCGAACAGGCAATCGCGGCTCTCGAGCTGGCTCGAGAAGCACTGGTGAGCGTTGCTGATTCTTCTCGATGAATCCGTTCCCCGCCGCCTGAGCCGCGAGTTGCCGGGGTACGAGGTTCGCACGGTTCAGCAGCAGGGATGGTCGGGTTACGAAAACGGCGCTCTGCTCGCTCGAGCTGAGTCGGCAGGTTTTGCCGCGCTGATTACGGCGGATCAGAATCTCCAATATCAGCAGAATCTTTCAGGACTGAAGATCCGTGTCATCGTTCTGGCGGCGACAAGTAATCGATTCGAGGTTCTCAGGCAACTGGGTCCACAAATCATCACCGCCCTCGAGGAGATGGAGCCCGGACAGGTACGCGTCATTCGCCCCATGAGCCAGTGACCGCGCAGTTTCTGGGAGAGGTGTCATCCTGAGCGAAGCGAAGGATCCCCTGATTCCTTGCGGCAGAGCGAGTCCTGAGGGGATCCTTCGCTTCGCTCGGGATGACACGCGTTCGTTCGCCGCTAACCTAGGGCTATTGCGATCGGAGCCGTACGAGCGAATCCTTTGAATTGCGTCTCGGATGTGTAGGCGCCGAACGGTGTCGCGGCTCAAAGAGGAATCGCCTCCGCCTCAATCGTCTCCCGCAGGTAAGGGCTGATCGATCCTGGAGTGAGTACGTCCACCGCGATCCCGAGTGACGTATCCAGTTCGCGCTCGAGTTCGATAAGGTCGAGTAGAGATCGTCCCTTGTCCATCTCGACGAGCAGGTCGAGATCGCTGTCCGCGGACGCGGTCCCTCGCGCGCGGGAGCCGAAGACGCGCACGTTTCGCGCCCCGTGCTTCGCCGCAACGCTTCGGATCACTTCGCTCTGACGATCAATCTTGGGGTCCATGGTGTTCATGATGGCGCTTCTGGCCTTCCGGTCGCAAGTCTGACCATCAGAACCTCGAGCGGCGGCTACGTCACCGTGACGCCGGATCTCAAATTTTCTCGTGAGCGCGAAGATCCGGGAGGAGTTCGAGAACGGACGGGATTACTACCAGCTCAATGGTGCGGCGATTCGGTTGCCGGAGAGGGTGGAGCATAGGCCGATGGGGGAGGCGTTGAGGTGGCATAACGAGGAGCGGTTTCTGGGGTGGGGGGGGGCGGATCGGCGGTGATTCTCTGGAGACCCTCACCCCTGGCCCCTCTCCCGCGGGGAGAGGGGAAGGGACCGCGGCTTTGCGTGAATCTGAAGCTGCCGGACTCATTGAGCTCGATGGTGGCCAGGGGATTCCTCATGACGAGGTCGTGCGGCGCCTGGGGCTGTGACGAGGATCATCTGGTCGCCGGAATCCCTTCGCGATCTCGAGTCCATTCGCGCGTACGTCGGGGAGGATTCGCCCCTTTATGCTGATCTGGTCGTCAGGCGAATCGTTGCAGGCGTGGAACGCCTGAGGTCTTTTCCGGAGTCGGGTCGGATCGTGCCTGAGCTTGATACTCCGGAGATTCGAGAAGTCATCGTGAGGCCGTATCGGGTCGTGTACCGCCTTCGGAAAGACTTTGTCGAGATTGTCACTGTCTTTCGTGCGTCTCACTTTTTCCCGGGTCTGGTGAGTGAGACCCGTTGGAGCTCCCGTCCGGGGACTGGGTATTGCGGAACCAGGGCAATCCTTGAGAGCCCTCACCCCTGACCCCTCTCCCGTTGCCCCTCTCCCGTTCACACGGGGCGAGGGGAGTGGAAGCTTGGTGGAATCTGCCTTACGTATGCTACTGTTGGGTAAGGAATGCGCAAGATGAAGTCTACGATCACGAGCAAGGGTCAGACGACCGTCCCCAGGTCCGTTCGAGATTATCTGCGCGCGGGCTCTCAATCGCCGCTGTACTGGGAAATTGCGGATGGAACTGTCACCGTGACTTCCGACGAGCCGGCTTTCTTTCGTTTCTTCGGGTCTGTCCACGTGGGTCCCGGTTCGGTTGTAGACGATATCCGGCGTGCCCGTCGCCTGCGCGGAACATAGGGGCGCGGTGGTACAGACATGACGATTCTCATCGACACGAATGTCGTGATCTCCGCCGTGACGGACAGGAACGAGCAGCAGCGGGAGAAAGCCGAGACGTTGTTTCGTTCCGCGGCCGCCGGTTCTTCAGAGCTTGCTTTGCCGCAGTTCGTCCTGTTCGAATCGAGCTTCGTGCTGGGAAATCTCTACGGCGTCGACGAATCGACGATTGCGGAGATCTTGCGCGAGCTAACGCGGATGCCGGGTACGACGGTCATCCACGAGCTCCCTATCGCGACCTGGTTTGAGATCTGGCCGAATCGGATCCGCGATGTCGCAGACGCGGCGCTTGCTTCGATCGCGATGGAGAGAGCGTGGGAAGTTGCGACATTCGATCAGCAGTTTGCTCGCCGGCTCCGGGCCCTTGGCGTCGATGTCTGGAAAGCCTGAGACGCAACGTATCAGCGCGGTATGAATGCCCCAAACCGCGCAGCTCTTACGGTTACGAGACACGGCGGATCGGAATCCGCAGCTAGTGCGCCCGAGAGCGCATCTGAAGAGGAGGTGAGAACCCTCTCAACCAAACGCTCGACTGGTTGAAAGCCGACCGTAACTGCGTCGTCGTAAGGCGGAGTGGAGAGCAACGGAAGGCGAGTCTGTCGGTCCGTACGAAAGGAACTCGATTCGGCCTCATGATTCTGGCGAGTCTGCTAGCGAAAGACGAAGCCCGGAGCCCCGGTGGACGCAGACGGGAAACGGTCCTGCGGGGAAAAGTCCAGAACGCGAAACAAACGAGCGTGAAGAAAGCGGACATGGAAGAACATGGGGTGGTTGGAGACAGAACGACAGGCAAGTTCAGGTGTAGTGAATCGGGGATCCCCGCTGCTGCGCGAATCGTCGCGCAACCGCTGTAGATCGGCTCTGGTGACAGAGCGGTTCAAATCGGCCAGCACGTCAGACTTCTTTCACCGTGATGCGAGTCCCACGTGTACGGATCTACCCCGAAGACGACCACCAACTGGAGAGCCGGATGCGGGAGATCCGCCAGTCCGGTTCGGAGGGAGGGGGAGGCCTAACGGCCTCTCCCTACCCCAATCGAGTTACGCGGTCGCCCGATGACAGCCATGCGGAGCTCACTGCCACCGATCAAATTCGCTCGGCAACAATTCAAGAATCTGCTTCGCGGTCATCCCCTGAAGGTCGTAGTTGAAGTCGAGCTGCTGAAGAACGGCAATGAAACGTCGGAGATTGCCGGGATTCGAGTCCGTGGTCGCACCACGCTTCGGCCGGCCCGCCTTCGAATCGAAATAGAGCCGTTCGACCGCCTCGACCAATCCACGGTTCGAGATCAGATCGGATCGCCAGGCCAGATCGTAGACGAACTTTCCGTGCTCGTGAGGCTTGCCGCTGAGCAGTACACGCGCGCTCCGGCCGTGCCGCCGAAACAGCGAGTACGGTCCTGCGAGAAGGTGCCGAGTTCTCGCCCATCCGGGCGAGTGATCATCAGAGCTCGTGACGAGAACATAGTGGTAATCCTCCCGCGGCCGGCGACGTCCTTCCGAATCTTCCGGCGATAGCTCGTCGATGTAGAACAGCGCCAGCCAGCTCCACAGGCCTGCATCCTCGAGGATGTCCGGGCGGTCGATTCGACCCAGCGCCTCGTGAAGATAGAAGGCCATCTCGTATTTGCTGCCGAATGCCTTCGGCTCGACGTGAAGGTTTCCGTTCACCGGCAGCGCGCAGGTATCGTCAAACGTGAAGGCGGGCGACTTCACCGCCTCGCCTCTTCGAATCAGCTGCAGAAACTGACGGAAGTGCTCGATCCCCTTTTGATTCAACGTCCGGACGACTGGCATCAGCTATCCACCAGCTCGCCCGTCGCATGGAACCGGCGCGTGAATTCATGCCGTGCCGCGAAGACTTTCACCACTTCTTCGATCCACGCCATTCTCTCGCCAGCATCGTCGCCCTCCATCAGCGCGTCCGGGACCATAGACGAGGCCCAGCGCAGCCAGAGGTTCCACCACTCATCTCCGTCTTCCTCGAGCTCGTGCTGATCGACGAGCACGATGCGCGTGAGGATCTCCCTCGCTGCAGCGGGAAAGAGCAGCCCCGCAGTCTTCGGATCGCTCCGTACGAGCCGCTCGGCCTCGTCGATCGATCGATTGATCTCCAGAGTCGCTCCCGCCGGGCTGTAGTCGATCCGCCACGGCAACTCGCCAAGCTCCACGAAGTTTACAGGCAGAAGACTCATCTCGTCCTCGCCGCCGCTCTTCTCCGTGACGGTCAGGTCATCGGCGAGCCCGAGGATCCGGCCGGAGCCGTCGGAGGCGACGACCTTGACCCTGAAATGAACGACGCGGTCGCTCTCGATCTCAGTCAGACGTCGATCATCCGGCACCACCGGACGCCCGACTGTTCCCCAGTCGAAGCGCATCAGCGACGTCCGGTAATACGCTTCGACGACCACGATCGCGTCGCGCGGGAACGAAAGGCCGCTCGTATCGAGTGAGGCGTCGAAAGCCAGCACTTTCATCTCGCGGCGAAGGGTGATCGACACGGACGACTTCGGGATCTTCGTCCGGCTCGTGAAGTTGAGCTTACGGCGCATCGAGCGGGTACTCCTCGACTCTGACCACCAGATCGCGCCGAGGATCGAACCCGGTCAGGTGCAGACGGAAATCAGCGGCCTTCGGCGCGAACTCGAGCGTGTTGCCGTTCACAGTGAGAATTTCGCCGGCGCGGTGCTGCGCCTCGACGCCGTTCTCGCCGATGACGAAGTCGAACGGATGATACTTTCGGAACGGGTCACCGTGCCGCACGCGATACGCAGCCTCGACGCGATATCGCGTCGGAGTGAAGGTCGTGCCGTCGCCGGACAGGACGAATCCGCCGGGCGACGGCTGGATGCGGACCTCGCTCGGCGAGGCGACGATCTCCGGTTTGCGCGCTTCGGAACCTGATGACGGCCCCGTGCCTTTTTCTCTGCCCGCGTCGGGTGCTGTGAGACTGAAGTAGTCTTTCAGCAGATCGCGTACGGCGGCCTGCGGCGGCCGCAGCAGCATGCTGGAGACGTACTCGATCGCGTTTTTGACATAGCGGACCGTGTACGCGCCATGTTCGTAGTTCGACTTGATCTTGTCCGCACGCTCGGACCAGTCGGAGTGTGCCGGGTTCTCCGAATCGCCAAGGAGCGCGGAGAGTGCATCGTCGTCGACGACGAGAAGGGCGCGCACCGGCCTGGCGCGGTCGGAGCGGATGTCGGGAATGGTGATGCCGCGCCGGATGAAGTGATGTTCGCCGCGCTTCAGCGAATCGTCCTTTTCGAGATACAGGTGGAAGAACGACGACATCCTCCGGCCCTTGCGCTTGACTGTGATCGGCGCGCGCAACGCCACGCGCTGTCCCATCTCGAGCCGCGTGCGCAACGCTTCGGCAAGGCTCTCGGAGATGAAGTGCTCGCTCCATTTCGGGGCGGCGCCGGCGTCTGGCTCTCGAATCTCGACGATGTCCGCCGGATCGACCGCGATAGCCCATCGTGTCAGCTCGCAGAGCCGCGCTGTGGTGGACTGCTTCTTCTCCGGAAAGCGCCGGGCGACCGCATCGATCGTCTTCGCGGAGACTGATTCCCGAAGCGGGCCGGCTTCGACATCGACGACGAGATCGGCGCGCGTGATCGGATAGAAGTACTGGCGAACGACGGACTGAATGAGTTTCTCCGGCTCGATGTCGCTCTCGCGGAACCAGGGAATGACGATCGACAACCCCGGCTCGGTCCGCGTCAGACGGAAGTCGTCCTCGAAGCGCTGAAGGTGGGATTCGTCTTCGACAGGCACCGGCAACTCGCCCCGGAATCGCCCGAAGAAGCCGTACGGCGAATGTTTGCGCCCCTCGGCGCTGTGGGTCCGCAGCACGGACTGCCCCAGGAGCAGCCGCCGGCCGTCTTCGGCACGATGCGTGAGCCCGAAGACTGTGCGAATGCGTGAGGAGAAGGCGAAGACCGCTTTGCCGAGGCCCCAGCGGCCGCGATCCTTGTCGGACTTCACGCCGCGGCCGACGTTACGCCAGAAATAGTAGAAGTCGTTCTTCTCGCGGTGGCTCAGCTCGAGGTCGGGCTCTTCCTCCGGGTCTCCGCAGAGGCCTCGCGTGCCGAAGTCCTCGACCGCCAGCCATGAAAGTGGCTCGGTCCACCGCGGCATCGGCGAAGGGACGTCATCGCGGACGGCTTCCAGGTGTGGGTAGAGGCCGTCGAAGTAGTGCATGGCCACCTCGGCCGACTGCGCGGCCGTACCGGTGTGCAGGGCGAAGCGGACTCTCACCCGCGAGTTCCCCCGTTTCGCGTCGAGGGAGTTCTGGATGGATTCCCTGACGAGAGCGTCGACGAGGTCCTGGGCCTTGAAGAATTCGTCGTGGACGGGATCGACGTTGATCTCGCCCTTCTGCATCGCGCGGAAGTGCCAGTGGGGAGGGGGCATCAGGGGATTCTAGCGGAGCGGGCGAGGTTTGCGGGAATGGCGGCACGCGTCCTCCCCTCTCCCGGCGGGAGAGGGGTCAGGGTAGGGGTCCTACCCGGGTCGACTACTGGGGAACATACATTCAGGACCCCGAACGAGGCACGCTCGAGCTGAAGGTCAGCGGTGGAAACACGATCCCGCGCGACATGATTCGTAAAGGTACTTTCAAGGTCGACGAAGATGTTCTGACACTCGAGGAGATCTACCTGGGAACTTTCCGACGAGAGGCTCAGCCGAAAGGGCATGTGTTCGTGAAGTGAGACCGTGTCGTGTTCGTTTCGCCCTTCTTCTTCGGATGCGTTCAGGGAGTTCCCTCGCCCCTGAACGTTAAGAGAGCGTGATTTTGTGAATCTGCCGGACGGAGTGCTCGAGGTGACGCGTCATGGGGAGACGAATCCGTGTCCCGATTGTGGGAGCCGGTCGGTGGCGGAGATGATCTTCGGGCTGCCGATCCTGTCGGAGGATCTGTCGCGTCGGGTGCGAAGCGGCGAGGTCTGTCTGGCCGGGTGCGTCGTTTTTCCGGTGCGTTGGTACTGCAACGCGTGCGGGCGGGCGTGGGGGGATGGGTGAGTTAGGGATTGGAGTGATCCTCGCCCCGGCTTTGTTGTTGGCTAAGAAAAAGCGAATGTTGAAAGTTGAAATTTTGAATTGTTAATGTTGAATGAAGACCGGCGGCCCTAAATGGTGCGGCGATTCGATTGCCGGAGAGAGCGGAGCATCGGCCGATGGCGGAGTCGCTGCGGTGTCATAACGAGGAGCGGTTTCTGGGGTAAGGCGAGGCCGACGAGAAACTCTTAGGAGCGCCCTCACCCCTGGCCCCTCTCCCGCGGGGAGAGGGGAAGGGATGCAGCGGGACTGGGTGAGCAACGGCGAATTCCATTGCGCTGGTCTTCGAAGCATGGTACGGATTCTGACGTGGACAACTTTGCCGAAGCACTGGCGGCTGTTAAGTCACTGAAGAACGAATGTGTCGTCGACGAGTACGCAATCGGCGGAGCAATCGCGTTCACATTCTGGTCGGAACCGACGGCGACATTTGACCTCGACGTTTTCGTGCTGCTGAATGCGGAGGGACCGCTTGTATCTCTCGATCCGATCTACCGCTGGGCCAGGGACCGAGGCTATGCCGAAGAGGCAGAGCACATCGTGATCGCTGGTGTGCCCGTTCAGATCATTCCCGCTCACAACTCGCTGGCCGAAGAAGCGGTGAGGACTGCGGCCGACCTCGACTATGAAGGGCAACCGGTCCGCGTGATCCGTCCCGAATATCTCGTCGCGATGGCGTTGGAGCCCTCGGCCCGGACGACCAAGAGGCTGATGCGGGTCGCGGCGCTTCTTGACGAGGGAAATCTCGACGAACCTTTGCTGACTGAGCTGTTGCGGCGTTATAAACTTGTACTACCGAGACTGTCATGAGAACCGAGGCACCGAACAGACAGACCGCAGACCTCGGGAAAGCGAAGAGCAAACTTCGGGAGCGACGTCGGACGATGTCGCTTCGCGAGAAGGTTCAGCAGGTCGTCGAGTTGCAGAAAATTCACGTAGCAATCACTCGTCGCAGGCGGCCGCTGAATCCACTGGAACGCGTCTGGCTGCTGCGCGATCGGTAAGTCCCCCCGTTTTTCCGTGCCCAGCGGAGACGGGCGATGCTGATCGTCTCTGTCACAGTCATCATATGATGTACGATCGATGCATCATGGAGGTCTCATGCGCACGACTATCAATCTCGACGAAGAGCTGATTGAAAGCGGAGGACAGAAAAGGCGTCGGGAGATTCTCGAATTTCTTTCGATGCTTCCGGCGGTCATCGCTGCCACCGCATGCGGGAACTGTTTACGATCGAGTCAGTCCGAGGGCTTGGTAGAGTGTGGTGACGTCGAAGCGCTCGGCGGGGTCGAGGAGTGATTCGCCGTATTCGATGCTCTTGAGGATGGCGATGAGCGGCTCTTTTGATGCTCGCCCTTTGGCCACCTGGCGCGGAGTCTTCCCTTTCAGGCCCGGGATCGATTCGTCGAGCCATCGCTCGTAGTCCTGCTCCTTGAACTGGACGACGATCGCCTGGTGCTCCGGATCGGCAGGTTGCTCGGGAAGGTGCTCGATGGAGTGGCTGGATGAGAGCGGATCTTCGTGTGTGCGCGAATGGTACGACGCGAGCTCGCCGAGCGCTTCTTCGAGCCTGCGACGCATGTCGTCTGCCCGGCGGACAGAGTTGGTTTCGACGTCGAGTCGATTCTTGCCGATGGCGATTCTCGCAATGATCGTGAGATCGTCATTGCTGCGCGGGATCGGACGCGCGAAGATGAACACGCTGTCTTTTTCTTCCTCCGGCTCCGCCCATTCCATGAGGCCGATGCGCCGCATCACTTCGTCGCGATCGGCGGCGCGGAACGTGTACTGTTCCTTTGTAAGGATGAACGGATCGCCGTCGGTGTTGTTCAGCTTCCGTCCTTCGGCCCTTGCGTATGCGTGTTCGATCGCCTCTTCCCAGAGGTCGAGCAGATCTCCGAACGCGTCGAGCCGGCGAAGCGTCTCCGACGACACTTTCTTTCTCAGTTGAAAGAGCCGCCGGAAGGCGGTCACGACGGCGGCACCATCCTGCGGCTCGAGCGACAGCGGATACATCCCACAGATCAGCGACTCTTCCTCGAAGTCGACGATGCGGGTGAGCATCGCAGCTCGCGCATTTGCCATCAGTGATCCGGAGATTTCGTGCACGAACCTCCGCTCGCCGGTGAGGAGATCGGTGAGGTGCAGCCCGCGTCCCGGCTCGACGTCGACGACTTCCCAGACGGAAAGCCAGGCGCGCATCTGGGCCTCGAGCCAGCCGCGCTCGAGCGGCTGCAGGCGCCGCGACTCGGCTTCGAGGAACCACTCGGAGAGAGCCCGCCCGTCGAAGCGCTCGCAGTAGGCCAGCCAGGCGACGGCGATCTGCAGCATCGAATCGTCGACGTCGAACATCTCTTCGATTTTTTCTTTCGCGTCGAAGCCGAAGCGTTCGATGCCGAAGTCGATGATCCGGATCGCGAGATCATTGTCGAGATCGTGAAGAGGGTTCCTGGATGACGGTGGATGAGCCGCCGCCTCGTCGATGGGAAGATGGCAGCGCTTGTACTTCTTTCCGCTGCCGCAGGGGCAGAGCTCGTTTCGTCCGGGCATGTTGGTGCGATTCTATTGGATTGTCGTTGGCGGGTGCGCGCCTGGCTGGTCCCCTCCATCTGATATTGTCGGCGGTGCCCCGTCCAGAGGGGCCGACTTCTATTCTGAGAGGGACTGATGAGCGGCGATGCAAATGAGACGCGAACGGTGCGCGTCAGGATGATGGATCTCGAGGAAGCATTCGAAGTCCGCGATAGCGTCTTCGACTTTTACCTCGATGTGGAGTCTGGCCGGTGTGTGGCCCTGCCCGGCTACGCGTACGAAGGCGATGAAGATGAGGCGATGGAGGAAGATCGTGAGCTCGTCGAATCTGCTCCGGCCGGTCGATTCATCCAGCTCTCCTACACTCCTTCCGTTCGCCCTTCGGTCGACGATGCGCGTGAATTCGCAGCCGGCGTCGAGGATGAAGGGTTGCGGCGCAGGATGGACGCTGCGCTCTCACGGCGCGGGCGCGGTGTGTTCCGCGATTTTCTGGATCTCGTGCATTCGGAAGCAGGCGAGCGGGAACGGTGGTTTCAGTTCAGCCGCGAGCGACTATGGCGCAACATCGCCGCATGGCTCGAGGGCGAAGGAGTGCGCGCGATCTACGAAGCGCCTCCGCGGCCGAAGCCTCGCTCTGAAACGCGGAAGCATCTGCTCGACGGCGCTGTGCGTTTTGTTGCGCGCGCGAAAGCGATCGCGGGAGTGGAGCGGATCGCTCTCATTGGCTCGATAGCCACTCCGAAGCGTGAACCGAACGATGTCGACCTGATCGTCACGATCGCGTCGCCTGAGGTCGCGCCGGAAGTGGCGACGGCAGCGAGAAAGCTCAGTGGTCATGCGGGCCAGCTCAATCGAGGTGCGGACGTTTTTCTCGTGAACTCCGCAGGCGACTACCTCGGGCGAACTTGCCCGTGGCGTGAATGCTTCCCGGGAATCCGTCAGCGGTGTGAGGCGCAGCACTGCGGCGATTACATCTATGACGACCTGCAGGTGTTGAAGCTCGATCCCGCGCTCATCGCGTCGCCACCGCTGGAGATCTGGCCGAGGGCCGTAGTGAGGGGAACGCTGCCGGACGATGTGATGGAGGCCTTCGGGGTAGGGAGCTGAGCTGGTCTCCGACTGACTGTGAAGGAGACGCGCGGTCACGACTGCGGGCACCATTGTGGGAGTGGCGCCAGGTGTCGTACGTCGTGACGATGCGGACGAGGCAGGGCCTCGGAGGGCCTGCCACAAAGTAGCGGCGGATTCCGATCCGCCGTGTCTCGGAATCGTGAGACCTGCGCGGTTTGGGGCATTTCTTCCGAGCGGTCGCCCGAACGGCTTTTTGATGCGGGGCGGCGCTGGTGCAGACTTGTGGGACTGAGGAATCGAAATGGCAAGATCACGATACTGGTGGCAATGTATGTCCTGCGGCGAGAAGCCGGCGTGGTTGACGGTCTCGAGATCGCGCAGCATCGCAGCGTTCATCTTTGACGAGCTGGCACCCAGCGGCTGGGATCAGAGCCTGCTGCGCCGCAGATGCACGTGCGGGCGCGGGTCGTTGCGCATCACGTACAGGCTTCGAAGCGGCGATCCCGACCGGGTCAGCATCAAACATATCGTTGGAGTCGGTCCGGATGGCGACTATCTCCCGATGCTCTGGGAGACCTTCCTGCACTCGAGCCCCCGCAAGGCGCGTATCGATTTCAAATACCAGAAGGGCCGCAGCCCCTGGGGTCTGACCAAACACCTGGTGCTCGAGAAGCCGGACTTCACGCGCCTGCTGCGCGCGTACGAAGGGGCGACCGGTCGATCATTGTGAGTGCGGGGGATGATGGGTATCTGCTCATGCTCTCCCTCTCCCCGCGAAGTCGGGGAGAGGGTGGCGCGCGGCATTCGCGCTAACGTTGAAGTTGCGAGATCGTCGCGCGCCGGGAGAGGGGCGTTGAGGGCTTGCCGCTTCTCTCGCAGTAGCCCGCTTTAGAATTGCCTGCACGGCCCCTCTCCCCTTGCCCCTCTCCCCGTTCACACGGGGAGAGGGAAAACGTCCGCAGCCTAGGCTTCCCCGAGCGACGTGGTAGGGTTCATGGTATGCAATCTGGTATAATTCCTACCATGAAAGCTACCATTGATGGGGCCGGCAGGCTGGTCATTCCCTCGGAGATCCGCAGGGCCGCCGGCCTGGTGGCAGGCAGCGAGCTCGAGGTCCGGCTGCGCGGGGGAGTGGTCGAGCTCGAGCCCGCCTCGGCTTCTGTTCGCCTCGTAAAGCGCGGAAACCTCACGGTCGTCTCGGCTGATGAACCGCGACCGCCTCTGACCGAGGAGACCGTTCGCGATACAGTGGACGCGCTGCGGCAATCGTCATGATTGCCGTGGATACCAGCGTCGTCGTTGCGGCTCTGCTCACCTGGCACGAGCGGCACGACGAAGCGGCGCGGGCACTCGGCAGGGCCGTGGGCGCCAGCGAGGGCTTCATCATGCCGGTCCACGTCCTTCTGGAGTGCTACGCCGTACTCACGCGCCTACCTCCGCCTCACCGGTTGTCTCCGGCTGACGCACTTTCGCTGCTCAGCGCGAATTTCAGGGAAGCGAAGCTGGCGTCTCTCGCGAGCCGCTCGGTCTGGCCGCTGCTCACCCGGCTTGCAGAGAAAGGGATCGCGAGAGGCGCGACGTATGATGCGTTGATTCTCGACGCCGCTCGAGGTGCCGGCGCAACCGCGCTGCTGACTCTGAACAGCCGCGACTTCGAGCGTTTCGACGGGGGCATTGAGGTGCTCGCGCCGTAGGTTGGGTATGCGGGGCGGGCATGCGGGAGCGCGCGAAGGCGCGCTCAACAGCGTAGCCCCGGGCTTTGCCCGAGGGATTTGGTTGCGCCGAGTTTCGTGCGGCCGCGAAGGCGGCCGCTACAACTTGCGAAGAAAATGTCGGCCTTTAGCGACCGCCTTCGCGGCCGCTTGATTTCTGTCCGCATCGATCGACCCCGGGCGGAGCCCGGGGCTAGACTGTTGAGCGCGCCTTCGCGCGCTCCTGCCGGGTCTCGAAAGACTCGTAGCGGCGGATTCCGATCCGCCGTGTCTCGGAATCGTGAGAGCTGCGCGGTTTGGGGCATTCATCACGCGGGGTTGGGACATGGGGTTGAGGCACTTCGAGCACCGTTGTGATCGTGGCTCCAGGTGTCGTACATCGTTACGATGGTGAGCATCGCAGCCCGCGGATTTGCCATCAGTGATCCGGAGATTTCGTGCACGAATCTTCGCTCGCCGGAAGGCACCGGCCGGAAACGTGATGAGACTCGCGCCAAGCGGGGAAAAAGGACCTACATTGGATGGCATAGGAGAATGAGACGATGCCGCAGAAGAAAAAGAGTCCCAAACCATCTGTTAAAGTGACTGATCTCGCTGCAACGAAAAAGGCCAAGGATGTGCAGGGTGGCCTGCGCCTGAAAGAAACCATAGAAATCACGAAGAAGAGGTAGGTGCGCTTTCGGAATGCGTGCAGGGCGGCCTTTCGGGCCGCCTTTTTTTGTGCGGATGACGGTGGAGCGTTCTAATGAGCCTATGGTACGGAGATCGAGGGCTCGCCTCGCGCCGTAGGCGCTACCCTCTCAGCGCACCTCCGGTGCGCGGGTCATGAACACTTCATTGGCGCCCCGCCATTTTCTCGGAGTGGGGCGGGTGTGTCTCACAACTCAGAACTCACAACTCACAACTGGGCGTGGGAGGGGGCGCGGCGCAGCAGGAGCTGTTCGATGTCGGCGGGGCGGTAGCCGCCGAACGTTACGCTCACGAGGAGGCCGACGGTGAAGAGCACGACGTGGGCGAAGATGCCGATCAGGATCGAGTTCATGGCGAAGTTGTAGTTGCCGAGGTCGATCAACCTTGCGGACGGCTCGGTTAACACGCCCCATGCGGTGAACGACACTGCGGCGATGATTCCGGCGATGGCGCCTGTTCGCGTGGCGCGGCGGCTGAGGAATCCCAGCATGAACAGCCCGAGGGAACCGGTGGAGACGATGACGGCAATCGTCAGCGCGCGCTCGGCGAGCGGGCGGCTGTCCTCTCCCGGGATGAGCATGAATGCAACTCCCGCCGCTGCGACTCCCATGACGCAGACCATCGCCCGACCGATTGCCAGCTGTCTGCGATCGGTGAGCTTCGGAAAGAATCGCTGGAAGTAATCGCCGCTGAGTACGGACGCCAGGGCGTTGAGGTCGGAGCTCAGCGACGACATCGAGGCCGCGAGGATCGCAGCGAGCATCAGCCCCGTGATGCCGGCGGGAAGGAAATGGATGATGAAGTGCGGGAGGATGTGATCGGCGATCGGCGGAGCCTCCGCTCCGGCAAGTTGGTAGAAGCCATAGAGACAGGCACCGATAAAGTTGAACAGAAGGAGCACGGGGACAATCAGCAGCGCTCCGAGGAGTGCCCCCTTCCGCGCATCGGCATCGGTGCGTCCCAGCAGATATCGCTGCACCATATGCTGGTCGCAGACGAAACGCCTGGTCCACTGAACGACGATCGCCGCAGTCAGAATCCACAGCGTCCGTTCTTCGGCGAAGAGAGTTCCCCATGAAAACTCCGTCGAACCGAAACTCATCCTTCCTGCAGCCGCCGCTTCACGCAGCACGGCGAACGGTGCGCCGGCCTCGGGGGCGAACAGCAGGCGCCCGAGTACGAGTGCGCCTCCGCCGGTCAACAGAATGCCCTGAACCAGGTCAGTCCAGACGACGGCGCGGATGCCGCCGATCCCCGTGTACGCCATGGTGAACAGGGCGACTCCGAGGATGACCATGCGCATGCTGGCGCCCGTCATCAGTTGCACTGCGATCGATGTGGAGACGAGCGTCACCCCGACGTCGAACGTCCGCTCCATCAGAAATCCGAACGAGGCATAGAGCCTCCCCTCGGTTCCGAAACGCCTTCCGATGTATTCGTACGCGCTCATCTTCACGACGCGCCTGTAGAAGGGGACGATGAAGAATGCGACGACGAGGAGGATCAACGGGATCATCAGAAACCCCGGCACGAGGATCATTCCCCTGCTGAAGACGATCCCTGGATGCGCGACGATCGTGTTGGTGCTGATGAGGGTTGCCATCAGCGTGAATGCGACGATCCACCGGGGAATCTGTCGATCAGCGGTGAAGTAGCGTGAGGTGCTTTTGGGATCGCGCGCGAACCAGAGCCCGACGGTTCCGATTGCGATGAAGTAGACGACGACTACGGCGTAGTCGATCCACGTCATGGAGCGCTCAGGCTGCCACTCTTCGGGTTGACGTCTGCGCTTCCGGCGAGTAGCGCGCTCCGAACCGCCTTCAGCACTTCGCTGGTTCCGGCCGCGCCGCCCAGCTCGCGCGGCAGGCAGCCATCACGAAACGCGCTTTCGACAGCGCGGATCAACATTGCCGCGGCGGTCGTGCACCGCTCACGGCCGTGACGCTCCCCAAGCCATTCGAGCATCATCGCCGCCGACAGGAACATCGCGGTCGGATTTGCGAGACCTCGCCCTGCGATGTCGGGCGCGCTGCCATGACACGGCTGGAACACGGCATGATGATTGCCGATGTCAGCGGAAGGGGCCAGACCCATCCCTCCCATGATTGCGGCGCCGACGTCCGAGAGAATGTCGCCGAACATGTTTTCGGTGACGAGCACGTCGAAGTCCCACGGCCGTTTGATCAGATTCAATCCCACTGCGTCGACGTATGCGTATTCGGCCTGAATGTCGGGATAGCGGGCCGCTCTCTCGGTGAAAATCTTCCGGAAGAATGCGAAGGAACCGAGGACGTTCGATTTATCGACGCAGGTGACGCGGCCCGGGAAGCCTTTCGATTTGCGTTGACGCGCGAGCTCGAATGCAACATCGAAGAGGCGCTCCGAAACGGAGCGAGTGATGACCATCGTGTCGCTGGCCGATTGGTCGCCGTCGATCCTGCTGCGTCCCCGCGAGGCGAAGAGGCCCTCGGTCGACTCGCGTACGATCACCAGGTTGATCTGCGATGCACGGGGATCGGCGAGCACGGGCGGCACGCCCTGGAGACTCCGGACCGGACGGATGCCGGCGAAGAGCTGCAGCTTCTCGCGAAGGTCGATCTGCGGGGCGATCTCGGTGCCGTCGGGGTAGCGGACCGCGGGGTCACCCATCGCGCCGAGGAGGATCGCGTCAGCGCTCGTGGCTCTCTGCAGTGTGCGCTCGGGAAGGCCTTCGCCGTTTTTTTCGTACGCGCGGGCCCCGGCTTCGAGCGATTCATACTCGAGGTCGAGCCCGCCGTTCATCTTGTCGACGACCTCCAGCAACTCGAGGCAGGCGGCCATGACTTCCGGTCCGATGCCGTCGCCTGGCAACACCGCGATGCGAAGGGTGCTCACGGTCCTTCCTCGAGAAGTCGCCAGCTCTGTACGGTCTTCTGTTCCAGCCATGCGCGCGTTGTGCTGTCGAACTCCTGGAAATGTCTCGAGCGGAGATGTTCTTCGAATGCGGTGTGATCGTCGTAGATTTCGTAGAGGAAGACTGTGTTGCCGCCAGTGAGATCGATGCAGACATCGAAGCGGCGGCATGCCGGCTCCTCGCGCAGGGTATTCGCCGCCTGCTCCATGACGGCCTGACGGAACGCCGCGACGCACTCCGGTTTCACGACAAACTCTACGGTCACGACGTGCATCATTTCCTCGGAAAGTAGCGGTCGAGCTCCTCGACGGCATCCGCCGAGAGGTCGTTTCTCTGCTCGCGAAGGAGCAGGATGAAAAGTTTCGCCGTCTCTTCGAGCTCGTCAGAGATGTAGAGCGCGTCGAGCAGGCTTTTCGCCGAGACCACCGAGCCATGATTCGCGAGGAGCAGCACGTGATGCTCGGCCGCTCGCTCTTCGATCGCCGCGGCGACAGCGGGATCTCCAGGCCTGTGGTAGCGAATGAGCTGCACGAGTCCGAGTCGCATCCTCGAATAAGGAGTGATCGGTGGAAATACGCAGGCGGGATCGGTCCCTGCGAGACACGACACGGCGACTGCATGTGTGGAGTGAAGATGAATCACGGCATGATCGTCAGGTCGCGCCGCGTAGACGGCCAGATGAAGCGGCACTTCCTTGGATGGAGGATCGCCCGACAGATGCTGGCCGTCCGCGCTGAGTTTCGAGATCTGCACAGCATCGAGATTCTCGAGAGAGCTGTTCGTGGGTGTGATCAGGATTCCATCGCTGAGCCGCGCGCTGATGTTCCCCGAAGTTCCGTGCGCGAAGCCTCGACGCACCAGCGCCTTTCCGATCTCGACCATCTGCTGACGGAGCTGGGTCTCGTCGGGTTGCCTGCTCGAGTGCGAGGTCACTGAATCATCTCCACGGCCTTTCGGAAGAAATCGCGACTGCCGAAGTTGCCCGACTTGAATGCGAGCAGCATTCGGGGCTCTTCGATCCTGATGGTCCAGGGGACGCCGGGGTCGATCTCGGGACCGATGCGAAGCTGGCGGATGCCGAGGGCGGTTGCGACCGCGCCCGAAGTCTCGCCGCCGGCGACGATGAGTTTTGTCACGCCGGACGCCACGAGCTCGGCAGCGAGGCTCGAGAACGCGTGCTCGACGAGCTCGCTCGCACGACCGGCGCCGAGCTCCGTCTGAACATCGCGAACATCGCCGGGTCCGGCGCTCGAGGTCAACAGAACAGAGCCGGTCCGTTCCACAGCTTCGAGCGCGCTCTGTTTCAGATGTGCAAGATGAGACGCGTCGCGCGCGAGTGCGAGCGGATCGACGGTGAGGACCGGAAAGCTCGTTCCTGCCCTTTCGATCTGTTCTCTCGTCCTGGCTGAACAGCTGCCCGCGATGATCCCGATGCCGCCCGCGACGTCAGGCAGTATCTGTTGTCCTGTGCGAGCGACGAGGCGGCCGTCCCTGCGAAAGTTTTCGGGAAGCCCCATCGCGACGCCCGACGATCCGGTTACGAGAGGGAGGTGTGCGGACGCAGCGGCGATCGTCAGCAGATGCTCGTTCGTTACGGCATCGACGATCGCATAGCGGATCCCGCTTTCACGAAGCGTCTCGTAACATTTCCGAACGGCCGCAGATCCTTCTTCCACGACGGCGAGCGGGACCAGACCGACTGATTCCTCTCGAGTCTGCCGCTCGAGTACCTGGACGAGATTCGAGTCCGTCATCGGAGTGAGCGGATGGTCGCGCATGCTCGTCTCGGAGAGGGGAATCCCGTGAACGTATAGACGTCCATCACGGACCGTTCGTCCGTTCTCGGGAAACGCGGGACAGAAGATGGTGAAGTCCCATCCGAGAATCCCGAGGAGCGTTTCGGCGACGGGCCCGATGTTTCCGCGGTCGGATGAATCGAATGTCGAGCAGTACTTGAAGACGATCTGCGCCGCGCCGTGAGCGAGGAGGTAGCGGGCGGCTGCGGCGGAGAGCTCGGAAGCCGTACGGGCCGGCGCCGTGCGCGTCTTCAGCGAGATGACCACAGCGTCCGCGGCGGGCGCGTCGTCACCCTCGGGAATCCCGAGGGACTGGACGACGTCCATGCCGTTGCGGGACAGGGTGAGAGCCACGTCGCTGCCTCCTGTGGCGTCATCCGCAATGCAACCTATAAGAATGGTATCCTCCGGACGGAATTCCGTTAGCGTATACTTTAGGCAATGCGTAGTCAAGAAACTGCGGTGTTCTCCGAACCCATCGGGAGCGACCTCCACAGGCCGGAGTGTGTTCTGACGGCCCGCGATGGGACAGTGTGGACGAGCGACTGGCGCGGCGGAGTCATGAGGATCGCACCTGACGGCACGCAGAGCTCGATTCTGGACGCCGCCGCGGGGCTCAGGCCGAACGGCATCGCCATCCTTCCCGATGGATCCTTTCTCCTAGCAAACCTCGGAGAGTCCGGCGGAGTCTGGCGGCTCAACCTCGACGGCGTGGCGCAGCCGTATGTCATGGAAGTCGAGGGAGTGCCGCTTCCGCCATGCAATTTCGTTCTGGTGGATGAGCCGAGACGAACGTGGATCACGGTGAGCACGCGCCGCAAACCGCGCGACCTTGCATTCCGCCCGGACGTAGCGGATGGTTTCATCGTGCTGGTGGACGAGAAGGGAGCGCGCATCGTCGCAGACGGACTCGGATACACGAACGAGGTGCAGATCGATCCGACCGGACGGTGGCTCTATGTGAACGAGACGTTCGGGCGCAGACTGCGGAGGTTCGCGATCGGGGACGGTGGGTCGCTGAAGGGAGATGGCGAGGTCGTTGCCCTCTTCGGAGACGGAACGTATCCTGATGGACTCTGTTTCGATTCCGCCGGCACTGCATGGATCACGAGTCCTGTCAGCAACCGGATACTGTGTGTCGATTCAGAAGGAGCGCAGACTGTTTTTTTCGAGGACGCTGATCGGAGTCACGTCGCATGGGTCGAAGAGGCATTTCAAAAGGGGTCGATGAGGCGGCAACATCTGGAAGCCGCCGGGGAGACGAGGCTCAGGAATCTCTCGAGTCTGGCCTTCGGTGGGGCGGATCTGAAGACGGGGTATCTCGGGTCTCTCCAGGGAACGACCGTGGAAACGATCGCGCTCCCGGTGGCGGGAAGGGCTCCGGCGCACTGGAGCTGGACGTGAGCATGGGCGCGACATCCGGCGAAGATACTTCTGAAAAATCGCGCGTGAATGCCGCGTACCGGCAGATCAAGGAGCGGATTCTCAACAACGTCTACCCACCTGGCTTTCAGTCGCTCGAGATGGATCTCGCGCGCGAGCTCGGGATGAGCAGGACACCCGTGCGCGAGGCTCTGATCCTTCTCGCGAATGAGGGATTGATCGAGGTGATACCGCGGCGGGGAATGCGCGTGGTCCCGCTCTCTCAGGCGGACATGACGGAGATCTACCAGGTCCTCACTGCGCTCGAGACGATGGCGGTCGAGCTGACTGCACGCCGGTTGCCCTCCGAGGAAGAGCTCGCGCCGATGAGGGAAGCTCTGGAGGATATGGATCGGGCGCTGGAGGCCGATGCCCTCGAAGACTGGGCCGAAGCGGATGAACGGTACCACCGCTCGATCCTCGAGCTCTGCAACAACGAGCGGCTGGCAACGATGGCGGGGACAGTCATGGATCAGGGGCGACGGGCCCGGATGATTACCCTGCGTCTCCGTCCCAAGCCGTGGCAATCGAACATCGAGCATCGGGCCGTCTATGACGCGATTCGAAGCGGGGACTCTGAGACCGCCCGCGATGTGCACCACCGGCATCGGCTGCGCGCAAGCGAGCTGATCACGGCGGTCCTGAGCCAGTACCGTCTCTCCACCCTCTGAAGGTGCGGGGTTGACAACGTATGCATAAACGCATACGTTATAGATACCGCGTCCAAGAATAAGGGGGTACTGCATGACCCGTAATCCGGCTCCGGCTCGTCTCCTCGCCATCGTTCTGCTCGCTGGCACTTCCGTTCTCTTCGCTCAGAACAGCGAGCCTCCGCAGCCCTCCGCACCGGCTGTCGAAGCCGAGTCTCAGGAGCCCGCGGCGAGCGATGAGGAGGAAACGCCCGCTCCAAGAGACGTGATGTCGCTCGTCATCGACGTTCCCGCGGATACCGGTTACTGGGCGGAGACCTCAGCGAGCGCTACGAGGTTGAGCGTGCCGCTCGACGAGGTGCCTGTGAACGTTCAGGTGGTCACGAAAGAAGTGCTCGAAGATTTTCAGCTCACTTCCCAGCGTGACGCCCTGCAGTTTCATGCAGCCGTCGATGACAAGCGTGTCAGGGGCTTCGACACGAGTGAGTTTTTCAGGAACGGATTCATCCATCTCAGCGACGTTCCGGGTTACACGATTCAGAGGATGGAGATCATCCGCGGCGCGACTGCGGTTCTCAATGGTCCTGTCACCCCCGGCGGCGCCGTGAACATGATCACCAAGCAGGCCAATCCGGGCAACACGGCGATCCGGATCGGGAGCTACTGGGGCGTCAGCGGTGACGACCGCGACAACAGAGGCGTCAATGTCGACCTCAATCTGGGCAGCCTCGGGCCGCAGCGCGACTGGGGCTCGATGGCGGCGCTTCGCCTCGTCGGCGGCTTTCAGGACGACACGGGCTTCGCGACGAGAGTCGACAATGAATCAATCGGAGCTCTCGCATCCCTTCGCGTGCAGCCGTTCCAGAATACCCATGTCGCCCTCGAGTACTACCAGTACGAGATCAACACCGATCGGACGGATCGTCCGATGGCGATCGAGCTCACGATCCCGGGCTCGCAGCCCGGCACCGAGATACCGCTCGCTCTCGCATACGGGGTCGACCCGCGCTCGACATGGTTCGGCAGCACGACGGACATCGAGGAGTCGCTCAACGACTACGCACTGCATTTCACCCAGTTTTTCAGCGAGCGATTTTTCGCAGATTTCCGATTCAACAGGCACGAACGCGACTTCGTGTTCGGCCCCGGCAACAGACCGCGGATCGATATTTTCTATCCGCTGATTCTCCGGTCGGGCGCGCCTGCGGGATCATCGAATCCCGCCGACTACCAGATCAGGCGACTCACTGAGAATCTCGATCTGATCAATGATATCGATCAGATCTCCACGATCTTCAGCTTTCTGCCGGGCTGGGGTGGCGGACAACTGGATCATCGGTTCGTCGTCGGCTTCGACACGTACGATCAGGACCAGGACCTGAAAATCGCGCGGCCACGCGCAGCGAATCAGACCAGCGGCTTCTTCTTCGAGTTCTTCGATCCCGCGCAGGTCGACAGCGACAACCTGGACTTCAACCGCAACAATGTCGCGCTCAACTTTATCACGGTGGTGAACCGCGCCCGCGTCATTGAGCAGCGGAACGCATTCGTCAACTATCACGGAACGCTGCTGTCAGGACGGCTGCACGTGCTGCTCGGCCTGTACAACAGCGACATCACGATCATAGATACGAACCTGCTCGCCGCGGTCCCGAGTCCAAACACCGTTGCTGACAGCGACGAGCTCCTGCCCCAGGCCGGCTTCGTCTACGCAGTCAACGGCAGACTGGGACTTTACGTGAACTACTCGGAGTCGCAGCTTCCCGACCTCAATAATCCCGACTTCAGCGTTGCACCTCCCGTTCGTCTCGGGGAGCAATGGGAAGTGGGTACGAAACTCAACCTGTTCGGCGGGAAGGTCGACGGCAACATCGGAGCGTTCTGGATCGACGAAGAGCTGTTCGGCGAAACGACGCGGAGTGCCGAGGCGCAGGGGTTTGAAATCGACGCGTCCATACGTCCGACTCCGAACGTGAATATGGTTCTCAGCTACGCGTATGCCGACACGAAGGTCACCGCAAGCTCGAATGCGAGCCAGATCGGCGATCCGCTCGTCGATGAGATTCCGCACAAGGCTGCACTCTGGGCCAGGTACGAACTGCCTCGGCTGGCGCAGGGATTCTCCGTCGGTGGAGCGGTGGTGTGGACCGGTGAGCGTGTACGTCCGACCGCGGCAGCGTCGCAGATCGCGAAGAAGCTCAACGGCCGCGTGCTGCGGTACGAGCCGGAGACGCGCGTCGATCTCTTCGCGAACTATCATCTCCCGACGCGAAGCGGCACGTACGAGCTTGCGTTGAATCTGAGGAACCTCACGCGCGAGGCCAACATCAGCAACACGGTTCCGCGCGTTCCGCTTCAGGGTGGAGTCAGGGCGGACGGCAGTCCGTATGTGTTCGACGGAGACCGCGAGATCATGCTCGGGGTGACATTCACGCGGTGAGGTCTTCGCTATAGTTCCTTCCCCTCTCCCGGCGGGAGAGGGGTCAGGGGTGCGGGCACTAACTTAGATGTAGTCTGCCCAAACGAAGCAATGTTGAATGTTGAAATTGTGAATTTTGAATGTTGAATGAAGACCGGGTGCCCAATTCAACATTCAAAATTCACAACTTCGACATTCAACATTCGGTTTCCTCTCCGGAGAGGCTGCAAGCCCCCAACGCCCCTCTCCCGGCGCGCGATGATCGGAAGTCCATACCTTCAGCGCGGATGACGCGCGCCACCCTCTCCCCGACTTCGCGGGGAGAGGGGGAGACGCACCACTCGGATGGTCGGCCGGCGGTGGGATTCGCTCAGCGAATGTCTCGGTTGATTGTAGCCTGCTGAGGATGACAGGGGTCGTGGTGCCAGGTGTCGTACGTCGTTACGATGCGGAAGAGGCAGGGCCTCGGAAGGCCCTGCCACATGCGCGGCTACTGCAGCTTTGTGATCACGAGGTGGGCGGATACTGGGTGCGTTCCTCCCGCTATCGGTTGAATCGTGAGGGCACTGATGTTACCGCTGGGATTGAGGAGCTGCAGAATGTCCCCGCTAGCGACCGTGATGAGCGATACACCAACGATCTGGGTCGTCCCCGCTGCGCGGCCTACGACGCTATTCGCAAGCTCGACGCCGTTGAGACTCAGTACGAGCTGTCCCCCTTCGGTCACCGAAACCTGAAACTGAATCATGTACGTTCCGGCACCGGTAAACTCGAACGATGACGCGGACCTGCGGAAGATGGTGCCGCTGTTCGGACCATCGTTAGGGAATTCGACGGCTCCGCCCACAGGTACTGTTGCCGCGTTGTCCGACGGCATCAGTGCGTAGAAATCTGCGAACTGTGTGATGCCCGTTTCTCCGGTTGCACCCGTCGCACCGGTTGCTCCGGTCGCACCGGTGGCACCAGTGGCTCCGGTGGCACCAGTTACACCGTTTGCACCCACATCACCAGTAGGTCCGGTCGGTCCGGTTGCACCCACATCACCAGTCGCTCCGGTCGCACCGGTCAAACCGACATCTCCAGTTGCACCGGTTGCACCGGTAAATCCTGTTGCGCCTGTGATTCCCTGGATTCCCTGAATGCCAGAGGGTCCCATCTCACCGGTGGGTCCTGTTGCACCAATCGAACCGGTGTCACCGGTAGATCCGGTAGCACCAGGCGCACCGTCGGCTCCCGTAAGTCCAGTGGCGCCTGTCACTCCCTGGATTCCCTGGATGCCAGTCGCTCCCGTTGCACCAGCCGGACCGACTGCTCCTGTCGGGCCGATGAGTCCGACGGCTCCGGTTGCGCCGGTTGGGCCTGCGGGTCCCGTGGCACCCACATCACCTTGCGGACCCTGAGGTCCCTCTGCACCGGATACATCTGCAGCGCTGATGGTCAGCGCGTTTCCGTTCGACGTGATGGAGACATTCTGTCCGGCGTTGATCGTCACATCGCCCATCAGTCCGTTGATGGTCGACACCAGAGGCATGTCTGTTCCGAGAATGCTGTCGCGGAAACTCATCGCGAAGCCTGTCGCGTCCTGGCTTTCGTTCGCAACGAGCGATCCGGCGATGATCAGTTTTCCATCGCCCGAGCCCACTGTTGCGCGAATCTGCCCTCCGGAGATCAGTCCACCCGGTGCGATCTCCGCAACGTTGACGAGCAGCTGCTCGTATCCGCGAAGTCCGTAGTCTCGGCTCGCGATCACAGAGCCGAGCCCATCGAGCAGTTCGATGTGCGCGGTGATCGGAGTGCCTGAAGCTTCGACCATGAAGAGGTTGTAGCGGAAGTCTGCGTTCTGGCTGACGCCCTGAAGCAGGGCCAGCTGCTCCTGACCGATCGCGAAGCTCACCGGAACGCCGGCGAATCCCGCACCCTGCGTATCGCTGAGCGTCGAGCCGGGCGTCTGGTTGAAAATGCGCGCGGCCACGAGGACCGGCTCCGAACTGCGGAAGCGGATCGCCCCGAGCACTCCGGATAGGTTGAATAGATCTTCGGTGATGTTCTCGTAGGTCTTCGATTGATACGGCTGGAGCGTATCAGTCACCGTCATCGGATTGACATTCGGCAAGCCCGAGGCGAGAAACTCCATCTGGATGTCGACGGCAAAGTCCGATGGATTGCTGATCCACACGGTCGTGTAGAACTGGCTGCCGTTGGCGCCGCTGACTCTCCCGGCCGCCGGAAGGATGATGTCGGTTCCGGCGAACGCGCCGAAGAGAGGTACAGAGGCGAGAATCGCCGTCAGGATGATCAGACATCGGGAAACTGCACGCATTTCGGACTCCTTTTATGGATGGGGCTGAGGGGGTGGGGCTTTTTGGGGAGACGAAGTTCAGTGGGACACGCCCGGCTCTTGGAGGTTCGCTTCCGTCGCGGAAGCTTCTCTGGTGATCCAGGTCACGACTCGCCGGTGTGAGGGACTTATATTCACTACATACCGGAGGTGATTTGTGGTGAAGAAAAAATACACTCGGAACAGTGAGCCGGTCGGTGAGGAGCTCTCGAACGAGACGCTCGAGAAGGTTCGTGGCGGTGCGTCTCCCCAGCCGGATGATCAGGTGCTCGTTTCGTTCGAGCAGGGAGATCTGAAGTCGCCTGTGATCATCGGCGGGCTGTGGAACGGGAAGACGAAGACGCCGAGGTGATTTGGCGGAGTTGTCTTTCTGAGCTCGATTGACTTGACAGTCATAGTTCGCAAATGACCGAGCTGTCATCCCGAGCCTGGTTGTGTGGGTGGGAGGGGCGAGGGATCTCCGGCGATGGTACATAGGTGCCTATCGGCTTGCGCCACCACGCTGGCCCTTCCACAAATCACGAATGTACTACCGCCGGAGATCCCTCGGTACGACACGAAG
>JBGTDX010000114.1:0-22052 GCA_041748075.1 Thermoanaerobaculia bacterium
CCTCGCTTTTCTGAAACACGCTCCTGTAGCGACCGCCTTCGCGGCCGCCGATGCGCGTGCGTTCTGCGCTACCCCGGGCGAAGCCCGGGGCTAAGCTGGATGGCGCGCCGGCGCGCGCCGCGTCCAGGTTCATGCCTCGCCACAATGATCTGTCGAATCATTCTGACGCTTCTAATGAACCTCTCCGAACCGGGAGGGATGTAGAAACACGTCATCCTGAGCGAAGCGAAGGATCTGCTGAAGAGGATCGAGCATCGCAAGCAGAGATTCTTCGCTCGCTCAGGATGACGTGGCCTCGCTCAGCATGACACGGTGGTTCATCACCCCTTCACCGGCGCCCCGCGCCGTTTGGTTGCTCGGGATGCCACTGCGGGAGTTTTCACACAGTCTCGCGCTACTCGATCACACGTCGACTCGCCCATGATCCCCCTCCCATCTCCCGCGCCACCCAAGCGCGTGCGCCTGCCTACCCCGCGGGGTGGGGCGCAACGAACATCGGGGAGTGATATTGGTTACATACCCGAGGTGATTGAGCCCGGGATGGAGGAAATCATGATGACGAGCCCTTACAACCTGGAAATGCACAACGAATGCACGACCTGCCCCGTGAATCGCGATGGGCGCTTCTGCGACCTTTCCGAGCCGGCGCTCGCCTCACTCCACGCGGTCAAGTTCTCGGCGACGTACCCGAAGGGCGCGACGCTCTTCGTCGAGGGCGAGATGCCACGCGGAGTCTTCATCCTCTGCAGCGGAAGAGCGAAGCTGACCACTTCTTCAAGCGAAGGAAGAACCCTCATCATGAAGATCACCGAGCCTGGCGAGATTCTTGGAGCCAGCGCTGCGATTCTGGGAGAGCCCTACGAAGTTTCGGCGGAGACGATCGAGCCCTCGCAGGTGAACTTCGTCCGGCTCGCTGATTTCTCGGCTTTCCTCGCGAAGCACCCGGAGGCCTGTCTTCGGTTGGCGCAGCAGCTCAGCGCGAAGTATCACGACGCGCAAAGGGAAGTGCGTTCGCTGGGCCTGTCGCAGACCACCTCGGAGAAGCTCGCGCGCCTCCTGCTTCAGTGGGCTAGAGAGGGCGAGACGACCCCGAAGGGACTGAGAATGAAAGTTCTCCTCACCCATGAAGAGATCGGCCAGATGCTCGGAACCACCCGTGAGACGGTGACCCGCCTGTTCGGCGATTTCAAGAGGAAGAAGATCATCGATGTGAACGGCTCGAACGTCTACGTGACCCATCATGAAGCACTCGAGAAGATGGTCAGCTTCTGACAGAGACACAGCGCACGAAACCCTTGCCCGCGAGAAGACATGCTCGAGGAGCGTTGCGATGCAGATGAGTCACCTGGACAACGCGTCTGACTCGTCGCTTGCGATCTGCGGAAACGAGCGGCAAACACTTGACAAAGTCCAGCCTCAGAACCTATCTATTGTGTTCCGAATATGAAGCCGGACGTCTTACGCATTCTCCAGGAGCACGGCATCCAGCCGTCGGCGCAGCGCGTTGCCGTTGCCGAGTACGTGCTCCACACGATGGAGCATCCCTCTGCAGACAAGGTGTGGGCGGAGGTTCAGGAGAACTTTCCGATAATCTCCCGGGCGACTGTCTACAACACGCTCAATCTCTTCGTGGAGAAAGGGCTGCTTCGGGCACTGCATCTCGCTCCCGACTCGGTGCTCTTCGATCCGAACACCGATCGTCATCACCACTTCATCGATGAACGCACCGGGCGGATCTACGACATCCCCTGGAATCAGGTCGAAGTGAGCCACGCGAAGCCGCTGCCTGGATTCGAGATTCAGGACTATCAGGTGGTGATGCGCGGTCGCCGGCGTCATGCCAGACGCTGAGCTCGCTTTTTTTTCAAAGGAAGTTAGACGATGTCCAAATCACAGCCGACAGAAGTATCACCCTGAAAGGAGAACCATCCACGTGCCTGAGAAGGAAGAGACGACGAGCGGCAGCGAAAGCGAAAACCCTGTAATCTCCGCCCCGGAGCCCAAGACGGGCCGTCCAAGGACAAACAAGGACTGGTGGCCGAACCAGCTGGACCTCTCGGTGCTCCACAAGCACTCGCAGTTGTGCAATCCGATGGAAGGGGACTTCAACTACGCGGAACAGTTCAAATCCCTCGACGTCGATGCGCTGAAGAAGGACCTCATCGAGCTGATGACGAGCTCGCAGGACTGGTGGCCGGCTGACTACGGCCACTACGGCGGGCTCTTCATCCGTATGTCATGGCATGCCGCGGGGACGTACCGCATAGCTGATGGCCGGGGCGGCGGCGGCGACGGTCAGCAGCGTTTCGCGCCGCTCAACAGCTGGCCCGACAACGCAAACCTCGACAAAGCCCGCCGGTTGCTCTGGCCGATCAAACAGAAGTACGGGCAGAAGATATCCTGGGCCGATCTGCTGGTCCTGGCCGGCAACGTCGCCATGGAATCGATGGGGTTCAAGACGTTCGGCTTCGCCTTCGGCAGGCCCGACGTCTGGGAGCCCGAGGAGATCTTCTGGGGACCTGAGGACACCTGGCTGGGAGACGCGCGCTACAGCGGCGACCGGGAGCTCGGCCGTCCGTTCGGCGCCGTGCAGATGGGCCTGATCTACGTGAATCCCGAAGGGCCCGGCGGCAACCCCGATCCACTCGCTGCCGCCCGGGACATCCGCGAGACGTTTGCCCGCATGGCGATGAACGACGAGGAGACGGTTGCGCTCATCGTCGGCGGCCACACGTTCGGCAAGACCCACGGTGCTGCGCGTGCGCCTGAGAACGTCGGGCCGGAACCGGAGGCCGCCCCCATGGAGGAGCAGGGCTTCGGCTGGATGAACAAGCACGGCAGCGGCAAGGGCGGGGACGCGATCACCAGCGGCCTCGAAGGCGCATGGACCAACAACCCGACAAAGTGGGACAACGGCTTCCTGGAAAACCTCTACAAGTACGAGTGGGAGCTCACGGAGAGTCCCGCCGGTGCGAAGCAGTGGACTCCGAAAAATCCAGAGGCGAAAGACACCGTGCCCGATGCGCACGACCCCTCGAAGCGGCACGCGCCGATGATGCTCACGACAGACCTCTCGATGAGGATGGATCCGATCTACGGGCCGATCGCAAAGCGCTTCCACGAGAATCCGGACCAGCTCGCCGACGCGTTCGCGAAGGCGTGGTACAAGCTGCTTCACCGCGACATGGGTCCACGCCCGCGCTACCTCGGCCCATGGATTCCGGAGCCGCAGCTCTGGCAGGACCCCGTACCGGAAGTCGATCATGAGCTGATCGATCAAAAGGACGTTGCAACCCTCTCGAAAAAGATCTTCGAGTCGGGTCTTTCGATTCCGGATCTGGTCTCGACTGCCTGGAATGCAGCTGCCAGCTTCCGCGGCACCGACAAGCGTGGCGGTGCGAACGGAGCACGGATCCGCCTCGCGCCGCAGAAGGATTGGGAGTCCAACGAGCCCTCTCGTCTCGCAAAGGTGCTGAAAACCCTCGAGGGGATTCAGCAGGACTTCAACAAAGCACAGTCGGGCGGCAGGAAAGTGTCGCTCGCCGACCTGATCGTCCTCGCGGGGTGCGCCGCTGTCCAGCAGGCCGCGAAGAACGCCGGGCACGAGGTTACCGTCCCGTTCGCGCCGGGACGCACGGATGCCTCGCAGGAGCAGACGGATGTGGACACGTTCGACGTGCTCGAACCGGAGGGCGACGGGTTCCGCAACTACTTTCGGAAAGGAGACGAGCTCTCACCGGAGACGCGCCTCCTCGACCGGGCCAACCTGCTCAAACTGACCGCGCCGCAGATGACGGTTCTCGTCGGCGGCATGCGCGCGCTGAACGCCAACTTCGGGCAGTCGAAGCACGGCGTCTTCACGGACAAGCCTGAAAAGCTGACGAACGACTTCTTCGTGAACTTGCTCGACATGAGAACGGCGTGGAGACCATCGGCATCGGACGAGAACGTTTACGAAGGTCGCGATCGCGCTACGGGTGAGGTGAAGTGGACCGCGACGGCTGCCGACCTCGTGTTTGGCGCGCACTCTCAGCTTCGCGCGCTGGCAGAGGTCTACGCGAGTGACGACGCGAAGGAGAAGTTCGCGCGTGACTTCGTGGTTGCCTGGAACAAGGTGATGAACCTCGATCGATACGATCTTCTCGCTCAGTCCCGGGACCGGAGCACCGCTGCCAGCCACTGAGCTCGCCGATCAGAACCGCTGCAGCAGGCGCGGGTGACCCTCGAAAGGGTTGCCCGCGCTTTGTTACGTTACGAAGCGGCAGGTCGTTGCGAATAAGTCAGCGGGAAAGACGCGTCTGACCCGCTTCTAATGAACCTCTCCGAACCGGGAGGATGTAGAAACACGTCATCCTGAGCGAAGCGAAGGATCTCCTGAAGAGGATCGAGCATCGCAAGCAGAGATCCTTCGCTTCGCTCACGATGAGAATTCCCGGAATTCGGCGACGCGCCATCGATGGCGGAAAACCTCACACCCAGAGCGGAGCGAGCTCGATCGATACATCTTCGAATGGCGGAGCGCTGATCGATGTCTCGCCGAAATACGCGCCGAGGAGAACGAAGCGATCGTCTCTGCGGCGAAGCACTTCGAGAGTCTTCAGCGAGGGATCGACAATCCAGATCCACTCGACACTCGCTGCCGCATACAGTGGCAGCTTCTTTTCGCGATCGATCCGCGACGTCGATGGCGAGACCACCTCGCAGAGCCAGTCGGGTACCGCTTCGAACCAGCCGATCTCCGGCAGCGCCGGGAGCGTCTCCCGCCGCCATCCGGCGATGTCAGGAACGAGCACATCGATACCGCGCCCGATGAATGAAGCGGGAGTCATGGAATGCCAGAGTACGCAACGCCGTCCGCCTTGTCATCATGATCGGTGAAATGGCACTCGAGCGAGAGTGAGACGCCGGGATTCCCTCGGGCGAAAAAGCCGCTCTGGCCGTCGCGGACGGCGGTGGCGCGATCCAGCGAGACGACCTCTCGGGACGTTAGGCCACTCTGCACATCCTCTCCTAGCGCCGAGATGCGCCGGGCGGGTCGCCGCCGGACTGGCTCTTCGTCGCCGAGGGGCTGGCGGCTGAGCAGGTTGCCGTTGGGGTCGTAGCGGTAGACGAAGCCCTTGCCGTTGCCGTAGTCGACTCTGACCAGGCGGCCAGCCGCGTCGTAGGTGTACTTTTTCGTGCCGGCGTATGAGGCACCGCCGCCAGTCAGGATCGCCGCCGCCAGAGTAACGACGAGCAGTCTCATCATCCGTGAATGACTCATGGCCCCCTCCTTCAGGAAACCTATCGCTTATCGAAAATCAAGGAGCGCCTGAAGTCGCCTGTCAGGAGAAGCGCTCCTCAAGACACATTCGGCCATCTCCTTCATGGCAGATCACAATCACAGTAAGGTCGCACAGGCAGGTGGGTGAGCGATTTGCACTCCGGAGAATCCCGCAGGTCCAGAACCCTTTCCAGAAACTTGTCCGCCGCGCGAAGGTGATCGCCCCCGAGAAGAGAGGAGTCGCTGCAATCTTCACATTGAGAGGAGTCGCTGCAATCGTCACATTGAGAGGAGTCGCTGCAATCGAGGCCGGTGAAATCGAGTGCGAGGTCGGTGATAACGAATGCGGATTCCGGCGTGCTCCTGGGAAGCCGCTCGTTAAAAATGAATAGCCCCTCTTTTCGGATCGGCCCCCCCGCTCCGCCTCCCCGGTCAGGGTTGAGTTCGAACAGGAATGGCCGCGCGGTGATGATCGGTCTTCCCACCACAGTGCGGTCGAATCTTGAAGGAGACTGGTTCCTTCCGCTCCGGGTCACGGCGGTGAGAACCCGCTCCCGGGCCCGGCCGCCCTCAGAGTTAAACGCCTCCGTGAGCACCCGGAACTCTTCAATTGCTTCGTTCGAGAAGGCAGCACTCTCGTTGCCATCGTCGAAGTAGGAATAATACGCCGAGCCGTTTGAGTATGGGTTGGTCGCGGACGAGCTGAACAACTGATCTGCATACAGCGCATAGTTGGCAGGCAGGTACTCCGTGAAGGCAGGGGCGTTCGAGAGCCGCGACTGGGTCCGCGGATCGTAGAACGTGCTGCCCGCGTTGTAAGCCCCGAGATTGATGTCGTAACGCAAGCCCAACTGCCCTTTCCACAGAAGGATGTTGGCGTGGTTGCCCTGCTGGCCGAGAATCAGTCCGAACGGGTCGTACGCGTACCTCGCCGTGACCTCGCCCGAGCCGGTCGTCAGGGCGATGGTGTCGCCCTCCGCGTTGTACAGAGGGTAGAAGGCGCTGAAGGCGGTCTGATCCGGGGAGGCCGCTCCGTAAAGGAAGTTCCCGTTGACCGGATTGAAGACATAAAAGTCCAGCCTGCCGGTGGTGTCCCCGGTGACGAGCGGCTTCCCGCCACCCGGAAAGAGGTACGAGTGGATGAATCCCGTTCGTCCTCCGGCCCGACCGGTGTCCCTCGTGCGCAGGTCGCCGAGGCCATTCCAGATGAAGATCGTGTTGTTCGCACGGACCAGCCGATCGGCTCCATCCCACTGATAGCTCACGCCCGGCGCGAGGGTCTGCCGTCCCCGCTGGTCGTAGTTGAATCCCGGGCTGTTCACCTGGTTCGCCGCGTCCCAGGTGTAGTTCGCGAAGTCTTCGTGTGGATTGTCGGGTGCGCCCTCGAACACACCCTTGGCGAGCGTTGCCGGGTCGAGCGTTCCGGTGCTGATCTCTTCGAGGATCCGTCCCGCCCCGTCGTAGTTGTACTGCAGGTCGATCAGATTCCCATGCTGAATGCGCGTCGGTTGCCCGGCCGCGTTGTAGGTGTAGGTCGTGTTGACCCCGTTCGGCCGGTTGATTCCGACGACGCGATTCGCATCGTCGTACGTGAAGGTTGTCTGCGTGTTGGTGAACGTGTCCGCCACCCGGATCAGATTGTCGCGGGCATCGTAGGTGTAGTTGACCGTGCCGGATTGGGAATAGACGAGCTGGACGATCCGGCCCGCGGGGTCATAAGTCGCCCGAAGCTGGAACCCATCGGTGTTCTCCACGGTCACCCGGCCCTCGGCATCGCGGGTCAGAATCAGCCGGTCCGCGTCGATCAGACGACCGTTCGCATCGTAGCGGTATTGAAGGTCCGGCCCCCCGCTGAAGTTCAGCCGGATTGGATTGTCGATGGAGTCATACGTGATGGCGATTGTGCCGCTGTCTGCAAAGGTCGTCTGGTTGTGACGGCCGAGCTGATCGTAGCCATGCTGCCTCACTCGCCCGAGCGGATCGGTCTCCGTGGCCAGTCGTCCCATGGAGCTGAACGTCTGCCGCCAGGGGTTGCCGCGGCGGTCGGTCACGAGTGTCAGAAGTCCGAGGTCGTTGTACGACGCGGTTGCGCTACCCACGCCGGACCGCGTTATGGTCGTGGGGAGACCGCGCGAGTCACGGGCGATGACCGTGGAGACTCCTGATGGCTCGATGATGCGTGAGACACGCTGCAGCTCGTCGCGCTCGAGCGACAGCGTGCGGCCGAGGGGATCGCGGAGCGCGCGGGTCTGACCCAGCGGATCGACCGTGCGATTGAATGTCTGGTTCAGCGGATTGGTGAACGCCACCGGCGCTGCCTCGTCGTCGAATGCCAGACGCGAGACCTTCCCTGCGGCGTCGGTCACCGTCTCGAGCCTCCGCCTGCTGTCATGCGTGAGCGACAGGCGGTTGTTGTTCGCATCGGTGATCGACGAGAGCAGCTCGCGGTTGCCGTAGGCGAGCGACGTCACGCCCCCGAGCGGCAGGGTGCGGCGGATGACGCGGTCGAGCGCGTCATGCTCGAAGACGGTCGTTGCGCCACCGAAGTCGGTCAGGCGGGTGAGGTTGTCATTCGCGTCGTACTGGAACCCCGCGCTGTTTCCCTGCTCGTCGCGAACTGCCATCACGCGGTCGGAGGCGTCGTACGTGATCTCGGTGAAGGCCGCATCGGGTCGCGTGATGCGCGAAAGCCGCCCGGCGCTGTCGTATGCGTACGCCGTGACACCCGTATCGCTGCTCCGGCTCGTCGCAAGCGATCTGTCCGGATTGTAGGTGCTCGTGATCACGCCGCCGGTCGGATTCGTGGCCGTGAGCAGCTGACCGCGCTCGTTCCAGCTGAATCGCCATCTCTTGCCGGCACGATCCGCAGCCTCGATGACGTTCCCGCTCGCGTCATAGGAATACGATTCCGTGCTGCCATCCGGGAAAGTGATCAGCGCGAGCGGATAGAGGACGATATCGTTGAAGACGCGCGAGCTGTACGTGAACGAGTAGCTCGTCCCATCGGCCAGCGTCACTGCCGCGGGCTTTCCGCTGGGCGCGTGATAAGAAACCGTCGTCGTGAAGTTCAGCCGGTCGACAACCGACGTGCGGCGGCCCGCGGAGTCGTAACCGATCTGCACCCGGCGTCCGGCGTGATCGTCGAACGCCGTGAGCTCGCCACCGGGGAGAGCATTGTGCGTGTGTACGACCACACCGCCCGCGGGATCGCTGACTGAGGTCGATGCAGCGGTATAGGCGAGCGTGTGCGTGTTCGCGCCGCCAGCCGTCTGCGTCACGACTCGTCCCTCGGCATCGAACGTCTGCGCGTACGGGACGTTTCCCCGCGGCCTTCTGGTCGAAAGAAGCTGCCCGTTTCCGGCATACGCATAGGTGGTCACGTTTCCGAGCGCGTCGATCGCCGTGACGAGGCTGTCGCCGGAATAGGTGAAACGGACCGTGCGCGGGCCGTCGGACACCGCTGTGAGATGACCGGCGGAGTCATGGACGAAAGTGAGCGTCCGGCCGAGACCGTCGCTGACCTGGCTCAGCCTTCCTCCGGTATAGGTCAACGAGAGTGCATTGCCCCGCGTGTCATCGATGCGAAGCAGACGGCCTCCCGTGTCGAATGTGAATGTACGCTCTTCGATCGGGTCACCGAATGTGTAGCCCGATGCCGTCTGCACGAGCTGGACGGAAACGTCGAGGGGTCCCTCGAGCGTCCAGTTGGTTCCGGAGCGGACGAAGCGGTGTACGCGCCCGCGCGAATCGACGACACCGATTCGCGTGCCGTCATCGGCGAGCGAGCGAATCGTCCAGTCGTAGTTGTGCAGCCAGTTGGTGCCGAGCGCGCCGAAGATCGCGTTGTCGGAGGCGATGCGGGAGGCGTAGTAGCGGCGGAAGGCGACGAGCATCGGTCCGCCGGCACGGACCAGGTCGGGATCGAGCGCCTCGTACAGCTCACCGGTCGTTGTGTTGATGGGGTCGTTCGTTTCGCCCGCGCTGTACTGGTTGCCGGTCGTGGTCTGCAGGATGTCGGAGGTCCTCGACTCGAAGTCAACGAAAAGGAGATTGTCGTTGAACGGTGCTTCAGTCCCTTCACGCGTTGTCAAACCAAACCTGATAAATGGGATGACCGTCAACTGCGCGATGAAATTCGGCCGCTGGCCCGCCCCGAACGAAGGTATGGAGATGAAGTTGAGCACGGGATCGGCGTCGTGCGTGAGCCCCTTGGCCGCGCCGGTGAGGTTCACCCGTCCGAGCTCGTTCGTGCCGAAGCAGGTGAAGTAGAGATTTCCGTCGGCCGCCGCCACTATGTGCTGCGCCACGACGTTGTTCCGCGGGAATGGAAACGAGGTCATCACTCCTGCCGGTGTCACCCGTGTGACGTTGTTTCCAGGCGGCCCGCCGAACTCCATCGTCACCCAGAGATTGCCATCCGACCCCAGAGCGATGTCGTGGGGACGGGGAATGTTTGTGCCGGTGAACTGGATCGCGAACTCCGTGATCGCGCCGCCCGTAGTGATGCGCCCTATCCTGCTGCCGCGAAGCTCTGTGAACCAGAGCGCTCCGTCCGGACCGGCGATGATGTGGGTCGGCGCGCTGGTGGGATTGGGAAGATCGAACTCGGTGATCGCGCCCGTTGGCGTGATCCGCCCGATCCGGTTGGCGTTGTTCTCCGTGAACCAGAGGTTTCCGTCGGGGCCGGCGGTGATGTCGGAGTGCCCAAAACCACCCGACGATGCGAACGCCGCGGCGTTGGACAGGGGAAACACTGTGTGCGCGCCTGCAGGAGTGATCCGCACGATCGCGCTCTCCAGCGGCGCCGTGTCCGCGACTCTTCCGCGAAATACCGGAACCCAGACGTTGCCGTCCGGTCCGATCGTCATGGTCAGAAAGCTCACCGCCTCCGTCCCGGCGGTGCAGTTCGGGCAGGGGTAGGGGAACTTGTTCACCGTGCCGTCCGGGTCGAGCCGGCCGATGTACCGATCGGTGATCACCCGGTGGTCGCTGAACCACACCTCGCCGTTTCCGGACGAAGCGAGAAAGCGGGTATGGATCGGCTCCGACGTCTGCGGCTCGGTGAATGTGATGTTGGCGATCTGCGCCGATGCTGAAGCGGCCAGAAGGATCCCGAGCACGAAGCCTCGACGGAACATACCACCTCCATTGGGGGAAACGCGGGTTCGCGGACGTCAGGACGATTGACAGAAAAGATGAGTCGCAGCATGGGAACCGTCAATGGATGAAAATGGAGCCTCGACCGAAGAACCGGCAAGGCGCGCGCGACGCCGGGAGCGTTCATTGGGGGAGGAGCTTCATTCAGAGAGGAGCGTTCATTGGGGTCGTAGCTTCATTCAGAGCGTTTTCGAGCGTCACACGCTCCTCAATATTGGGTCCGGACACGGAACGGCTTCGATGCTGCACGCTGGGCCAGAGGGATGTCGACATGGCGCCACTTCACGTCGATCTTCTGCTCGATCGATTGTTTGTTGGATGACCCGACTTCTTCATCCTTCATCCTTCATCGCGTACTCCCCACGGGCCCGAGATAGCGGTCGAGCCATTCGAGCGACTCCCTGATCATCTCCGTGCGCGGCACGGAGTGTCCTCCGGGAAAAATCAGGCGCTTCTTGTGCGCGGGCGGTGTGCCGAGCAGGTCGAACAGCGGCTTCTGCGAAGTCTCGGCCGGGAAGAAGAAGTCGAGCTCGCCATTGAGGATCAGCGTCGGCTGGCGGACCCGTCCCACATAGTTGACCTGATCGACCTCGGGCAGCGGTCGCTGGAAACTCATGCCTGCTACATAGAGGATGTTCGTTTTGATCCGCGGCTCGACCGCAGGCAGGATTGCCCCCATCCTTCCGCCCCAGCTCAAACCGTAATATGCAATGCGTGAAGGGTCGATATCTTCCCGTGTCTCGAGGTAATCGATCGTCCGGCTCAGATCTTTGGCCCACATGATCACATGGTCCCTGTAGAGCGTCGTTTCACGAGCAGTGTCGCCGCGGAACTCGGTGCCGCGCTCATAGGTTCCCTTGTAGATGGGCCAGATGACCGCTCTGCCACTCCTCACGACGAAATCGACGCGGCCCGGCTCGAGAGTCTCGCTCGATCCGGCGCCAATCGAGCCTGATCCCGGAAACAGCACGATGGTCTGGTAGGGAGGTTTCCCGGAGGACGGAAGGAACAGATAGGCCATCATCCGCTCGCCGCCGTAGGCAGCATCGAAGGTGATCTTCTGCCTGGTTCCGTGCGCTGCCGGCTTGTCCTCTTCGATCTTCGCGTTCAGAGGCGTGTCGTCGTACGCGAAGAGGCGGAGGTACTGCGCGAAAACTTCGTCGCTCACCGGTGCCTGTGCGTAAAAGTCTGGAACGTTCCGCTCGATTGCCTGCTCGAGCTTCGCGAGGTTCGGCTCTTCTCCCCTGATGCGGATGCAACGGAAGCCGTTCGTCGCCGAGCGGTCCATCGCGGGCTGCGCATACGCATCGGGGAATGCGTAGTCGGGATCGTTCCACCCGCCGCCGAGAATCATGCGGGCGCGGCCCTCGTCCGTGGCGTTCCAGACCCATTCGCGTGCGTTGCCTGCCAGGTCCGCGACTCCGAAGCGGTTCATGCTCTTCGTGCTGCCGACTGGAACGAGCGCCTTTCCCGAGAGATTCGACACCGGGACGATCCGTGAGCTCGCCACCGTAAACGCCACGCGGTTCCAGTGATAGACCGTGGGAAGCCGTTTTCCGGCCCACTCGCAATACGCGGCCGCCTCGTACCAGCTGACCCCCGCAACCGGATACTCGTCCTGCCCTTCGGCGTACGCGCCGACCTCCCAGGTCGCGGGACCGGTACGGCCTGTGCGGTCGGTGAAGAGCGCCGTTGCCTCGTCAAAGTTCAAAGTACGGGCGTCACCTACAAACGTCTGGCTCCAGTACTTCTGCTCTCTGTACCCTCCGGCGTCGATGAATCGTTTGAAGTCGCGGTTCGTCACCTCGTGACGGTCCATCTCAAATGCGGCCATCGGTTCGGCTTTCAGATGTTCGAGCCCGGGCATAAAGAGGTCGAACTCACCGGCAGGAACTGCCGACATCTCTGCGGGAATCTCGTCCGGCGCAAGCAGGCGATAGCTCCAGGCCTCGCCTCCGATCGGAAAATTCCAGATCACGTCGTCAACCGGCCGCTTTCCCGCCAGCTCGAAACGAACGCGCGTAAATCCTCGGGGGTAGGGAAAATTCTCGAGGGGAGTCTTGCCGATGAAGAGAGGCTCGGCGTTGGGCTCATCGTAATAGCGGACGAAGACCGAAGCGCCAGGGGGATCGGTCGTCATCGTCAGCTCGCGCGTGAACTTGCCGCGGAGCTGCTCGACGAGCGGCTCGCCCGGGGAAACATCGTCGATCTTCCGGGCCAGCACCCAGGCCTCCCAGCTGTCGCGCCCCTCCTCGAGCGCCTGAATGCGTTCGACGGTCGCCTGCAGTTGCGGAAGGGCCTCATCGCGAACCCACCGCTGCTCTTCGTTGCGGTGATACATCCATGTACCGGCAATGGCGAGCACGATCAGAGCGGCTCCGCCGATAAAAAGGCGCCGCTTACGAACGACTGGAAGATCGGGCACCTTTCGTCCCGAGCCGGAGCTGATCTCGAGCCGTAGAGCTGCGAGCTCGTCTCGCACTTCCGAAGCATCCGCGTAGCGCGCGCTCGGCTGCTTTTCAAGACAGCGGGCGACGATACGGTCGAGCGGTGGCGGCACAGCCGGCGCCAGCGTGGTGACCTGCGGCGGATTGTCGCGCAGGATCGCGCTGAGAATGGAGATCGTGTTCGCACCCGTGAACGGGCGCCGGCCGGTCGTCATCTCGTAAAGCACGATTCCGAACGAGAAGATGTCCGACCGGGTGTCGACGGGATGCCCCTGCGCCTGTTCAGGCGACATGTACCCAACCGTACCGATCAGCGTTCCTTTGCGCGTCATCGACACTTCCCGCAGCGGAGAGGCTTCATCGAGCTTTGCCGTTTCGTCATCGGGAGTCACCACGGGGCCCCCCAGCTTCGCAAGACCGAAGTCGAGGATCTTCGGACGTCCGTCTCCATCGATCATGATGTTGTCGGGCTTGAGATCGCGGTGGATCACGTGGTTGCGATGCGCGGCGGCAAGCCCGTCCGCGATTGACGTCGCGAGATCGACAACGCGCGAGGGCTCGATCCCCTTCGCGATGTCTTCGCTCAGCGTCCGCCCGCGCACGAGCTCCATCGCGAGGAAGCGCACGCCACCATCCTGGTGAAGGCCGTAGATGGCCGCGACATTCGGATGGTTGAGCGATGCAAGGAGCTTTGCTTCGCGCTCGAACCTCGCGAGACGCTCCGGATCGCTCGAAAACTCAGTGGGGAGAATCTTGATCGCAACCTCGCGATCGAGCGTGGTGTCGGTCGCACGCCAGACCTCCCCCATTCCGCCCGCGCCGAGGCGATTGATCAAACGGTAGTGGAGCAGAGCGGTGCGCGGCTCGATTCCCCGGTTCGTCATGTCTGGATACCGTATTAGAGCACGGACGGGAGCACCCGTCAGAGAGATACGGCACGTCCCGGCTCCCCGAGAACGCGGTCTGGCGCAAGTGAGGACGACGTCGCCGTCAGAATCAGGCCGATCGGCAATGCGGTGCGACCGTTACTCCGCCGCCACTGGCCTGCGTATCGACGCGGCGAGTCGCTCGAGGAGCTCCCACTGCGGAACCGCCTCGGGCGGTATCCGGTGGCGGTAGCCGCGCATCCGCTCGATGGCGTCTGCGGCTTCCTCGACATTCCCTTCAGCCGACAGAGCCGAAGCCAGTCCCTCTAGCGCCGCCAGCTGAAGAGGGAGCGAACGTACGGAGGGATCGGAGTTGCGGTGGAGAAACTCGCGATAGCGCATGATGGCCTCATCCGGATCGCCTCTCCTCTCCGACGCAGCCGCCTTCATCAGAGCGTCAGGACCGTTCGAATCCCGCCCTGGGGAATAGCCGGAGCGGGCGGCCCGGAGACGGTCGGCATTCGTCACCTGCCCGGCCATCTCGAAGTGCTCGCGGTACCGTTCCCGCGCGCCGGCGAGGTCGCCTCGCCAGTACGTCAGGCGTGCCTGATAGCGACTGCGGATCAGGCGGCTTTCGATACGCGAAGCGATCGCGATCGCTTCCGCCTCACGCCCCGCAGCGAGGCTGTAGTATCCGATCGCTTCGAGCAGAGCATCACTTCTGCGCAGATTTTTCTGCTCCTCGAGCCGCTGCAGCTCGGCGATGAGACCGGCAGCGTCGCCGTCCAGCCAGGCGTAGCGCACAGCGTGCGTTCTGAGCAGAAGCATCGGCAGGGGAAATTTCTCCTCATCCTCGACGGTCGCCAGCTCGAGGGCTCGCCGGTAATACGGAAGAGCGTCTTCGCGCCGGCCGAGCCAGTAATCCAGCGACTCGGCCGCGGCAAAGTTCGAGATCATCTCATTCGGGCGGAGCTGAGCCATGCGAATTCGCAACGGCGCCGCCTCCACCGGCCGCTCGAGATCGAACTTCAGAACGCCGCCCAGCACAGAAGTCGCCCAGAAGTGATTCGGATCGATCCGAAGAAGTGTCTTGTAGTAGGCAACCGCTTCGTCGACTCGACGGTTCATCAGGGCGTGGCTTCCGAGGATGAAGTAGCGCTCCCGTTCCGTGGTGAGCGCCGCCAGTTCGGCGGCGCGGGCGGCGGGAGGAAGGTAGCTCTCGGGCGGTTTTCCCTGGTTGCGGCGGGCGAAGGCGAGATAGATGTGAGCCATCGCGAAGTCGGCGTCTTCGGCAATGGCCTCTTCGAGCAGCGACTCGGCGACCGCGTCGTTATGCAGGCTGATCAGCCGGTCTGCCCGGGTGAAAAACTGGAGTGCGCGCAGCGAGGGCGTCGTGACTTTTTCGAGATCGTTCCTCCCGTCCGTCACCGCCAGCTCGCCGGTGGCCGTCCGGATCCTGCGAGCCAGACGCCTGACCATCGCTGGAAGCTCCCTTTCGCTCGATGCTTCCTCCTTCAATGCCAGGAGCCTGTCTCCCCGCCCGACGTCGATCAGATCGGCTCCCAGTACGTAGATCGCTCCGACCCGTTCGAGTCGGGTCGCGACGATTGCGTCGACATTGCCATCGCGCAGGGCCACTTCGCGGGCTCTCTGCCGATCGAGCGGTGCATCTGCGGGAGCCTTCATCAACCGGAGTGCATCGACCACACGCTCGACCGAGACGACAGACAGGACGTTCGATTCCGCCAACTCCCGTTCGAGCAGGTACTCGATGCTTCCGTCGAAAGCCGGCTGGCCTGATCGATTCTCGAGCGCGGCAACCAGCAGCGACCCGCGAGGGAAGGGTGTCACGGCCACAGCCTGGGCTCCGGAGTCACGCATCAGGACGACAACGATGAGGACGATCAGCACCGAGCCGCCCGCGAGGGCGGCAACGCCGGGTCGGCTGAGAATCGAGACCGGAGGCTGAGGCGCCACGCTGGTTCTCCCCGCACGCCAGCGATCGATCTCATCGCGAAAGGCATGGACCGACCCCTGCTTGTCGTGCTGGTGGCGGTGGACCGGAAGTCCCTCTTCCTTTTCCCACGTCTGAACCGTCCGAACGCTCCGGCCCAGATAGGCGGCGATCTCCTTCCACGAATCGAGAGCCTCCTCTGCCGCGACTCGACGTGAAGGATACACTGGGGAGGTCATTGATGTGCTCCGAGCCCTCGATTATACGCCGGATCGACTCAAACGAGGCGCAGAAGTACGAAGCCGAACCCGCTGCGTGGTTCTTCGCTTGCCAGGATGAATCTCCGCGCTGATCTTCCACACGATGAAACCAGCTCGCAGCGATCGCTCATACGCCATGCCGAGCTCACTCGTCCCGCTCTTCCTCACTCTCGCTTTCGTGCTCTTCTTCTGTCGCGGCTCGCTTCCGGTGCATGGAGCGTCAACCCCTCCTGCGGTTCCCCCTTCGCCTCTCGGTTTCGAGAGAAACGAGGGACAGTGGATCGAACCGGTCCGTTTCGTCGTGCGTGGTCGCGACGGATCGGCAGTCCTCACCGACGATCGAATCACGTTCCTCCCGACGAGCGAGTCAGAAGAGGCCGTGGTCATGCAGTTCGCCGGCAGCGGCAGCTCGCGAGTGGAAGGGTCCGGAGTCGTCGCTCGAACCAGCAACTACTTCATCGGCCGTGATCCCTCACGCTGGCGCAGCGACGTCGCCGTGTTCAGCCGAGTTGTCTATCGCGAGCTCTATCCGTCGATCGATCTCCACTTTCACGACGGCAATGCGTCCGGTGAGCTCGAATACGACTTCGTGGTCCGGCCGGAGGGCGATCCGCGGAGGATCCGCCTCCGCTTCGACGTTCCGCCGTCTTTGATGCGCAACGGAGATCTCCAGGTCGGCCGAGTCGTGATGAAGGCACCGCTGATCTATCAAGAGACGCCGCAGGGGCGCTCTCTCGTACGCGGCCGGTACCGGCTGCTGCGCAGCGGCGAGATCGCCTTCTCGGTGGGCCGTTACGACAGAAGCCTGCCGCTGATCATCGATCCGGTCGTCGTCGGCTACTCGAGCTTCCTCGGCGGCACCGGCGGCGAGTTCGTCACCGCGATCGCAGTCGATACCAACCGCAACGTCTATGTCACCGGAGCGACCGCCTCGATCGATTTTCCCACGCTTGCCTCTACCCCCCAGCCGCGGAGAGGATTCGATCTCTTCCTCGTCAAGCTCGATCCGACGGGAAGCCGGATGCTCTTTTCCACTTTCCTCGGAGGAAGCGGCGACGAAACAGCTGCCTCGCTCGCCCTCGACGGTCGCGGTGACATCTATGTGGCGGCGCAGACGAGTTCGCCCGATCTGCCGACCACCGATGGAGCCCCGCAACGAGCATTCGGGGGTGGACCTCGCGACCTGTTCGTCTCGAAGCTCGGCAATGACGGCGCGCAGCTCCTCTTCTCGACGTACCTCGGTGGTGAGGCTGACGAGCAGGCCGGCAGAATCGCAGTCGATGTAAACCGCGACGTCTTCGTGACCGGCTGGACGCTTTCCGGACAGTTCCCGACCACGCCAGGAGGCTTTCAGACCAGCCGCCCCGGCCCTCGCGCGGGTTTCGTTTCGAAGCTCCGGACCGATCCTCCCTCCGTCGTCTTCTCCACGTACCTCGGCGGGAGCGATGAAGACTTCGCTCGCGGAATCGCCGTCGATGCAGCGAGCTCCGTCTACGTCATCGGCCGGACGCTGTCGACCGACTTTCCGGTCACCGCGGGAGCCTTCCAGACGAATCACGCCGGCTCCGGCTCCGGAGCCCAGCGATTCGGCGACGGATTCGTCGCCAAGCTGGCTCCCGCCGGAGACTCGCTGATCTGGTCGACGCTGCTCGGCGGCACGGCGGGAGAGACCGGCAACGCTGTAGTCGTCGATTCGAGCGGTGGCGTCATCGCGACGGGCCTGACCTTCTCGACGGATTTCCCAGTGACTGCCGGGGTCGTTCAGCCGCAGCATGCCGGAGGCCAGGCCGACGTCTACGTCGCCAGACTCACACCTGAGGGAGATCAGCTGGTCTTCTCCACATTCCTGGGAGGGCGTCTCGGATTCGGAAATGAAGAGGCGTTCGCTCTCGCCCTCGACCGCCGCGGGAACATCCATCTCGTCGGCTCGACCTCGTCTGCAGACTTCCCGACGACCGAGGATGCGCTCTCGCGGACGCTGCGAGGCGGAGTGATCGATGCCTTCGTCACTATCCTTCCGCCGGACGGGTCGAAGCTGGTCTACTCGACCTTCCTCGGCGGCTCCGCACCGTCGGGGGCTCCGCAGGAGAACGGCTGGGCGATCGCCGTCGATCACGGCGGGAACACGTATGTCGGCGGGCAGACGCGGTCGGCCGATTTCCCGACTACTCCAGGCGCGTTCCAGACGACCTATCGCGGCAACGATGACGGTTTCATCACGAAGTTCGTGGCCGAGCCGCAGGATCTGGAGGGCTCGATCCGGCTGGTGCCGGTGGTCGGCTCCACGGCCGGCGCCGGCGGGTCGTTCTTCCGCACTTCGGTGCAGTTGCACAATCCGCTCGAGCAGACCATCGGTGGCCGCCTCGTCTTCCATCCCCAGGGCGTTCCGGGGAGCGATTCCGATCCGGCGATCGAGTACCTGCTCGCTCCGCGGGAGACGATCGCCTTCTCCGATCTGCTGCCGGCGATGGGACAGCAGGGGATCGGCTCGGCCGACCTGATCACCAGGCCGGGCGAAGCGCCCGAGTCGGTAATCCGGATCTTCAATGACGCCGGCGCACGCGGAACTACCGGGATGTCGCAGGAGCCTCTGGCGCCCGAAGAGCTCCTGATCGAAGGGATGAGCGCCGTGCTGATCGCACCGATCGATCCGGTGAGCTCACGCTTCAACATCGGGGTCAGGACTGCAGCATCTGGCGCAATGCTGACCGTCACCCAGCGCGATCGCAGCGGAGCCGTGCTGCACGGCATCACCCGTAGCTACGCTCCGAACTATTTCGAGCAGCTCACCGCTGCTGCATTTCTCGGGCGCGACATTGCTGCCGACGATTCGATTTCCATCCGGGTCGATGCCGGTTCAGTCGTCGTCTATGGCGCCACGACGGACAATCTGACCCAGGATCCGAGTCTTCAGCTCGCCCGGCCGGTCGACTCGGTCGCCGGCGAGCGACGCGTCCTGCCGGTGGTCGGCTCTACGCCGGGCGCTTTCGGCTCGTTCTTCAAAACGGCAGTCCAGCTTCACAACGCGACGCAGCAGGCGATCGAAGGACGCCTCGTCTTTCATCCCGCCGGGATTCGGGGAGGCGATCATGACCCGGCCCTCCCTTACCGCCTTGCACCGGGTGAGACGATCTCGTACGATGATCTGCTGCCGGCGATGGGGCTCTCCGGGCTCGGGAGCGTCGACCTCGTTTCTACGACCGGTCCGTTGCCGCTCAGCGTCACCCGGATCTACAACGATGCCGGAGATGCTGGGACGACCGGCATGACCGAGGAACAGGTACCGCTGGCGGCGGCGCTGCGTGGTGGTGACCGCGGGGTACTCCTCGCGCCGGCCAACCCGGACGGCGCCCGATTCAACATCGGGATCCGAACGCTGGATGAAGGGGTGACCATCACTTTCGTTGTCCGCAACAGCATCGGCCGCGAGGTCGGCAGAACCACGCGGGAGCTCGCACCGGTCTTCTTCACCCAGCTGCCGGCCTCCACGCTCCTCGGTCTCACTCCGCGCGAGAACGACAGCATCACCGTGATCGTCGAATCAGGTGCCGCGATCGTCTACGGCACCTACACCGACAACATCACACAAGACCCGACGCTCAAGGTCGCGAGGAGACGGCCTTGAGATCTTCGTGCCAGCTTCGAGAGGGCACCCCCGAGGGCCGAGACCATTCATGTCTCGGCTGGGGGACAGGAGATGATGGGTCTTGCTCGACCGTCTTCCCTCCGACAGGTCAAAGCTGGAAGCGTGTCGAGATAATGAACGCGCTGTCATTCTGAACGAAGCGAAAGATCATCTTGCGGTGATCGAGCGTCGCAGGACGATCCGTCGCTGAAGACCTCGACCATTCCGCCCGCGACGATCTTTCTGACGACTCGGTAGTGAGACAGGTAGTGCCGGCTGCGAGTCCGCGACTCACCTCGCAAACCACCACCCCCGTGCAGGGTGTTATGCTGCCGCAACCCCCACTATGAGTCTGACTGCCGGGCAGCGCCTTGGTCCGTACGAGATCGTTGCATCCATCGGAGCAGGTGGAATGGGAGAAGTGTATCGAGCGCGCGACGCGCGGCTCGATCGCGACGTCGCCATCAAAGTGCTGCCGGAGGGGCTCTCGCGCGATGCTTCGTTCAAGATGCGTTTCGAGCGGGAAGCGAAGGCGATCTCCGCGCTGAATCATCCGAACATCTGCACGCTCCACGACATCGGTCGCGAGGGAGAGCTCGACTATCTCGTCATGGAGTACATCGAAGGGGACTCGCTCGCCGACCGGATCCGGAAAGGTCCGCTTCCGATCGAACAGGTTCTCCGATACGGCGTGCAGATCGCGAACGCGCTCGACGCGGCACATCGTCACGGCATCGTGCACCGCGATCTGAAACCGGGCAACGTGATGCTCACGAAGTCGGGCGCGAAGCTGCTCGATTTCGGGCTCGCAAAGGACGGCGCCCTCGGGTATTCAGCCCCCTCGGAAGCCACCGAGCACAAGCCGCTCACTGCCGAAGGGACGATTGTCGGGACGTTCCAGTACATGGCGCCCGAGCAGCTCGAAGGCTCCGGAGCCGATGCGCGAAGCGACATCTTCGCGTTCGGGGCGTTGCTCTACGAGATGAGCACAGGCGTCCGCGCCTTCGACGGCAAGACAAGGACGAGCATCATCGCCGCGATCGTATCGACGAACCCTCCGCCGATCAGTTCCGTTCAGCCGATGACACCCCCCGCGCTCGACTACGTCGTCCGGCGCTGTCTTGCGAAAGATCCGGACGACCGCTGGCAGAGCGCTGCCGACATGGCGAGCCAGCTCCAGTGGATCTCGGAATCGGGATCGCAGACGATGCCGATCGCGCTGCGTCGGAAGCGTGCGTGGGCCCGCTATCTCTGGCCGGCCGCGGCCGCGATTGCGGGAATCATCGCGGGGGCGTTCGGCTGGAGCCTGCTGGGCGGAAGATCGGAGGCCGGATCGATTTCCCACTACCAGATCAGCCCTCCCGCGATGAACCCGGTGACACTGGCACACGGCCGTTCCTTCGCCATCTCACCGGACGAATCGTTCATTGCGTACCGGGGACGCAGCGGCACCGACAACGCGCTCTTTCTGAGAAAGACCTCCGGGTTCGAGCCGATGCGCATCGAAGGTAGCGACGATAGCCGCCATCTGGCTTTTTCACCCGACTCGCGATGGCTCGTCTTCGCGAGCGGAGAGATGCTTAAGAAAGTCTCCGTCGATGGCGGGAAGCCGATCGATCTCTGCCCCACCTCGGGAGGGGCGGTAGGAATCGACTGGTCGGGCTCCACAATCCTGTTCAACGACGGATTCAGCATGGGGATCTGGTCGATACCGGCAGAGGGAGGCGAAAAGCAGCTCGTTTTCGCGAGGGACGTCGCAAAGAACGAAGGAGCGATCCTCTACCCGCAGCTGCTCGCCGACGGAGATCATGTTCTTCTCACGATCTGGCGAGGTGGCAGCTTCGACGATGCGGATATCGTCGTTCGATCGATCCGGACAGGCGAACAGAAAGTCCTGGTGAAAGGCGGCTCCGACGCGCGGGTCCTGCCGACCGGGCATCTCGTGTATGGGCGCGCCGGAACGGTGCTGGCTGTACCTTTCGATCAGAAGAAACTGCAAGTCACCGGTTCGCCGGTCATGGTGCTCGACGACGTGGCGACGGGAAGTCTCAGTGGCGAGGCTCATTTCTCCGTCTCCGATCGCGGTACGCTTCTCTTTGCGCCCGGAGGAGCTCTCAGCGAAGAGAAAGATCTCATGTGGGTCACCCGCAGCGGCGAAGAGACGGCCGTGGTGCCGACGAGACGCAGCTACCTCGAACCGAAACTCGCACCTGATGAACGAACGATCGCCCTGGTCATTGAAAGCTCGAACTATGACATCTGGCTTCTGGACATCGAGCGGGACTCGATCAACCGTCTTTCCTTCGGAGCCGACGACAGCACTCCTGTGTGGAATCCCGACGGATCGAGCGTGGCATGGAGCTCGACCCGGACCGGGAGCGCGCAGGTGTTCGAGCGTGCCGCCGACGGTGGGGGCGAGGAGCGGCAGCTCACCAGCGACGCGGTGGCTTCGTACGCCACCTCGTGGTCGCCGGACGGCC
>JBGTDX010000115.1:0-22505 GCA_041748075.1 Thermoanaerobaculia bacterium
GAACATGCAATGTTCGGCCACCTGGAACGGCAGCTCTCCAAGTGGCCGAACATTGCATGTTCGGCCCTCGTTCGCCAGGATCCACAGTTCGTAGAATCGGCTGGCGGCGTATCTCTCCTGCAGAACGACACCCTGCACTCCGAGGTACCCTTTTCAGCATGCTCGAAGACGGCTTCCTCGATCCGAAAAAGCCTCTCTATATTCGACGTGGCAACCTTCCGCACTGGCGGCAAGAGGGTGCGCTTTACTTCGTGACGTTTCGGCTCGGCGACTCACTGCCGCAATCACGATTGCTGGAACTGCGTAGGGAATTCTTTCAGCGGCGTCGGACCATTGAGTCACCGAGTCCTGAAGAACTGGAAAAATTCAGCAGAGTTCGGCGCCGGCGCATCGAGAGATGGCTGGATCAGGGAGCTGGTTCCTGTGTCCTACGCAGGCCGGAAGCAAGAATAATTATGGAAGGAGCACTCGAGTTCTTCGATGGTGCCGATACGAGCTCGGCCCCTATGTCGTTGCGCCGAATCATGTGCATGTACTCTTGCGCATGGCGCATGGGTTTGATTTGTCGGAGGTGCTTTCTTCGTGGAAGCGGCATTCATCCAGAGAGTTATCCAAACTCGACTTCGTAAGGGCCGCGTTTAAGGGACAGAGGCACCTGTGGCAGATTGAGTCGTTCGACCATATCGTACGGGATCAGATGAGTCTCGAGCGATATCGGGAATACATCCAGGGGCATGGGTAGATGAGGGCCGAACATGCAGTGTTCGGCCACATGGTGAATCACCTCCGGGAACGAGACCACGCCAGCGCATCGGCGACGCCGGGATCATCCCTGACATCGGCATTCGGGGAGTCGGATGTTCGAGAAACGATCACGGCATTACGGATCATGCCCGCATGCTTTGCACGCTTCACTGCGCTCTTGCGAAACAGTGTCGAGAAGTCTGCCTGATCGGCGCGGAGCAGGTCCGTCACAGGAGTTGCCCCATAGACTTTGCGTGGCTGGAATGCAGGATGGGCCGCCGCCGGCTGCTCGTTCCACGGGCAGACTTCCTGACAGATGTCGCATCCGAACAGATTCCCGCCGAGTCGTTCCTTGATCACGTCCGGGATCGGTCCACGGAGCTCAATATTCGCGTGACTGATGCAGCGGCCCGAGTCGACAGAGCGATCAGGAAGAATCGCATCGGTTGGGCAGGCATCGATGCAGCGTGTGCAGGCGCCGCAGCGATCAGCCACCGCCGCGGAAGAAAGATCATTCTCGAGTGATGTGAGAAGCGTCCCGATGAAAAAGTACGATCCTTTCTCTTCGTCGATGAGCATGCCGTTCTTTCCGATCCAGCCGAGGCCGGCCTGCGCGCCGTATGCACGGTCGGAAAGCGGCCCAGTGTCTACGTAGCGTCGCGTTGTGGTCCCCGGTGCGAGAGACTCGATCACGACCTCGATCTCGCGCAGCATGCGGTCCATCACTTCGTGGTAGTCGTCGCCGAGCGCGTATCGGGCGATTCCGTTGCCGATGACGTCGCCGGCGTGGGGGTATTTCTCCGCGGAGTACGGGACAGTGATCACGATGACCGAGCGAGCCCATGGGAACCGGATCTCCGGATGTTCGCGAGTCTCTCGGTTCTTCGCGAGATACTGCATGCTGGCGTGGCGACCTGCCGCGATCCAGGCCACGAAACGTGAGGCCTCGGCGTCTTCGAGTCCGCTGACGCCAGCCCGCATTGCACCGAGGGAGATCGCGGTCGATTCGATCGTCATCCAGATCTCGCTGATCGTCGTCATCGCTTCCGGTTCGGGGGCGAAAAGTTCGCGTTACATCCGGTCGAGAATCGGCCGGATGTGCTTTTCATCGACTTTTACTGTGCCGAGTGTCTCGTTCGTCTTCGCTGTTCCATGATCGTCCGAGCCTCCCGTGATCATGAGACCACGTGAAGTGGCGAGGGCCGTGTAGAACCGCCGCGACTCGGGATCCACTTCAGGGTGGTAGACCTCGATGCCATCGACGCCGAGATCGAGCACTTCCGTGACGAGCCTCCGGTGATCCGGATAGAGCGATGGATGAGCTACGGAGGTCAGACCTCCGGCCGAGTGAACGAGATCGACGACCTCGCCGATGGAGAAGCGGGGTTTCGGTACGAACCCCGGACCTCCCGGCCGGAGAAGCTGCTCGAAAGCCTCATTCATCGATGAGACGTGGCCGGCCTCGATCAATGCACGTGCTACGTGGGGTCGACCCATCGCGCCGCCCCCACAGAGCTCGAGGACCCGCTCGGTGCTGATGGGATAGCCTGCCGCGAGCAGCTTCTCGCACATGCGGTGGCCTCGCGTAAGGCGATCCTCTCTGAATTTCGCAAGACGTTCATTCAACCGGTCATCGAGAGGGTCGACGGCATATGCGAGAACGTGGATGTCGACTCCCTGGTGTTCAGTCGACAGCTCTGCAGCCGGAATCAGCGTGACGCCGGTTTCGTCCGCGTAGCCCTTGATCTCGAAGTACGCGGCCAGGTTGTCGTGGTCGCTGATCGCGATGATCTCGATGCCGTGACCCGACGCCACGTCGATGACTTCCCGCGGAGAGCGGGTGCCGTCGGAGTGATAGGTGTGAGTGTGAAGGTCAGCGTAGCGCATGTCGAACCCGAAAGTTCTGAGTTGTGAGTTGTGAGTTGTGAGTTCTGAGTGGTTTAGTGCTTACGCTGTCTCGATACTTTGTACGACGGTTGTGCAGCGCTGGCAAAGGGCGCCCTCTTCGGTGACGGCTTCGTCGTAGCGCCAGCACCTGCTGCATTTCTTTCCACGCGCGGGTGTCATGCGGATCGAGACGGTTCCCAGACCCTCGATGTTGACTGTCTCAGCCTCCGCTTCGGCTGAAGCAACGAAGTCCACATGCGAGACGATGAAGATGTTCGCCAGGTCCAGCTCGAGTCCTTCGGCGATTGTCTCGCGCGAGAGGCCGCCCAGAACGACGTCTGCTTCGAGCGACTGTCCGATCTGCTGCGCCGCGCGTGCATTCTCGAGGACCTTCGAGACCGCTTCACGGAGTTGAAGAATCCGCTCCCACGCTCCGAGTTTCTTCGTATCGAGCGTCACGCCTGCTGGTTTCACGAATTCCGCAAGATGTACAGACTCTTCCCTCTGCCCTGGAAGCGACTCGTAGATCTCTTCGGCAGTGAACGGCACAACCGGTGCGATCGTCGTAACGATCCCTTCGAGAATTCTGTGCATCGCCGTCTGGGCCGAGCGTCGCGCCCGCGAGTTCGCACTTTCCACATACAACGTGTCCTTCTGGATGTCGAGATACAGCGATGAAAGGTCGACCGTGCAGAGATCGAGAATCCTGTGATAGACGACATGGAACTCGTACTCTTCGTACGCTTTTCTGCATCGCTCGAACACCGAGTCGGCACGTGCGACGGCCCAGCGATCGATGTCCAGCATCTGATCGAAAGGCAGCGCATCCGTCGCGGGATCGAAGTCGTTCAGATTTCCGAGAAGAAAGCGGGCCGTGTTCCTGATCTTTCTGTACGCATCCGCGATCCGAGAGATGATCTCGTTGCCGATTCCCATGTCGTCCCGATAGTCGATCATCGAGACCCAGAGCCGGAAGATGTCCGCTCCATGCTGCTTGATGATGTCGTGGGGCGAGACGACGTTCCCGACGGACTTCGACATCTTGCGTCCCTTCTCGTCGACGACGAAGCCATGCGTGATGACCTCGCGATAGGGTGCCTGTCCGGCGATCCCCGTGCCGACGAGCAGCGATGACTGGAACCATCCGCGATGCTGATCGTGACCTTCGAGATACAGCGAAGCGGGCCACGCGAGCTCGGGCCGCTCCCGCAGGACTGCGTAATGGGAACAGCCGGAGTCGAACCAAACGTCGAGGATGTCGAGCTCCTTGCGAAATGCACGGCCTCCGCATTTCGAACAGCCGCGACTCTCCGGCAGGAACTCAGACGGCTCGAGCTCGAACCAGACGTCCGCGCCGTCGCGCCGGAACGCCTCGACCACGCGGCTGAAGAATTCCGGGTCGCTGATCTGTTCACCGCAGCCTTCGCAGAAGAGGACGGTGATGGGAACTCCCCACAGCCGCTGCCTTGAGATGCACCAGTCGGGTCGATTCTCGACCATGCCGAGAATTCTCTCCTCGCCCCACCGGGGTACCCAGCTCGTCTTTCGAATCTGCTCGATCGCCTTCCCGCGAAGGCCCTGTTCGTCCATGCTGATGAACCACTGTTCCGTGGCCCGGAAGATCACCGGGGTTCTGCAGCGCCAGCAGTGCGGGTACGAATGCGTCAGCGTCTCGGAGGCGACGAGGAGGCCATTCGACTCGAGCATTGCCACGATCTCCGAGTTTGCTTTGAAGACGTGCACGCCCTGCCATTCAGGAACGTCCGCCGTGAACTCGCCCCTGTGATTCACGGGCGTATAGATCGGCAGATCGTAGGTCCTTCCGGTGTTGTAGTCGTCCGCGCCGTGACCGGGTGCGGTATGCACGAGCCCTGTTCCCGCCTCCAGCGTGACGTACTCGCCAAGGACGAATATCCCTTTGCGGTCGATGAACGCGTGGCGGTATTCGAGCCTGTCGAATTCTTCTCCCCTGAGAGTCTTCACCGTCGAGGGTTCGTCCCAGCCCGCTTTCTTCGCGACGGTGTCGAGCAGGTCTGCCGCTACGATGTGATACCCCTCCCGTCGATCTACCACGGCGTACTCGAACGACGGCTTCACCGCGATCGCAAGGTTGGCCGGCAGCGTCCATGGCGTGGTCGTCCAGATGACGGCATACGAGGGCTTCTCAGCCGGGAGATTCAGCCTGGCTACTGCTTCGTCGCTGAGAGGAAACCGCACATAGACCGACGGCGATGTGTGCTCGCCGTACTCGACCTCGGCCTCGGCGAGCGCAGTCTGGCAGCGCGTACACCAGTGCACCGGCTTGAGTCCCTTGTAGACCGAGCCGGTTTCGAAGAACTTGCCCAGAGCCTCGGCGATGGATGCTTCGTAGGAGTACGACATCGTGAGATAGGGGTTCTTCCAGTCGCCAAAAACACCGAGACGCTTGAAGTCCTCCCGCTGAACATCGACGAACTTGTCGGCAAACTCACGGCATGCGCGCCTGAAATCCGCCGCGGACATCTCTTTCTTCTTCGAGCCGAGCTCTTTGTCGACCTGGTGCTCGATCGGAAGGCCGTGGCAGTCCCAGCCAGGGACGTAAGGCGAATCGAAGCCCATCATCGTGCGCGACTTGACGACGATGTCCTTGAGCGTCTTATTGAGGCCCTGCCCGATGTGAATCCGGCCGTTCGCGTACGGGGGACCGTCGTGCAGAATGAACTTCTCGCTTCCCTTCCGTTTCGCGCGAATCTTCCCGTAGAGATCCATCGCGTCCCACTGCTCGAGCCGCTTCGGCGCGTTCTGCGGGAGATTGGCCTTCAGCGAAAACGATGTCTGAGGCAGGTTTAGGGTCTTTTTCCAGTCGTTCTTTTCAGCCATGCGGGTTCACATCCTCGAAGTCGAATCGCCGAAACTAACATCCGGGGTGGATGATTTCAATGGGGGATCTTTGTGACCGGCCGGCAGGAGTCGCCACAGTGGCGTCAGCGATTCTCTCGCTCTTAATGAACCTCCCCAACACCGAGAGATTTCGAGGGTTTGTCATCCTGAGCGTAGCGAAGGATCTCCTTCCTTGAGGCGATACGGCAAGCCTTCAGGGGATCCTTCGCTTCGCTCAGGATGACACGTGGTTCATTCCTCGCCACCATGACGGGTCCCGTCATTGCCGCGCCCGGGATGACATTCTGGTTCAATCCCGCTCCGCGCGACCGGGACTCCGGAGGCAAGGGGAGTCCTGCAAAGAGTTACATGCCGCCGGCTGTCAGGGCCGTTCCGAGCGTGACCCTGAGGCGCTCGCCGGGCTGGAGCACGTGGTCTTTGTCGAGCCGGTTCATGTCGCGCAGCTCGTCCACGGTAAGCCCGTTGCGTCGGGCGATCGAGTAGAGAGTATCGCCCGACTGAACCTGGTACATCGTGTCGGCCGGTTCTCTGCGGCTCTGAAGAAGCATCGAGAGTTCGGTCTGCCTGACCGGAAGGTAGATCGCATCTCCGGCGCGGACCCTGTCCGACTTGAGAGAGTTCATGTTCAGGATGTCATCGCGGGGAATGCCGAGCGTTTTCGAGAGCTTCGTGATCGAGTCTCCAGGCCGAAGGACGAAAGAGGCGACCTGAATATTCGGATCCTCATCCCTGAGCGTTGCCGCGCGGGAGAGCACCCGGTCGGCGGCCTTCGCTGGGATCCTGACGACGTTGAGTCCCGGAGGAACCACTCTCTTGCGGAGGTGCGGGTTCAGTGCCGCCAGGTCTTCTTCGTCCACCGATGCAACCTCGGCCATCCACGACAGCGACAGCGGACCAGCGACCGTAACCGGCCGCACTTCCATCGGCTGTGGCTCGAGCAACTCGAACCCATAGGTTTCGGGATCGCTCGCGATGAGCACGGTCGCGTAGAACGTCGGTACGTAGCCGCGGGTCTCCTTCGGGATCGCCGACTTCTCCGACAACTCCCAGAACGTTGTCGATCCCGAGCTCTTGAGCGCGCGACGGACACGGCCGGGTCCTGCGTTGTAGGCGGCCAGCGCGAGAGACCAATCGCCGAACATCCGGTGCAGGTCCCGCAGATAGTGCGCGGCGGCTCGCGTCGATTTCTCAGGATCGGCGCGTTCGTCCACCCACCAGTCGATGCTCAACCCGTATTCCCTTCCTGTGGGAGGCATGAACTGCCAGAGCCCGTAGGCACCGGCCGACGAAGTGAGCGTAGGAACATAGGCACTCTCGATCACGGGAAGGTAGGCCAGGGCGCGCGGCAGTTTGTATTCGTCGAGAACGGAGTCGACCATCAATTTGTAGGCTGCCGATCGGTAAAGGGATCGCTGAATCTTCGGGCGCAGCGTCGTCGAGAAGTACTTGACCGCGCCGCGGATCGAATCGTGTTCGGGGATCTCGATGGAGGCCATCGCCTCGGCATCGACGACGACCGGCTTGACGGTTCCGGCAGCCCGGAGCTCGATTTGATGCGCCGCGATCTCGAGCGCCTCTTTCAGCGCGGCTGCATCGGCCACAGGATCCGCCTCCATGACCGCAGGGGCGGGGAGCGCGGAAACGGATTGCGGTGGAGTGCCCGTGGCGCAGGCGCCCAGAAGGAGGGACAAGCCCAGTAACGAAATCGGATTCCGAACATTCATCACGCCACCCCTCGTTTCGTCGCTGAACTCTGTTTCATTCTTCGAAACGCAGCGAACCTCACGCACCGGATTGCCCCGATCGCAGATCGCTGACTTACTTGTCTACGTCCAATGCAATTTTGATCAGAAAGCCTTCAGTTTCCTGGCTTTCCTCCAGCTCGACCGATTGTTCCTGCTGTTGTACCACGTTCCCGTCGCCATCTTCAAATGAGAGCGTTAGACGCACATTCCGGGCGTCTGCAGGAATCGGTTTGTCGAGATTCAGCGAGAGCCGCGATTTTCGCGACTCGCTCGAACGGCGGGTGCGGGGAAGAGTCTGGGTCGCCATCTTTCCAAGCGCCTCCAGCTCGGCCATCACTTCATTCGTCGAGCGTACTTTGACGCGCTTGATCGGAGGGATCGGCGAGTCTTCATACTCCTCTTCATCCGAGGCTTCGGAATCATCGGTATCACGAAGGTCGTCCACCCGGCCCTCCTCCGACTCGACCGGCAGATGATCGAGGCCCTGGCCCGGATACTCTGTGGACGGATCGATGACTCGACGGTCATCGAGAGGTTCGTCGATTGGAGGCTCGTACCCGGTTTCGGGGAACGGATTTTCGTCGAATCGTGGGACCTCCGCGGTTGCAGTGTCCGGCTTGGATGCTTCCAGGTCGGGGCTTTGCTCGAATGACGGGTCTCTGGCTTCCATGACAGGCGCTGACGCAACGGGAACCTGTACTGCCGCGGGCCCAGCAATGGTGCCTCTTGCAAATACGGGAGGATTGAACCCGACGGCGGTATCACGCGGCTTCGGGTCCGGCTGCGAAGGGGGGGGCGGCGTGATGCGAGGAGGCGACGGGCGGGTGGTCTCCCCCATCATCCGGCGTCTCAAAGTGCGAAGCGTGAGCTTGGAGACTTCCTTGAGGGTTTCAAAAACGCCGTCGCCGGTCACAGCGGCCGCCTCCACCGAGGTGTATTTGCCGGCGGGATCGAGGGCAGCGAGCAGCACTTCCTTTTCGATGACGTTCGGAAGATCGCGCTTGTTGAGCTGGATCACGAGCGGAAGGTCATCGAGCTCGAGGCCGATTTCGCTGAGGTTTTCGCGCAGGTTCTTGAAACTCTCGATGTTCGCGTCGAGCATCGCCCGCTGAAGGTCGGCGACGAAGACCACGCCATCGACCCCTTTGAGAACCAGTTTCCGGGTCGTGTTGTAAAAGACCTGACCTGGAATCGTGTAGAGCTGAAGCCGCGTCTTGAAGCCGCCGATCACGCCGACGTCGAGAGGAAGCAGGTCGAAAAAGAGCGTTCGATCGGTTTCCGTCTCGAGGCTGACCATCTCGCCGCGGCTATGCGGAGTCGTCTTCGCATAGATCCAGTGGAGGTTCGTCGTCTTGCCGCACAGACCTGGACCGTAGTACACGATCTTTGCGGCCATCTGCATCGTCGCGTAGTTGAAGAAGACCAATGAAAGCTCCGGTGGTTATTGCAACCTGACACGATGGTACTCTCGAACCGTTGAAAGTTGAAGGATCAACGAGGCGAAGAATCTCATTCGTCGTCCCTGATGTGTTCCGCGGTCTCCTTCGCCAGAGCGCTGTAAAGTGCCGCGAGATCCGGCTGATCGCTCATTGCGTCGAGATGCTGACGAATGATCGCGAGGTCGCCGCGCGCGACCGGACCGGTGAAGCGAGAGCGACCTCGCTGACGTTCCCAGTTGGCGATGGCCGAGCGCGCGAGATTGCCGAGCCAGGGTTCGAGATCGGCTGGAAGCCCCGCGCGTTTCATGAGTGCACGTGAGGTCGCGAGCAGGGTCGCAACATAGTTCGACGAGAAGACTGCGGCCGCATGGTAGAGGATTTTGCTCTCCCTGGAGATCTCGAGAAGCCGGCCCCCGCACTGCGCAGCAAGATACTCTGGCAGGGTGCGCGCCTTTTCGGAACCCTCGTAAACCAGCAGGGCGTTGCGGAGAGGATCCGGATCGCCGACGACCGGCAGGGCGAGCAGGGGATGCAGCGAGAAGCGATTCTCGTGCGGCGCCAGAACGTCGCTCGTGAGTGCACCGCTCGCATGAAACACGCCGGGACTGCCCGGCCCGGATGGCATCCCGGCGCTGACCTCGGCGATCGCACTATCGGGAACTGCGATGAGAATCACGTCGCTGGCGCTCCACAGACGGTCGATCGGGAGAGTGTCCGTGCGCAACAGTCGGGGAAGCTCGGAGCGCGATCCGTCCCGGAGGCTCACGCCCGCAATCGGCCAGCCGCACTCCTGCCATGCGGAGCCGAACGCCCATGCCGCGCGACCCCCTCCGACGATCCCGAGGCGGGGGCGGTCTGTGGATGGCGACATATTCATGGTAGACAGCGGGTTTATCTTAATGGATGAGGGATGAAGGATGAAGGCTGAATGGATCCGGAGCGCCCGGACCGCGGTCTGCGTGATCGTGGCTGTTGCTCTGCTCGCGACCGGTCAAGCCGCGGCCCAGGTTCAATCGGACCCGGCGGACACCTCGGGCGTCGAAAATTACAGGCGCGCGCTCTCGTCGTACATTCGTGGCGACCATGCGACGGCCGAGCGGCTTTTCGAAGCGATCGTCGAACAGGACCGCAGGGAACCGGAGACGATCAAGGCCCACTATTTTCTGGCACGGAGCCGGATGAAACTTCGCAAGTGGAAACAAGCGTCCGCCGGACTGATCCGCATCCACTCGGTCGATCCGATCTTCTACGGTCAATGGAATTGCGATTTTCTTCTGGGCGAAGTTCGGGCTGCGATGGGACTGGACTGATCCGCGGATGAGCGAAACTATGAGCGCGGTTCGAGAGCGGCGGGACTGATGGGACACTCGAGTTTCGAGCTGAAGCGGAAGGTTCTCCAGCTGGAGGCGCTGCACGACGTCGGCCGTGCCCTCAACACCCTTCGTCCGGAAGAAGAGCTCCTCGAAGAATTGATGCATCGAGCTGTAGCGGTCCTCGACGCGACGCTCGGTTTCGTCTTCTCGCTGGATGAACGGATGCAGGTGCAGCATCTCTTCACGTTCGGCATACGCGGAGACGTCGAGCCCCCGAGCCTCCATGCGGAGGGTCTCATCGGCCGGATCATCGCTGAGCGGACAGCGCTGTCGACTTCTGTGATCACTTTCCTGGGCATGCCGGGAGGAGCGCTGCTCGCGGCTCCCATGCTTTCCGGAGACTCTGTAATCGGAGTCGTAGGGGTCATCGGAAAGGAAGAGCGCGTCGCTGGGGCCGAAGGATCGTTCGTAGGAGACGACCTCAGGTTCCTGGAATCCCTCTCGGCGATCGGCGGAGCGGCGATCGAGAACAGCCGGAACTTCCGGAAGCTCGATCTCATGCGTGAGTCCCTCGAGGACGAAAACCGTTCGCTCAAGGCACGGATGCAGCGGGAGTACAGCGACCGGCTGATGATCGGGGACTCGCCCGGAATGCAGCGCGTGATCGACCTGGTGGCCCGCGTGGCCGACAGCGCGGCCAGCGTTCTGATACGAGGAGAGTCGGGCACCGGCAAGGAGATGGTCGCGCGGTTGCTGCACGGGAACTCACCCCGGCGCGACAAGCCGTTCGTCGCGCTCAACTGCGCGGCGTTCCCCGAGACTCTTCTCGAATCGGAGCTGTTCGGCATCGAGCGGGGAGTTGCGACAGGCGTCGAGGCACGGGTCGGGAAATTCGAGTCCGCGCAGGGCGGGACCATCTTCCTCGATGAGATCGGCGACATCCCGCAGTCGCTCCAGGCGAAACTTCTTCGAGTGCTTCAGGAAAGGGAGATCGAAAAGGTAGGTGGACGGCGGAGGATACCGGTCGACGTGCGGATCCTGGCCGCGACGCACCGCGACCTGGAGGGAATGATCGAGAGAGGGGAGTTCCGGCAGGATCTCTACTACCGGCTGAAAGTCGTCGAGATCGCTCTTCCTCCTCTGCGAGAGAGAAAAGAAGACATTCCGAAGCTCGTCCGCTTCTTTCTCGACAAGTACAGCAAACGCGAGGGGCTCGACAATGTCCGGATCGCCCAGGATGCACTGCAGAAAATTCTCCGCTATCCGTTTCCCGGGAACGTGCGTGAACTGGAGAACCTGATCGAAGGGGCTCTGGCGCTGACCGTCGACCCGGTCATCGACGCCGGCGATCTGCTTCTGATGCCGTCGTCAGCGGAGAGCGGGGACACGGGCATGCCGGATGACTTTCCGGAGCTGCGGGAGCTCGAGCGTCGCTATATCGCGAAAGTTCTCCAGCACACGGGAGGAAATATGGCGCAGGCCGCAAGAATTCTCGGTGTGGATCGCAAGACGCTGTATCGACGCCGGGAGCACGAGTCCCATATTGACACATATGTAGACAATCGGGATACTAACTGAAAGTGTCTCATTTAAAAGTGGTTACGGCTATATCGATAGTGTGCCGATAGCGATGTGGACAATATACCCCATCGGGCGGAATCGATCCGTGATGCGACTTGCGATTTAAATCATTGAAATAAAAGGATTTATTGGCTTGAATGATCGAGTGAATGGATGGCAGCCCGGTTGCTCTAGGGAGGACCCGAAGCAAAGGGGGATCTCAAGATGCGACAGATCGCGAACATCAAGCCTGCAATCGACACCGTTCTCGGAGTCAATCACGCGTTGCCCGTTCTGCTGGGCGTCAATACGCTCGTGCTGATGGCTCTGGAGAGGGCTCAGGCCATTCCGTCATGGGTTAAGCTGGCCGCAGCATTGTTTCTGGAGTTTTAGGCTCGCGCGAAAAAAAGTCAGACTCGAAATGAAACAGACCGCGGAAAAAGAGGTCGAGCTAACGCTGCCGATGGTGCCCGATATCGAGATTGCGGCGGCCAGGGCAGCGGGCAACCTCGCGCGTCGGCAGGGGATGAACGCAGAGAAGATCGACGAAATGGCACACGCGATCATCGAGGCGTGCATCAATGCCCGGGAACACGCCTGTTGCGTCGACAAGCGTATCTATCTAAGATTCGTCGCCAGTGTCACCTCCGATGGGCGCGACCGGATGGATGTCTGGATCACGGACCACGGCAAGGGCTTCGATGCCGATCAGGTGCGCAATCGTCGCAACAAGCCAGGCAACGCGCAGCGGCGCGGCTGGGGACTTCAGATCATGGAGGCGCACATGGATGAGGTCGAGATCGAATCTGGAGCGCATGGCACCACAATCCACATGGTCAAGTATGGTGAGTAGAGGATTATGACTGACGAGCTCAAGGTAGTAGTCGAACGACGCGGCAACGGAGCGATCCTCTACACGAAGGGCTATATCAATAACGTGGGTGGGGAAGAGATCGCCAACTGTGCTTACAAGCTCATGGACGAGGGAGTGCAGAACCTCCTGCTCAATCTCCGTGAGACCAAGATCGTCAACTCCATAGGCATCAGTATCCTGATCGAGATCATCGAGAAGATGCTGGAAAAGAATGGCAAGCTCGGTTTCTGCTGTCTGACTCCCGTCATCGAGAAGACGTTCCAGATCATGGGTCTGGCGCAGTATGCCTCCATCTACAGCGACGAGAGCGCGGCCGTCGAGGAGATGGCGCTCGAGCATTGACGCGGACCGTCCGATGAGCTCGGCCCTCCAGCTTTCACGACTCTTTCGCGATCTTCAACAGCTCGCTGGCAACTTCCAGAAAATCGAGGCAGACCCGAGCGCACAGGGTGCCCTGATCCTCGATGCATTTCTTCGAGTTCCCCCGTATCAGAGCGGCGCGGTGTTTCTCAGAGAGTCCCGCGAGAGCCCCGCAATGAAGCTCGTGGGGCAGAGCGGGCTTCTCTCGGTGCCGACCCACATCGAAACGAATCTCTTCGAGGATGTCGTCGATATCGATTCCGACGGAGCCCGTTTCGGCTGCCTTCCGATCTGGACCGAGCTCGACCCGCGTCCTCACACGCTCGTGCCGCTGCGATATTCCCGCGATTCGTTCGGTCTGGTGGCCCTGGGCCGGACAGAGGAAGTTCCGGCCGGTGACGATCATCTGGATACGCTCCGGGCGATGTCCAGTTATCTTGCGGCATTGATGCATGGCCAGCGGATGACGCGGGAGGTGAGGGAGGGGGAGTTTCAGCTCAAGTATCGTCTGTGGGAGCTCGAATCGCTCTACGACATCGGACTCTCGATTGCCTCCACACTCGACCTGGACAAGCTGGCCGAGGAGATTCTGGTTCGCACGATCTCCCTGCTGAACGCGCGGAGGGCTGCACTCTTTCTGCGCAAAGCCGAACGGTTCGTCCTGCATAGTTCATTCGGCGACGTCCGCTCGCAGTTTCTCGACGACGAGTTGCCGCAGGACGATGCCGCGAAACTTTTCGTCCAGGCGCGACCCATCGTGTTCGACAATAACGCGGACTGCATTTTTCCTTCGTGCGACAGTTTCGTCGCTCTGCCGATTCGCAGCGGTGACGAGGTGATCGGAGTGCTCGCTGCAGCCGACCGCGAGCTTCGCGAGGGGGGAGTCGGTCCCTTCGAGCCCAACGATCTCCGCATGCTTTCGCTCTTCGCGAATCAGGTCTCGATCGCACTCGAGAACGCCAGACTCCACCATGAAGCTCTCGAGAAGCAGTCGATGGAGCGCGAGCTCGAGCTTGCCGCCACGATCCAGCGGGACATTCTTCCCCGCTCGCTTCCAGCTTTGCCGGCGTTCGATGTCGCCGCATTTTCTCGATCCGCCCGACAGCTCGGCGGTGATTACCACGCATTTTTCGAGAACGAAGGTGTCCTGACGCTGTGCGTCGCGGACGTGTCCGGAAAATCTGTTCCCGCCGCTGTTCTGGTCTCGGCGCTGCATGCCGCGCTTCAGCTTCTGGTCGATGAAGGCCGGCCTCTGGGTGAGATCGCCACCGAGCTCAATCGCCATATCCATCGCTGGTCCTCGGAGAACAAATTCATTACTCTCATCCTCGCTTCGTTCGATCCGGAAGCTCAGCTCCTGCACTTCGTGAATGCAGGACACAACCCGGCTTACATCCTTTCCGGCGGGAACCTCGAAGAGCTTCAGTCGCACGGTCTGCCGATCGGAATCCTGGCCGGCACCATCTACCGGACGCAAATGCGAAGGTTCCCCACAGGCTCGCTCTTCGTCGCCTACAGCGACGGCTTCACGGAGGCCGAGAACCTCGCCGAAGAGGAGTTCGGCAACGAGCGGCTGGAAGAGATCCTCAGGGCGCGCGGAAACGCCGACTGCTCATCAATCCGCGACGCCATCGCAGAAGCCGCCGACTCGTTCGCGGCCGGCGCTCCGCAGAAGGACGACCAGACGCTGGTCATCGTCCGGGCGCTCGGCGAGGGCTAATTTGAAACGGCTCTCCGGTTCGTTCTCCACTAGCGTCCCCGAAACTCGGGTGACCGCTTGTCCAGAAATGCGGTCATTCCTTCCACTGCGTCTTCGCTGGCGAAGGCTTCGCCCTGGTTCGCGGCTTCGAGAGCGAGTTGCCGTTCGAGCGTATTCGCGGCCGACTGGTGGACCGCCCGTTTGATGCCGCGGATTGCGACCGGCGGGCCGGCCGCGATTGAACGGGCTAACTCCATAGTCTGCACTTCGAGCTCCCCCGCTGGTACCAGACGATCGATCAGACCGACCCGGAGCGCTTCCTCGGCATCGACCATCCGTCCCGTCATGAGCAATTCCATTGCGCGGGAGGGACCGACGAGCCGCGGAAGCATCCAGGTTCCGCCCCAGTCGGGATGAAGCCCGATTCGTACGAAGCTCTCGCTGAATTGTGCGCGATCCGAGGCGATACGGATGTCGCAGGCCAGCGCGAGATTGCAGCCCGCGCCTGCGGCGACGCCGTTTACGGAGGCGATGACGGGGTGCGGAAGCTCCCGGATTGCAGTGACGATTCGACCTCCCGCAGCGAGCAGTCCCTGCAGGCCTTCGCGATCGTCGTTCTCGCGGAGCCGCTTCATGAAATCGATGTCCCCTCCCGCGCAGAATGCTCGCCCTGATCCCGTGAGTACGACGACTCGCGTCGCCGGTTCGCTCTCCGAGGCCTCGAGGGCCGCGAGAAGATCTTCCCGCATGGTGCCTGTGAAGGCATTGAGCTTTTCTGGCCGGTTCAGCGTGATCATGAACACGGAATCTCGGATGTCGGTCCGTATGAAATGCATGGAAGTCTCCGTTGAAGCGAAGGATAAAGAGTAGACAGTACACAGTAAACAGGAGACAGTAGAGGAACGCGCTGGTCACCGCGCGCGCCCGCATCCATCCCTTACTACTGTCTACTATGTACTGTCTACCTACTCCATGAGCGACTACCTCGAAATCGCGAACCTTGAAGATCTTGCCGTCGGTCAGAAGAAGATGGTCCTTGTCGGAGAGCGTCGTATTGCCCTCTATCGTACGGCGAAAGGAGTTTTCGCTACCGACAACAGCTGTCCCCACCGCGGCGGGCCTCTTGCAGAAGGGGACCTCATGGGGGACGAGATCGTCTGTCCCTGGCATCTCTGGAATTTCAACGTAGAGACCGGCACAACGGAAATCACCGCCGACCTCTGCCTGGTCACTCATGAAGTGAAAATCGAAGGAGAAAAGATTCTCGTGCGACTCAGCCCTGTACCGCAACCGCCGGGCGAATTTTCATGAGCCCGCGACCTCTTCGCCAGATCGATGACCTTCGCAGCGACGCGGGCCGTCTGGAGGCCCTCTACCGCGACATCGACCGCCCCTCTGCTGTTGCCGTGGTCTGCCATCCCCTCCCGGTCGAGGGCGGCAGTCTGCACAGCAAGATCGTTTTCCGTGCGGCCCGCGGCCTGGAAGCGGCCGGCGTGGCAACCATCCGGTTCAACTTTCGCGGTACCGGGGCGAGCCAGGGTATCTACGACGCGGGCGAAGGGGAACAGAGGGACTTCGAGGCAGCTCTGCGGTGGATCATCCGCCAACACCCGGAGGCGAAAGTCATGGCAGGAGGGTTCTCGTTCGGCTCATGGGTATCCACGCGCGCAGGTTGTGATCTGCCCGAGATTCAGGCGATGTTTCTCATCGGTGCTCCGGTCAACAAGTACGACATGAGGTATCTGACTCAATGTCGAAAGCCGCTTCTCTTTCTGCACGGCACGGAAGATCCGTTCGGCGACGTCGATAAGCTCTCCGCGCTTGTCGAGAACATTCCGGACGCTGAGACGGTCATCGTCTCGGGAGCAGGGCATTTCTTCGACAAGGAGCTCGAGATGGTCGAGCAGACGATGAAGGAGTGGGCCACGAGGATGATCGAGGAACTGCCGGCGAAGGAGTGAGCCCGGTGTCAGCCCTCGATCGACGCTGCTAATGAACCTCTCCGAACCGGGAGGGATGTAGAAACACGTCATCCTGAGCGAAGCGAAGGATCTCCTGAAGAGGATCGAGCACTGCAAACGAGATCCTTCGCTTCGCTCAGGATGACGTGGCCTCGCTCAGCATGACACGGGTGGTTCATCACCCCTTCACCGGCGCCCAGCGCCGTTAGCTCGCTCCGGATGAAACATCGTTCGATTTTTTCCAGCCTCTGAGCGCAGCGGAGGATTTTATGAAGTCCTGCGTCCCTGAGCGCGAACTACGCTTACGATTTGTCGGACGGCTCGTGCGATTTCCTGCCGAGTCTCTTGAGCGCCTGGCGATTGTTCTCATCAATCTGCAGGACATCCTCCCAGCAGCTTTCTGCGCGCGAAGTCAGGCCCTGGCTTCGAAACAGGTCGCCGAGTGAGATCAGAGCCTCGATGTGATTCGGGTCGATCGCAAGTGCCTTCTGCAGGCTCTCCGAGGCATGATGGTGCCATTGAGGGTTCCGCTCCTGACAGCTGCCGAGCAGGAACCAGGCATCGGCGAAGTCAGGCGCGTAGTCGACCGCCTGCTTGAGCAGAACGATCGCGCCGTAGTAGTCCCCACGCGCAGCCAGACGCGTCGCCCGCTGGAAGTTCTGTTCGCTGATCGATCGTCGGGTTAGCCGTTGCTGGACCGTCTGGTGTCCGGAGGCAGTGTCCAGACGCGCGAGCAGCGAGTCGTAGTCGTGTCTTCGGGCAGGGTCGGAGAGCTGCTCGGATGCTTCGTGGACCCGTCTGCGAATGGCCGAAACAGAGTCCCGGACGATGGGAGGGAAGTCTTTCGGGTCGAACTCCCTGGAGAGCTCCGACGCTTGCTTCATGATTTCGGTGCGCGTGGCGCCGGCGGGAACTTTCAGCAGTTCGTAGTGATTCAGATTGGGAAGGTGCCGTGCCAGGGCCAAGACTTTGAGCGCGCGTGGATCCGAGCCGATCGACGCCATCAGCATCAGATCCCCCTGCGTGTCGTGATCGTCGACGAACTTTCGGGGCGCCGGTGCCTCCTCGGCTTCCGCGAAAAGGCCGAGAGTGAGCATCACAATCAGCACCCGGGCGACGGCCGCCGAGTTCCCGGGCATTCTCCGGATGAAGGTCTCGATCGTCTCCGGTCCCTCCAGAGCGGAAGCAACCGCGAGCTCGCCGGCAGTGAAAGGAAGGGAGGACAAGACGAACATCGAGTCGCGGTTCGGCGCGATCCGGCGCTGGATGTCGCCCAGCGAGCGGCGGAGAACGAGTCCGTTTTCAATTCCGCGAACTCCCTCCAGCACGAAGCCTGGAGTCGATTTCACGAATGCGCGTTTGCGGATAGGCAACGGCTCGGCGATGGTGAACGCCGCCGTCCCTTCGGTCCACGAGAAGAGGGGCATTGCCAGCGAAAGCATCCACTCGCGGAGCAGGGCGTCCTTCCGCTCGAGATGGATGATGTTTCCTTCGTGAAAAAGAGGAACGGCGTCGGTCCAGTCAGCCGGGGTGAGCTGCAGAGCCTGGTCGTTTCCGATCAGGCCCCTTTGGAACAGCCAGGCTCCGAGGGATTCGTGAATCGAGTTCGAGGTGATTAGCGAAAGCTCTCCGTCGGCGAAATGAAAGACCTTACGCACCGGCTCGCTCACTACGGTCAGCGCGCCACTCTTCCTACCGGTGATGATCTCACCGAGGAGGTTGGGAAACGGCGTAACTTCGATTCTCTGAAGGCTCAAGGGAGGGGGTCGCGCTGTTGAATTCGTGAATGGTACCCGAAGCGGACCGGCAGGAGCCCTCATTTGAGTCCGCTGGGAACCCCTCCATTGAAGGAAAGCAGTCTGCGTGCCGCCGGCCTCTGTGAGGGGTCTCATTCGGGATCGGAAGTATCCATGACGGGCGGCCCGCGGATCGCATCGTGCAGAACATTCACACCTCCGCAAGAATGCGCGAGGCGACACCGTTGTTGCAAAAACCCGGTGATAAGATGAAATTCATGCGAGCTCTTCCTCTGGCTGTTCTTTGCCTCGCTCTGCTGACCTTTCCCGCGCAGGGCCAGGTCGATTCGCAGGATGCGTACGACTTCATGATCGGCAAGCTATCCGCCGAGTCGAATGATTTTGACGACGCGATCACGCGTCTAGACCGGGTGATCGCAAAAAACCCTGGCGATCCGGTCCTGCTCTATGAGCGGGCGATGGTCCTGCTGGCCGCCTCCCGCCTGGATAAGGGAGAGGCCGAGCTTCGAAAGCTCGTGCAGCAGTTTCCCGACTTCTACGATGCGCGGCGGCTGCTTGGCCGTCTGCTGCTCGACCGGTCCGGAGGCGATCCTCGCAAGGTGGAGGAAGGCCTGGTCCATCTCAAGGATGCCTTCCGGCTCTATCCCGGCGATGTGATCACCGGCTCGACGATCGCCCAGATCCTCATGTCCCTCGACCGCCCGGAGGAGGCTGAGAAGGTCATTGCTACGCTGCTCGAGCAGTCGCCGGATCAGCGGATGCTGAATTACACCTACGCCCAGATCCTTACGCGTCTGGGTCGCGGCGACGAAGCGCGCCCTCACCTGGAACGCGTTCTCACGGGAGATCCGTCCTACGCGCCGGCGGTGTTCCAGCTGGTCGACATCTATCAGAAGTCCAGCGAGTGGACCAAAGCGGCCGAAGCTCTCGAGCCTCTCGTTTCGAGGGATCCGGGGAATCTCGATCTGCAGCGGCAGCAGGCCTTCTTCTTTCTGCGAGGTGGCGAGAGCCGCAAAGCTCTCGAAAGCCTGCAGATGCTTCACGAAGTCGATCCTTCTGACGACCGCACTGCCTTTTATCTCGCGGAGGCCCTGAGCGATTCCGGTGAGCGCGAGCAGGCGGACGCCATTTACAAGCGTCTGCTCGAGAAGAATCCCGGCGATGCGGATCTGCTGGTCAGCTTCGGGCTGAGCCAGCTCGCCCAGCGGAACTATCCCGAGGCCGAGACGACGTTCCGCACACTGCTCGGCACGCCTGGCCTTGCCGAGAACGGCGTCGCGATGGCGCGGACCCAGCTCGCACTCATCGATCTCCAGCGCAATGACGATGAAGGCGCGCTCGCGAAAGCGAAGGAGGTGCTGATCTACGGGGAGAAGCCCAACCTCCAGGCGATCAATATCGCTCTCGACGTTCTGCGCCGCGAGAAGCGTCATGCGGAGGCTCTCGAGCTTCTTGATCCGCTTGTGGCCAGCCATCCTACGGATGCGTACTTGAACGCCCGCTACGTCGAGTTCCTTCTTCGCTCAGGCGAGAAGGACAAGGCGCGATCGCTCGCCGAGTCGCAGTTGAGAATGCCCAACTCGAAGTCGATCACGGTGGCTGATGCGTTCGCCAGTGCCGAGGAGTATGCAACGGGTATCGAGCTGCTCGAGGGCGTGCGGAAAAAGGATCCGGAGAGCCGCGACATACTCTTTGAGCTCGGCTCGTTCTACGAGCGGGCTTCCCGGTATGCGGACGCCGAGAAGGTATTCCTCGAGCTTCTCGAGCGTCATCCCGGCGATGCGCCGACGCTCAACTATCTCGGATACATGTGGGCCGACCGGAATGAGAATCTCGAGCGCGCCGAGACGATGCTCATCGAGGCGGTCGCTGCCGAACCGCGGAATGGCGCCTACGTCGACTCTCTCGGTTGGGTCTACTTCAGGCTTGGAAAGCTCGATCTTGCCGAGAAGTACCTGAAGGAAGCCGCCCGGCTGATTCCCGGCGATCCGACCATCCAGGAGCATCTCGGCGATCTGTTCGCAAAGCAGGGCGAATATCAACTGGCGCTCGAGAAGTACAAGGAAGCACTGAGCCTCCGCCCCCAGCCGAAAGAGAAAGCGGTGCTCGAGACCAAACTCGCTGAAGCGGAGAGGCTCGCTACGGCGGCCGTCCGTTGAAGCGGTCCGGACTCATCATCCCGAGCGAAGCGAAGGGTCATCTTGCGCTGCGATAACGACCTCGTCCCGAGATCCTTCGCTTCGCTCAGGATGACAAGCTCGTTCATGTCTCGCAGATTCGGCACCATGCGGCGGACCGGGATTGCACTCACCGCGCTGATCTGCCTGTACCTCATCGCCTCCTGCGCGACCGTGCCGAAAACCATCTTCCCCATGGGGACGACGGACCCTCGAGACGCCTGGGCCCAGCTGCTCTCGACGCGGCGCGGCTTTGACGGCGTTCGGAGCTTTGCCAGAATGCGCGTCAACGAGGGCGATCGCGCCCGATCGTTCAATGCGCGCATCGCCCTCGACCGTCGCGGCACGCTGCAGATCGAAGGTCTCACTCCGATCGGTACGAAAGCCTTCACCCTCCATGCGAGCGGTCGCGCTGTGACATTCGTCAATGATCTCGACAGAACCTACTGGACGGGAGACCTCGAAGTGCTCTCGCGCTTAATGCGCCTTCCCGTTGCGGAGCTCCAGGCCCGAGACCTCGGAATGCTGCTCATGGGCCTGCCGGCGGGAACGGATTCGATGTTCGACATGCAGGGGAACGCGGAGAGCGGTCAGTTCAAGGTGGAGCACGGGCCGTTTCGCTATACAGTCGCGGGCGCAGGGTTCGAAGACGCCGTGGCGGTCCAGGGCGACCAGCGGATCGTCTTCCGATACGCGCCGCCGCGCTATCCGGCTGCAGCCGTGACGATTCTCAGCACGACGCTCGTGAACGGCACAGGGAATCTAACCGAGCACCTCAGCGTGGTACACAACGAAGTCGTGAAGGCCCCGGAGATTCTGTCTGCGCCGGCGATCGAACCGGGATACCGGCCGGGACAGCCTCCTGCGGCGTTGCCGTTGGAAGAATGAAAAGGTTTATGAACCGGGAGCGGTTTCGCGCAGTGAGTCATCGCGAACCCCTCGCCCCGCGTCAGCGGGGAGAGGGGCAGGGGAGAGGGGCGTTGCAACCGCACCGAATGGGCATGAGTGGATGCGGAGGTCACGCCCCTCACCCGGCGCGCTGCTCCATCGCGAGTGGTTTCATCGGGGCGAAATCCGCGCGCCACCCTCTCCCCGCTGCGCGGGGCGAGGGGAGGCATGGCCATGACGCCTAAATCCATCTCCATCCGCGCGCACGCGAAGATCAACTGGATGCTGCGCGTGCTCGGAAAGCGTAACGACGGCTACCACAATCTCGAGACCCTCTTTCAGTCGATCTCACTGGCCGACGACATCACCATCGAGAGCGCGGAGAGCTTCTCGTTTCTCTGCGATGATCCCTCGCTTCCATCAGGCGAGGACAACCTCGTCGTGAAGGCTTATCGCCGGATGCAGCAGGAAATGCCGATCCCGCCGGTGAAGATCGTGCTGAGTAAACAGATACCGTCGGGCGGAGGACTGGGGGGAGGCTCGTCGAACGCCGCGGGGGTCATGCGGGCGCTGCTCGCCTTCGCCGATCGTGTTCCCACCGCAGCGCGGATGTCGTCGATCGCTCTGGAGCTCGGCTCAGATGTCCCGTACTTCCTCGTCGGAGGCGCCGCGTACGGGAAGGGCAGGGGTGAGATGCTGACCGCGCTGCCGGATCCTCCGACTATTCCGCTGCTTCTGTTGCTCCCGGAAGAGCGGATGTCGACAGCGGAAGCGTTCAGGATGCTCGACGAGCGGGGGGGGCAGAGGGAAGCCGACCATCAGTCCTCCGGCGCGGATGCGACGTTCCGCACGATGCTGGAGCTGGGGTTCGATCAGGCGGGCCGGTTGTTCGAGAACGACTTCGAATCAGTCGTGTTTCCGTCCCATCCCCACTTCGCGGTTCTCAGAGAGCAGCTCGTCACCGAGGGTGCATTCTGGGCCCGGATGAGCGGCTCCGGCTCGACGATTGCCGGCGCGTTTGCCGACGTCGCCTCTCGGGACAGGGCCTTCGACGCGCTTTCGAAGAACTTCCGAGCGGTCAAAGCGGAAACAATCAGCCGCGCCGAGTCGTTGTGACTCCGGTGCGCATCGTTCTTTGCTGATGAGGTTATGAATTAATCGAAGTGTGTCATCCCGAGCGTCGAGCGAGGGATCTGGGAGGGGGCCCCTTCGACACGGGAG
>JBGTDX010000116.1:0-178251 GCA_041748075.1 Thermoanaerobaculia bacterium
CTCTGCGATCGTCTCGCCGAGCAGCACCGCCGCCGTGCCGTCCGGGAGTCCCAGAGCGTACGCCGTGCGCACCTCTCCCTGTTCGTTTTCCACCGAACCTTCGGCCGTACCCTCGTCGATCGCGGTGGCGACGAGCTCGCGCCACGTACCCGCGCCGCGGAGTGTCTGTCCGAATCCGGGCGCCGGTAGCGACCGCCCGGCGGCCTCGTCCCGAACGAAAACGATCAGGTCCTCGGCGCACCAGTGGCGCGCGAAGGCCTTCGCTGCCGCGCGCCTCCCCGCTGGCTCTGCGAGCCCTACGGCTGCTCTCAGCGCGGCGATCGTCTCTTCGAAGCCTTCCACACTAGTCCGGCAGCAGCGCCACCGTTGCCGTGCAGTTGTGAAAGCCGCTGAACTGCCCCTCCGACCGTGCGATCTGGCCGTACGTGTTGCAACCGACATACGGCACGCTACCCAGCGCTCGCTGAAGCGCGTCCATCTCCCTGCCGAACTCTCCCCCCATGCGAAGTCGCGTAGCCACGCAATCGAAGAAGAGTGCCACCTCCGGCTCTGTGTCGCGCATGTCGCTCATCGCGGAGTTCACAGCGCGAATCGCGGCGTCCGCCGCCGACTGCGCAGTTGTTTTCATGATGCGCACCGTTGCTCCGGCCGGGATGTCCGACGCGCACTCGATCGAGCCGTCCTCCAGCACCGCCAGCGGGACGCGAAGCTTGTAGGCGGACCCAGTCTCGATCCCCAGGATGTTATGCAGAAAGAAAGGGATCGGATCCTTGCGGTCGAATCGCTGGCCCGTACTCTTCGCATGCTCTTCGAAGATCTCGACAGCCGGCGTGGCATTGAGGCTGATGACGGTAGAGCCGTTCGCCTCCGTGACGCGCAGAGGATCGCTGGCGGGCTCCCATCCGTGACTCACGCCGACTCCGATCGGCTTCGACGACAGGATCTCCAGGGCGACCGCCGCATCGGTGAACGCCTCGGTGCCACAAAACACGTGCGTTTTGGTGAATCGCGCATCGTCGCCCGCTCCGCCGCCGAAGAAACGATAGTTGCCGAGTGTTGCGATGCTGAGCTGCTCAATGAAATCATCGGTGTACCCGGCCAGCGCATCCGCGAGGACCAGCGCGGCTCGGTGCGGGTACTGGTGGCTGGACAGCCCCTGAAACGAGCTCGCGATCTCGCCCGCCGCGGCCGTGCGGTTGGCGCGGAGATTGCGGCCGAGCCCCGCCGTGAAGCGCATGACGTTCGATCGAATCCCCACCGCTGACGCCGAGCCCTCGCCGCGGTCGCCGCTCACGAATTCACCCGCGGAGGAACAGCCGACCAGTACCCCCGGCCGGCAGCTCTTCTGGATCGCCTGCAGCAGCGCAACGTAGTCGTGCTCCGACGAGGCGAACAGGATCACCGCGTCCGGCGCATCATTCGAGAGTCCCTCCCGCATCCGGGCGCCGAGATCCTTGCCCGCCGCTGCACTGTTCGTTTCCTTCGTGAAGACCACTGTCGATTCGGTCATGAATGGGTCTCTCCGTGAGTGACTAGTCTGTTGAGTGGGGCCCGGATTCGGGTCGGTGGCTCCCATGCAAGGAGCGGACCGTGCGTCTCGAGGCTCTCATTCGTGATAACACCCGCCTGAACGCCGCGTCGAGTCAGCCGTACACACGCGTGCGACAACCGCGGCAAGCGAGCTCCGCGGCCGGTTTAACTCATACTATTCAAGGGCGAATCAGCGGCAGGTATTCGAGGACACAGAAGGAGCGGGAGGGGGCTACTGTCTACTGTCTACTTCCCAATCACGGTCTCAACCGTACGAACACGCCAAACCGGTCGGCGTCGTAATCGGCGAGGGGAAGGAGCGGTTCGTCGTAGGCGTCCGAGAGCCACTCCGCGATGACACCGACGCGCTCATTGATGTCGTAGCCGAGGCGGAGGCGGAAACGATCGATGTCGAAGGGGGAGCTGCCGTCGTTCTCGATTCGTGCGATTGAGCCGTCAAAGTTCCAGTCCTCGAGGAGTACGAGAATGCCGCCTTCGATCATGTCTCCCGATTGCGAATAGACCGAGGGCTCGAGCCGGAAGTTTTCCGGCCTGCGGATGGTGATCGTGCTGTCAGCGTCGAAACGCGAGAACGAGCCACGAAACCGGACGGCCGCGTGCGGCGCGAGTTCGATGTTGCCACTGAATTGCCGGACCTCCGCATCGAAGTCGATTCCCGGGCGGTCGTTGTCCTGGTTCATCTCTTCCGCCGTGACGCCGAGCCGGACCAGGTTGCCGGGTGTCCGCCAGCCTGCGCGAACGCGGATACGGTCGCGATCGACGAAGTCGGTACGGAGCACGGCGTCGTCAGCGCGATCACGCCGATAGTCGATTCCGGCGGTGAAGCCGTTTGCGGCCCATCCCGCACCTGCATCGAAGCTGCGGACTTTGCGGTCGAACTCCCCGCCCTGGCCACCGGGAACGACGATCTCGGAAATGTCGGGAGAAACGGTGATGTCCTGATGGCTCTCCGAGTATTGTGCGCGGAAATTGAACGCCCCGAGGGAGCGGGCGACGGCGCCGATGCTGAAACGATCCTCTTCGCGTTCCATGGCGTTCCTGGTTTCGAGGATCGTCTCGAGATCGCGTGGATCGACGCCACCGAAGGTGAGGCTGTCGAGGAACACGGTGCTGATGAGGGAGCTGCCCTCGAGCTCACGATGCTGGCGCGACGCCGTGCCGGTCAGCATGATCTGGTTCGACAGGGCGTACTCCGCTCGAAGACCGCCGCGCCACGAATCGTTGCTGGCGTTCCCGGTCACGTCCTGCAGCCTGCCGTCGAAAAAGCGTCCAATGGGAAACGAGAGGAACGAACCGCCGGCGCTGTCCACTTCCACATCGTTCGAGTCTGCGGAGAAACGGTCGAAGTTCCCGATGACACGCAGACGCTCGAGCGGTTGCGCCGTGACGAAGAGCTGCGTGAATGGCGCATCGGAATCGGTGTGGCTTTCGCGCCGGATCGTATCCGCCGTGATCGGCCGTCCCAGAACCGAGCCCGGATTGTTTCCTGCGCCGGTGCCGGTGGTGAGGGTCAGCACTTCATTCGCTTTGTAATCGCGCCAGCCCTGGATGAGGACTCCCTGAAACGCGCCGTAGTTGAATGCGGCGCCGATCCGAAACTCGCTGTCGGTCGCGCTCAGATTTGAACCGAGCTGGAACTCGTCGCCGCCAAGGCTGTATGTAGTCCGGCCTGGCCCGCTGAGGCGATTCCAGGAGTAGCCGATCAGCGGGACGATGCGTCGCCCGGGCAGGAGCTCGAGATCAACGTTGACCGTGTCTCTGTCGCGGTTGTAGGTCTGCTGTCCGGGAATGATGCCCTGGCTGATGAATGGATTCGCGAAAGCGGGGAGTGCGCTGTAGAGATCGACCGTTCGATAGTTGAGGTTCAGTCTGTAGAGATCGGATTTGCCTGCGCTGATTCGGAGCGCGCCGGAAGGTCCGGCTCCCAGGTCGTTCGCATCCACGCGGAAGTGGTCGAGAAGTCTCGCGGTGCCGTCGATGTCCGTCGTCGTGAGGGTGAATGCCCGGAGCAGAAAGCCGCTCTGCTCGTTGATCTGGCTCCGGTACATGTCGCGGTTACCGCTCGTGTCGAGCCACCGATAGCCGATCTCGATGTCGTAGGGCATCGACTGCCCCACGGCCCCGCCGCAGGGCAGCAGGATGACGAGAATTGTGGCGAGCCGGCAGATCTTCATGACTGAATCGTCTCCCTCACTTGAGCAGCTGCGGTGAACGATTGGATCCGTGCACGGCCACGTGACAGGTCGTGCAGTTCTGGTAACGGGGCGAGGCGAGATTGTGGAACGACGGCGGTTGCGAGCCGAGGGTGTCCATGGTGATTGGCGAATGGCACTCCATGCAGAGCTGCGCCACGGTGGCGCGCGTGAGCTGCTTCGGATTCGGCGAGCCGTGCGGAGCGTGGCAGCTCGTGCAGTCGCCTACGGTGCCTGCGTTGTGCGGGAAGACGAACGGTCCCTTCTTCTCTGTATGGCAGTTCAGGCAGGGGAGATCGGATCCCATGGCGGTGCGGAGATTGTCGGTGCCGCGGGGCGCGTGCGGATCGTGGCAGGATGAGCATTCCATCCCGCCGCGCCCAACGCGGTGTGCAAAGGGATTGGCGCGGAACTCCGCCGCCTTGCTCGTGTGGCATGTCGAACAGACTTCGAGCTCGGCTGAGACGAGCAGTTTCGGAGAGCGGGGTTCCGCGGAATGAATCGAGTGGCATGTCAGGCAGTTGACCTGTTCGTTGTTCGCATGTGCACCGCTTCCGCGGCGGGAAGCGTTTGCTACCGCGAGCGCCAGCATGACTTCCGGCGGGGGAAGGGCGCTCTCGAGATCCTCTGCGGGTGCCGCCGCGATTGGAGCAGTACCAGGCCGCGCGCGCGCAGCTGTCTGGCGGGTGGTCTGATGGATGGTGGTCGCCGCGTGGCATACAAGGCAACTGTCCGCGCCAGTCAGACCGCGGGGTGTGAATATCTGCTCGGTGTCGCCGCCACCTTCCATGTGCGCGGTTCCGTCGCCGTGACACGATTCGCAGACGCGATTCGGAACGACTCCCTCTGCGAGCTTTCCGCGCGCATGAGGGTTGTGCCGGAAGGGCTCGGCGGTCTCGTGGCAGTCGCCGCAGGACATGACCATCTCATCCGACTCTTCGGCGACTTCTTCCGTTTCTTCTTGAACCACTTCAGGCTCTTCAGCCGGCTGGGTAACCGCTTCCTCTGCCGGCTCGGTCTGGAGGCGTACCGATGCGCTCACCGCTCCGTACGAAGAAGCGAGAACTGCGAGCCCCGCGACCATCCCGACTGCAAAGCGTCTCATCGACATCGCATCTCTTTCCGCAGATTCAGATGGAGAGAGCGGGCGTCGCCGCTCTCTCCTCTACGCGTGTCACCGCGCGTGGCTCTTCTCAACCGACCAGGTCTTACCCGTTCCGTGGCATACGGCGCAGGACTCCGCGTTCCGGGTTCCGAACGTCGTCGTGTTCAGGAATGCGTGGGCCGCCGCGTCGATGCTGTCGTGACAGCTGAGGCAGGCGGCGGTCCCCGGCCCGTGCGGCGAGAAGTAATCGCGCAGGGTGATCACAGGGTCGCTTTGCGCGACCGGAAGGCGCTCGGTGTTGTTAACGTGACAGGCGTCGCAGTTGCGGCGGTCCTGCGGATAGCCGACATGGTTGTAGTTGTGCCGCGTGTTGCCGAATCCATAGACGGTGTATTCCTGGGTGAGGTTCACACCGCTGTGGATCTTGTGAATCATCCGCTGCATCGAGATCGACTCGGGAGGGTTCTGATCCGCCGGGCGGCGGGCGCTGTCGTCGGCTACCGGGTTGTGGCACATGACGCACTCTTCGACGTTGAGCCGTTGTTGGCCGTGGAAGGCCAGCCGATCATGGCAGTTGTTGCAGTTCGAAGTCGTCGCGATGAGCCTCCGCGGTTCGAGGCTGCCCGTGATCGCCACGTAGCGGATCGGATTGAAGGCCGCTTCACGGAACGTCATCGGCGGATCGCCGTCCGCTCGCTGAAGCGTCACGTTGCGGTAGAAGTCGCCGCTGACTCCCCATGTCCCTGAGGCGTCAGCCGGAACCATCGCGTTGAACGTGAACGTCGTGTTCCCGGTTGCCGGATCGAACATTGCGCGGGCGGGCGCCGCTTCGCGGATCGTGCGCCGGTAGCTTGAAGTCGGACCGGCAATCATTGGTGCGAACGCGTTAAGCGTGCTTCCGTTCACCGGGGTGCCGTCATCATTGGTGATCCGGAATACGACAGTCGGGCGCTGTCCCGGCTCGAGATTGGATACGCTGACGACCGAGACATTGAGCCCGGCGAGCTGCTTCGATTTGTAGGGAACCGTGTGCGCTCCCTTGACCGACGCATCGAACTCTTCGCCGCTGTCGGGGATATGGCAGTTCGCGCATGCGGCGTCACTCGTCTGCGGGCCGGCCACATGTCCTTCGCCGGTCACCCAGTCGATGTTGTCATGGCAGGAGCCGCAGGCGCGCCGGCTCGGCTTGGTGAACCAGACTTCCTTCTGCGCGGGATTTCCAACTTCGTGGCAGTTCTCGCAGTTACGGATGTCCTGCGGGTAGATCACGTCGGAGTAGTCATGGACCGAGTTCCCGAAGCCGATGATCCGGTAGGGCGTTCCGGCCTGAACACTGGGAAGATTCGCTCCGCGGTGGATCTTGTGGGTCATCACGGCCATGTCGACCGTATTCCCCGTGTCGGGGTCGGTGGTCTGCGGAGAGTGACATGTGACGCAGAGCTTCACATCGCGGCGCGAGCCACCATGGAAAGCGAGCTGCTCGTGGCAGGTGTTGCAGGCCGCATCGCTGATCTTGGCCCACCGTTCGGTGATCGGAGCTCCGTCCGGGCGAAAGTCATGGACGACGTTGTCGTAGTACGTCTTGTCGATGATGTCGACCAGATTTCTCGAAGCGTAGATGGCAACTGAATGTGTCTTCGAGAGATCGGCATTGGCGGGGACGGCGGTTCGGAACGTGTACCGCGAGCGTCCCGTTTCGAGGTCCGTCCAGGTTCCTCCCGAATCTGCTGCAGCCTGGATGGCAGAGACTCCGGGGTTCGGGCTCGATGGCGGGGAGGTCTGCGTGCGGACCGTGTACGCCGTGTAGAGGCGCGTGTCGCCGTCATACACGGCAAGAACCATACTCGCCGAGATGACTCCCGGAGTCACACGGCCGAGTCTGTCGAGCGGCTGGCCCCGATCGTCCGTGAAGCGAACCTCCACCACCGGGCGTTGTCCCGGCGCGACATTCGTTACGGAGACGACCTCGATATTCAGGCCCGGCCGAATCCAGACGATGCCCTCCTGGGTGAGGTAGTACTCGAGCTGGCTGGCTTTGAATTCGGGCGCAGCAGGGCCGGGAAGTTTCACTCCCCGAGAGCGGCCTGCTGAGACCTGCAGACTTTCGTCGACCGACGAGGCCGGGGGAGTGTGTGCTCCGGCGGTCAGAAGTACACCCGTCATGGCAATTGTAGTCAGACCCTTGTAGATGATTGACATGCCGTTTCCCCTCTCGTAAGTGAGAATCTCGCTGTTACCCGAGACTGGTTGCGAATTACTTGCCCATGGCGCGTACGAGTTTGACCATCTGCTTGATTTGTTCGGCAGTGAGCTTCTTCTCGTAGCCGGGCATCTTGCCTGCGCCCTTCGCTGTCACTTCAGTCAACTTGGCGTCGGTCATCTTCTTGACGTCAGGATGCGTGAAGGGACGAACATTCATTTTCTTTCCCATCGGCGTGTCGGCGCTGCCGTCTTTCGCGTGGCAGGTTGCGCACATCTTGTCGTATGCAGGGCGGATTGCCGCGTGATCGTCTGCGAGCACGGGCTGCGGTGCCGCCATCATTATGAAACTGGCAAGAAGCGCGATAAAAGCGCCTCGAGAAATAGCAGTTCTCATGGTTTTCATCTTTCCTCCGAATTCACCATGCTCAATCTACGGTGTTGTCGGAGCGGTTCCTGTGATTCCCGGGGCCATCCGGCGTGACACGCATCACATGCCCCCGCCCGTGTGGCAGTCGGAACAGTTGAAATCTCTCATGTCGCCGAGCTCTACCGGATGTTCGAATTCTCCGGCTGTATTGTTCTCTGAGAGCACCGTGTGGCAGATGTTGCAGTCCTTGCTGATCACCTTCCCATCGCTGCTGACGTGCTGATCGTCGTGGCATCGGAAGCAGCCCATCGAGATGAAGTGTCCGGCGTTGTTCGGATGCGTGCGCCAGTCGACTTTCATCTCGGGAAACCTGGTCGTCCTGAAAATCTGCTGCAGCGTCTGCACGGCGACGTCGATCTCTTTCTTCTTCGCAGTGAAGACCTCGGGCTCATTCTCCTGATACCAGGCTGGCAGATCCGTGGCGATGCCCCGCAGCGCCTGGTCAGTCGATTCGTAATCCGCAGCCAGCACCGCAACTGCCTGCTGTTTCACGTAAGGAAGTGAGAGGTCGATGGAGCCTGCATGAAGCGCGGAGTTCACCGAGTATTCGGGTGAGTAGTAGATGTGCGTCGGACGGTTGTGGCAGTCGACGCAGTCCATCGTCCGTTTCGGAAGCGCCGCGATCTCCGCGTCGGTGATCTCCGCTCCTTCCGTCTTGTAAATCGTGACACGGCCGGTCTTCCGGTCGTGCATCTGCACCCATGGGATGACCTGACGCTGACGGTCCGTGGCGACGTACGTGACCTCGTTCAAAATGTTCATGTGCCAGTGAATCCCCGATGTGAGTCCCTCGGTCGGGCTGCCGCCGCCGGTCTTGATCAGCAACCTCGTCTCGCGCGGAGTGTTCTCCTCGTCGGCTGCATAGTGACTGAAGACCTTCATCTGCTCGCCGAAGAACTTCTCGGGCCAGTGGCACTGCTCGCATGTGTCCTGAGCAGGACGTAGATTCTCTACGGGCGTCGGAATCGGGCGCGGGAACTTGCGGAAGATGGTGGCGTAAACCTGGTAAGCGCCGGAGAGTTTCGATCTGACGAACCATCCTGCGCCGGGCCCGATGTGGCACCCCGCGCATCCGACGCGCGCGTGCGGTGACGCCTGATACGCGGTGTACTCGGGATGCATGACTTCGTGACATGCGGTCCCGCAGAACGCGTCGGACTCGGTGTAGTGATACGCCTGGTAGGTGCCGACCACCGACATGATGACGAACAGGAAGATGCCGACCGCCGAGGAGATCAGGATCATGCGGGTCCGCTGCTCGTTGAGGTTGACGTTCGGATATCGAGCCACTTCACCGGGAGCAAGAAAGTGGCGCTTCCGTCGCTCGATCAGAATGCCTGCGATGAAGAGAAGCAAACCGCAGATGAGAATCGCCGGCGCCACGATCCACGTGAGGATTCCCATGTAGGGATTCGAAGCTCTGGCAGTCGAATCGAGGTAAATCAGAAATCCGAGATTCGCCAGTCCGATCAGGGCGAGACCGATCCCCGCTTCACTGATCAGATTGCGATGAAGCCCTGGCGTCTTCTGTGGTTCAGTCATGATTCCTTCCCCTCGTTCGCGGGCGGCACTTCGGTGTGCTCGACGTCTCTGCCGTGTTCCTCTTCGTACTGTTCCTTCGGCATCGTGCCGTCGAACCAGGCCCAGTTCATGGGGTAGACGTCAGGGTCAAAAATCACATGGTAGAAATGCCAGACGATGATCGCGAGAGTCGCCAGAATCGCCTCGTAGAAATGGATCGTCGTCGCGATGTCGATCCACCACCGCGGAATCCATGTGGCGACTTCGACGAAGTACAGGATCATCAGGCCGGTGATGGCCATGACGATCGTGCCCCACATCATGGCCCAGTACTCGATCTTCTCTGCGTAGCTGAATCGCCCATATTGCGGCTTGTCTTTCGTGAGGCCGAGGGAATAGCGAAGGATCGTCATGAGATCGCGTGCGTCGGAGAGGCGGAACCAGAACTCGCGCAGTCCGTTCCGTCCCTCGCGCGTGAACAGCATGTAGGCGAGGTGGTAGAACCCGATGATGATCATGATGACGCCCGCCACACGATGGACGATGCGTCGGATTTCTTCATTTGGACCGAAGAACCACGCGAAGAATGATTCCGGCCAGGCCAGCGCGAAGCCGCTGATGACGAGCACGACGAAGCTCAGCACCATGACGGCGTGCTGAATTCTCTGATTGCGGTTCATCCGCACGACCGTCGGGCCGTGCGCGGCCTTCGCGACGCGGGCTTTCTTCACCCAGATGAGAAGGTTGTGCAACAGCATGGATCCGATCGTGACGAAGATCAGAACGATGTAGATGCGTCCGATCCATGTGATGATCTTCGAGGGGGTGTCGCTCATGTCGCCGGCGACGCGATGGACCTTGCCGCGCGTGAAGTTCTCCTGCGCACCTTCGTGGCACTCGCCGCAGGTTTTCTGCAGGTTCTGCGGATGGATCGCGGAACGGGGATCGGAGGATGGCAGCACATGGTGCGCGGTGTGGCAACTCGCACAATCTGCGGCTACGGTCGAGCCCATGCGGCGCGCCAGCCCGTGGTAGCTCTTTTCGAAAGACGCAACACGCTGCGCCGCGACGCCGAACTCCCGTGTGAGACGTACCTCTTCATGACACCGGGCGCAGCTCGCACTCGGTCCCATCAGCTGATCGCCGGCCACCGAGATCGAATGGATGCCGTGACAGTCAGTGCATACAGGCGAGCTCCAGCTCCCGCGCGCCAGCGCCGTTCCATGAATGCTGTCCGCGTACTGGCTGGCGACCGAGGCGTGGCACTGCCCGCAAGTGCGTCCGACATTGAACTTGAAGATGCCGGACATCGGATCATTAGCCGGCCGGACAGCATGATAATCGTGACAATCGGTGCATACCGCGGCGCGCGCTGACCCGAGCGCGACCGCCCGGCCGTGAACGCTGTCCTGGTACGAGATCGCCGCCTGCGTTCTGAGGCCGGCTTCGTCCATGACGAACTTCTGTGCGTGACACGAGGCGCATGTCGCCGGAATTGCGCCGTGCGCCGTCTTCGAATTCGGATCGGACGAAGGCAGAATCTCGTGCGGGTGCCCATGGCAATCTGCGCATTGCGCAGCGTGGGCGATGCCGGTGTTTGCGGACTTCGCGTGAAGGCTGCTCTCCCAGGCGGCTACGCTGTCGGGATGGCAGGACGCGCAATCAACCGGTTGTACAGACTCGTGGGGATAGCCCGTGATGTCCGCATGGCAATCCGTGCAACCGAACGGAGCGTGTACAGAAAAGCCGAATTTAGCCGGATCGGTGTGAACGCTGACCGCGGGGCCACCTTCCACTTCCTTGGTGAGCTCTGCATCCTCGTGACAGGCCAGGCACTCGTCGTTGGACGTCTGTGACCACGCCGGTGTGGAAGCGACCAGCAACAGGGCGGTGGCAACGATGAGCGTTCGAATGAAGCCCCCCGGATTGTAACTGCAAGAGCGATGTAACACTGCGTCGATGAGCGCAGTCAAGCAGCCGCCGCGCGCAATGAATCATGAATGCGCAGCGAAGCGAACAGCGGTCAAACCATTACGAACCTCACAGAACAGAAATCCGCAGGCGCCTGAGCGTACATTTTCTGAACTCTCGCCGTCTGTTCAAAAAGAGACAGTTTGATAGGTCGAGGCTACGTTTCTTCCTCTCACCAGCATGTGAGCCGAATCACGTTGCTTTGTGATGAGCGTCACATAGAATGCTCCCGGCGGAGTTCGCCTGCCCGCGTCGTATACTGCCGTAAATTTTTCAGTTCAAAATCGGAGGCCTCCATGCGTACCTTTCTCGCGCTGGCAGCGATGAGTGTTTTGACGATCGGAATCGATGCTCAGGGAGCGGGGAAGGTGATGCTCGCGTCCGATGAGGCAACGCAGATCACCGTGCCCTCCAGCTGGACCGTACTCGAACTGAACGACGTGGCCGAGATCGAGGTCGGTAACGGTGACGAGGGCGCGTATCTGATCGTCATCAACGAGCTCAAGGAAGACCTGTTCGGCTGGAACCTCGAGAAGCACTCGCGGGTAACGCTGGGTGGATTGCTGGGTACTCTCGCGTTTCCAACCATCACCGGCCCGAAATCTTTGAAAATAGGCGGAAGTCCTGCGGTACAGTACGAGGTCACCGGTGCCCTCGAGGGCCAGAAGATCCACTACATCCATACGACCGTGGACGGGCCGGGTCGTCTCAGTCAGATTCTGGCCTGGACGATTCCTTCGCGCGCCGATGTCGTCCGTCCGCAGCTGCTGAAAGCGATCGAGACGTTCCGCGAGACGAAACGGATCCAGGGAAGCGTCGAGTGATAGATCACGTCGTCTTCGCCGTCCGGAAACGCCGGCCCGCCGCGACGGCACTCTTCGATCGCCGCGAGCCCCTGAGTCTCGAAAACTGCGGGATCATTCACCGCGTCGAGACGGACGCATCCGAATGTCTCGTCCGGCCTCGGGACCGTCGAGCTCACGCTCACGCGATCATGAAGCCAGACACGTTCGCCGCGAAGTCGCAGGCGCATCGGTTCCGTGTCGTTCGCCGCGCGGAGCATGTGAAAGAGAGAAGCGAGAAAGAATGATCGATTCTCGGAGCGGCAGCGCTCGCGCAAGCGCGTCACGTCGATGTCGGCGCAGACGCTGAAGAACGGCAGCCTCATATCGCGGAAATGGTGAAAGTGCTCGCGGCGCTTCCATCGGTCGATGTCGATGAAATGGCCCATTCGTGGCGGCTCTACTCGACTTTGCCGAGAGTCTTGTCGAGGAACCTGGTCACGGTCGGAATCAGAATCTGCTGGGTCGGGACGTGGCCGCCCTCGAAGACCTCGAGACGTTTGGGTTCGCTCAGCAGATTGAACAGCGGCATCGCTGTGCTCTCGAGCGGCGCCGCATCGTCGTAGCGGCCCTGCAGCATGAGTTTCCGGCCACCGATCCGAGGTACAAAGTTGATGCGGTTTGCCGCGGGAGTGTTGGTCACCTCATCCGGCCAGATGCCGCAGCCGACGAAGAGAATCGATCGATAGCGACTCTCGACGGCGCCCAGAACCACTCCCGTGCCCGTGCCGGCGCTCTGTGCGTAGAACGCGATTCGTGAGCGGTCGATGTCGGGGCGGGTCTCGAGGTAGTCGAGGCCGCGTTGCAACTCCCTGACCTGGCGAACGGTGTAGTCGACGGCTTCGGCTGACCGCGAATCTGGTCTGACGAAACCCTCAGGACGGGGCCTGCCGATGAAGCCCGGAATGACGATCGCGTAGATCGCTCGGCCTCCGCGCAGGACCGCCCCGAGCGAAATCTCGACGCTCTGAGGCAGTGTCCGCCATCCGCTGTACACGTCACCTGCCGGCGAGAAGTGCACCACCTGGAGTGGACGCCGGAAATTCTTTGGCAGATAGAGGTACGCCGGTACCGTCTGTCCATCGACTTCATATTCGATCCGCTCGCGTATCCAGTCGCCCTGATCGATCCGCTCGACGACTGCTGCTTTCAAGGGTGTCGATTCGTACGCGTAGCGAGCGCGTATTTCTTCAAATGCCGCGTCGTCCACTGGCTCATACGCAGGAATGACCGGAGACGAGCGGAGCGCAAATTCTCCCTGTTCGCTACCATCGCCTTCGAGCGGCTTGACACATCGGAATCCCAACTCCGAGCTGGCATACATCGCGGGGAGGGCTGCCGTTTTTCCGAACGAGTAGAGCGCGTCGTTCCAGCCCCCGCCTCGAACCGCATATCCCGGAGGAAGGGGGTTCCGAGTCCACTCGGCAACGTTGCCCGCCATGTGATGAGCACCGTAAGGCCCGAGTCCGACCGGCATGCTGTCGACAGGCAGCGTGCCGCGCCCTTTGAAGTTCATCCGTTCGGTCGCGTCGACTCCTTCGCTGACCAGCCCCCACGGGAAACTGTTGGCGGGCCCGAAGGTCTGGGGATACCGCGCCGCCTTTTCCCACTGATAGATCGTCGGCAGCTGCTTTCCCTTCCACGCCGCGTACGCGTTTGCCTCATGCCAGGAGACTCCCGTCACCGGATGCATCTCGAGGCCCGGACGCGGCGCGCCACCCGCCCATTCCCGCGGACCGGGAAGCCCGGTCGTGTCCCGGAAGTGCTTTTCCACCTCTTCGAACGGAAGCGTCTTCCAGAGCTCCGGACGCCGGTACCCCCCTCCGCGCACGAAAATTTCGTAGTCGCGATTGGAAACCTCGAAGCGATCGATGAGGAAGTCGCGCAGCTGGACCGCAGCGTCGCTCGTGCGGTGCCAGCCGGCGAGCCTGTACTCACCACCGGGAACTGCGACCATTTCTTCGGGAACTCTGGAGGCTTCGATCAGCCTGATCGTCACGGTCGCGGGTCTCACCGGAGCGGCCTCTCCGAGATGGGTCAGCGGATACTGCGGCAATGTCGTCCTCGCCGTCGCCAACCCCTCCTTTTCGAAGGTGACGACGTAGTCGGCATGGGGGAGTTGGTCAATGGTCAACGGTGTGACACCCGCCAGGAAGCGTTCGCCGGACGGCTTGAACCGTTCGAGCCAGACGTTTGCGCCCGGAGGGTCGCTTTCGAAGCTCGCTCGCTCGCTCGATTTCGCGATGACATCCCGGAGCCGCTGTTCCGCCGGCAGGATCGCGAGCGCTGCTGATGCTGTCTCGAACGCGCCGGGAAAGTTCCGTTCCGCGAGGAGCCGCTCGGCCGTCGCGATCGACTCCTGCGCGCGCTCCTTCTCCTTCGTACGCATCGTCATCCAGATCGCGAGCGCTGCGAATGCCACGAGGACGACGGTCGCGACGGCGATCAGCCGAGTGCGCGATCGTGGTCCTGAAGGAGCCGCGCCAGCTACCTGCGGTGCTCCCGTGATGTGACGAAGATCCTCGAGCATCTCGCCGGCTGTCGCGTAGCGCTCCTCGGGTTTCTTCTTCAGCGCGCGCATCACGATCGCCGAAAGTTTCGGCGGGGCCTCGAGGGGATTCGGCGCTTTCGTCAGGATGGCCGCCGCGATGTCTGTTGGCATCGCGCCTTCGAATGGCCTGCTGCCGCTCAGCATCTCGTAGAGCACGACCCCGAAGCTGAAGACATCAGCAGCCGGCGTTATGCTGCCGCCGCTCAACTGCTCCGGCGACATGTAGCTCAGCGTTCCCATGGTGACGCCCGTGCCGGTCCTCAGAAGCGTTGCGCCGTCATCGTGGACTTCACGCAGTTTTGCCAGCCCGAAGTCGAGGATCTTCGTCAGGCCGTCCGGCCGGATCATGATGTTCTCCGGCTTGATGTCGCGGTGGACGATGTGCGCGTCATGCGCGGCAGCTAGTCCCGCAGCGATTCCCGTGGCCAGCGCGAGTGTTTCGTCGATGGGATTGGACCTCGCCGGATGCGGGCGCGAAGCGGCTCACCGGCGACCAACTCCATCGCGATGAAGCGCAGCTTGTCTTGCGTGCCGATCTCGAAGACGGTCGCGACGTTCGGGTGATTCAGAGCGGAAGCGGACCGTGCTTCCTGGAGGAAGCGGCGCGTGCGCTCGGAGGTCTCCGTCTCGCCTTCAGGGAGGATCTTGATGGCCACTTCGCGCTCGAGGTCGTGGTCGTATGCGCGGTAGACCTCACCCATCCCCCCTGCACCCAGCAGGGAGCGCACTTCGTACCGGCCGAGTCTTAAACCGGGGTCCAGCAGCATTGGTGTGGTTATCCTGTCGTAAGTATCGCACGCCGCGATTTTCCGCGCGTCAAATACGGCACGCTTCCCGTGGAACGCTCCTGACCTCAGCCGTTTTACATCGGAGCTGAAAAGGAGACGGCACGTGAGAGTTGTCGGCAGCGTGTAAGAATGATTCCCATGCGCGTACGAATACCCGATGCCGTCGTTGCTCTCGACCGCCGCGCCGCAACGCAGCGTTTCAGCGATCTGCGCAATCTCATCGTGCTTTACGTCTGCACGATTGCCGCGGCTCGGTGGATGATCCGGCCCGACGACGACCCGCTGCTTGCGCTCGCGCTGCTCGCAATCGCGCTCCGCATCACACTCAGCGAGCGGCTGACGATCCACTTCGCACTCTTCGTGACGATCGTGTTCGTCGTCATTCTCCATCCCGGAGCCGGATTCAGCTCTCCCGACGCACCGCTATGGCGGACCCTGTCGATCTACGGTGGTGTGACGCTCCTTTCTCTGTTCATCGGGTGGTATTTCACGCGCAGATTCACGGCGGTTTTTCTCAGGGAGTGGCTTCCGCAGCGCCAGCGTCTCGAAGAAGAGAGCCGCATGCGGGAAGAGCTCGATCTCGCGCGCACCATCCAGCTCAGCATGCTGCCCCGCACGATTCCATCGGTGGAAGGCCTGAGTATTGCCGCGAGCTCGATCCCCGCTTCAGAAGTGGGCGGAGACTTTTACGATTTCTACGCGTGCAACGGCAGGTTCGCCATCGTTCAGGCCGATGTCGCGGGCCACGGTGTAGGCAGCGGCATCGTGCTCTCCGGCATCCGCACGGCACTCCGGCTGTTGAGCGAAGACCTCGAAACGCCTCGTCAGATGATTGCACGGCTGCAGACTCTGATGCGGGAAACAAGGACCGAGCGGATGCTCGTCACGATGTGTCTTTTGTCTGTGGCCCCGGACCGGAGCTCCGCCGTGGTCATCAGCGCGGGACATCCGCCGCTTTTCCATTGGAAGCGCACAACGGGGGAAGTCGAAGTCGTGATGCTTCCCTCGCTTCCGCTGGGCACGAGTCTCGAACAACCGTTTCGGATGGCCGAGCTCTCACTGGAGAGCGGCGATCGTCTTCTGCTGCACACCGACGGAGCGTATGAGACGCGAGATCGCAGGGGCGAAGAGATCGGAATCGATGGACTTGCCGAGGTTTTCGCGGAGGGCGCCGAGGATGAAGAGGCCAAGGAAACGATGGGCCGCCTCTTTGCAAAGCTCGAACGCTTTCGCGCGGGCGGATCTCAGGAAGACGACGTTACGCTCATTGCAGTCCGCGTCGAATAGCCGGCCTGCCGACGGATTGCAGGTTCTGGGTCCGTGCAGAGATCGACCGGACTGATGTGGGTCGAACCCGAAACCCACGCTTCACGTCTCACGGGTACCCCTTCCTGATTGCGGATTTTTTTCCGGTGCTCGCCTCGTTCCACTGAACCATGAAGACCGCTTCGCTCCTGCTCACTCTCGCTCTCGCTTTTCCGCTTTCGGCCCAATCGTCCGTCGAGATCTTTCAGATCCAGGGCTCCGGCTCTTCTTCTCCGTTCGAGGGGCAGGCGGTCACGACGCGAGGCAACATCGTCACGGCAGTCCAGGATCAGGGCTTCTTCATGCAGACGCCTCCCTCCCGATCCGACGGTGACATCGAGACCTCGGATGGAATCTATGTCTTCACGAGCTCCGTCCCCGCGGTGAATGTCGGCGATGAGGTCGATGTCTCCGGTTCCATCATCGAGTATTTCGAGCTGACGGAGTTCGATCGTCCTGTTGTGACGGTGACTGGCAGTGGCAAACCGCTGCCCAGCCCTGCCGAGCTCGATGCGAATCATCCGTCGGACGCGCGCAATGAGCTCGAGTGGCGCGAAGGGATGCTGGTGCGCGTCGCGTACGGCACAGCGGTCGCGCCTACGGATCGTTTCGGTAATTTCAGGGGAGTGGCCTACGAAGGGCGCACGTTTCGCGAGCCCGGGCTGGAGAGACCACTCTTTGCGGTCTTCGAAGTTTCGGCGAACGGAGCGCTCGTGAATGCAGGTTCGACCTTCACGGCGACGGGACCTCTGACTTATGCGTTTGGCCAGTACCGTATTCTTCCGGATAAATTCGCCCATGTGTCGCCCCTGCTGCCCCGCGCCGTACCAGAGCGTGCGAGCGGGGAGATGACGATTGCCAGTCTGAATGTCATGCGACTCTACGACGACGTGAACGATCCTGCGATCAGCGATTCGCAGGAGAACGGCACTTCGACGGAGATTTATCAGCGGCGCCTCGGAAAGCTCGCGGGGTACATCGATGACGTGCTGAACCTTCCCGACGTGCTAGCCGTTCAGGAGGCCGAGAACCTTCGCGTGCTGCAGGATCTCGCGACAGCGATCCTCGCGAGAAGCGGCGTCGCCTACAGCGCGCACCTGATGGAGGGAGCAGACTTCGGTGGGATCGATGTGGGATTTCTCACGCGCGAGACAGTTCGCGTGACGAACGTGAGGCAGATCGGCGCCGCGGAGAGGCTCGCTGCTGACGGCTCGCTGCTCCATGATCGTCCGCCGCTGCTGATCGACGCGGAGTACATCGGGAACGGTGCACCCTTTCCTCTGACTGTGATTGCCGTTCATCAGCGTTCCCTGAGCGGTGTCGAAACCGATTTCCGGGTGCGCACGAAACGATTCGAGCAGGCGGCAAGCCTGGCGCGCGCGATCGATGCCATGCAGAAGGAGAATCCCGCGCGCAGGGTCGTCGTGACCGGCGACTTCAATGCGTTCGAATTCAGCGACGGCCTCGTCGAGGTCGTCGGCATGATCCAGGGCATTTGCGATGCAGTCTCCGAGGCCATCGCGTGCATCGATCTGGTCGAGACTGATCTGAGTAACGAGATCGAGCGGCTTCCGCCGTCAGAGCGGTACTCGTTCATCTTCCAGGGGAGAGCTCAGGCGCTCGATCATGTGCTGACCTCGGCCACGCTCGAGCCTTTCGTCCGAGGATTCACGTTCGCCCGCGGCAATGCCGACGCCCCGGAAGCGCATCACAATGATCCCGCGAATCTTCTCCGGACGAGCGACCACGACGCGCCCGTGCTCTTTCTGATGACCGACTATGATGCTGATGGCATCCCCGACGACATCGACACGACGCCCCGTGGCGAGGAACGAGATCCGCGGAAAGTTCGCAGGCGCCGCTGAGCCGTCGAGTGAGTCCGTGCCTGGGTATCGTCATTCCGTGAACACTACGCCCGCGGAATTGTGTGCAACTCAGCGCGCGGATTTGCGTGCGAGATCCGCCTTTCGTCCCCATTCGGACTGATATGGCAGGTCGGCAGGCAGTCCTATGCGGCGGAGAAGATCGGCGAAACGAGGATCGGAACGCACGGGATCAAAGCTCATGTCCACACCGGCGTACGGCAGACGCGAGGCTCGATCCGCGTACGCCTGCTCGAGCCAGCGGATTGTGTTGTCCGCGTCGCCGAGAGTCGCGTACGAGGCTGCCATCCAGTACGGCGAGTAGCTGCCCTCGGTGGCCCGCTTCTCGAGTCTGGAAACGATCTGTCGCGCTTCGGCTCTCCGCCCTCGCGCAACGAGAGGCCATACCATCTCTCCAGACTCCGGCCGCGGAGGGTAGGGGATAGGAGTTCCCTGCCACATACACAGCAGGCTGTCGACTTGTTCAGGGTTGGGTTCACCCTGATTGACCCCCACCCGGCGTGCCGGTACGATGCCCTCCTCGCGACAACTGGGGACCACACGAAATGATCGGCCGGAAGATCCTTCACTACCACGTGACGTCGAAGCTGGGCACGGGCGGGATGGGTGTCGTATACGAGGCCGAGGATACGAGTCTTGGAAGGCAGGTGGCGCTGAAGTTCCTGCCTCCCGACATGGCGCAGGATGATGCCACCCTTCAGCGTTTCCAGCGCGAAGCACGCGCGGCCTCGGCTCTGAACCATCCAAACATCTGCACCGTTCACTCGATCGATCAGTTCGAATCCGATCACTTCATCGTGATGGAACTTCTCGAGGGGATGACGCTCGCTGAAAAGTTGCGGCAGGGATCGATGGAGATCGGTGAGATTCTCGAAGTGTCGATCCAGATTGTCGACGCTCTCGAGTCAGCTCACTCGAAAGGAATCGTACATCGCGATCTGAAACCAGCCAACATCTTCATCACTTCGCGCAAGCAGGCGAAGATACTCGATTTCGGTCTCGCAAAGATCGACATCAAACGCGGATCCGATGCGTTGTCGACGACGGCTGTCATGGGCGACGAGCTGACGGCGGCCGGAACTGTCGTGGGAACGGTTTCCTACATGTCTCCCGAACAGGCACGCGCTCAGCTGACCGACGCGCGCACCGACATCTTCTCACTTGGTACCGTTCTCTATCAGATGGCTGCCGGCGCGCTGCCGTTTCCTGGCGAAAGCGCGGCCGTTGTTTTCGAAGCGATCCTCAGCCGCGACCCCGTTCCATTGAGCGAGGTGAACCCTTCGATGCCGGCCGCACTGAACAGGATTCTCGAGAAGGCTCTCGAGAAGGACCGAAATTTCCGCTATCAGACTGCCACGGAGCTCAAGACCGATCTGTTGCGCCTGCGGCGCGATCTCGACTCGGGAAGCCGTCGCGGGCCGGAATCAGGCAGCGGGAAGGTCGCCGCCGCATCGGATCGGGACGAGAAGTCGGTCGCCGTTCTCTACTTCGAGAATCTCAGCGGCGTCAAAGAGGACGAATACCTCCGCGACGGCATCACGGAAGACATCATCACGGAGCTGTCGAAGATCGGAGGGCTGAAAACTTTCTCGAGAGCATCGGTGCTGGTGTTCCGGGACCGTCAGGGGACCTCCGGCGAGATCGGCCAGCAGCTGGGCGCCTCTTACTTCCTCACAGGAAGTCTTCGCCGCGCAGGGAACCGGCTTCGGATCAATGCACAGCTCGTCGATACAACGACAAACTTTCCACTCTGGTCAGACCGGTACGACCGCGAGATGAAAGATATCTTCGAGGTGCAGGACGAGATCGCGTGCAGCATTGCCGACGCGCTTCGGATCACGTTGTCGCCGCAGGAGCAGCAGGCGCTCGCGACGAAACCCACAGAGGATCTGCAGGCGTACGACCTCTATCTGCGGGGACGGACGTATGCGAGACGGCTGTCGCGCCAGGATCTCGATTTCGCACTTCAGATGTTCGAGAACGCCGTCACTCTCGATCCCGAATTTGCCCTCGCCCACGCCGGAATCGCCTCAGTGTGCTCTCAGTACTACTATCACTACGATCGTTCGAAGTCGTGGATCGCGCGCGCACGAGCGGCGACCGATCGCGCCGGCACCAGGGGACACGACTCACCCGAAGTTCTCGTCGCCGAGTCGTGGGTAGCGTATGCGGAAATGCGACTGGACGACGCCACGGCAAGAGTTCGCGCTGCCCTGAAGATCAATCCTGACGTCGAGAGCGGGTACTACCTCCTTGGGCGGATTCTGTTCGCAGCAGGGAAGTACCAGGAAGTGATCGACATCTCCGACGAAGCGATGGAGCACGCCGGAGAGAACTACAACACGTTCATCCCGATCGGCAACGCGCTCAACGCCCTCGGCAAGGCCGACGCGAACCGGAACCAGGTGCAGAGGGAGACCGTCGCCTACGAGGCACATCTGAGAAAAGTCCCCGAGGATGCGCGGGCGCGTGTGCTCGTCGGGCTGAACTACGCCCAGATGGGGCGTCCCGACGAGGCCGTGCGCGAGGCGAACCTGGCGATGGCCCTTCGTCCGGATGACGCGATCATCATGTACAACGTCGCCTGCCTCTTCTGCGCGCTGGAAAGGCATGATGAGGCCCTCGTGGCCGTAAGGAAGGCGTACGACGCAGGTTTCCGCGATCCGAACTGGGCGCGGAAAGATCCCGACCTCGCGACGCTTCACGGCAATCCAGACTTCGATCGGATGTATCCGCCCGATTGAGCACGCCCGAATGCGGCTTTTCGTTGCGATCGAAATTTCTGATGTGCTGCGGAATTCCGTGGAACTTCGTATCGAGTCGACTCGTGCGCGCCTTCCTGCTGCATCGTGGCTGCGACCGGATGCGCTTCACCTGACGCTGGCGTTCCTGGGCGAGCAGTCTGATGAGAGCGTTGAAACGATCGCAATCTGCAGAATCCGCAGCCGCTGGCGTCAGGAGGATGCCGAAGCATTCACACAGACATTCAGCGATATCGACACGCCACCATTCGAAGTGCATGAGGTCGTACTGTTCCGGAGTGAGCTCCGTCAGGAGGGCGCTGTTCACACCCCGCTGCATCGTGTTTCGCTGGTGCGCAGAGCATGACCTGGTGTTTTCAACCGCGGCAAACGCCCAACGGGGTGACCTCGCGAAACGCACCGATGTGTCATCCTGAGCGAAGCGAAGGATCCCCTTCCTCCAGGCGACATGGCACGTCTTCAGGGGATCCTTCCCGTCGCTCAGGATGACACCATGGTTCATTGACTGCGCGCCTACTTGCTTCCGGTGAATCCCCTTACGGCGAGGACGATTGCTCCGATGATTCCTCCCGCGATCGCGATCCTCAGGAATGCGCCACCGAGAGAGATCTCGCCACTGAAGATCGCGGACGCCAGCCACGTCGTCACAAAAACTCCGGGAATTGTGCCGAGTAGTGTCGCGAGAAAGTATTGCCGGGGTGGGATTCCTGCAAACCCTGCGGCGTAGTTGATCACCGCATAGGGGAGCGAGGGAAGCAGGCGCAACATGAGCAGTGCCGTGAAGCCTTCGCGCTCGAGCAGGCGGTGCAGCCAGGCCGCACGGCGACGGATTCCCGGGCCGAGGACGGGTGCGTGAGAGAGCGCCAGCAGGTACGGCGCAGCCGTTCCGATCGTCGAACCCAGCAGCGCGATCACCCCGCCGGCGAGCCAGCCCCAGACGACTCCTGAAGCCACCGTCAGCACACTGCCGGGAAGTCCCAGAAGATTGAAGAGAAGATACAGGCCGACCGCTACGAGCGGAGCCCACCAGAGCCGGCCGATCGGCTCGAGAAATCCCGTGATCCGCTGCAGGTCGATCCACCCGGCTCCGCCTGACACCCTTGCGATCACGGCGATGAGTCCCACGACCAGGATCAGCAGAAATGGCCGCCACAGGCCGGCACGTGGTGCATCCGAGACTTCGATTTCATCCTCGCCGGAGTCTTTCAACTGAAGGTCGCTCATACCGAACCCGCCTATTGCACTCCATGAGCCATAGAGTCGAGTACCCGGCACAGTAGCGAGTCCCGAACTCGACCTGATGACATCCGAGAACCCTGGATGAAACTTATCGGTGCCGAACAAATTGAAGGCCATCAATCCTCGCGCTTCGGTTCACACTTTGCATCTCGTCGGATCAGATGACCTCTCGTGTGGGCCCGGACTTCGTTCTGCTCGCCGTGCTGCTCGCAGCGTGTGCGACGCCGGAGGACCTTGACCCGGAACCTGAACAGCTCGCCGCGCCGATCGTGACCGATCGTGAACGCTATGCACTGGAAGACGGGCCGTACGGGCCGGAAACGACGATCGTCACAACGTTTACCGCTCCAGAGCACACGGCTGTCTATCTCATGAACTGCAATGGCGCCTTCTCGCCGGGATTGCAGCGGCGCGACGGAGATGCGTGGGTTGATGCGTGGGTCGCGGAGATCAACACCTGCCTTTCCCCGCCGATCGTAATCGCTCCCGGCGAACAACACACCGGAACCATGACGGTCGCATCGCGTGCGGACGCCGAGGTCGAATCGCGAAAATCGAACAGCAGGATCGAATCGGGGATGTACCGCGCGGTGTGGCACGGCCTGTTCACCTCTTTCGATCCCGACGCCCTGCCGTTCGGCGAAGAGCTTCCGCTCGACTATCGCGTATCAGGACCGTTTCCGATTGAAGCGGCAACACCTCGGGACTCTTCGAAGACCAGTCCGGCGGTCCGCCCGGCAGAGATCATCTCGGTGGAGCCAGTGCATGCGTCCGTAGTCGGGGGGGGCTCTCCTGTCCGTGTGCGATTCTCCCTCGATCTCGTCGGACTCCGCCTCTCCGGCCCGCCGCGTCTTTATGTCGATGGTCGCGATGTCACGGAAGAGGTGAAGAGACGCAGTCGTGACGGCGATGTGGAACTCGAACTCGCTCCTGAACGCGACTGGCCTCTCGGTCGTCACGAAGCCCGTGTCGTCTATGTGGATGACCGGCGAAAAACGCACTGGTACGCCTGGTCATTCATGGTGACCAGATGAAAACGATCTCGACTTCAGCATTTGTTGTGGCCTGCGGTGAGATCAGCCAAAACTGCGATATAATGTGTCAGCTCCCCGGCCAGACGAGTCAAAAATGTATAACGAGTTCTTCGGGTTCCGTGAGGCGCCGTTCAACATCACTCCGGATACGGGGCTGCTGTTCTTCAGTCGCACTCACCGCGAAGCATTTGACCATCTGCTGTTCGGTGTGCGCGAGCGGAAGGGTTTCATTCTCCTGACAGGGGAAGTCGGCTCGGGGAAGACCACGCTCTGTCGGGCGCTTCTCGAGCATCTCGAAGACCGCTTCAAGACGGCGCTGATTCTGAATCCCTGCCTCACAGCGACGCAGCTGCTTCGTTTAATCGTGACGGAACTGGGACTCAAACCGAAGCGCGACCGAGTCGGCAACACGCAGGTCCTGAATGAGTTCCTCCTCGATCAGGTGTCGAAGGGAAACGAGGTGGTGCTGATCATTGACGAGTCCCAGGACCTCAAGCCGGAGCTTCTCGAGGAAGTCCGGCTCCTGTCGAACCTGGAGACGAATTCGCGAAAGCTCCTTCAGATCGTGCTGGTCGGACAGCCTGAGCTGCGTGACACCATCGATCGCCGAGAGCTCAGACAGCTGCGCCAGAGAATTACAGTCCGTTATCACGTCCAGCCGCTCACGTACGACGAGATGAAACTTTATATCGACCACCGTCTTCGCGCGTGCAGCCGGAATGGGCAACCGTCATTCAACTGGCTCGCCCTTCGGGCGATCTATCTCTATTCAGGGGGCATACCCCGTCTGGTGAATGCAGCATGCGATAAGGTGCTGCTCTACGGGTTCGTCAAGGGAACGCGCCGGTTCACCGGCCGGGATGTCTGGCGCAGCATCCGCGAACTGGAGGGTCACGTCGCTTGAGCCTGATCAGCGAGGGCCTCAAAAAGGCTCATCTCGAAACCCTGCGGCAGGATCGCGAGAATCGGCGCCAGTACTTCAGTCCCGGCCGCAGCGACGTTCCGTCCCGAAGGTCGAGGAGAGGAGCTATCCTTGCCGCGGCTTTTGGTGGAGCTATCCTCGCAGCGGCGGTCACGGCGGCCTGGATTTCCAACGTGCGCGCGGACTTCTCGTCAGCACGTGGCGCCGAGACGGCTAAGACTACGTCTATGGATCGGGAAGCGGCAACGGCCGGCACCATCGACGCGGAGCCGCGGGGCCCCGTGACAATGACGGCTGGAACCGTCGTGGATGCTCCGCGCGACGCGACTACGACCGTCGCTCCCAATGAGGCAGGGAGGCTAGCTCCCATTGTGGAGGCTCGAAGCATTCCCACCCCCGCGGTCTCCGCGCCACGAAGCAAATCCACTTCTGAACCGGCTGCGTCGGATTCGCGTGCCGCGGTTGCCGAGTCGTCCGAGATCCCACGCGAACCGGCCGAGCGGTCCGGCCCGGCGCGTCATGAAGGCCTGGTGAATGGCGAGAGCTATGCGAGCCCGGTCCGATCGCCGGGCGGGGGCGAAGTCCGGCTCTCGGGCATCTCTTCATCGAAAGGACAGTCTCTTGCCATCATCAACGGAAACATCGTGCGCGAGGGTGAGGCAGTCGGACCGTTCGTGGTGGAGAAGATCGAGCGGGGGCGCGTGCGACTCCGCTACGTCGACATCCGATTCTGGCTCAGTTACTGAGGTCTCCGCCTGAGAGGCAGCGGTCACACGGGCGAAAGTTCTCGGCCTGCGCCTGGGCCGCTGATCCGAAGTGGACTCGCTGCTTTCGAGGGATGCGGCGCGCCGTAGCGCAGGCAGGATCGTGGTAGACGCGTGAGCGGGATCCGGCTCGACCGACGAACGCCCGTTCTGACACCTCCGAGTCGGGTTCTGCTGGAGTTTCGATCTCGGAGGGCACCTCGACATCCAGGGCCGGGAGTAGATCGATCGCGACGGGAACGATGCCCGCGGGTGAGAAATCGCGATCGACGAACGCGTATTGAATCTTCTCGCGGGATGCAGCCTGGGAGAGTTCGTGCAGGGCCTTCGTCAGGATCACGTTCTCGAGGTCGTCCTTCGTGATCAGCTTCATTTCGACGAGACTGCTGCCTATCGGAAGGCTCGTGATGCTGTGCGCCTCGAGCGCAGAGCGCCGCTGCTTTTCGCTGATGATCCCGGCCTGGACCAGCAACTGCCCGATTGCATGCTCCTCGTCGTCCGAGGCGCAGGCAACGAGCAATCCCTCCCGGAATACGAGCCTTCGCTCGACGCCGTTGATGTCCAGAAGGAGAGTCCCTGTTCGTGCATTCGTGACCAGTTGATGGACAGTTGCTTTGATCTCTGCACCGGCGATCGGCATCCACTGCACTTCGGTGACGGCAGCGTCCAGGAGAGGCTCCAGAGGTTGGTCTGTTGGCCGATGCTCCGTCTTCGCGACCCGGTTGCGGGATGCCACGGTCTTTCGAACCATCGCAGTCAGCATGCCGATCTTGCGGACGAACTCGCCATTGGCCGCGCGCAGCGCAGTGATCGAGTTGCGAAGCTCCCTCTCCTGCGTTTCCGCGCTGGTGAGCTGATTTCGCAGTAGAGCATTTTCGGCTCGCAAATCCGGCGTTTCATCTTCGAGGATTTCGTTCGATGCCCGATCGCGCACTCTGCAGATCTCCAGGTAGGCGTTCGGGTCGCTGAGTCTCACTTCCGAAAGAATCGTACCGGTCACCTCGACCGTGGATCCGTCCTTCCGTCTGCGTACGGTTGCCGAGCTCGCCTTGCCATGCTCGGCCGCGGCGGCGATTCGGAGCTTCGCTGTTGCCGCTCCGTGGTCAGGATGGAGTGAGTCCCATGGCCGCCCCAGAATCTCGGCTTCCGCAAAGCCGAAGAGTTGTTCCGCGCCGAGGTTCCACTTCGCAATGGTCCCTGCTCCGTCGAAAAGAATGGCAGCCGTGTCGGGCATGTCATGCAGAGTCTCGGCGACCCGCTCGAGATGGGTAGTTTCGTGTTCGTCCGCTTCAATGATGCATTGGAGGACTTGTGACGACCCGTCCGAACAGCGAAACATCTGAACACGGTAGGTCCCGTACTCACCGCTCTTCCGCTGCAGACGTTTACTCATCTGGTAGAACTGACGCCTGCCTGCACGCAGTTCTCCGAAAAGAGCGGCCTCCTGCTTCCGATCCTGCGGATGAGTCAGAAGCCTGAGCGAAGTGGCAAAGAGCTCCGAACGTGTGTAACCGAGCTCCGAGACGAGCCTGGCGTTCGCGCCGATCCAACGCCCCTCGGGGCTCATGTATCCCACTCCGGCCGGATGATATTCGAACGCCGTCTGGAAGAGGCTGTTGACTGCACGAGGCTCGGCAGGAGCCGGAGCTCCGCTACGCTTCCTGCGCAACCACAGGAGCGTGAACGCCACGGCTGTGCCGAGCGTGATCGTCGCGATTGCGATGAACTGCTCGGTCATTTGGTTTCCGGATCCATATGTTGTCTCTGCGCAACGAGAGGAAAGCTACCAGAATGCCAGAGTTCAGACTCCATGGGAAAGTCCGACCCGGAGCTTGCCTCGCCGGCTGTCGATCATTTTGATCCGATGTGACGTTCGTTCGGAAGAGGTGTTGCCCGGCATAGCGTCTTCACAGGAACGGCCGGCGCTGATGACCTCTCACCCCCTTGGCGTCCTGACACACCGTGAGTTGAGTGGACGTGCAAAAGGAATTCCTCGAGCGAGAGACGTCGTTGTGAATCTGTTAAGCTCCCGGCGGCGTTTCGCTGAACGACCAGAATTCCTCAGGCGCGGAGGGGTTGCAGGTGTTTCTTTTCATCGGGCTCACCATCCTGGGACTCGTCCTGCTCGTCGCTGGCGGCGAAGTCCTGCTGCGGGGATCCGTCGGGCTCGCCACGATTCTTCGGCTGACTCCCGCGGTGATCGGATTGACTGTCGTAGCCGCCGGGACGTCTGTTCCTGAGCTGGCAGTCAGCGCGATTGCGGCCTATCAGGGTAAGGCAGCCATCGCCGTTGCCAATGTAGTCGGCTCGAACATCTTCAACATCGCCATCATACTGGGCATCTGTGCTCTGTACCGTCCGCTGGCGATCACAAGCAACACGATCAAACTCGAATATCCAGTCCTCGCGCTGGTGACGCTTCTCTGTCTGGTGATTGCGCAGGACGGTGAGATCAACCGGCTGGATGCCTCGCTCTGCCTGGCGATTTACGCCGGCTTCACTGCCTATATGGTCAGTCTGGTACGGGCGCAGGTGACGGACGCTGAGGAGATCGAGTTTCAATCCGAGGTGCAGAAGAAGCTGAGTCCACGCGGTGATGGGCCGCGGGCGTGGGTCTGTATCGGGCTGGTGTCCGGCGGTGTGGTGCTGCTGGCAGGCGGTGCACATCTCACGATCACGGGAGCGGTGGGGATAGCCAGGGTGCTCGGCTGGTCAGAGCGTGTCATCGGATTGACGCTCATCTCCGGCGGAACCGGACTTCCTGAAGTCGTTTCCTGTCTAGTGGCCACAGCGCGCGGCCGAAGCGATGTGGCCATCGGCAATGTCATCGGTTCGAATCTGTTCAACATTCTCGGCACTCTCGGGTTGAGCGCGATGGTGCTTCCCCTGCCGGTCGAGCCGGCGCTTTTTGCGAGTGATGTCTGGTGGATGCTCGGTCTGACCCTTCTGCTCTTCCCCATCATGTTTACGGGTTTCCGTATAAGTCGCCGGGAGGGCGGGGTGCTGGTTGCTGTGTACGGTGTCTACATCGGACTGCTGTTGTACGGTTGAGCCAATGCCTGTCGTGTCATCCTGAGCGAAGCGAAGGATCATCTTGCGACGCCTGATCCCCGCAAGCAGATCTTTCGCTTCGCTCAGGATGGCACTTCACGGCACGAAAACTCACCGCCCTGTTCCGGCGGTAAGGCCTTCCACGATACGACGCTGAAACAGAAGTACGACGATGGCGACAGGCAGAGTCGCAATCGATGCGGCGGCGAGAATCTCACCCCAGGGAACCTGATACTGTCCCCGGAAAAGAGCGATGGCGACAGGCACAGTCTGTCGCTCGGCGCCGAGGGTGAACGACAGCGCGAAGAGAAACTCGTTCCAGCAGTAGATGAAGGTGAGGATCGCCGTGGTCGCGACCCCGGGCGCCGCGATCGGGAGCACGATCCGCGTGAGCAGCTGCCACTCCGTCGCGCCATCGGCAAGCGCCGCTTCCTCCATTTCCCGGGGCATCTGTCGGAAGTAGCCGGTCAGCAGCCAGATGGCGAGGGGAAGCGCGAAGCTTGCGTAGGGGAGTATCAGGCCTGGCAGCGTGTTGATGAGCCGCAGCTCGCGCAACAGCAGAAACAGCGGGCTGACGATCGCGATCTGCGGAAAGACCGAGACTCCGAGGATGGTCCCGAGAAGCAGGCGCCGGCCGGGGAAGGTGAAGCGAGCGAAAGCCCATGCAGCCGGAATGCCGAAGAGCAGCGCGAGAACCGTCGTCGACGCAGCTACGACAATCGAGTTCACGATCGGCGTCGCGAAGTCGCGGTTGGCAAACAGTGAGCGGTAGTGATCGGCGGTCAGTCTCGAAGGAAGAATGTTCTCGTCGAACATCTCACGCTCGGGCGTGAACGATGCTCCGAGACCCCACAGGAGCGGAGCGAGAACCCACGCAAGCAGCAGAAGCCTTACGAAGCTCATCAGGTTCGGACGTCTCATCGCGCGAACCTCCGCACCACGATGATGCCGGCTCCGCCGGCGATCGCCGCGATCACGAACGAGATCACTGCAAGCGCTGACCCGTATCCGAACCTGAGGTTCTGGAACAGCATGTTGAAGGTGTAGAGCGCGAGCGGCTCGGTCGCGGTTCCCGGTCCACCGCCCGTCAGGACGTAAACGAGATCGAATACACGAAACGCATCGAGTACCCGGAAGACGACAGCGACCGCAATTGCGGGTGCGAGCAGCGGCAGGGTCAGCGCGCGAAATGTTCTCCATCGTCCGGCGCCATCGATCGCGGCCGCCTCGTAGAGATCCTTCGGAATCTGCTGCAGCGCCGCCAGGAGCAGCAGGGCGACGAACGGCGTCGTTTTCCAGACATCGGCCAGAACGATCGGTACCCAGGCCATCCATGGATCAGCCAGCCATACCGGCGATGGCGCTCCCGCCTTCGTTGCCAGAAGCGAGATCACGCCGCTTTCCGCATCGAACACGAAGCGCCACAACAGACCGGCGACGACGGTTGGCAGCGCCCAGGGGAGGATCGTTGCGGTCCTCAGAATCCCGCGGCCGCGGGTCATGCCGTTGAGCGCAAGGGCAGCGGCGAGTCCGAGCAGAATCTCGAGCGTTACGGTGGACAGAGTGAATACGATCGTGTGAGCGAGCGCCCCGGCGAACCGCTCATCCCCCGCAATGGCCGTGTAGTTGCCGATTCCCGCAAACGGTTTTCCGAGCCATGGAAGCCTCAGGTCGTGCCGGTGAAGCGACTCCCAGATCGAGAAGCCGAGTGGAAAGAGGGCGATGACTGCAATGAGACCAAGAGCGGGTGCGATCCAGAGATGAGGGCGTCCCCGTTTCATTCCGACTTCCTCGCGAGCCCGGATCTCTCGAGGATTGAGTCGATCCGCCGCTCGGCTCGAAGGAGAGATTCGCGTGCAGGCGTCCCCCCGGTGAGCGCGCGATGCAGCTCGATCTGCAGCGCTTCGGAGATCTCGCTGTACACGGGACTCGACGGCCTGGCAACCGCGGAGGCGACGATGTCTCGTATGACCGTGGAGTCTGTCCCGAGCGCGCGGTCGAGCTCCGGTCTGCCGTACAGTGACAAGCGCGGAGGATACTGGCCCGTCGCGACTGCCCGTTCCAGCATCTGTTCGGGAGCCGTGAGGAACGCGATCAGCTCCCACGCGAGATCGGGATATTCGCTCCATCGATTGATTGCGAGTTGTGCTCCTCCGAGTGTCGCTGAAGCGCGCCCGCCGATTCGTGCAGGCGGCATCGGAGAGACCGCGAAGCGGTTTGCGACCGCCGACTCTGCATCATCCTCCATCAGCGGCACGGCATAGGGCCAGTTCCGCATGAAGACGGCTCCGCCGTTTTGAAATGCAAATCGAGTTTCCTCTTCGTGCCAGGTGACGACTGCAGGAGGACTCACGCCGTTCGCTACCGCATCCTTCAACCAGGTGAGAGCCTCGATGCCTTCTGGTGAGGAGAGTGTCGGGCGTCCCTCCGCGTCGAAGATCGCTCCGCCGTGCGCCGCCAGAATCTCGACGAATACGGTGATGAGCCCTTCGTAACGGGCCCCCTGCCAGACGAATCCCGACGGGATCGACGCAGGCCTGCTGCGTGAGGCGTCCACGATGTCGGCGAGACTCTCCGGCTCCTCGGCAACGATGTCCGACCTCCGGTAGAGCATGCCGACGTCGACGAACCATGGAATCGCGTAGATTTCCCGCTCCCACTGATTCGCCTCGATCGTTGCCGAAACGAAATCCGACATATCCGAGAAACGGTCGCCGAGGGGGAGGATCCAGCCGGCGGCAGCGAGCTCCGGGGTCCACACGACGTCGAGCTGCAGCACATCGGGCTGCCCGAGACGCGCATTCAGCCATTGCACGTAGAGCTGGTGCCGCTGGGTTGCGTCGTCCGGGGTCTGCTGAATGCGAACCCGTACTCCCGGGCGCGCAGCCTCGAATCGCGCTACTTGCTTCTGAAGGATTGCGCCCTCGGCACCGACCGAGCTCGCCGAGATCGTAATCTCGTCCCGCTCAGCGGTCTCGCCGCAGGAGATCGCAACCAGGACGAACAGAAGGAGAACAGAGCGCACGGGTTCATTCTATGTGCTGACGATTCCGTGCTGACGATCCCCTGGCGCGAAATGACGGGTCATTGTGGCGGGGATGATCCAAGTGTCATCCTGAGCGAAGCGAAGGATCCCTTTCCTCGATGCGACATCGCAAATCTTCAGAGGATTCTTCGCTTCGCTCAGAATGACACATGGGCCCGTTCGAGCAGCGAGGTTCATGAGAAGATGCGCGGGTTGGTGGAAAGGGCAAGGGATCTCGGGCGACGTACGTCGTCTCCTACCGACCGCGGGAGTCGAGCGTGCAGCCCGGCGGTCGCGACAGAACAGAGTTGCCAGATAGAATGCAAGTGTCATTGCCGAGCTCCGGGATGACGGACCGCGGAGGATAACCGGATGAAGACAGCGTCATTTTCCATTCAAACGAAGGCACGGATCGAAGTTGTCTCGATCACCGACAAAGTAAATGATGCTCTCGGCGGTCTCGGGGCGTCAGAGGGGATCTGTACGGTCTACACGCCGCACACCACCGCTGCCGTCTCCATCAATGAAGACGCCGACCCCGATGTCCGAATCGATCTCGCACGCGCATTCGACAAGCTCGTGCCGGACGTCAGGTTCGATCATGCCGAGGGGAACTCGGGGGCACACCTTCTGTCCACGCTGGTCGGAGTCAGCCTGCAGGTTCCCTACTCCGAATCCCGCCTGGCTCTCGGGCGATGGCAGGGTGTCTATTTCCTCGAGTTCGACGGTCCTCGAGCGCGTGAGGTCCGGATCTACGTGCCCTGAGCGACATTGCTCCCAGGACGGCCCGAAATGATAGAGTACGTCTCATACCCGATCTGATCCGCAATGCCGCAATGCGCAGCTGAGATGAACGCGAGGGGAGACTCGTATCCATGTCTGACACAGCACACGTTTTCCATTCCCCTGGCATTGACTCCGCAGGTTCACCGCCTCTGAGCGAGCCCTGCGTGATGGTGATCTTCGGGGCCTCCGGCGATCTGACCAAGCGTCTTCTCGTACCGGCGCTCTACCACCTCGAATGCGACGGCCTGCTCTCGCCGAACTTCGCAGTGCTTGGCGTCGGACGGAGCGAGATGAGCGACGAGGAGTTTCGCGCCGGCATGGCGGGTGCGGACGACGGGCTTCCCGCATTCCACACGCGCAAAGAATACGACGAGGCTGCAGCGGAGGGTCTCATCAGCCGCTTCTATTTCACGCCGGCCAACATCGACGTCGAGGATTTCAGGCGATTGAAGGAGAGGGTCGCCGAGCTCGATGCGAAGCATGGAGTGGGCGGCAACGTCCTGTTCTACTTTGCGATGGCGCCTCGTTTTTTCGGGCCTCTGTGTGACACGCTCCATGCCGCGGGGTTTCAGGAAGGTCCCGGCTGGAAGCGGATCATCATCGAAAAGCCGTTCGGCACAGACCTCAACTCGGCACTCGACCTCAACGACAAGATCCTCGAGCACTGGAACGAAGAGCAGATCTACCGCGTGGATCACTACCTCGGGAAAGAGACTGTCCAGAACCTCCTGGCGTTTCGATTCTCCAACGGGATGTTCGAGCCGCTCTGGAACCGCGACAACATCGACAACATTCAGTTCAACGTGGCGGAGTCGGTTGACGTCCAGGGTCGTGGCGGCTACTACGATCACTCGGGCGTGTTGCGCGACATGATGCAGAACCACATGCTGCAGATGCTCGCCTATCTCTGCATGGAGCCGCCTTCGACGTTTCACTCGGATGCGATACGGAATGAAAAGGCGAAACTTCTTCAGTCCGTGCGCACCTATCGCCCCGAGGAAGTACCGGACCACGTGGTGCGTGGGCAGTACGGCCCCTCGTTCGATGCGGATGGAAACACCGAGAAGCCGGGATATCGCGATGAGAAAGATGTCGATCCATCGTCGAGCACCGAGACCTATCTGGCCGCCAGACTGTACATCGACAACTGGCGCTGGCAGGGAGTTCCGATTTATCTCCGCTCCGGAAAGGCGCTCTGGAAGCGTGGAACCGAGATCGTCGTGGAGTTCAGGAAAGCGCCCGAGGCAATTTTCCGTGGAACGGGAGTGGAGGAGCTCGAGCCGAACCGGCTCGTGTTTCACATCCAGCCTTTCCAGGGAATCGAGTTGAAGTTCCAGGCGAAGATCCCCGGCCCGACCGTCCGGCTTCAGAACGTCGACATGCGCTTCAGCTACGGCGAGTCGTTCAAGGCCTCGCGCTACACGGGCTATGAGGTGATGATCTACTCCTGTACGCGTGGAGATGCGACACTCTTTTCACGGGGAGACCTGGTGGAGGCGGCGTGGCGGATCGCGCAGCCGATTCTCGATCACTGGAAGGAGAATCCGGCCGGCTCGCAGTTTCCGAACTACATGCGCTCTTCGTGGGGGCCTCCGGCGGCGCGCGAGTTGATCGAGCGGGATGGAAGGCGCTGGTTCGAGGTGGTCACCCCCGATGTCATCGAACGCACGCCGCTGTTCGCGGGAGCAGAGCCGCTTCTGCTGAATGCGGTCATTATGGCGTTGCATCCCACCTCCGCCGTTTCGGGGCAGACGCTCATTACGGCGGGCGATGCAGCCAAAGAGATGTTTCTCATCAGTCGCGGCGAGGCCGACGTGATCGACCGGGAGGGTCGCGTCGTGAAACAGCTCCGAGACGGCGACTTTTTCGGCGAAGTAGGGCTCCTCATGTCGGTTCCCCGCACTGCGACCGTGCGTGCGAGGACGCAGTGCGATCTTTTCGTCCTGAAACAGAGCGAGTTCTGCCGCATCCTTCGCGAGCATCCGCAGCTGGCCAAAACCATGACGCAGGTCGCGAAAGAACGGTACGACGTGTCCATCTCGAGTGCCGAGCTGATGAATCCAGCGAGCTGAGCTGCGCGCGCTCGCCTGAACGCCGCTTTTCGGCGCTGCCGCGCCGTGCATCGATGTTCTCGAGCCTTCCGCGGAGACCTTCACGGATTGGTTCGAGAAGTGTTCGAAAAATGTAGAAATCCGGCAACGCTTCGAATAGACTCCGCCGCAATCACTCAGTACGACGAAAACCGCCTGCCGCCAGGGGCGCGGGTATGGATCGTCGATTGTCCAAAATCAAGGAGGAGTTCCATGCCGCGTTTTCTTCGCAATGTGCTGCTGCTGTCGAGCTGTCTGGCCCTTACGCTGCCCCTCATGGGTCAGGTTTACAACACGCCGGAAACCGATGTGAAACAGGGACCGGCGGTGGTCCTCGAGAAGGACGCCGGTTCGTCAGGCATGCTCGTCGCGATCGATCCGGTCACCGGCGAGCTGCGCCAGCCGACGGCTGCAGAAGCTTCCGTCCTTTCAGCCGCTGAGAGTCAGAAGAAGGCGGCGAAGGGTGAGCTGCGGATGGTCACGCTCGCCGCGGGCGGCGTCATGATCGAGCTCGATGACAGCTTTCTCAACTACTCGGTCCTCAGAATTGGCGAGAACGGCCACTTCCACGCGTCCTGCGTTGGAGCTCATGAAGTCGACACGATCCTGCGGCTTCCTGTTCGGGTTGCTCAGCCCCTGGAGGAGAAATGACCATGAGAATGCGCACTCATTCATTCCGACTCGCTGCCATGGCAGCTCTCCTCGCGCTGGCCGTCGTTCCGCTTTACGGCGCGGCGAACATTGTGATCATCAACAACAACGCCGCCGGAGTGGGCTTCAACGATCCCACTCCCGCCGCTCCGATCGGCGGGAACACCGGAACGACGGTGGGTCAGCAGCGGCTGATTGCCTTTCAGCATGCCGCCGATCTCTGGGGCGCCAGCCTGGACAGCAACGTTACGGTGTTCGTCCAGGCGCAGTTCGTCCCGCAGACCTGCACCGCCACGAGCGCCGTTCTCGGCAGCGCCGGGACGACGTTCATCTTCAGAGACTTCGGCTCCCTCGGCCTCTACCCCGGAGCCGAGTTCGCCGGAACGTGGTACCACTCAGCACTGGCTGACAAGCGAGCCGGCGCAGAGCTCAATCCTGGGTTTGCGGATATCAACACCAATTTCAATTCGAATCTGAATGGAAATCCAGCCTGTCTCGGAGGCCGTGGCTGGTACTACGGTCTCGATGCGAATAAAGGAAACAACCTCGACCTGATCGCCGTCGTTCTGCACGAACTGGCGCACGGCCTCGGCTTCTCACAGTTTGCGAATCTGAACACCGGTGCTAACTTGGGGGGGTTCACCGACATCTACGGACGCAGGTTGCTTGATCTGTCCAACGGTCTGACCTGGAACCAGATGACCAATGCCCAGCGTGCAGCTTCAGCGATCAATGCCCGCCGGGTCGTCTGGAGCGGGCCGGATGTGACTTCTCAGGTGCCGTTCGTTCTCACGCCGGGGACGCCGCTCCTTCGGGTGAATTCGCCGGCCGGAATCGCGGGGAACTACGCGGTGGGCGCCGCAGCATTCGGCCCGGCTCTGACCTCGACCGGCGTTACGGGGAACCTCGTTCTTGGCCTCGATGCGGCGGACGCAGCGGGTCCATCGACGACGGACGGATGTTCGCCTCTGAGCAACGGTGCGGCGGTCGCAGGGAACATCGCAGTTCTGGACCGCGGATCCTGCGGATTCACCATCAAGGTGAAGAATGCTCAAGACGCAGGCGCGATCGCGGTTGTGATCGCGAACAACGTGGCGGGAGGGCCCCCGGGTGGTCTGGGCGGCGCCGATCCGACCATCGTCATCCCCTCGGTACTAATCACGCTCCCCGACGGCAACACGATCAAGGCGAATCTTCCCGGTGTCAATGCAACGCTCGGGATCGACACGTCAGTATTCGCCGGAGCCGACGCCGCCGGCCGTGCACTCATCAATGCTACGAATCCAGTGCAATCAGGCTCGTCGATCTCTCATTGGGATCCGATCGCATTTCGGAACCAGCTGATGGAACCGGCGATCAATGCCGACCTGACTCACAGCGTTCAGCCCCCTGAGGACCTGACGTTGCCCCTGTTCCGTGACATCGGCTGGTTCCCGGACGCTGATCTCGACGGTCTTGCGGACGACGTGGACGCTTGCCCGAACTCGAACCTCGGTGCGACCGTCGCACTTGGCTCGTGCGATTCGGGCGTCACGAACACGCTTTTCCCCAACGGTTGCTCGATCATCGACAACATCAAGAATTGCCAGGTTGGAGCAAGAAATCACGGTCAGTTCTCGAGCTGCGCCACACAGTACGTGAATACCCTGGTGAACAACGGGACGATCACTCTTGCACAGAAGGACGCGATTCAGAGTTGCGTCGCTAAGTTCAAATAGTAACCACGTAGTTCGAGTCGAAAGGCCCTCTCTCCGGTTCTGCCGGGGAGAGGGTTTTTCGCTTCTCGCTCGGCTACTGGAATTGAAGCTTGATCAATCGATTGCTATGTCGATGACCTTCACATTGCTCCGAGGTAGTTACGCTATCTGCCGTCTCGGTTCCTCGGACGAGATCCCGTCGTGGGCAGGAGGAAGCGAGTTCGCTTCGATCACGCGGACCCGGCTTGAGCTTTCCATCGTGTGCGACGAGGGCCTCGTGCCGTCCGAGGTTCGGGCTGAACGCGGATGGCGGTGTCTCGCACTGGCAGGGCCGATTCCGTTCGACCAGACCGGGATCGCCGCAGCATTCCTGAAGCCTCTGGCCGATGCGGAGGTCGGGGTGTTCGTCGTCTCGACGTATGACACCGATTACGTCCTGGTGAAGGCGGTGAAACTGGAGCTTGCCGTGAGCGCTCTGCGAGGGGCCGGGTACGAGGTGATCGAGGCGTGATCGGCACGTAACCGCGCCGATTCCCCTCTCCCCGCCGCAGCGGGGAGAGGGGAGCCGTCCGCGAGGACATCGAAGAACGAATCAGGTATCTACGTCGCCGTCGCCGTAGTCGTCGCCGCAACCTCCATAAAACCTCCACATATTCTCCAGCCGGCCTTCAAGGATCGGCGGCGGCGGAGCCCTATCTTGACCCCAGACACCGGCCGTGTGGGCCGGCGAACCGCTCAAACAATCAAAAAAAGTTCGCGACAGACGCGGTCGAATGAATCGAGTAGCGGCATGTAAGCCTCGCCACTTCCGCGGTGCTCGACGCACTGGCCCCGCGCGATGAGCAAACCGCTTCCGGTCCGTGCGAAAAAGGTTTCCACGAGGGTCGTTTTGCCGGCTCCTCCCTCTCCCGTGACGAAGACGATCTGCCGTGAGCCCGCAGCGGCGCGTCGCAGCGCTGCGTCCAGGCGGTCGAGCTCCATTCTCCGTCCGACGAAATCGGCGCGCACGCCATGGGCCTTCGGGTCGTCCGCTTTGTAGAGGAATGAGTCGAGCACGCCGTGGGTGTCGCTGCTCGCAGGAACGAGATGATCTCCGGAAACGCAGCCGACCAGAGAGCTCGTTGCCATTTTGCCGCGCTCTTCGACGCTGGCGACGAATCGGTATCCCCGGCCGTGATGGGTTCGAATGATCTCCTGGCGTTTGCCGCTGTCGCCGAGAACTTTCCGAGCCTCCTTGAGTCGCGAGGTCAGCGTCGTTTCCGATGCGATCCGGTCCGGCCAGAGCCGGTCGAGCAGTTCTTCCTTCGAGACCACCCGATCGCGGTTGCGGACCAGATAGACGAGCACGTCGAAGACCTGCGGCTCGACGGGACAGGGATTTCCAGCTTGCCGAAGCTCGTAGACCCGGGGATCGAGCTCGAACTCACCGAACGCGTAGACCATCGTAACCTCCGGCGTCGGGGAGTCAGATCGTACCGATATGGTGCGGCTCGTGTCCAGCCGACAGAGGAGATCGGAATCGGTGAGAGCAGCGTCGCGATGGCGAGCAGTGGTATATGGTGCACGATTGCCGTGGGGCGCGCAGAAAGCGAACCAGATCCTGCGTCAGGACAAAACGCGCACATCTTCTGGAGACACTTCAGGAATCATGATGAAGCCGGATGATCGGATTCTGATAGTGGGCGGCAGCGGCTCGCTTGGCCGCGCGGCTGCAAGACTTCTGCTGGCGCGCGGCAGTCGCGTGCGGATCATGACGCGATCGCCAGACAGGGTCGAAGACCTTCGCGCGGGAGGGGCCGAAATCGCGCGCGGCGATCTGCTGGATCCGGCGTCTCTTGCGGCGGCCTGCGAGGGTGCGGATCAGGTTTTCGCGACGGCGCACTCGATTCTCGGGCGAGGGCGGGAATCCTCCACTCACGTCGATGACCGAGGCCACCGCGATCTGATCACAGCAGCACGATCTGCGGGTGTACGGCGCTTCGTTTACACGTCCGCGTACGCGCACGGCTCCGCCTCCGGAAGGGTACCCTTCTTCAGGATCAAGAGCGAAATCGAACAGGCCGTTGCCTCGAGCGGCATGGTCTACACCATTCTCCGTCCGACCGCATTCATGGAGCCTCACGCGCACACGCTCATCGGCCTGCCGGTCGTCCGGAAGGGAAAGGTGACGATCTTCGGCCGCGGCGAAACGCCCCGAAACTTCGTGGCGCCGGAAGACGTGGCGCGCGTGGCGGAGATCGCTCTCACCGATGAATCACTCGACGGCGAATCCGTCGACATTGGTGGATCGGAAAACCTAACGACCATGGACGTCATCCACCTGTACGAGAACCTCTCAGGACGGAAAGCACGGGTGACGCACCTGCCGCTTGCGTTGCCACGTCTCATTGCGCCCCTCCTGCGACCTGTGCATCCCGGTGTCAGCCAGATCCTCGGCTATACCGCGCTGTCAGACGAAGATCAAAGCTTCGACAGCCGCCCGATGTCCCTGCGTTTTTCCTTCGAGCCCATGCGACTGGAAGACTGGGCAGCCGATCGTCTCCAGGCCTGAGCGACTTGCCTCACTGCGGTGAGATCACGGTGATCTGTTGCGTGATGTTGTTCGTCACCGTGACGAAGGCCCAGAACTCCAGATCGGGTGTAACCGGCTCGATTTCGATACGGACTCGGGTGAGGCCGGCCAGCTCAGTCAATGCAGAAAGATCGATCTGGATGTATCCCGGCGTCGGTTGCCTCGCGAATTTCGACAGGCACTGCGAGAAGGTGAAGCCTGCCGCGGAAAAGATCACTTTCGCGAACGACCGGGATCTCGGTCCCCGCACCCGAGTCTGTGCGGGAGGCGTCGCGAACCCGCAGCGAGAAGTGAAGGTTTTCCGCCGTTCCGGGGGAAACGTGGATCGTCGAGCCCGGAGGGTGCCCGGGCTGCTGGAAAAAAAACGGCGGGCGAAAGGATTCGTTCCTCGGCAATGCATCTTCACAGAGACCACAATCGACCAGTGGGAAGATCGTGACATCGGCTTCCGTGTCGATCAGGATCGTCAACTCAGTGTTCCAGAGCGAGCCGAGGCTTCCGGCGAATGGTTTCGAAAGAATCGGAAAGAGGATCCGCTCGAGAGAATTCTCCTGTGCGAACAGAGCTGAAGTGATTACGAACGGCAGCAACAGCAGGAGTCCTCTCGACACGCACACCTCCGGGGCTGATTCAGAATCTGCAGATCGACTGCGGCTTCGTGCCGCTTCTCCCAATTATATGAGAGGAGCGGAGGATGTCGCCTCTAACTAGCGGAACCTTCGTGCGATAAGCTCCTCGACGAAGCTTTGCTCGAAGTCGGCAACCGCGTCAGTTCACTGGAGTGATGGGTTGGGTTGCCAGGAGCCGTCGCGAGCTCTGAAATCGGTTTCAGAGCGTATACTGATCGAACCTCATCAACCTATTGTTGATCGAAGATTGTACGCATAGAGTCCAGATGGTCTTGTGAACCACGCGCTCATCGTCGCTTTGATTCAGAATGCCGGGCTTCTGCTCGGTATGGTGGTGGTCTTCGACTACCTGACGGCCAGGCAGAATCTGAATGCGACGCCGGTTCGGCAGGGTCTTGCCGGCCTGGCCATCGGGCTGATCGGAGTGGCGATGATCGTCATTTCGGTCCCTCTCGAGAGCGGCATCATGTTCGATACGCGATCGGTACTGCTTTCCGTATCGGGGCTGTTCCTCGGTCTGTGGCCGACGGTGATCGCGATGAGCATGGCGGCGGTTTACCGCGTGTTCGTCGGAGGAGAGGGCGCAGTGCCGGGTGTTGCCGTCATTCTGACCTCGGGCGCCATTGGGGTTCTCTGGCGGTACCTGCGTCGGAAGTCGCTCGAGGCTGTTGGATGGAAAGAGCTGTACGCGCTGGGCCTGATCGTTCACCTGACGATGCTCTGTCTGATGTTCACGCTCGGCTGGGATGCAGGTTCCCGCGTGGTCGCCGCGATCGGTGTTCCCGTGATGATTGTTCATCCGACGGCGACTCTGGTGCTGGGCATTCTGTTCGCAAGGCGGTTGCGCCATCACCGTACGGCCGCCGAGCTCGTAGAGAGTGAGCGGCGTTACCGGCATGCCGCCGAGAGCGCCCAGGCGGCGGAGAAAGATCTGCTGGCTGCGCAGCAGCTCGCACAGTCAACCCTCGACGCGCTACCGGAGTACATCTGCGTGCTCGACGAAAAAGGCAGGATCCTCGCCTCCAACGACGCCTGGCGTCAGTTCGGGCGCGCGAATCAGGCACGGCTCGATTCGATTGGCGAGGGAGCCAGCTATCTTTCAGTCTGCGAATCCGCGTCCGGCCAGGATGCCGAGCTGGGTCGTGCAGTCGCCTCGTCTCTTCGCTCTCTTCTAAAGGGCCGAACGAGCTCCTTCTCGCTCGAGTACCCCTGTGATTCGCCCGACGAAAAGCGCTGGTTCGAAATGACGGCCTCACGCTTTCCAGGCGAGGGTCCCACACACGTTGTCGTAGCGCATACGGATATCACGAACCGCAAACATGCGGAGAGCGAGCTCCGGAGACTCACGCAGATCCTCGAAGGGACGCAGGCGGCGGCGCGCGTCGGCGGATGGGAGCTCGATCTGCTTCAGGGATCCCTTTTCTGGACAGAGGAAACGTATAGGATCCACGATGTCCAGCCGGCTGAATACACGCCGACGCTCGAGTCAGCGTTCGAATTCTTCAGTCCCGAGTCGGTTGCCCTGCTCGAGGCTGTGATCACGGAGGCTACCTGGCACGGCACAGCAAGAGAGACCGAGCTCGAGCTGGTCACCCGTGCCGGCGTGCACAAATGGGTGCAGTTCACGCCCTCGGTCACGCGGGAACTGGATCGTACGGTCCGGATTACCTGTGCGATTCAGGACATCACGGCCCGCAGAGAAGCCGAGCGGGAACGCCTCGAGCTGACCGCCCAGCTGTACCAGACGCAGAAACTCGAGAGCCTGGGCAGTCTCGCCGGCGGTGTAGCTCACGACATCAATAACGTCCTCGCGGCCATCCTGAGCAGCGCCGCGGTTCACCGCAAACGACTCGAGAGCGGAGATCCTCTCGCGCGGTCACTCGATACGATCACGAACGCCTGCCTGCGCGGGCGCTCCGTGGTACGGAGTCTTCTGTCCTTCGTTCGGGGTGACATCGGAGCGCGAGGTCCCGTTGACGTCAACGAAGTCGTCAGGGAAATTGTCGAGCTGCTCGAGAGCACGACGCTCAGTCGCGTCGTTTTTCGCATCGACCTCGACGAGCACGTTCCGGAGATCGTGGCCGACCGTGGGGGACTTGCCCATGCACTCATGAATCTCTGTATCAACTCACTCGACGCGATGCCTGGCGGCGGAACGGTGACGATCCAAACGCTTGCCCGGCCTGACGGAGGCGTCCAGCTGTCTGTGAGTGATACGGGAATCGGAATGGCGCCGGAGACAAGGGAGAGAGCCATCGAGCCCTTCTTCACCACCAAGCCGCCCGGCAAAGGGACGGGTCTGGGTCTCGCTATGGTGTATGGCACTGTGAAAGCTCACAACGGAACTCTCGAGATCATCTCGTCGCCGGAATCCGGCACCGAAGTGATCATAGGATTGAGCTCGAATGCATCAGCCGATGTTCCGCATGCGCAGGCGGAAAAGGAGCATCCCGAGGAGCAGACTGAGACATCGAGCGTGCTTCGGATCCTGCTCGTCGATGACGATGAGCTGATTCGCAGTGCCATCGCCGCGCTGCTCGAAATGGAGGGGCACGAGGTTCACGTGGCTGAAGGTGGCGCCGAGGCGCTCCAATGCCTGGAATCCGGTCTCGATGTCGATCTGATCCTGCTCGACATGAATATGCCAGGAATGAACGGCGAGGAGACACTATCGCGGCTGCTGCAGATCCGCCCGGCACAGGCCGTTCTCCTGAGCAGCGGGCATCGCGACGAGGAAATGCTGAGCATGACCGGTCCGTCCAATATCCTGACGATTCAGAAGCCGTACACGCTGGATGAGCTCAACGGCAAGCTCGAGGCTCTGGGACTGAAAAAGACCGGATAGCGGCCGCTCAGGGCCAGATGCCGCGATTCTTTGCGATCGAGGCAACTCTGCGGATTGCGAGAGCGAGTGCCGCGGTGCGGATGTCGACCGGCTCGTGCGAGCCGCGCTCCTGGTCGATTCGCCGGTACATCTCCAGTACCGAATCGGTCGCTCGCTCCATCTTCATCTTCAGTTTGTGATTCACATGATCCTCGGTCCATTGCTGGTTCTCGATGTTCTGGACCCACTCGAAATAGCTGACCGTCACTCCACCCGAGTTGGCGAGGATATCCGGAATCACGGGAATGCCCCGCCTGAAGAGTGCGCGGTCGGCACCGGGGGTCGTAGGCCCGTTGGCTGCTTCAACAATGAGCTTCGCCGAGACCGCGTCCACATTGTTTTCCCGGATCTGGTTCTCGAACGCAGCGGGGATGAGAATGTCGCAAGGCAGTGCGAGCAGTTCTTCGTTGGTGATCGCTGTGGTGTTCTTCAAGCCTTCGAGCGAGCGTGTGCGCTCCTTGTGGACAATCGCTTCTTCCGGATCGATCCCCTTCTCGTTGTACGCTCCGGTCATGGAGTCGCTGATCCCTGTGATTGTGGCGCCCGCGCCGGCAAACAACTCGGCCGCGATCGACCCGGCATTGCCAAAGCCCTGAATCACCACGCGCATGCCCGCGAGCGAGGAAAATCCGGGAAGGATCCCACGGCTCAATGCGTGCGTCGTCACGTTGAGGCAACCGCGCGCGGTCGCTTCGCGGCGTCCGAGCGAGCCTCCGATGTCGATCGGCTTGCCCGTCACCACCGGCAGATTGTTCGTTCCGGGGTGCATCATTTCGTATGTGTCGTAGATCCACGCCATCGTGCGGGCGTCGGTGTTGACGTCCGGCGCCGGGATATCCGTATGCGGTCCTATGTTGTCGCCGAGGCCGACGATGTACCGCCGTGTGATCTTGCGAAGGTCGTTGAGCGTGAGATCTTTCGGATTGCAGACCACGCCTCCCTTGGCGCCTCCGAAGGGAACGTCCGCCACCGCGCATTTCCACGTCATCCACGAAGCCAGCGCACGAACCTCGTCCTCGGTGACTTCGGGGTGATACCGGATGCCACCCTTGCCCGGACCACGCACGCGATTGTGTACCGCGCGGTATCCTGTGAAGGTCTTCACGGACCCGTCTTCGGTCTCGATGGGAAACTCCACCGTGATCACACGGGAAGTGCGCCGCAGCCAGTCGGCAAGGTCGGGCGATAGGTCTGGCAGATATCCGGCGGCGCGATCGAACTGCGCCTGAGCGATCCGGTACTGGTTCAGATCTTCAGCAGCGGCAAACCGCTGCCTTTCGTCTTCGGGCAATGTCTCGGACACCCGCGTCATCCGCGCCCCCGTTCGATTGTTGCGTGAGCGTTGAATCGTAGCACAAGAGGCTGTGCAATCACGGCAGGCGCCGGTAGAGTCTATCCAGGAGAGCGCTCCTGCGCCTTGCCCGTCATGGGAACGAACCGGACCGGGATCGTGCCCTCCTCGACCACTCCCCGGGGCGTTTTGCGAATCAATCGCAGTTCCTGGACAAACCGGCCGACGGGAATGATCATTCGTCCGCCAACGCCCAGTTGCTCGACCAGCGCCGGAGGCACGTGATCGGGTGCAGCTGTGACGAGAATCGCGTCGAAAGGCGCTTCATCCGGCCACCCCTCGTAGCCGTCTCCGTGACGCACATGCACGTTCGTATATCCGAGCTCGCTGAGCGTCGATTCCGCGCTGGCAGCAAGCTGGGGGACGATCTCGATGGTGTAGACCTCTTTGGCGAGCTGCGAGATCACCGCCGCGTGATAGCCCGATCCGGTGCCGACTTCGAGAACTTTGTCGCCCGGTTTCAGCTGGAGTGCTTCAGCCATGAAAGCGACGATGTATGGCTGCGAGATCGTCTGTTCGTGCCCGATCGGAAGCGGATGATCCGCATAGGCTAGATCGACCACGTCCGCCGGAACGAAACGATGCCGCGGAACCGTTCGCATCGCCTCGAGAACAGCGCGGTCTTTGATCCCGCGGCCGGCAATTGTCTCTTCCACCATTCGCCTCCTCGAGTCCGCTGTTGCATCCGAGCCGGCCATCGCACCGTGGGTGCTCATGGCCGGTGCATCCGCCCGGCATCCGGAAATGACGAGCAGTGCAGCGGCGAGGCAGATCGCGGAAGCTTTCATGTCGGTCTCCAGGAATTGCATGCGAAGTTCGGACCGATATATGTGGCAGGGCCTTCCCAGGCCCTGCCTTCGAGGCTGTGACGGTGTACGACTGTTGGAGCATTTATGCTACGGGTCGGCGCTCCAGGTGTTGTACATCTTACGATTCGGAAGAGGCAGGGCCTGGGAAGGCCCTGCCGGATGCGGTCAGTATTTCACTGAGCAGCCGTACGGCTGGCTCGTCGGCACGCTCACCGGCTTCCCTGCCATGGCTTCCGTCAGCGCGATATCGACGTGGGGTCGTGCGGTCTTCAGGTCGGCGGCGCGAGATGTCGCCTTGTCGTCGATGCCGCCCATGTACATCATTGTCCCCTGCGGATTGATAACGAACATGTGCGGGGTCGTCCGGGCGTCGTAGGCGCGCCCCACAGTGCCACTCGCATCGACGAGCACGGCTTTCGGCACCGCACCCTTCTCCTTCGTCAGCGCGTTTGCCTTCTCGTTTGGGAAGTGGCCCTGCTTTCCCGGCGCCGAGGAGACGACCGAGAGCCACACGACACCATTGTCGGCCCACTTCTTCTGCAGAGCCTGCATTGCCTTGTTGTCGTAATACTTCCGAACGTAAGGGCAGTCGTGATTGAGCCACTCGAGCACGACCCACTTCCCGCGATAGTCAGCGAGTGAATGTTTGCCGCCATTGGTGTCGACGGACTGGAATGCCGGAGCAGCCTTGCCGATTTCCGGCGCTGCCGCGAGCGGTGATGCGTGGGCGGTAGTCGCGGGCTCGCCGCCGCATGCAGCCATGATCAGCGAGATCGCAAGGGCACTCGTGGTGAAAAGACGTTTCATCCATTTCCTCCTGTGGTTGGTAAGCTCATTCGAACGAGCGGTGTCATCCTGAGCGGAGCGAAGGATCCCCTCAGGACTCGCTCTGCCGCAGGCAATCAGGGGATCCTTCGCTACGCTCAGGATGACACCTTCTCCGCTGGACTTGAGGCCATTGTCCTCAGACCTGACGCTTCTCGAGAATGTCATTTCGGTCCTTCCACTTCCGACAATGCATTGATGAGGATCCCGGGACTCAGAATCTCCGGTAGCAATCGAGCTTGCGCGTTGGGATCGGCGTTGTACAGCACGTAGAGCGGAACTCCGGAGCGGCCGAATTCCTCGAGGGCGCGGGTGATCTCCGGATCGCGATTCGTCCAGTCGGCTTTCAGCATCGCGATGCCCCGCTCGCGCACGAGATTCTGGACTTCTCTCGAGCTGAATGCGATCCGTTCGTTGACCTTGCATGTGAGACACCACGCCGCCGTGAAATCAATGAACACCGGGCGTCCGGCCGCGCGATGTTCCGCAACGCGCGCACGTGAGTACGCTTCCCATTCGATTCCGCTCGCGACGTTCGTCCGAATCTCCGAGGCGGAGACAGGCCGGCTCGTGACTGCGAGAGCGAGCCCTCCGGCCAGCAGCAGCGCGAATCCCGTGATTGCAGCAGCCTTCACGACACGCGTGCTCGACGGTGTGCCCCACTGTCCCCAGATCCAGAGACCCGCGGCGAGTGCGGTCAGCCCCAGCAGCAGCCGCAGCACGCCGTCTATGCCCGCCTGGTGTCCGAAAACCCAGACCAGCCATGCGACAGTGGCGAAGAGCGGAAACGCCATCAGCTGCTTGAAGCGAACCATCCATGCGCCGGGCCGCGGCAGGAATCGCATCAGCGCAGGCCATGCGGAGAGGGCAACGTACGGAGCTGCCATGCCGGCTCCCAGCGCCGTGAAAACGAGCATCGAGAAGCCTGCACTCTGTGTCATTGCGTATCCGAGTGCGGCACCCATGAACGGCGCCGTGCACGGAGTCGCGACGACGGTCGCGAGCATTCCATTCATCACGCTCGTGCGATAGCCTCCCTGCCCGGAACTTCCGCCCACCCGGGTGAGCGATGTGCCGATGTCCACGACTCCCGCGAGACTCAATCCGAGGCCGAATAGCAGAAACGACATGAACGCCACGAAGCCGGATGACTGCAGCTGGAATCCCCACCCGATCTCCTGACCCGCCGCGCGGAGTAGCAGCAGAAGTCCGGCGAGAATCCAGAATGCGACGAGGACTCCGGCAGCGAAAGCGAGACCATGAATCCGGACGCGACGCGGCTCGTCACCGGACGACTGCACGAAGCCGAGGATCTTGAGCGACACGACGGGAAAGACACACGGCATCAGATTGAGAAGGATTCCGCCGACGAATGCCAGCGCAAGAGCAATCCAGAGAGTCGACGGCAGGGATGAGAGAGTGCTCGCCGCTGCCGGCGCCGCCGATGCTGCGATTGCGCCGAACGGAACATCGAACTCGATCGCGCCAGGCCCGGAGCCACCCCATCCGTTCTTCGCAACGAGAACGCCGCTCATCCGCTCAGGTGAGCCAATGAGATACGGAGAGCGCACGAGCTCCATCGTGATGATTCCATCGCGGATGCTCGTCGACTCCGGAGCGCTGTACTCGATCAGTTGACCAGCGGTTGCGAAGAACGTGATGTCCTGACCGGCCACGTCGATACCCGCAGGAGGCTGGGCACGGAGCACGAGACGATCGTCACGCTCGGCGGCCTGAATGTTCCATCCATCGGATGTCGCAGGAACTTTCAACCGTGTCTGTTCGAACGATGTCGATGACGGCCCCTCCGGCGGCACCGGATTATCTCCGATCGGAAGCTCGAGCCCGAGCGTGACTTCCTCGGGGATACAGACTTCCTCACAGACCATCCAATAGACGCCGGCGCCGAGTTGCGATGTCGTTCCGGGAACTGCGTCAGCGGGAGCTGTGATCGGCACGATCAGCATCACCTCGCCTTCGTATCCGTACGTCGTGAGCGGTGCCATGCTGATCTTCTGTGGATACGGCCACTGAATGTCGCCAGCGGTGAACCCTTCCGGGAGCTGCCAGTCAATGGTGGTCGGCTCGCCCGAGTCCCCCGGATGCTTCCAGTAGGTGTGCCAGCCTTCCTTCATCGTGAGGTGGAGCGCCACCCACGCCGTTTCGCCGGGGGCGATGGCGCTTTTCTCGGCAACGAGCTCTGCGCGAACGTGCGGAGTCGAGACGGGCGCTGCGTGAAGCACCGATGCCGCGCCCCATCCAAGAGCGATCAGGATGACCGCCGCTGTGGAGGCGAAAGCGCTTCGTCGTGGCTGTGGAGTCGTCATGAACAAGGCTTCACCGGATACGGAAGGGTCGCTATCGAGGTTTCAACAACATCGAAGCTCACGGCCGTATGCCCTGCCGGCCATAGCGCTGTGGCATTCCTGTAAACTCTGCCCGTGAGCTCCGCGGAGAGGAAGAGAGTCGTTTTCGGTGTGCTCGTAGCCGCACTGATCGTGCAGGGCTGTCAAAGCGCGGCCGTTCAACAGGGCGCCGATCGGGAACCGCCATCGATTCTGACCGCGGCGCGGGAAGTCATGTTCGCCTCGGGGCACTGCGCGCTGATCACGCTGGGTCAGGATGGGCGGCCGCAGGCGCGCACGATGGATCCGTCCCCACCGGATGCCGACATGGTGGTCACATTCGTCACCAACCCGGCGACCCGCAAGGTCGCCGAGATCGCCCGCGACCCGCGCGTCACGCTCTATTACTTCGATGAGGCGTCACCCGGGTACGTCACGATCCTGGGACGCGCTGTTGCGGTCGACGATCCCGCTGAAAAGCAGCGGAGATGGCTCGAGAAGTGGTCGCCGCACTATCCCGGCGGCGCAACCTCCGCAGCGATGTACGAAGTGATTCCCGAACGGATTGAAGTGGTGAGCATCGCGCATGGGATCGTCGGCGACGAGGTCCGATGGCTGCCGCCTGCAATCGAGCTCGAGCCGTAGACACATGTTTGGTTTCTTCAAGACGGAAGCCGCGTAAACCTCCACGATGTCCGACGATGGAGGTCCTATGAAACAGCTTGGGGCAGGAGTCATCTGTATCGCAGTCGCAGTCATCGTCGTCAGTTGTGGAGGAGGGAGCCATGGCGCCTCCGCTGCGATGATGTCTGCTGTGTCGGCAGACACTGGAGCCGGATTGCTTCGCGTGCCTGAGGGCCGCAGATTGAATGTCGCTTTCGTCATGACCGAGGGCGCGACGATGATCGACTTCGCCGGTCCGTGGGAAGTGTTCCAGGATGTTCACCTCGAGGGCAGCGGGATGTCGCTGGAGCAGCAGCATCCGTTCCGGCTTTTCACGGTCGGCGAGAGTAAGGAACACATTCGTACTTCCGGTGGAATGCAGGTCATCCCGGATTACACCTTCCGGAACGCTCCCGTTCCGGACATCGTCGTGATCGGCGCGCAGCGAGGCTCGAAGGGACTGCATGAATTCGTTCGTGTGGCACACCGGAAGAACGCGCTGATCCTTTCCGTCTGCACGGGGGCGTTCAAGGTGGCGCAGGCCGGCCTGCTCGACGGCAAGACGGCGACGACTCATCACGACTTCTACGAGCGATTCGAAGAGCAGCATCCGAAGGTGAAGCTCATCCGCTCGAGGCGCTTTGTGAAGGCGGACGACCGGATTTACACTGCCGGCGGTCTGACCTCAGGGATCGACCTTGCCCTTCATGTCGTCGAGCTCTATTTTGGAAGGGAGACGGCAGCCCGGACGGCGGACTACATGGAATACGAGAGTGACGGCTGGATCCCTCCGGCACAGACCGCGGAATGACTGAATTTGCGCCAGGAGAGTTCTACGGGAACGTTCGTGAGCGCGTCAGCTCGCCGGGCGCGGTGTTTTCCAGTCTGAGTCACGGGACGGGCGGAAGACTTCCGCGCCACGCACATAGTGCTGCGTTCTTCAGTCTGCTTATACGAGGTGGGTATCGAGAACGATTCAATCGAACCGAGATCGACTACGCTCCGCTGACGCTCGTGTTTCATTCGCCTGGTCTGGTGCATTCCGACGAGATCGGCGATGGCGGCGCCACATTCTTCACGATGGAGTTCGATGCCCGATGGTGGGATGTCCTCGGGATGCGCAGGCCGGACGCGGCGTTTGGATCCAGCCATCCCGATCTCCTGGGACAGACGCTTGCGCTCTACCGTCATCAGGCTCGAGGCACTCTCGGCCCGCTCGAGATCGAGAACGCGGCAGTTGAGCTGCTCGGTGACGCGATGCGTCTGCCTGCCAGTGAGGAACGGAGCACTCCCCGCTGGCTCGGACGGGTCGTCGACCGGCTCGAAGCGGAAGCGATGGATGGTGTGACCGTGGGGGCGCTGGCGCGCGAGGCGGACGTGCATCCGGTCCATCTGACGCGGGTATTCCGGAAGCGCTACGAGATGTCCATTCCGCGGTACGTACGGCGCAAGCGGATCTCCGAGGCGATCCGGATGCTTGGATGCTCGGAGACGAGCATCAGCGAGATCGCTCATGCAACCGGATTTTCGGACCACGCGCACTTCTGCAGGTTGTTTCGACTGCAGACCGGCCTGACCCCTGGAGAGGCGCGCCAGATGCTGAGGGGTGCAAGCAGGGCGGGCGCAGGTTCGCCGCACGCCACCTACGAGCTCTCCCTCTCCCCGCGAAGTCGGGGAGAGGGTGACGCGCGGCATCCGCGCAGACGTTGAGGACTTGAGAGATCGTCGCGCGCGGGAGAGGGGCGTCAGGGGCTTGCCGCTTCTCGTGCCGGTCGGCTGCAGTCACATTGCCTCTATGGTCCCTCTCTCCCTTGCTCCGCTCCCCGTTCACCCGGGGAGAGGGGAAGCGGCTCCTTCGCCGTGCGTCTGAAAGTCTTTCGAATACAATGTCCACTCTTCCGATGGACGCATACGAATCCTCGTTCGCGGCGGCAGCTTTTCATCCCCGTTTCGAGGGAGGAAAAAGCGCAGGGACTCTCAGGATTCAGCAGCGTGCCGTCCGTTTCGACGGCGGAGGCCAGTCGGTCTCGCTCCCTCTCGAAGGCCTCGATATACGCGTGGGAGGAGCCAGCGACAGGATCGTATTCTTCGCTCACCCGCGCCACCCTGAATGGTCCATCTATACGGCGGATCGCGCGGTGCTCGACGACGCGAGCTTTAGGGACAATCCGCACGCCGCCGGAATCGTCGGGAAGATCCGCTCGGGAAAGCGAAAACGGGTCGCGACTGGATTCGCTGTCGTCGGGATCATTGTTGCTGCACTCTGGGGCCTGCTGCTTTTGAAGGATCCGCTGGTGCGGATGGTCGTCCGCCGCGTTCCTCCGCAGCTCGAACAGAAGCTCGGCGACCTCGCGCTGCGACAGATCCTGCTCACGAATTCCACGATCACGGACGCCCGTGTGACCGAGCCTCTCGATGAGATGCTGCAGACAATCACGACGGGGGCCGGGCTCCGGCAGACGTTCCGCATCCACGTGATCGACGATGATGCGGTCAATGCGTTCGCTCTTCCCGGCGGTCATCTGCTTTTCAACACCGGCTTACTGCTCGCGGCCGAAAGTGGCGAAGAGATCGCCGGAGTCATGGCGCACGAGATCGCGCATGTCACCGAGCAGCATTCACTTCAGCAGATCGTCAGCACGATCGGCGTGTTTGCACTCGTGCAGGCCCTCCTCGGAGACGTTTCGGGGATCATTGCCGTAGCCGCGGACGGGGGAGCGCGCCTGTTGACGAAGAGCTTTTCACGGGATGCGGAAAGCGAAGCGGATGAACAGGGTCTCGCGCTGCTGCAGGCCGCTCAGATCGATCCGCGGGGTATGCTGTCATTCTTCGAGAAGATGAAGGCCAGGGAGCAGGAGTCCGGTGTCGCTGCCGCCGGGGAAGCGCTCGCTCTTCTAAGCACACATCCGGCAACGTCCCGGCGCATCGAGCAGCTGACTGCTGAAGTGGATCGCATGAGCAAACAGACAGAGTATCGTCCGATCAATCTGGACAGGGAGAAACTGGCGGCCGCAATCAACGAGGCCCGCTGACAGGAGGATGCATGCAGGCAAACATAAGAGGATCACAGGCGTTCGCATACATCGAAGCTGATCTGTCTCCGGGCGATGTGCTGATCGCCGAGTCGGACGCGATGTCGAGCATGGCGGCAGATCTCGATCTGACTGCGAAGCTCAACGGCGGGTTCTTCTCTGCTTTCGCCAAGAAGTTTCTCGGCGGCGAATCGTTTTTCGTCAACGAGTTCAAGAACAACACGAACGGGGTCAAACGGCTCACGCTCGTCCAGAAGACTCCGGGCGACATCCGGCAGTTGGAGCTCAACGGTGGAAGCATCTGCCTTCAGCCCGGCGCCTACATCGCCTCCACGCCCGGACTCACACTGGGACTTCGCTATGCGGGAATCAGCTCGTTCATCGGTCGCGAGGGATTGTTCAAGCTCGTAGTCAGCGGCAACGGAACGCTGTGGTTCGGCGCGTATGGAGGTCTCGTCGATAAGGAGGTACGGGGCGAGTACATCGTCGACACGAGCCATCTGGTCGCATACGACCCCCAGATGAAGCTTCGGACGCAACTCGCGGGTGGCCTGTTCGCAAGCTTTCTCGGCGGCGAGGGTCTCGTTACTCGTGTCGAAGGCGAGGGACGCATCGTCCTGCAGACCCGGAGCATGAGCGGGTTTGCAAGCTGGCTCAATCCGAAGATCTAAGCGAGACTTTTCAGGAGGACGCAATGGACATCGAAATCGTACATGGTCCGGGAAATGCGGCTGCCCGAATCCGGCTCGGTCCGGGTGAAACGGTGACCGCCGAGGGTGGGGCAATGATCGCGATGAGCGGAAGTGTGAACATTTCCACTTCGACGATGAGCAGGGGCGCCGGCGGAATGCTCAAGGGTCTCAAGCGTCTCGTGGCCGGCGAATCGTTCTTCGTCAATCACTTCGCGGCCGGTCCGGCAGGCGGTGAGGTCTGGGTTGCCGCCACGCTCTCGGGCGACATGATGCAGTACGAACTGAAGAACGAGAACCTGATCGTGCAGGGCGGCTCCTACGTCGCCTCCGAGCAGGGTGTTTCGATCGACATGGGCTGGCAGGGATTCAAATCGATCCTCTCGGGCGAGAGCATGTTCTGGGTGAATCTGAAGGGCTCCGGCAAAGTCGTCGTGAATTCGTTCGGTGCGATCTATCCGATCGAAGTCAGCGGCGAGACGATCGTCGACACGGGACACATCGTCGCATTCAACGAAACACTCGACTTCTCGATTACAAAGGCCGGCAAGAGCTGGATGTCTTCGTTCCTCGGCGGCGAAGGTCTCGTCTGCAAATTCAAAGGGAGAGGCACGGTCTGGTGTCAGTCTCACAATCCCACCGGCTTCGGCCGAGAGCTCGGCCCGCTTCTGCGGGCGCGATAAGCGCGAAGGGAACATCATGGACAAGACGAAATCGGATTACAGCTACCGGTTCGACGCCCGGCCCGACTTCAGCTTCCTCACAGTCCAGGTCGGTCAGAACCAGACTGTCAAAGTCGAAGCATCTGCCATGGCTGCGATGAGCACCAACATGCAGATGAAGACGAAGATGAGGGGGGGGTTCAGCCGGTTTCTGACGGGGGAGTCGCTCTTCATCAACGAGTTTACTGCCGACGGCGGGCCCGGCGAAATCTCCATTGCTCCCGGTTCGCCCGGCGACATGGACCATGTCTATCTCGAGAACGACACGATCTACCTGCAGAACTCAGCGTACGTCGCGTCATCAATGAGCGTGAACGTCGAGTCGAAATGGCAGGGGCTCGTGAAAGGCTTCTTCTCCGGCGAATCCCTCTTCCTCATCCGCTGCTCCGGAACAGGCGATCTCTGGTTCAACACGTTTGGCGCACTGATCGAGATCGACGTTGCGGGCAGCTACGTGGTCGACACGAGCTATATCGTGGCGTTTACCGAAGGGCTGACATACAACGTGGGGCCGGTGGGTGGCTACAAGTCGCTCTTCCTGTCCGGCGAAGGGCTCGTCTGCCGGTTCAGCGGAAACGGGAAGCTCTGGATTCAGACCAGGCAGATTCCAGCGTTCGGTTCGTGGATCTGGCCGTTCAGGCCCCAGAAGAAGAAGAGCTGAGCGGCCACTTTTCAGTAAGGGCACGGTTTCTGCTCTGGAACATCGTGGATCAGGAGGATCAACGATGAGAACCAGAAAAGCAGGACCGATTACGACAGCGCTGCTCGCGATAGTCCTTCTCGCGGGTTGTGGCTCGGGTGGTTTGGGAGACATTCTCGGCGGTGGAGGGAGCAGCCAGCCGTCATCATCAGGTGACCTTCGCGGCACAGTCGACTACGTCGATACACGCAGCCGCTTCGTCGACCTGACGAACGTCAGCAGCTACGACTCGCGTCTTCAGGACGGCTCTTCGCGCGGGCGCACCGCGCGGGTCTACTACGATGCGCAGACCCCCGTCGAGTACCAGGGGAGGACATATCGTCCCGAGGATCTCGATCGGGGCGACGAGATTGCGGTCAGGCTCGATCAGTCCGGCAGTCAGTCCGGCAATCAGTTGATGGCACGTTCGATGACGGTCCTGTACAACTCTGCTGCAGGCTCGGGAGCCGGTTCTGGTACGGGAGCATACAACTCGACTGTCCGCGGAACCGTGCGGTACCTCGACGTCAATCGCAGAACGATCGAAATCGACCGAGGCTCCAGCGGAGGCGTGGTCGTAGTCGATTACGACGCGAACACGCAAGTCAACTACAACAACAGGCAGTACCGTACCCAGGACATTCAACGCGGTGATGAGGTCGAGGTCGTCGTCCGGGATCTCGGCAGCGGCCGGATGATGGCGCAGCGGATTGACGTGATCCGCAGTGTCAGCGACGGGGGATCAGTCGGCGGAACCACGCAGTCGAATCTTCGAGGGACCGTTCGATACGTCGACGCCAGCCGTCGAACGATTGAGCTCGAGCAGGCGAGCTGGGCTTCTGGATTCGTAACGGGCGGCTCGAACACCAGCACCGTTCTGCTCCAGTATGACAACAACACCATGGTCGAGTACCAGGGAAGACTCTCGCCGCCGACGAACCTCGAGCGGGGTGACGTGGTCGATGTTCAGGTCCGGCGATCAGGCTCCACCCACCTTGCCGACCGCATCATCCTCGTGCGGAACGTTCGAGACTTCTAGCACCACCTGCGAAATTCCGTCGCACATGCCCGGCCGTCAGGCCGGGCATAACCTGCGCAACAGTGAGAAGAAGCAGCTCGCTGCGACGATCTGTCTCGAGCTGACCGTCCACGCGAAAGCGGAGGAAGAGATCTTCTATCCCGCTGCCCGGAGCGTGCTCAAGGATGAGGACCTCGTCGACGAAGCCGATGTCGAGCATGCGAGTGCGAAGGACCTGATCGCGCAGATCCAGAGCTCTTCGCCGTCGGACGACCACTTCGATGCGAAGGTCAAGGTGCTCGGTGAGTACATCGATCACCACGTCAAAGAGGAAGAAGGCGAGATGTTTCCTAAAGTGCGGAAGGCCAAGTTGGATACGGCCGCCGTCGGTGCCCGCCTCGCGGCGAGAAAAGCAGAGCTGATGCGCAAAGGCGCCCGCTGACCTCGGCTGGATCCTGAGACCCGTCAGTACGCAATCGCTTGAAGAGCCGGACTCAATGTAGAAACACGTCATCCTGAGCGAAGCGAAGGTTCTCCTGGAGAGGATCGAGCACCGCAAGACGAGATCCTTCGCTTCGCTCAGGATGACAGCGGCTGCACCATCGGTTCACTGCCCGCTGAATCGTTTCCGCAGGTTGGGAAGTACGAACGTTCCCCACGCCTTCTCGAAGTACGCTCGCGTTTTCAGCCAGTCTGCGCTTCGGCCCCATCCATCATGGTCGAGCGTGACCTTCGTCTGTTTTTCGCCAAGGCTGTGAAAACGAACTGTGACATGAGTTCGCTGCTTCCGGATCTCCGGAATGCTCGGCGGGGCATTCCAGGTGAACGACAACATCGATTCCTCTTCGAACGCGAGAACGATCGAGCCTTCGCTGCCGCGGCTGCCTTCCGGCACAGTTGGATCGAAGTAGACCTCGAATGGTCCGCCCACCTCCAGTCGCATGTTCACCTCCGGCGCGATGAACGAACGAAGGCCCTCCTCCGTCGTCCATGCCTTCCAGACTTCGGCCACTGGCGCATCGACGGTCGTCTCGAGGTGAACCGGACCCGAGTCAGCGGTGGTCGAGGCGGAGAGCGCGCTCGCAACAACAAAAGTCACGACCAGGCCGCAAACGATACTGCGTGCGCGCTTCGGTTGCGAGCATTTCGGGTGCTCTTTCATGATGCCTCCTGTTCCGTCGCAGCTCCGGCGGCCCTGCCAAAGCAACTACCGAACACATACACCCAGCCGTGCGCGTAGCCGGCTCGCAGGACGGGACCCTCGATCCCTGCCCTCTCCCATCCGCGGTGTTCGAGGGCGACGCGCGTATCGGGGCCAGAGGGCGTGAACCGGACTTCCACTTCCTGCGCTCCTTCCGGATCCCGTCCCGGGTGCCATGTGAACGCCACCCGTGTATGGGGTTGCCAAACGACGATCGTTCCCCAGACATGACGCCGTCCATCCTCGAGCTGCTCGTAAATTTCTCCGCCGCTACGGCCGTCGAAGTGGAGGGCGGCCCTCCCATGTTCGAGCGAGTAGGTGTCGAGCGGCCACCAGGTTGCCATCTCTTCCGTGAAGAGCCGGAATGCGTCCTCGACACTGCGCGGAACCGTCAGCTCCATCACAATCGGTGCGAGGCTGTCAGCGCTTTGATCGGACATTGGGCTTTCTCCTTTTCCCTTGCTGGACCTCGGGAACGGCGGCGGTGGTGTAGGCACGGAGGATCTCGCCCCAGAAGCTCTCGAGGTACCGTCGCAGTTCCTCCAGGCCCTCCGGCTTCGCGCGATAAATTCTCCGCGTCCCCATGGCTGTTTCCGCTACCAGGCTGGCATCCTTCAGAACCTTCAGATGCTGCGATACGGCCGCCCTGCTGACGGGCAGATGTTCCGCGATTTCGCCGACGGCTGCCGGGCCGGCCTTCAGCAGTTCGAGGATGGACCGCCGGGTGGGGTCGGCGAGTGCGGTGAGTACATCAGGGTAAGTCATAGCTTACCGTAAGTATCGGCTTACGGAGCTGGGATGTCAAGGGTCTGGGGAGGACGCCCCGAGATCAGGAGGAGGGCTTGTACTTCTGAACGATCATGGTTTCGTCTGAATCCAGCATGTCCCCGTGGCCGAGGCTCGCGTCGAGGGACTTTTCCTGTTCTTTCGAAGTGACGACCGTCGCCTCGCCAATCTCCGGCTCGGTCGCCTCCTGAATTTCGAAGCGGCCCACGATGACTGTGACGTTGTCGGATCCACCGCCACGCAAGGCGGCGTCCACCAGGGCCTGAGCGGCAGTCTCCACGGTACCATTGCCGGCAAGCTGCCCGATCTCCTCGTCGGTCACGTGTTTGAACAGGCCGTCGGTGCAAAGAACGATCGTGTCGCCGCTTTCGAGCGCCAGCATGTAGGAGAGCACTTCAGGGTCGTCGCTCCCGCCGACCACGCTCGCGAGAACATTGTGATAGCGCGAACCTTCGGCAGCGGTGCGGGTGAGCACTCCCTGATCGATCAGCATCTGCGCAAATGTCTGATCCTTCGTTACTGCCCGGGCTACGCCCTTGCTCACCAGGTAGCAGCGGCTGTCTCCTACATGTCCGATGTAAGCCCGATTTCCGAGGGTGTAGGCCATCGTGAGCGTCGTGGCCCAGCCCTTGAGCGCAGGATTGGTCTGCCCTTCTTCGAGGAGCCGGGCATGAGCCTGCACGATCGCCTTAGTGAATTCGTTGAGAAGATCCTGTTCGAGGGAAACGCCTCTCTTGGTCAGCTGCATCGCGGCGGTGATGTGAGTAATCATCGTTTCGACGGCAATGGCGCTTGCCTGATCGCCGGCGAGCGTGCTGCCGACCCCATCCGCGACGACGAGCAGGTAGCCTGCGGGGCCCTTTCCTACGTTTCGGGTTCTTTCGGTTTCGAGGCTGGTGCTCCTGACTTTGAGAACGCGCTGAATCTCCCCGACGAGGAACTGGTCGGCATTCTTTTCGCGTTTGAGTCCGACATGAGTGACGCCATGGGCTTCGAAGGGTCGCCGAGCCGTGGTGGCCGGAGCATTCTGCCGTAGCGTTCGCGTATCCACGGAGGAGATCATATCTCCTAATTTTCATCTCGTGTAGCCCACCGCGACCGGATTACAGATTTGCCCGGTCACTCCGCGCCTGCTGTCTGCCATATGATTGCCGTTATCGATGGGAACGCGAGACTTCTCGAATCGGAAGCTCGGCCACTACCGCATCCTCGAGCCGCTTGGTTCCGGGGGCATGGGGGACGTTTTTCTGGCGATGGACGATCGCCTCGGCCGAAAAGTGGCGCTCAAAGTGATCGGGGCTGCCCAGTCGGCCAGCCCCACAGCGCGCAAAAGACTTCGGAGGGAGGCACGGGCCGCTGCTGCCATCGATCATCCGGGCGTCTGCACGATCTATGAGGTTTCTGAAGAGGGCGGCGAGTCGTATATCGCGATGCAGTACGTCGAAGGGGAGTCGCTCGCGGAGCGATTGCGGCGCGGTCCAATGACGCACTCCGAAATCCGGACCGTGGCCCGGCAGATCGGCGAAGCGCTCGCCGCTGCCCATGACCGCGGCGTGCTTCACCGTGACATCAAGCCGCAGAACATCATGCTCACTCCCTCGGGCCGTGTCGTCGTTCTCGATTTCGGGTTGGCCAGTTTCACGCAGAACGAGGAGCTGTCGCGATTGACCCTGACGGGTCAGGTCGTCGGAACTCCCAGCTACATGTCTCCGGAGCAGCTCAGCGCCGGCGATCTCGACCATCGCTCCGACATTTTCAGTTTCGGTGTATTGCTGTATGAGCTGCTCACCTCACGCTGTCCGTTCAGTCGCCCGTCGGTGACGGCCACGATCGCCGCGGTACTGTTCGAGCATCCGGGTCTGGCAGACATTCCTGTCGAGTGGCAACCGCTCGTGAATCGGGCTCTCTCGAAGGAACGTGGGAAGCGATTCGGTGACATGACGGAGCTTCTTCGGGAGCTGGACTCACTCAGTGAATGGGAACGGCTCGGAGATGCCGGTAACAAGACGACTGCAGCGATGGAGCTCCGGCGGCCTGAACCGGTTCGTGACGGGCCGTCCAGCTCGGCGGCCAGGTCGGCGATCGCGGTGATGCCGTTCGCAGCGGATCCCCACCTGGACGAGTCGGAATACGCCGCCGAGTCGTTGACCGATACCGCCATTGACGCGCTTTCGCGAGTCCCAGGCCTGAGGGTCATGGCCAGAAGTACGGTATTCCGCTATCGAGGCGATCCCGATCCTGAGACGTTCGGCCGGAGCCTGAATGTGGCTTCGGTACTCGCGGGGGATCTGCAGCGACGCGCCGGGCGCATCGTGCTTCATATGGAACTGGTGAGTGTCGAGAGTGGCGAGCGATTATGGAGCAGGAGACTCGAGCAGCCGGAATCGGAGGCCTCCGGGCTTCACGACTTGGTCGGAGCCGCGGTCGCGAGTCATTTCGGCGTGGCCGAGAACTCTACCGACCTCAAGGCGCCTCCGAGCCGTGACCCGGAAGCGTTTCGTCATTATCTCGTTGGAAGGCATCAATGGAACCGCCGTACAGGACCTGCGACCAGGATCGCGATCCAGAGCTTTCAGAAAGCAATCGATCTCGATCCGCTGCTGGCGCCGGCCTACGTAGGACTTGCCGATGCACTCTCTTACATGGGATTTCTCGAGGTGATGCTTCCCACCGCCGTGTTTCCGCGCTCGCGTGCGGCGGCAGAGCAAGCGCTGTCGCTCGAGCCCGAGTCGGGCGAAGCGTTGACCTCGCTTGGATTGGTGAGTGCCTACCATGACTTCCAGTTCGAGCGCGCCAGCGCGTTCTACCGGCAGGCCCTCGCAGCCAACCCGAACTACGGAGTTGCCCATCACTGGTACGGACTGCTTCTGGTATTTCACGGAGACATCGAGGAGGGCGCGAAAGAGATCGAGAAGGCGAGGAAGCTCGATCCGTTGAACCCGATTCTCAATGTGGCGACGGCGTTCCCTCATTACTACAGGCGGGAGTTCGGCGAGGCGATAGCGATCTATCGCAATCTGCTCGATCTGGAGCCCAATTTTATGCCGTTGCGGAACTACCTCGGTGCCACGCTCTCGATCGCTGGCCAGCCGGAAGAGGCCGTCGAGCACTGCAGAATTGCACTCGACCTCGGCGGGGGCTCCACGATCGCATCCGCGTCACTTGGCTTCGCTCTGGCGAGACTCGGGGAGGAGAACGAAGCGCGAGAGCTGCTCGGTTCACTCGAGAGGGCACGTGCGACCCGGTACTCTTCGGCATTTGCTCCGGCGGTGATTCATGCAGGGCTCAACGAAATCGATGCGTCCATCGAGTGGTTGAATGTCGCGCTCGAGGAGCGCTGCCCATGGCTGCTTACCACCCGCATGGATTCGCGCTTCGATGCATTGCGGGGCGATCCCAGGTTCGACGACTTCCTCCGCCGGGTGGGATTCTGGAACTTGTGAGGATGGAGTCCTCTACGGAGCAATAAAGAATCCGTCCGACGATCGATCTCCTCACTACGGACTCGTCTCCCACATACCGCGCCGGTTCATGCGGGCTTCACGCTCGTAGTTCTCGAAGAGCTCCCGGTGTCTGAATCGAAACTTTCGATAGTTCCGGCCGTGCCCCTGCCGGATGATCTCACCGTTGACGAACATGCAGTCCTTCGTGCGGTACACGTAGGCGAGTCTGCGGCGATACTTGTCGTGCGAGCCCTGGGCCGGGTCCATCTCGAGATAGACCTCCGAGTCCGCGAGCATGGAACGGACGAACTGTTGCGCCTCGACTCCACCCGGCTCTGCCCGCCGGTAGGGGCCATCGATTTCGGGTGCATCGACGCCGATCAGCCGGACGGTCACTGGCTTGCTGCCCGGTACCCGCACGACGATCGTGTCCGCGTCGCTCACATGCGCGACACGGTAGGGCCCCTCCGTTCCGGCGTCGCAACTCATGGTTGGAGTTTTGCGGCTCGCCGAGGCGACCATGGGGTCTTCGCACGCCGTGAGCAGGGAGAGGATCAGAAGAGGAAATACTCTTGCGGAGATGAAGGACGTCGCCGATCGCAAAATCAGCTCCAGAGCGGCGCGAGCTCGATTGCTGCAGCTTCGAACGGCGGTGCGAAGACGGTCGCGTTGCCGGAGTGTTTTTCGAGCAACACCCATTGCAGGTCAACGGAGGCGAAAACCTCGAGCCTGCGATCGGCAGGGTGGATCAGCCATAGGTGGCTCACGCCAGCCTTCGCATACCGCGGCAGTTTGAGCTGCCGGTCGAAGCGCTCAGTCGAAGGGGAGAGAACTTCGCACAGCCAGTCGGGCGCGAGCGCCATCCCGGGAGCATCCGGAATCTCAGCCAGCCGCTCACGCCTCCAGCCGGCAATGTCGGGGACCAGAACGTCGCCTTCGAGATGAAGCTCCGGCTCGAAGAGAATCCACCATCCTCCCGGGCCGCTGCGCCCACGATGAAATGCGTCGTTCAGATCCGAACCAAGTACGGTTGCGCTCGTGGCATGGCGCAGTGACGGCCGGGGAGATAGGTAAAGATCGCCGCCGACGAGCTCGGCGATCTTCATCTCGGGCGCCGCGATCACGTCGTCGTATACCGCGTTGCTCTTTGATTTTTCCGTCATACACCGAGGCTACCTCGGAAATTGTCAGGAGCCGAGGAATATTGCGGTGAAAGAGCGCTGGTGTGGAGCTGCTCTACGTGCGGTAGAAAAGTCTGTGGACGCGGGCCGGGACACTCCTCACCCGATTGGTCTGGACTCGGGACGTGGGACCGTGTGACGACTCCTGTCCGAGCTTTGTGCCGGGCCGCGCAGCTTTCGGAAGACGTGGTCACTTGCAAATTCGTACTTCTCTGGGAGAGACTTCCCCGGCGCTCGTCCGCAAATTGCAACGGAGGAAAAACTCATGGCTTCGAAGAAACTAATTGCTGTTTTTGGGGCTACCGGCGCGCAGGGCGGCGGATTGGTCCGGGCGATCTCGAGCGATCCCGAGAGCCCGTTTACTGCGCGTGCCGTGACTCGGAACCCTGATTCCGATAAAGCGAAAGCGCTCGCCCAGCTCGGGGCGGAGGTCGTCGAAGCAGACCTCGATGATCTCGAGAGTCTCAAAGCCGCGATGCGCGGTGCCTGGGGCGTGTACTGTGTGACGAACTACTGGGAGCATTTCTCGCCGGAGAAGGAAATTGCGCAGGCGGCGAACCTTGCAGAAGCCGCGAAGGCGGCCGGCGTCGAGCACGCGATCTGGTCGACCCTGGAAGACACCCGTGAGCTCGTGCCTCTCCACGACGACCGGATGCCGACCCTCATGGAACACTACAAGGTCCCGCACCTCGACACCAAAGGCCAGTCGAACCACATCTTCACGAAGCTCGGCGTTCCGACGACGTTCCTGCTCACGTCGTTCTACTGGGAGAACTTCATCTTCTTCGGTCTCGAACCGAAGCGGGACCCGGATGGAGTGCTAGCCATCACGCTTCCGATGGGTGACGCAAAGCTCCCCGGTATCGCCGTGGAAGATATCGGTAAATGCGCTTACGGCATCTTCAAGCGTGGCTCGGCGCTCATCGGCAGGACCGTCGGTATAGCCGGCGAGCACCTCACGGTTGCAGAGATGGCCGCCGCAATGTCCCGGCACTTCGGTCAGCAAGTCCGCTACAACGACGTCCCTCCGGATGTCTATCGCAGCTTCGGTTTTCCGGGAGCCGATGATCTGGGCAACATGTTCCAGTTCAAGCGCGATTTCGAGAAAGAGTTCTGCGGGGTGCGCAGTGTGGAAACGTCGCGGGAGCTCAATCCTGAGCTGCAATCGTTCGATGACTGGCTGGGCCGGAACAAGGATCGCATTCCGATCAAGTGAGCAGTATCGCGACCGGCTGACCTTCGAATTGCCAGGGCCTGACTCGAGGTTGAGTTGCGGTCGCCGGCCGCCCGCGCGCCCCTGGTCAGGTCCAGAGTGGCGCTAGGTCAATCGCTACGGCTTCGAACGGAGGTGCGAACACGACCGCCGAGTCGGAGTTTCGGTATTGTCTGAAAACTGAGGGAAATCTGATCTCCAGGTCTGTTACTTTCGACGACTTCTTCCGAAGCCGAAAAATGAGTCGATTCTGGAAGAATTCAGGCTGACTTCGGGTCGCTTCATGATCGACGCATGCCAAAAAACGCAGGGTCAGGCAGGCTCTCTACGACCCGTAGGGAACCCCCGTGTGATCCTGCAGGGAAAGGCGACTCCCTGAACAAGGGTCGCGAGCCAGTCGAGCGCATGTAGGCCGTCCCTCAGCCTGGTGTTCGTCAGCACGCCCACCCATGAAGTGAACGTGCTCCCCGCCCAACCTCACTCCCCACTGCCGGGCTCTGCATAAATCCTCATGAACTCCTCTGCGCGGGAGATACGGCATACGACGTTCTCACGCGACCATTCAGACATCATTCCGGCAAGATAAAATGTTCTCCCGACTCTATCGGGATAGCGCTCGAGGAGCAGGGGAAAGACATGGGATAAAAAACTCTCGTCCGTGAGGCACTCGCGCGGCGGCAGCGCTTCGACGAGTGCGGCCGCGAAAGCAGCTCGCGAGGTGTCGAGCTTCGTATCCTGGGGATAGCCCAATCTGAGGAGCATCGTTTCCCGGCCGGTCGCCGTCCACGAAATCTCACCCTCGCATATGCTGTCGTCGGGAAGGTAGTCGAGGCGCGGCGGATTGATGTTGAATAGAACGGGAAGCGAAATTGATGCAGACCGAGGCGCGCTCTGAGGGATGATGACGATCGAGCCGACGCCCGCTGCAATCTTTCGAGTATCGGACGTGCCGTCGATCTCCGCTGGCGAGTACTCCCATTCGAAGCCGATCCTGATCTCCTCGAGTCTTGCGGCGCCGTGCGTTCCGAGATCAACCGCGTACGTCGACATCGATTCGGTGATCTCATGACGGGCAATCACACCGCCGTCAGTCGAAACAGTCATTTGCTGCAGGAGATTCGGTCCGGGATTGGCGACGACGTCGAGCTCGAGATGCGATTTACCTGCAGGGATTGGCGCGAGAAAGCTCACTTCCTTTCGAACCCAGCGGAACCACTCGCCCACGGATCCTCCAGCATCATGCCACCCGTCGCCCGTGAGCAACTCTCTTCCCGGCCCGAGGGCAATCCTCTGGCTTCGAGTGACGCTCTCGACGAAGCGATCTAGATCCTGGGGTTTGGCGCGGTGCTGCAGAAAGGACGCGAGTCCCGGAGCCCATGCGAGCCGGATCTCTTCCCGCCGGTCGCGCGCGATCGTGAAAAGCGTGCATGCCCACTGGCGAACCGCCCCATCGTCTTCCCATCCACCGAGCACGACCCATCCTCCCACTCTCCGTCCGATCACATAGCGCGCGAGCTCGGTGTCTCCCCCGACGGGACGAACGTCGAGCGGCCTGCCGAGCTCCTGCAGATAAAAGCGAATGGAGACGGCGCTCCACTCTCCGGGTGTCAGAACGACGTCATCGTCGTGCGCCCTGGCGGCGAGTGTCCCGGCAATTCCCCGCCAGTCGGCGCGTGCAATCGGTTCGGTGCGGGAGGCGGGAAATGCCGCGAATGCGAAAGCCGACAGAAGGAGCAGTGCGAAGACCCAAACCCGCTCACGGACCTGTGGGAGCAGACGTCCCATCAGCTCAGCCACACCTCGCCCCACGGCCGCGATCCCCGCTGCGACGAGAACGACAAAGGGAGCGAGACCGAGGATTACATAACGTACCGAGAACCAGTGATCAGTCTGGATGAGTGCGGCGATCGCGATTCCGATTGGAAGGAGCGTCAGGGCAAGAGCGATTTGAGCAGCGCGTCGGTCACGCATTGTGCTGAATCCGACAACGGCGAGAATCGCTGCGCACAGTGACCAGCCGCTGAGAACGACCGATTCCGCTGAAGTCGTGGTGAACGCGTTGAGGACGATGACACCGAGGTTGGAAAAGCCTTCATCGAACCCCAGGGTGTCCGAAGGACGCGGAAACCGGAGGTAGAAGAGGAGATATCCGCCCGCCGCGAACGAGCTCGCGAGTGCGATCATCGACTGGCGTCTCTGCTCACGCGAGAGGACTGCGTCGATGATGAGAATGGCGATCGTTGCAACGATGAGAGGGGCGGCAGTGAGTGCACTCGATGCAGCTGCGAGCAACGACAGAGTGATCAGGAGCGTTCGCCAGCGACCCATCTGATGCAGTAGCCCGGCGAAGACGCCGAGCGTGGCGAGAACGAGCAGCGCATACGGCCGGCCCTCGCGCGAATAGAAGACGTGAAACGGGGAGACGGCGAGGAGAAGGGCGGCGCATGCACCTGTCAGGCGCGAACGGTCTGATCTCGACGCCGTCCAGGCGATGGCGGGGATCGCTGCAATTCCCAGGATTGCACTCGGCAGCCGGAACGCGGCCTCGACACCGAGCGGCAGCCTCAGCGCCAACCCGTGAAAGGCGAAGTATAGCGGCCCGTTCTCGCGTTCGAAGCCGATGAGCCAGTCCACGACGGTGAGGGAGCTGAGTGCGCGACTGATTCCGACGTTGAGGATCTCGTCGAGCCACAGCGAGGGCGCGCCCAGAGCGTGCAGGCGGAGCCAGGCGGCAAAGCAGGTGATCCCCGCGATGAGAACGGGAAAGAACCAGCGGCGTTCAATCATGTCGTGAGCGCGGTCATCGGGATGATCGTGACAGATCGAAAGTATAGGGCGGCTCGCCGGGAAGGGGCTCGCTCTACAAGGTGGTTCACTTCTGCAGAAATCCGTTACCGGCCTCGGCTTCGCAGGCCCCCTCGCCGGAGAATGATGAATCCGCACCCGCTTGCGAGACGAACAGCCACTGGCGGTCTGGAGGAGTGTCTGCGAGAGATTCGACTCGTTTCATGTCGGCTTCGTTCACTCGGTGCCGCATTGATACGCGAAGCGCGCGAGACTCGTCCATCAACGGGATCCTGCGGCTGAATAGAGAATCCCTTTTTCAATTCTCTGCGATCTTGCGGAGGCTCTCCCGATCGGGAACTCTGAACCCATCCTTCTCAGTGATGACGAGTCCGTCTTTGTTCCAGCGGCTCATGAGGCGGATGGCACTCTCGACTGTCGTTCCGACGAGGTCTGCAATCTCCTGTCGTGAGAGTGCCATCGGGATGAACATCGTGTTGCCCTCGACGGTGCCGAGGCGTTCGCCGAGAGTCAGAAACAGGCGCGCGACCTTCTGTTCGATCGAGCCGGTCATGGCGAGCATCCGCTTGTTCAAAGCCATCAGGCGCATCGTCAGACCGGAGAGGATCCGGCGGACGACGATCGGGCGGTCCGTCAGGAGACGAAAAAAGTCGTCCTGGCCGATCGTGAGGACGCTCGACGGTTCGAGCGTTACCGCGGCAGCGGGGTAAGGCCGGCCCTCGTATGCTGCCACTGCGCCCACGGGTTCTCCCTGATCCAGGATCTCGAGGATGAGCTCGCGGTCGCCGACGCTCTTGATGATTTTGACCCGCCCCATATAGATGAAGAAGATCTGATCCGAGGCGTCGCCTTCGCGGAAGATCGTGGCGTTCTTGTCATAGCCATGGATCCGGCAGAGCGGGATGAGGGCGGTATGGTCCTCGGGCGAAAGCGAAGCGAGCGTGGGAATCGCCCGCAAGGCTGCGCGGATCATGGGGTTCTCGTCGGGAGGCTCGGTTGCCATAAGATGTCCCGGAGTCATGACGGATGTCATGTCCGGCGTGCAGGCCTCTTCATATCATGAGCCGCGGGTTCCTGCGCTCGTTGTCCGGCATCAGGTCCGGCTCGTGCATGAGGGCCTTGGCGAACCGAATACGACGCAGAGAGGACCGAAAGGAGGTCGATCTGAAGAGCGGAAGAGTCGGACGGGAGCGGATCGTCTCCGCCGGTTGGGGCGTCCTCTTTACTCTGATCCTCGGAGTCCTGATCGTCGTCGGCTCGCGAAACCTCCAGCATTTCGACGCCGCGCTCGTCGGCTACACGTTCGCGGTGCTCTTCGCGACGTTCGCGATCACATACCGGTATGCGATGTGGCTGCAGAAGCCGCCGACGAAGCGCTACTGGAATCGCGGGTGGCAGGTGTTCTTCAGTCGCGGGCATCTGAGCCGGAACATCGCCAACTGGTTCCGCCGCGTGACGGCTGACTTCGCTCTGAACCGTTTCATCTTCCGGCGTGGTCACTCGCGGGGAATCGCGCACTTCCTGATCATGTGGGGCTGCATCCTCGCCTTTGCAATTACGTTTCCGCTCGTATTCGGCTGGGTCCATTTCGAGACCGTGCCCGGAGACTTCGAGTCGTATCGCACATTCATCTTCGGCTTCCCGACGACGTCGTTCGCGATCCACTCGGTTCTCGCCTTCACGATCTTTCACGGCCTGGTATGGTCGTCGTTCATGGTGATTGCGGGGGTGATGCTGGCGATGCGCCGGCGCATGCGCGATCACGGCGCGGCAGCGGTCCAGCAGTTCGCGGAGGATTTTCTGCCGCTCATTCTGCTCTTCGCCATCAGCATCACCGGCCTGATGCTCACGGCTAGCTACACATGGATGCAGGGCTATGGTTACGACTTCCTCGCGCTGCTCCACGCGATCACCGTGATCTTCACGCTTCTGTACATGCCGTTCGGGAAGTTCTTCCACATCTTTCAGCGTCCGGCGCAGCTGGGCGTGAGCTTCTACAAGGACGTGGGCGCGCGCGAGGGGATGGCGAAGTGCGCCCGCTGCGAGGCGGAGTACGCGCCGCTTCTGCAGATCAACGACCTCATTGACGTCGAGCGCGAGCTCGGCTATCGCTACGAGACGAAAAAACCGGGACTCGACCACTACCAGCGCATCTGCCCCGCCTGCCGTCGCTCCATGCTCGCCATCGCTCAGGGCCAGCTGTGGGGTCGCGTTGGCAGTCCCGCAGACCACGCAACAGTCAGGATGGAGTAAATGACCCGACTTCCCATTGAACAGGACGCGATTGCAGACGTATGGGGACCGCACCTCAACCGTATGGAGGGCGTCCGCCTCGATACGGACGTCGAACCTGACAGAGTAGTCAGCACGCACTGCTGCTTCTGCGGGCAGCAATGCGGAATCAATCTCAAGGTCAAAGACAACGCCGTCATCGGCTTCGAGCCGCGCTACGACTTTCCCTTCAACAGGGGGATGCTCTGCCCAAAGGGTGTGAAGCGCTATCTGCAGGGCGGGCATCAGGACCGGCTGACGACTGCGCTGCGCAGCGATCCCTCTGCTACGGGCGGGTTCTCCGCAATGCCATATCCGGAAGCGATCGCACGCGTCGCGTCGGAGATCGAACGGATCCAACAGGCGTATGGTCCTGATGCGTTCGGCGTTCTCTCAGGCGCGAGTCTGACCACCGAAAAGTGTTACCTCATGGGCAAGTTCGCGCGAGTCTGCCTGAAGACGAAATACATCGACTACAACGGACGGCTCTGTATGGTCAGCGCCGGCGCCGCGAACAAGAAGTCGTTCGGCATCGATCGCAGCGCGAGTCCGTGGGATGACATCCTGAAAGCGGAAGTGGTCCTGATCGCCGGCTCGAACACCGCCGAGTGCTCGCCGATCACGACGAACTACGTCTGGCAGGCGCGGGAAAACGGCGGCAAAGTCATCGTCGTCGATCCGCGGATCACCCCGATCGCTCGCACCGCCGACATCTTTCTGCCGGTCAAGCCCGGCCGCGACGTCGCCCTCTTCAACGGGATCCTCCAGCTGATGATCGAGAATGACTGGCTCGATCACGAATTCATCGAGAACAACACGGTCGGATTCGAGGCAGTCGCGGAGCATGTGAAGCAGTGGACGCCGAAGCAGACTGCCGAGGTGACGGGGATCGCGGAGAAATCGATCCGGGCCGCGGCGGAGCTGTGGGGAAATGCGGGCTCGAGCTTCCTCATGCACGCACGCGGCATCGAGCATCATTCGCACGGCGTCGAGAACTGCCTCTCGACCATCAACATCGTTCTCGCTTCGGGCCGCATCGGAAAGCCGAACTGCGGGTACGGCACGGTCGTCGGGCAGGGGAACGGGCAGGGTGGCCGAGAGCATGGACAGAAGGCGGACCAGCTCCCCGGATGGCGCGACATCGGCAATCCGGAGCATCGCAAATACATCGCCGGAGTGTGGGGTGTCGAGCCCGATTCGATTCCGCAGGCGGGGGTCGACTGCTACGAGATGATGCGGAAGATCGATGCCGGCGAGATCAAGGGGCTGCTGAGCATCTGCTTCAATCCGAAAGTCTCGCTTCCCGATAACGCGTTCGTCACTCGTGCTCTCGAGAAGCTCGAGTTCTTTACCGTGATCGACTTCTTTCTCAGCGAGACGGCGCATCACGCCGACATCGTCCTTCCCGGCTCGCTCCACGAAGAAGACGAAGGCGTCGTTGCACAGGTCGAAGGCCTGGTGATCAAGATCAATAAAGCGGTCGAGCCTCCGGGGGACGCGAAGCAGGACTGGAAGATCATCCAGGACATTGCCGCGGCTCTGGGACGGCCCACAGGATTCACCTTCGAGAGTCCGCGGGAGATCTTTGACGAGCTCCGCATCGCATCGAAGGGCGGCGTGGCCGACTATTACGGCATCACGTACGAGAAGATCGAAGCGCAGAACGGCGTCTGCTGGCCCTGCCCGACGGAAGATCATCCGGGAACGCCGCGCCTGTTCGAGCCGGGTTCGTGGAACTCCGTCGCGAAGGGTGCAGGCCCGTTCTATTTTCCCGACGGAAAAGCGCGGTTCAACGTTCCCGCGTATCGCCCGCCGGCAGAAGATGTAGACGAGGAGTATCCGATCATCCTGACGACTGGACGGGTCGTGAGTCAGTTTCTTTCCGGCACGCAGACGCGCAGGATTGGCCCTCTGGTCGATCAGTATCCGGAGCCGCGCATCGAGATTCATCCGAAGCTCGCGCTGAAGTACGGAATTGCGGATCGCGACTGGGTGACGGCGGAGTCGCGGCGGGGAACGATGACGCTGCGCGCGCAGGTCGTCACGACGATCCGTCCCGACACGATCTTCATTCCTTACCACTGGCCGGGACGGAAGGCGGCGAACCAGCTCACCATCGCCGCGCAGGATCCGATATCGAAGATTCCCGAGTACAAAGTCTGTGCGGTGCGTGTCCGAAAATCGGATCCACCTACGGACGCGGTGATGACTGAGCTTCCCGGAACGAGCACAACGGAAGTGAACCGCGGTGGCGGTGACGACGTCGCGAGATCCGCAGTGCAGCGGGGGAGGTGAGATGCCGGTTGCCGCAAACATGGAGTTTTTCGTCGATCCGAACCGCTGCATCGGATGCCAGGCCTGTGTGGCTGCCTGCAGCGAGTGCGATACGCACCGGGGACATTCGATGATTCACCTCCAGTACGTCGACCGGCCCATCTCCGTTCAGACGGTCCCCGTAATCTGCATGCACTGCGATTCGCCCACGTGCGCCGAGGTTTGTCCGGCAGATGCAATCAAGCGAACGGGCGACGGCGTCGTGCAGTCCGCGCGCAAGCCGCGCTGCATCGCCTGCAACAACTGCGTCGTCGCGTGTCCCTTCGGCGTTCCGAAGATGGAGGCCGAGTTCTCACTGATGATGAAGTGCGACATGTGTTACGACCGCACCTCGGTCGGCCTCAAGCCAATGTGCGCGAGCGTCTGTCCCTCGGGCGCACTCGACTTCGGGAAGCGGGAGGACATCGAGCGAGAGCGGCCCCGCTCCGAACCGGTCAACAGCTTCCAGTTCGGCAATCAGACGATCACCACGAAAGTGAACATGATGATTCCACGCGACTCGGGCACGCAGAATATTGACGTGCTCTCGGCGATGGACGATGAGCCGACCGGTCGCGTCGACATGCTCGAGTCCGTATTCGACGACATGTGATGGGCGAACGAAGCCAATGACAGAAATTCCGACGACTCCGACCCGTACGACTCCTGATCAGCTTTCGGTTCCGCCGGACGGGCGGCCGTATCACGATCAGCCGCAGTGGAGGAACGACTTTCCGATCGACTGGCCGCAGGACGAGCTCGTGGCGAGGCGGGACTTCACGAAGTTCCTCGTGCTGACGAGCCTCGCGTTCGTCGCAGGGCAGTTCTGGATCGTCTTCGAGAACTTCAAACGCAAGCGGCGGGGAGCCCCGCCCGTGATGAGAATCGGGCGAGCCGATGCGCTCGCCGTCGGAAGCTCGATGGTCTTCGATTACCCCGACGCCCACGACAGCTGCATCCTCGTGCGGACGGGCGAGCAGTCGTACGTCGCCTTCAACCAGAAGTGCACGCACCTGACCTGCGCCGTCGTGCCTGATGTCGCCCGTGGAAAATTTCATTGTCCCTGTCACAACGGCTGGTTCGAGATGAGCAGCGGCATTCCGACGGCAGGTCCGCCGCGCCGGCCCCTCGATCGGATCACGCTCGAGATCCGTGACGGATTTCTTTATGCGACCGGGATCGAGGTGCAGGCATGAACCGTCCGTTCTCGCGATCTCAGAAGAGCACGATCGTATTCGGTATTCTCGCGATCGTGCTGATGATCGTCGTGCTTCAGCTCTGGCTGCTGACGGCGACGATGAATGCGTTCCTGGGCGGGCAGGAGGCAGTGATCATTCCCGCCGCGATCGCGAGCGTCGTCTGCTTCGCGCTGAATGCAGGACTGCTCGTTTACATCTACAGAATGGAGCGAAGGTGAGCGAAGCGAGAGGCAACACGTTGCAGCTGGCGCTCGGCACGGGAGCGTTCGCCGTCTGTTTCGCCGTTTTCGGCTCCGTGTCGGCGATGATGCCGATCCTCAAAACCCGGCTCGGGCTCGATCCCGTTCAGGTCAGCATCGCCCTCGCGTTTCCAGTTCTCCTCGGAAGCCTCGGGCGCATTCCGCTCGGAATCCTGACAGACAGATACGGCGGACGGCGCGTCTTTGCCGTGGTGATGGCGTGCACGATCATTCCTGCCGTCCTGATGGGCTTCGTCGCATCGTATGCGCAGCTGCTCATCTATGGGTTTTTCGTCGGCATCGGGCTCGCGAGTTTTTCGGTTGGCGGTGCATTCGTCAGCCGCTGGTATCCGGCTGCAGTCCAGGGAAAGGCCCTCGGCATTTACGGCGCCGGCAACTTCGGGCAGTCCGTCGCGTCATTCGGAGCGCCACTCATTGCGGCGGCTCTCGGCTTTCGCTGGGGATTCTGGATTTTTGCAGCGATTACGCTCGTGTGGCTCGTCCTGTTCCTGGCGAAGGCCGAGGACGCGCCCGTCGTGGCGAAACCGAAGTCGTTCATTCAGGCGCTCGAGCCTTTGAAAGAGCGAGATAGCTGGATACTGAGCATGTACTACTTCCTGACATTCGGCGGGTTCGTTGCGATGGCCATCTATCTCCCGACGTTTCTCACCGAGATGTTCAATCTGACGCCGCTCGACGCAGGGTTGCGCACCGCGGGGTTCGCGGTGCTCGCGACGGCTGCCAGGCCGTTCGGCGGAACGCTCGCAGACAAAGTCGGCGGGGAGCGGATTTTGAAGTGGGTATTTCCGTTCACGGCGGCGATGGCGATCTTCATGGCATGTCCCCTGATCTCGACCTTCACCATCGGCGCGCTGGGAATGGCGCTGGCGATCGGGCTCGGCAACGGCGCCGTGTTCAAGCTGGTGCCGCAGTACTTTCCCACGACCGTTGGCGCGGTGACCGGGCTCGTCGGTGCGGCAGGCGGTCTGGGCGGCTTCTTCCCCCCACTGGCGCTCGGGTTCTTCCAGCGCATCACCGGGGCCTTCACCTGGGGGTTCATCCTTCTCGCGGCGTTCTGCCTGCTGTGCTTCTTCGTGGGCCGCTGGCGCGGTCGTCTCGTTCCTTCCGTCGGCGACGCAATCGCCTGAGAAGCGCTGTCATGTGTCTTTCACGGCTTCGTCTCGAACAGTGTTCCCGTATGACTTCCGTCATAGGATGATCCCCACGGTTGGCGGACTATGAGCTCCACTGACACGGAGGACACTGATGACTACAACGATCTCAATCAATGAACGGACCGTCGGGGAACTGGCGGTTGAAATGCCGAACTCGATCAGAGTTTTCGAAGCCTGGAAGATCGATTACTGCTGCGGTGGAAAAACGCCTCTTCCGCATGCGGTCGAGGCTGCCGGGAAGACCGTCGAGGCTTTTGTCGAGGAGCTCGAGAAGCTTTCCGCCGCTCCCGCACAGGGACGCGACTGGCAGAACATCACGCTGACTTCGATGTCGGACGCGATCGTATCGACGTATCACGGATACACGCGCCAGGAGCTCGCCACATTCGAGCCGCTCGCCGTGAAGGTGCACTCGGTACATGGAGAGCGGCGTCCCGAGCTCGCCGAGGTGCTGGAGCTCGTCCGCGCGCTGGCAGTCGACATGCTGCCTCACATGGCGAAGGAAGAGCAGGTGCTCTTCCCCTATGTAGAACAGCTGGAAAAAGGCACGGCGCCGACGCCGTTCTTCGGAACCGTCAGAAACCCCGTCCGCATGATGATGCTCGAGCATGACCGGGTGGGCGAGCTCCTGGCCCGTCTGCGCGAGATCACCGAGGATTTCACGCCTCCGGAGAGTGCCTGCTTCAGCTATCGCGAGCTTTACAGGCGGTTCGCCGAGTTTGAAACGACCACCCACGAGCACATTCACGTGGAGAACAACCTTTACTTCCCCCGCGCCATCGCCCTCGAAGATCAGGCCGGGAAGCCGGCGGAGTTCGAAGGATGCAACATGGCTTCACCCTGCAGTCACTGATTCACTTGTCCGGCGTGGGAGATCCCCAGAATGGCTTCGGAGCTTCATGAGTTTCTCTCGCACGACCACGATCGACTCGATCTGCTGCTGTCCGGCTGTCTTGGAGCGGACGGCAGCGTCGAGGCCGGCATGCATGCCGAGTTCCGCCAGGGGCTGCTCAGACACATCGGGATCGAGGAGAGAATTCTCTTCCCGGAGTTGCGAAAGCGGCGCGGGATCACGCCGCTGGAGGAACAGCTGCACATCGATCACGCAGCGTTGGCGGCTCTTCTCGTTCCCCCGCCGAGCAGGACGGAGATCGAGCAGATCCGTGAAATTCTCACGTTGCACAATCCGCTGGAGGAGCGCGAGGGCGGGCTGTACGAGATCCTGGAAGACCTTGTGGGCGCCGAGCTCGATGAGCTGATGGCGCGCGTACATGCCACGCCGGCGGTTCGGGAGGCTCCGCTTGCCGAGTCTCCCGCGATCCGCAAAGCCATCAGCGAGCTAGTGCAGCGTGCGCTCGGGAAACGCGACCTGAGAATCGAGAAGTGAGAATCCGCACGGTAGAGTCACCGTGAATCCGTCATCTATCTGAAAATTCAGAATTCTGAAGTCTCAATTCTGATTCTGAGACCCCAGGCGCGAATTGTGCCTCGGACACAGCTCTGTCGCCCGCTTCGCGGGCTCACGATTCGACAGCTCGGAAGACCCCCACCTTCAGGTGGCGGCATGAGGTCGCATAAGAATTCTGCCCTCCTGCCTCGTCGCTCATGCGCCGCGAGCTCACCACCAGGTGATTTGAGAAATTTTCCCATCGCGCGTCATTCGCACGGACAGCCAGTACGGGTTCGCTCCCAACGTCATTCTGTATCGCAACATCTTTCCATCGTTGCGATGCTCCATTTCGGAGTAGGTGAGAGATGTCATTTCGCCATGAGACGCGATCCATTCCCAGAATCCCTTGCCCGTCGTTGTCTCGAGAAAGAGATGCATGGGCAGGGTAAACCTCTCCACGTCGTGCTCTCCCTTCAGGAGGCGGGCGACCGTGTCGCGCACCACGTCCGAGGCTCCAGGATCGGGATCATCGGACCGCTCAGGACGCTTCAGCGCTGGCACGTACATACCTGCGATGTCGAGCGCCATCTGGTCCAGGATGCGGTCACCGCTGTTTGCCAGAATGATGACCCCGAGGCCGTCATCGGAGAATCGGTAGAAGACGGAGGAGAAACCCGGAGTGCCGCCACTGTGCTGGATGATGCGGTGACCTTTGTACGCGCTGACGAACCATCCCAGTCCGTAATCGAAAGGCAGAGTTTCACCGTCTGGATCTCGCGCGGCCGTCCATTGCGTTTCGAGCGTACTCCTTTGCAGGAGCGTTTCTCCGTAGAGCGCCGCATCCCAGCGCGCCATGTCGGCGACATTCGAAAGAAGCGACCCTGCGGAGAAAGCGATGTCCGGCAACAGAACCGGACGATTCTCGAACGTGCCGTTCGACAGACCATATCCGGACGTGCGGGCGTTTACGATCGGGCTAGGATCCGTGTTCCGTGTCGCTGTCATTTCCAGCGGATCGAAGATGCGATTGTTGAAAAACTGCCAGAGCGATTCCCCGCTGACCTCCTCGACGATGATCCCGAGGAGGTAATAGCCCGTGTTGTCGTAGGCCCATGTCTTTCCTGGCTCGAACTCGAGCGGAAGCTGAAAGAACATGCGCAGAAGTTCATCGCGCCGCGGCTGCGTTACGCCGGAGAGGTTGGTCGTGAAGACATCCAGGTAGCCCGGAACCGCTACGTGGTTTCTGATTCCCGATGTGTGGTTCAGAAGGTGACGGATCGTGATGGGTTTCCAGCTCGGCGGTGCGCCGGGAAAATACTTCAGCACCGAGTCGCTAAGGGCGAGTTTTTCTTCTTCGGCCAGAAGCATGATCGCTGCCGCGGTGAACTGCTTGGTGAGCGACCCGATCTCGTAAAGACTGGCGCTGGTCGCTGGTGCGTTGAGCTCGAGATCGGCCTTGCCATACCCCTGCGATTTCACGATCTTTCCCTGACGCGTAACCGCGAGCGAAAGCCCCGGGAGGCCGAGCTTGTTCAGCTGCGACTCCACGTACCGATCGACTTCGTCAGCAGATGAGGAAACGGGGATCAGGAGAAGCAGGAGAGCTGAAGCGGCTCGGAGCTGCACGGATCTCATGTTCGTCCTCCCTGTAGTCTGTTCGGTGTCGGGAACGTTCCGGCCCGGAATAATCTGATTCTGCGCAGTCTGCCACATTGAGGTTCCTTCGATTGGAATCCTTCCATTCTCGATCGCTACTACCGTCCGGAGACGCTCGCGTCCGAGCTTGCCCGGCAGGCATTCGTTTTTCCTGACCGGATTGACAATCGTTCACTTGATGTATCGTCGGGCCTTGTTGCTCCTTGGGCGGTGCTACATAATCACGGCTCCGCCAGTTCTACTGAATTACGTCATGCAGGAGGTGCACGTGAGGACGAACACGCAAACAGGCACGCAGATCGACATGATCGCGACAGACGTCTATCGCATCAATACTCCAATCGAGATTCCGGCAGGCGCGTTCTCATTCAACCAGTATCTGGTCGTGGACGATGAGCCGCTGTTGTTTCATACCGGACCTCGCCGACTCTTCACTTTGGTGCGCGAAGCAGTAGCCGCCGTGCTGCCGCCGGAGCAGCTGCGCTGGATCGCGTTCTCGCACTTCGAGGCCGACGAGTGTGGATCGCTCAACGAGTGGCTCGGGATCGCACCAGACGCCACGCCGCTCTGTGGAAACATTGCCGCGATGGTCTCGATCTCCGACATCGCCGATCGACCGCCTCGCGGTCTTTCGGACGGAGAGACGCTCTCGATCGGCCGTCACACGATGCGCTGGCTCGACGCTCCCCATCTGCCACACGGTTGGGAGACGGGCTACCTTTTCGATGAGACGGACAGGACGCTTTTCTGCGGTGACCTCTTCACGCAACCTGGTGCGGGTGCGGAGGCCATCACCGAGAGCGACGTGCTCGCACCGAGCGAAGCGTTCCGCGGCGCGATGGACTACTACGCTCACGGCCGTGACACGGGAATGCTTCTGGACAAGCTCGCGGCAACGTCGCCCGATGTTTTAGCCTGCATGCATGGCAGCGCATGGCGAGGCGACGGGGCAGCGCTGCTGCGCGAGTTGCGCGATTCTCTCGCATAGCCATTAGTGAGCGGGCGGGACTCTGTTGCCGTAGGGGAGGCTCGCAGGCCGCCCGACACACTCTCCGAATTCTCCGAGCCCTCACCCGCCCTCGCTTCGCTCGGGCACCCTCTCCCTCCGGAAGAGGGATCGCCCGCCCCCATCTCTATTTCCCCAGATGTCTCCACAGATGCGTGTACGACAGCGCGATTCGATAGGCGAGCTGTTCGTTCGTGCTGCTCCCGCCGTGGCCGCCTTCGATGTTCTCGTAGTACCAGAGGCGTCATGGCGCCATCATGCGTGATACATGCGCTGAGCAGCAACATCGCGGCGCAGGGGAATACCTCTTTCATCGTGTCATTTCTTCAGATCAGTCCTGCGGATCGAATTGAGGCGATTTTGCCTGCCCGCTTATCGCAGTGCAGACATCCTGCCTGTTCGCATCCCGGGAACCACGCGTGCAAGAGTCCAGCAGCATAGTCATCGCCTGCCGGGGGACCAATCCCGCTAGAATGGCGGCACACATGAGCCTACTGGCCTTTCTCCGCCGGCTCGACAGCAAGCGCCGGAACCGCAGGAAACCTCCCGAGATGGTGGCGTTTCAGGAAGCGATCGACCGGCTGTCGCCCGGCGACATCGTCATTGACTGCGGGGCGAACGTCGGGATTTACACTACGCTAATGGCCAGGTCGGGAGCGACGGTCTATGCGTTCGAGCCCAACCTCGCAGCGTACGAAACGCTCCTGGCCAATACGGCGAAGTATCCGCATGTGAAGGCGTTTCATGCCGCCGTGACTACCGAGCCGGGAAAAGTGAAGCTCTACCTCCACAAGTGGGCTGACGAAGATCCCGTGCACTGGTCGACCGGCTCATCGCTGATTGCCGGCAAAAAGAATGTGAAGAAAGACAACTTCGCGATGGTCGAGGGCGTTCTGCTCGCACAGTTCATCAAGGATCTCGATGGTCGCGTGCGCATCCTGAAGATGGACATCGAAGGAGCCGAAGTAGGGATACTGAACCAGCTCCTCGATGAAGGGCTGCAGGGCTCGATCGATCAGGCATTTGTCGAGGTGCATGACCGCAAGGTTCCCGAGCTCGTCAAGCCGACCGAGGAGCTGCGGAGCCGGCTCAAAGAGCTCGGAGTGACGCACTTTCGCCTCGACTGGCGGTAAGCGGATTGAGGAATTCAGAAGTGAGGACCGGCTGACTCGTTGATCGCGAACCGCCGGAACAGGATCCGAAAAACGATTCCTGCCAGCAGGGTGATCGAGCCGATCGCGATCACACGAAGCGGCAGCGAGATCGCGAGCGCTGCACATCCGAGAAGCCCGAAGCCTGGAATCTTCGGGCTGTACATCCGCTGTGCCGGGGGCAGCCGTAGCGCCGAAGCGTTCGCGATGCCGTAGTAGATCAGGATCGTGAATGCGGCCGCGGACGCAACGGTGCTCAATGCCCCGGTCGCAGCTATGACGGCCGCAACCGCGCCGGTGGCGAGAACGGCGCGCCATGGAACTCCGTAACGGGAATGCACCGTCGAGAGCGATCGAGGCAGGTCACCCCGCCTCGCCATGGCAAACACCATCCGGCTCAGTCCCAGGATCTGCGAGAGGATCACGCCGAGCATTGCGGCAAGTGCTCCGGCATAGACGACCAGCTGGAGCCACGGCAGTCCTGTGTCGTTCGACACGATCGCCAGGGGCGCGCCCGTTGACGAGAGTCGTTCCGCGCCCGAGATCCCGACGGCCACGATCGCGACGGCCGCGTAGAGGAGGATCGCACCTCCGATGGTGATCAGGATCGCGCGCGGGATGGTCGAAGCCGGATCCTGCACCTCCTCTCCCAGGGTCGCGATGCGTGCGTAGCCGGTGTAAGCGAAGAACAGGAGCGCGGCGGCCTGAAAGATCGAGAGCCAGCCGTTCGGCGCGAACGGCGCGAAGTTCGCCCGCTCGATGTGCGGTAGTCCCATGATGACGAGCAGGACGAGTGCGCCGGTGGAGAGTGCGACGATCACCAGGTTCAGGCGGCTCGATCTTCGAATTCCGAAATAGTTTGCGATCGTGAACAGGACGACCGCTGCGACCGCGACCCAACGTGCTTCCAGGCGCGAGTCCAGCAGTTCGAGATAGCTGCCGAGACCGATGGCAACCGTGCCCGCCGCCGCGGTTTTGCTGGCGAGAAACATCCATCCCGCGATGAAACCGAGCCAGGGATGCAGCAGGTTGTAGCCATACTCGTACGTACCTCCTGATTCCGGATAGCACGCGGCGAGCTGCGCCGAGCTGAGAGCATTCGCAGCGGCTACCGAACCGGCGATGATCAGCGCGAGCAGGAGTCCGGGGCCCGCGATTCCCGCCGCGATGCCGATCACGACGTAGACGCCGGCGCCTACGACCGCGCCGAAGCCGATTCCGGTAGCATCGAGAAGCGTCAGGTCGCGGTGGAGTGTTGGACGCGATCCCGCGTCGGCGCTATTCATCAGGCTTCATCGTGCGCGAAATGAGGGCACAGGACTACTCGCCCGACAAAGTCCCCTGGAGCGCGACATCCATCCGTACCTTCTTTGCCACTCTCACGACGAAGACGCTTGGATCCTTCAACCCCCAGGCGACATAGGGGACCTCGAACGTACCGAGCGCCGTGACCCGGCTACCTGCGATCTGTACCTTCACAGGAATCGAAACGGGATGGTCGCTGCCGTGAATCGACATCGTGCCTCGAACCGTTGCGGTGCTCTCGCCTGACGGTGTCAGGCGTCCGTCGAGGGAAGAAGGCCGGAAGACTATACGAGGATATTTCGCGCTCTCGAGCACGTCGGCGTGCATCGCCCGGTCCCGGCGCGCATTGCCGGTCCGTCCGCTCGTCGCATCGACCGTGATCTGTCCGGAGAGTCTTCCCGTCTCGCGGTCGAACCGGAGCTGTCCGGAGGAGACCGCAAAGGTTCCCCGAACCGTATGGCCCGTCGCGGGGAGCTCGAAGCTGACGGCGGAAGCCTTCGCATCAACGAGGAGAACCTGCTCGGCCGCGACGGAAGAAGCCGGGAGGGTCAGGACAGCTGCGAAGAGGAGGTTGCGAAGCAGCACGTCTGCTGACTCTATTCCTATTGTGCTAACCGGGGCAACCTCTTTTGGCCGCTTCTATGAACCTCTCCGAACCGCGAGGGATGTAGAAACACGTCATCCTGCGCGAAGCGAAGGATCTCGTGAAGAGAATCGAGCATCGAAAGCAGAGATCCTTCGCTTCGCTCAGGATGACGTAGTCTCGCTCAGCATGACACGGTGGTTCATCACCCCTTCACCGGTGCCCCGCGCCTACAGGGATGACACTTCTGTCCAATTAATTCACAGCCTTTCAGGATGACACCTTTGAAGCTCGAGCGTAATCGGAGCGTTACCGTCCGAATGCGATGTCCACTTTTGCCGTTCGGGTCACCATGGGACAATGTCCAGCCATGTCCATTGCGCCACTGATCTTCGTTTCGCTCGCCATGCTCGCCCTCCTTGGCGGATGCGGGTCTTCTGCGCAGCTGATCCGCCCGGAACCGCCTGAAGACATCGTCGAATCGCTCGAGCTGTTTCATGATGATTCCCGCAGCCGGGTCGTACCGGTAAAAATCTACGCACCCCGCAATTCGCAGGGTCCGCTCCCCGTAATCCTGTTTTCGCACGGACTCGGAAGCTCGCGCCAGGGCTACGTCTACCTGGGTCGCGCGTGGGCGGCACGAGGATACGTCTCGATTCATGTACAGCACGCCGCCAGCGACAGCGAAGTGCTGCGGCGTAAGGGCATGCTGGCGATCTACCGTGCGGCGTACGATGCGACGGAATACCGGGACCGGCCGGGCGATATCAGGTTCGTCATCGACGTGCTCGAAAGGCGTTCGAAGACTTCTGAGGCGGGATCGGTCTGGAGCAGGCTCGACCTGTCGCGCATCGGCGTGGCAGGACACTCGTACGGTGCACACACGGCACTGACCCTTGGGGGGATGTTGGTGAACTTCCCCGACGAGGGAATGGTCAGCGAGCTCGATCCCCGTGTCCGGGCAGCGCTACTCCTCTCCGCGCCGACGATGGAGTGGTCCCCGACTGAAAAAGAGTTCGCGCCGATCGCGATTCCCACGATGCACATGAGCGGCACGCTGGACAGCTCCCGGATCTGGCGGACCAATCTGCAGCACCGCCGTCGGGCGTTCGATTCGATCAGCGGCGCTCCCCGCTACTTCCTCAACATCGACGGCGCGACGCACCAGACCTTCGCGGACCTCGAATCCATGCGGATCGCGAAACAGAACGGCCGTCTCGACGGCGATGAACCGCCGCTTCTGCAAGTGCGCGCGCCTCAACATCAGCGCCGCATCGATCTGATCACTTCATACTCCATCGCTTTCTGGGATGCATATCTCCGGGAGTCGACCGCCTCGAAGCAATGGCTCGAATCAAACGACGTAGACGACGCCGTGCTCGAGCGAGGCGAGTGAATGACTCTCGAGAGCACGCTCTATTCGTTTGCGAAGGACGCGCGAGCCTCGACGGTGTGCTGCTCGTTCCCGACGTCCTCTACTACCTCGGTCCCGGACGCGACGAGCTCGAGCTGGGAAGCTCCGCCGACGCGCGGCTCCTGCTCATCGGAGGCGAACCGTTCCCCGAGCCTGTGCTCGTGGTGGAACTTCGTCGCGAGATCGCCGGAAGAGATCGCAGCCGCGCGAGAGGACTGGGCGGCGGGAAGGCGTTTCGGGCACAGTGCAAGGATACGACGGTCCACCGATGGATGCTCCGCCGCTGCGGGGACGGGTCAGTCCCCCCGCGGCATCGTGAAGAGTCAGCGCAACCTGTGCGTGAGCAGCAGGCGCGCGTTGAGCAGTCCGTCATTGGTCGTGCTCGTCGATCCGAGGCGCACGACTTCGAGCGGCGCGTAGAAGAGCTCGACCCCGAAGGCGGTGCCACCTCTGATTGGCCAGCTCAGCCCGCCCTGAACCGTGTAGACGATGCCGTGGGTCGAAAGGTGCGTGCGGTCGAGGAAGCCGAACGTCCGCGCATTCACCTGGAATTCGTTGTCGAGGTAGTTGCCGCTGACGCCCAGATGAAGAGTGGATGCGCGCAGCGTTGCGATCGGGCGTGAAGCGGTCAACTCGATGCCGCCGTAGCGCAGCGTCGCTTCATCGGATGAGCGTTCCTCGCAGCCGTAGAGGTTCTGTTCCGAACCGATCGGGGCTCGGGCTTCCTTTTCGGGACAAGTGAAATCGCTCGTCACCGTTCCGCCCTGGCCGTAGACCCGAACCCCGGCGGACCACACTGAGCCACGATAGATCGGCCTTCCGAGCGCAACTGAAAAAAGGTTCGCCTCGACGCCTTCCACGGAAACGGGAGGGACATAGCTCAGCGTGAGCGACAGATCGGCCGGGAGTCCGATCGTCACGCGGGGCCGGACGAAAACGGGAAGCTTGTTCAGGTCCTCGGACTTCGTTCCGGTGAAGCCGACCATCCGCTCCTCGGTGCTCAGATGAGGAAGTTGAATCGTCTCGAGTCCAGCGTCGATCGACCCAGGACGCGACTCGTGTGGAAACCCGAGACTCGTGAGCAGCGTCGCAGCACCGAAGTACTTCATCGCCCACCCTTCGGGGCTGTCGAACTCGACGACCTCGCGACGACGAATCACGTCCTGGGCGGCGAGGGAGGGTGCGATGAGAAGCAGCATCGCGATGAGGAGGGCGCGGGGTGGGGTGTTTCTCATGCCTTTGAAAAAGACGAATGTTAAATTGAATGTTGAATGGGGACACCCATTCATTACTTATCGATGATTTCCTGTTCTTTGCTGTTCCTTCGTCACTCCAATAGACGGTTCAGATCTCTGAATGTGTACGAGTCCTGCAACGCTCAGAGCAGCTGCGCATAGCCTCATTCACCCTTCACTCTTCACTCTTCACCCTTCACCCTTCACTCTTCACCCTTCACCCTTCACCCTTCGCCCCCCCCGCTTACGGTCGCGAGGCCCGTGCGTGGTGGGCGTGACGGTCGGCCTCTGTCGGAGGAGGCCCCGTACTCGATGCATGTTCGCCGGCTGCGGCGAGTTTCGCCTTCCCTGCAGCTTGAATGTTCGTCACAGTGACGACGCCGTTCATGAAATTGCCGCCCGCAAAGCTGTGAATCTGACAATGGTAGGGATGGTCGCCTTCGGTCTGAAACGTGTGGCTGAACGTTCCCGACACCTTCGAGCCCGAGTCCCACACATCGGACCCCGTCCGGCGATCGCTCCTGCTCGTGTGCGGTAGAGGTGCCAGGAAGTTCCAGGTGACCGTATCGCCCTTGTTGATGGTCACGTTCGCCGGAACGAAGCTCAGGTTCGGCCCGGCGTTGACGACCACCTCTTTCGCGGCCGGAGGCGGATCCTCTTCCTCCTCTTCAGGAGGAGCGGGATGATCCTGGGCGATGACGAAGATCTGATCCGATGAGCGGTTGTCGACGACCGATGCGAATCCGATCACCGGAGCCGGCGCCGAGAACGTCATGTATCCGTTGGCGAAGCTCACGTTGTTTCCGATGGAAGCCCCCACGCTCACCTGCGTGACGCTGCGGGGAGGGATCGGGCCGACGCTGCCCGTGCCGATCTCGATTCCGTTTGCTGAGCGAACTACGACGGCAACGGTGACCGGCGCAGCGCCCGGATTCATGAAGCCGGTATTCGCCCGGAAGCCCTGGCTCAGATTCGTGTCGTTCGACAGATGGAGTAGCACTCCCGACTCGAGTGCGGCGGCCTCGTCGACTGCAGGAATGAACTGGCCGAACGTGCCGGGCGCCGCCGCGTTCGGCGAATCCGTATATGTGCGGGAGGTCACGCGGAACTCCTGGTCCGATTCGAAGCGGATCGCTCCCAGGCCGCTCGCTGCGAACAGATCGGCTACGACATTGTTGACGACGAGCATTTCTCCGGGAGGAACGGTGATCGTCATCGCGTTTACCGCAGTGTTGTCGCGGTTCGCCGGCAGAAACTCGGCCGTGAGGGTCAGTGTGGTGTCCTCCGACGGGTTGAGTATGCGCGCGTCCGTCCGGAACAACGTGTTGTTGGCACCCTGCGCGACGGCGGAGATCGGGACGATGAGAACCTCCGCCTGAAGACTTGCGGCGGTGAGACACAATACGAGCCCGGCAGATGCGATACGGAGGATCATGGAAACTCCTTGGTTGGCAGAATTCATCATAGGCCCGCCCGTAGTCGCGTGTCGGTGCATTTCTGGAAACTGGGCGATGGAGCAAGGGGAGAAGTTCACCAAACGTTTTCACCTTCGAAGGCCGAGCTCGGAGATCGGCAGCGATCCGAAGCTCTGCGTATACTCTGAGCCAAACCCCGGAGGATTCATGTTCAGAAAATTGTTGTGTGCGTCCATCGCGGCGGTCCTGCTGTGTCCCGTTCCAGTCCTGGCGGAAGCGCCCGCGCCGTTCGAGCCGGTCGCCACGTTCTCCATCGTGGGATACGACCCAGCGACGGGTGAAGTCGGCGGAGCCGTGCAGTCGCGGGTGTTCTCGGTCGGCAACGGTGTGCTCTGGGCCGAGGCCGATGTGGGGATCGTCACGACGCAGGCGATTGTGGATGTCAGTTATGGGCCGCAGGGTCTTGCACTCCTGCGCGCGGGGCTCACCCCGGCGGCAGCGGTGAAGGCGATCTGGGAAAGCGATCCCGATCCGCGGCCTTCGGACTGGACGAAGCAGGGACGTCAGTTCGCGGTGATGGATCACAAGGGGAACTACGCAGCGTTCACCGGCCCGAAGGCGAGCGCGTGGGCGGGTCACGAGGGAGGGAAGTTCTGCACGGCACAGGGAAACATCCTCGCGGGTGCTGACGTGGTGAACAAAATGGTCGAAGCGTTCGAGAGCACGACCGGTCATCTGTCGCTTCGTCTCATGGCGGCGCTCGATGCGGGACAGGCTGCGGGCGGAGACAAGAGAGGCATGCAGTCCGCTGCGATGGTAGTGGTGAAGAAGGGCGGCGGGGTCTGGCTGAACCACGACGTCGTGCTGCGGTTGCAGGTCGACGACGATCCCGAGCCGCTGGCGGAGTTGCGACGTCTGGTCGAGATTTCCGCAAAGCAGCGCGAGCGCATCGCGAAGGCGCGGCAGGGAGAGTGATTCTGAAGGATGCGTGACTCCAGCAGGAGATTCCGATCTCCTCCGCCCGTGGACGTAGGTTCTGGGACGTGGCGATGACGCCAGCAGTTTCGCGGCTCCTCCTGCCGTGAAGCGGGGCATCGGAATGCTCCCTACGTGGGCGACGAAAACTTCTCAATCTACTCGTCGTAGAAAAGCGGGAGGGGCGCCTCCCGAAGCCTGCGTCGAGTGTCAGTCCGCGCCGTTCATCAGGTATCCTTCCGGCATCCGAACTCTCCGAGGGGTCGTCCCCCGGCAGATCGAAAGGTCCGTTCATGAAGAAGAGGATGTTCATCATGTTTGCCGTGGTCATCGCGTTCATCGCGGCCATCGGTGGGATGAAGTTTTTTCAGATGCGCGCTGCGATGGCGCAGCAGGGATCGTTTTCGCCTCCGCCGGAAGCCGTGACGACTGTGGTCGTCAAGCCCGAGCCGTGGCAGGCGAGCATCAATGCCATTGGAACGGTGGTCGCGGCGAACGGTGTGACGGTGAGTGCGGATCTTCCCGGGCTCGTCGAGCAGATCCTGTTCGACTCGGGCCAGCGCGTGAACAGAGGCGATGTGCTGGTCCGCCTCGACACCAAACAGGAACGGGCGCAGCTGGCAGCCGCGAATGCACAGCTCGAGCTCTCACGTGTGCAGCTGTCACGGGCTCAGGAGATGGCGCCGCAGGGTGTGATTCCTCAATCGGCGCTCGACCAGGTCTCCGCGGAGTTCAAACAGGCGGAAGCGCGCGTGGGAGAGATCCGCGCATCGATCGAGCGCAAGACGATCCGTGCTCCTTTTGCCGGGACGCTCGGCATTCGCCAGATCGACCGGGGGCAGTATCTCGGGGGCGGTGATCCGGTCGTGTCCCTTCAGGCGCTTCAGCCTGTATTTGTCGATTTCAGTGTGCCGCAGCAGGAGATCGGTTTGATTGCGCCCGGGGCTGCTGTCCAGGCGAGCTCCGACGCGCTCGCGGAGCCGGAGACGGGACAAATCTCAGCGGTTGATGCAGTGATTGACGAACAGACACGGAACGCACGAGTTCGGGCGACATTCGACAACCGCGAGGGCCGGCTTCGACCGGGTATGTTCGTCGAGGCGCGGCTCGACAGAGGTGCCACGACGTCCGTCATCACGATTCCTGCCTCGGCGATCAGCTACGCTCCGTTCGGCGACTCGGTGTTCATCGTAGAAGAAGTGAAGGGCCCGGATGGCAAGCCATATCGCGGAGTGCGGCACCAGTTCGTCAAGCTCGGCGGAGCGAGAGGAGATCAGGTGGCCGTGCTCGAGGGTATCAAGCCAGGGGAGGAAGTCGTCTCTTCCGGCGTGTTCAAGTTGAGGCCCGGTGCGGCTGTGACGGTCAACAATACCGTGCAACCGGCGAATCAGGCGATCCCGAATCCCGAGGACAGTTGAACGATGTGTCGAGGGCTGAGTGTCATCCTGAGCGCAGCGAAGGATCCCCTGAAAACTTGCGGTGTTACCTCGAGGCGGGGGATCCTTCGCTTCGCTCAGGATGACACACTCATCAGCATCGAGTTGGGCATTCAATGAAAATCACCGACCTCTTCGTAAAGCGTCCCGTCCTGGCAATTGTGGTCAACCTGGTGATCATCATCGCCGGGTTGCAGTCGATTCGCACGCTGAACGTCAGGCAGTTTCCACGCAGTGACATCGCGAACGTTCGGATCACGACGGCGTACGTCGGCGCGAACGCGGAACTGGTGCGGGGATTCATCACGACGCCTCTCGAGCGTGTGATTGCGAGTGCGGATGGCATCGACTTCATGGAGTCCTCGAGTGGTCAGGGCATCAGCTCGATCATCGTCCACCTGAATCTCAACTACGACACGAACGCGGCGTTGACACAGATTCAGTCGAAGGTCGCGCAGGTGAGGAACCAGCTGCCTCCCGAGGCCGAGGCTCCGATCATTCAGCTGGAAACCTCGGACAGTCAGATTGCGTCGGCGTACCTCGGATTCGCCTCCGAAGATCTCGACCAGAATCAGATCACGGATTATCTGACGCGCGTCGTGCAGCCAAAGCTGAGCGCCATCAGCGGCGTTCAGCGGGCCGAGATCTTCGGTGACCGGACCTTCGCGATGCGTGTATGGATCAAGCCGGAGCGGCTCGCCGCTCTCGGTATCTCACCGTCCCAGGTGAGCGATGCGCTAGCACGGAACAACTATTTGTCGGCGCTCGGGAGCACCAAGGGCTCGATGACCTCGGTCAATCTGGTGGCGAACACCGATCTCCGGACTGCCGAGGAGTTCCGCCAGATGGTCGTCAGGGAAGAGGGCGGCCAGGTGGTCCGGCTGGGCGACGTCGCGGATGTCGTACTTGGAGCAGAGACCTACGAGCAGGACGTCAGTTTCAATGGGCAGACGGCCGTCTTCATGGCCATTTTCCCACTCCCCACGGCAAATACGCTCGACGTGATGAAGAGCGTTCGGGATACGCTGCCCGAGATCAGGGAGCAGCTGCCCGCGAGTATGACGCTGGGGATGCCGTACGATTCGACCGAATACATCCAGCAGTCGATCAAAGAGGTGCTCAAGACGCTCTCCGAGACGCTGGCGATCGTCATCCTGGTCATCTTCCTGTTTCTGGGATCCGTGCGCGGTGTGATCATCCCGGTGATCGCGATCCCGATCTCTCTCATCGGCGCGGTTTTCCTGATGCTTCTGTTCGGGTTCACCATCAATCTACTGACACTGCTCGCGATCGTACTGGCCGTGGGGCTCGTCGTCGACGACGCGATCGTGATGGTGGAAAACATCGAGCGGCATCTCCACATGGGCAAGTCGCCGCTGCAGGCCTCGAGGGACGCTGCGCGCGAGCTGGTCGGTCCGATCATCGCGATGACCATCACGCTGGCGACCGTCTACACGCCGATCGCGATTCAGGGAGGGTTGACTGGTTCTCTCTTCCGCGAGTTCGCATTCACGCTTGCCGGCGCCGTGCTCGTCTCGGGAATCGTGGCGCTCACCCTCTCGCCCATGATGGGGTCGAAGCTGCTGCGGTCGGGCGACACGGAGCGGGGGTTCGCGGGCTGGGTCAACCACCGGTTCGACGGGCTTCGCGAGCGTTACATGCGGTCGCTGACCGGAACTCTGAAGTATCGCCCTGTCGTACTCACACTCTGGGCGATCGTCGTAGCGCTGATATTTCCCTTCTATATGTTCTCTCAGAAAGAGCTGGCTCCAGCCGAAGATCAGAACTTCATCTTCTGCATCATTCAGGCGTCTGCAAACTCCACGATCGACCAGACCAGGCTCTTCGCCGAGGAGCTGGAAAAGGTTTATGGGGCTCTTCCCGAGGCTGCGGCGACCTTCCGAATCGTATTTCCAACCGGAGGCTTCGGCGGCGTGGCGACGGTGCCGTGGAATGAGCGATCGCGAAGCATTTCTGAAATTCACATGGACGTTTCGGCAAAGTCCGCGCAGATCCCGGGCATCAGAGCGATCCAGATCGTGCCGCCGTCGCTGCCCGGCGGGGCAGGATTTCCGGTCGACATGGCCATCCTGTCGACCGAAGAGCCGGAACGGCTCGCCGAGTTCGCGAACCAGCTCGTGGGAAAGGCGTTCGCGAGTGGCAAGTTCATGTTCGCAGATACGGATCTGAAGTTCGACCAGCCGCAGGCGCGGGTGGTGTTCGATCGCGACAAGCTGCGATCGCAGGGAGTCGACATGTCGCAGGCAGGGCGTGACCTGTCCGTGCTGCTGGGCGGAAACTACGTGAACCGGTTCAGTATCGATGGCCGGAGCTACAAGGTGATTCCGCAGGTCAAGCGGAGCGGCCGCCTGACGGCTGATCAGCTGACCGAGATGCACATTACGGGTCCCGACGGCCAGCTCGTTCCCCTGTCGACGTTCGCGACGATCGAGACATCGACCGAGCCGCGGGAGCTCAAGCGGATGCAACAGCTCAATGCAGTTCGCATTCAGGGTGTCATCCCGCCGGGTGTCTCGCTCGATGACGCGCTGAGCTTTCTCGAAGACGAAGCTCGCGCAATTCTTCCTCGGGGTTACACCATCGACTACGCCGGCGAGTCCCGGCAGTTGCGAAACGAGGGGAGTCGCTTCCTGCCGACGTTTCTGTTGTCGGGAATCCTGATCTATCTCGTACTCTCCGCACAGTTCGAGAGCTTCCGCGATCCGTTCATCATCCTGGCGGGATCGGTGCCGCTTGCCCTTTCGGGCTCGCTGCTCTTTTCCTTTCTCGGGTTCACGTCGATCAACATCTACAGCCAGGTGGGGCTGATCACTTTGATCGGACTCGTCAGCAGGAACGGGATCCTCATCGTACAGTTTGCGAACCAGCTTCAGATCGAGGGACGCGACAAGGTGGCTGCTGTGATCGAAGCTGCCGGAACCCGCCTCCGCCCGATCCTGATGACCACGGCGGCAACCGTGATGGGTCATATGCCCCTCGTGTTTGCACGCGGAGCCGGAGCGGGCGCTCGCAACAGCATCGGCATCATGCTCGTGACCGGCATGATCATCGGAACGGCGTTCACCTTGTTCATCGTTCCGTCGATCTACGTGCTCGTTGCCAGACGGCATCGTGCCGATTCTCAGCAGGACGAGCTGGATGCCGGCCTCGCCGAAAGCCCCGCGCTGTCGTAGGAGGATTATCAGACTGCGGCGATGCGGTTCTCGCCGATGATTGCTCCCGGCAGACCTTCCGCATGTTCGTTGTATCCTTTCCGCCGCAGCAAACCGGGCCTGGAGAATGAAGCGTGGGCGCTGAGGTAAACCTTCTAAAACAACTCCAACCGGCCCGAAGGAGATTCTCATGGCAGCCTACATCCTGGTGGACATCGACGTTCTCGACGCGGAGCGCTACGAAGACTACAAGCGGCTCGCCTCGGCCTCCATCGCCGCGCACGGCGGCCGGTATCTCGTTCGCGGCGGAGCCGTCGAGATCCTCGACGGTGGATGGAGACCCAATCGTTTCGTCGTTCTGGAATTTCCGTCGGTCGAGAAGGCGAAGGGATGGAGAAATTCGCCTGAGTATGCGGAAGCGAAGAAGATCCGCGACAGTTGCGCGCGGGCGAGGATGATCGTCGTGGAGGGAATCGAGTAGACGCACTACGAAGCGGCGGGGCGGCGACCTTCACGTAGCCCACGGCGCGAGCCGCGGGAAAGGGACCGAAACGGCCACGATGGGTCGGCCCCGGCAGGGGCGACACTGAGCACGAGCTATCCGGAGGAGCCAAGTTGAAGAATCGGTGGGATGCATCCAGATTCAGCGAAGAGGGGCCCTCACCCCTGACCCCTCTCCCGCCGGGAGAGGGGAACCTCGAGCAACTCGTCTATCAGTCGCGTCTCGTGGGAGCGGAAGGAAGTCTCGTGCTCTGGGGCGGAGGGAACAACAGCATCAAGCGCACAGGCGTTGATCCGATGGGAAACACCATCGATGTGATGGACGTCAAGGGAAGTGGCAGTGACATGAAGACCATCACCGCGGCGCAGTTTCCGGCCGTGAGGCTCGACTACGTCCGATCCCTTCTCGAGCGGGAGTCGCTGGAAGACGACGAGATGGTCGACTTTCTGGCTCGCTGCCTTCTCGATCCGAAAATGCCTCGACCGTCGATCGAGACACTCCTGCACGCGTTCCTTCCAGCTGCGGCGGTGCTGCACACGCACGCCGACGCAATTCTCGCGGTGACGAATAACCGCGGTCGTGAGATTACGGTTCGCGAATGCTTCGGAGACGACGTGCTGATCGTTCCGTACATACGGCCCGGATTCGCAATGAGCAAAGGGGTTGCAGACCTCGCTGCGGAATCAGCAAACGCGCGAGGACTCGTCATGATGAATCACGGGTTGCTCACTTGGGGAGAGACGCCGAAGGAGGCGTACGACCGGCATGTCGAGCTCGTGACCGAGGCGGAAGAGTATCTGAACCGTCGGCGGGCGATACGCGGGCCGGCCGCGATTGCGGCTGCCGGGCCGTCGCGGATTGCGGAGCTTTCGTTGCAGATCCGCGGCGCGCTTTCTTCGAAGAGCCACGTCGTGCTTCGATTTGATGGCTCCGCGGAGGCGCTTGCCTTCGCGGCGACACCGGGCCTCGAGGAGCTGGTTGCGAGGGGCGCCGCAACGCCCGATCATCTCCTTCACATCGGCCGTTATCCGCTCGTGTTTCGCCCGCAGGAGGGTGAGTCCGATGCTGAGGCCGTTGCGCGGGCACTTGCAGACCATCGGTCGAGATACGAAGCCTATTTCGGTGAGAATCAGGATGCTCCGGCGGAAATGCTCAGCAGCGATCCCAGAATCATCATCGCGCCGTGCGTGGGAATCTGGACTGCCGGGAAAGACGCTCGCGGATCTCGCATCGTCAGTGACATCTTCGTTCACACGCGGCGCATCATCGAGGATGCAGAGGGTGCGGGCGGCTACGAGTCGCTGCCCGATCGCGAGATGTGGCGGGGGGAGTACTGGCCGCTCGAGCTGTACAAGCTGACGCTTCTTCCGAAGGATAAGGAACTGGCGGGCCATGTTGCCATCGTTACCGGGGGCGCGCGGGGCATCGGACGAGCCGTCTCGATGCGTCTTGCTTCTGAGGGTGCCCACGTAGTCGTTGCGGACCTGAACGAAGAGGGAGCGCGGGAGGTTGCGCTGGAGATCTGCCGTCTGCAGGGACTCGATCGGGCATTCGGAGTGCGAATGGACGTCACGGATCCCTCCTCGGTGGAGGAAGGATTTCAGAAAATGGTACTTCGGTACGGCGGGGTCGATGTGGTGGTCAGCAATGCAGGCATCGCAAAGGGTGGCGCGCTTCGGGATCTGGATGACGACGCCTGGCATCAGTCACTGGCGGTCAATACCACCGGGCACTTCTACGTCACGCGGGCGGCAATGCGTGCGATGAAGCTTCAGGGGAGGGGCGGATCGGTGGTGTTCAACGCAACGAAGAACGTCACGGCCCCGGGAGCGGCATTCGGTGCGTACAGCGTGTCGAAGGCAGCCGAGGCGCAGCTTTGCCGGATCGCGGCGATCGAGGGAGCGGAGTTCGGGATCCGGGCCAATATGGTCAATCCCGACGCGGTGTTTGAAGATTCGCGGTTGTGGCAGGAGATCGGAAAGGAGCGTGCCGCAGCGCACGGCATCACACTCGAAGAGCTTCCCGATTTCTACCGCCAGCGCAATCTGCTGAAATTGAGTGTGACCGCGGAAGATGTGGCGGAGTCGGTGCTGTTCCTTGCTGGTCCGCGCTCGGCGAAGACGACGGGGACCATGATTCCCGTTGATGGCGGCGTGCGCGAAGCCTTTCCGCGGTAATGACTGTGGCAGGGCACTCGATGCCTGCCTTTCGTTCGACTTCTAATGAACCCTGCCCGTTTTCATTCACGGTGACGCGGTCCGTCGCATGCAATCTTTTAATGAACCTGAGCCAGGTGGCCGAACATGCAATGCAATGTTCGGCCACTTCAGGATGCCACCGTTGGCCCTTCGGTTGACTCCATCGGGTCCTCGCGCTCGATCTGCAAGTCACCCATCTCGTTGCGCCAGTCTTCGCGCTGTTCGATGAACGGGATCTGAATGATTTTCGGAAGGGTGACATCATCCAGATCCTGCCATGCGGCAACGCCGATCCGGATCGACTGCTGAGGGATGTCCTCGCGGAAGGTTCCGTGCAGGAAGTCCCAGGCGCTGAACAGGCTCGACCAGTTGCTGTCGGTTTCGTTCCGGTAGTCCGAGTGGTGGATCCCGTGCATCCGCGGCGTCACGATCCAGCGTGATAGATCGCGATCCTGTTCCGGCGTCAGTTCGAGGTTCGAGTGCTGGAAGAAGATGGCAGGCATGAGCAGCAGTTGCCATACCGACATCGACAGCTCGCTGATACCGAACACTCGGACCTGTAGCATGCGAAAGAGTACCGAGAGCGACATCTCGCCGAAATGAAATCGGATTGCCGTCGTCGCATCGAGGTCGCGATCGACATGGTGCGCGAGGTGAAACCGCCAGAAGAACGGGACTTTGTGATTGAGCCAGTGCCACCACCAGAGCGTGTAGTCGAGCAGCAGAACTCCCAGGAGGGTCCGCGCTGCGGGAGAAAGCTCCATCCGGTGAAGCAGCCCGAGCCGGTCTTTCTCAATCCGCCGGAACAGGGGAATGAGCAGCGCTGGCTGCAGCAGCGCCATCGACGCGGCACTCAGGCCCGCCATGGTGAAGTTGCGCGACGTCCTCACCGCTCGGGACTCTCTTTGTCTCCGCAGCGGCCGTCGTGTCTCAGCGATGAAGATGGCGAGAAACGATCCTCCGATGATCACAGGGCCGACCCACCGTGGGATTGTGGGAGTCTCGTGGCTACGCTCCAATTGGGTCGTTTTGCGTCTTCTGACTTTCACGGAAGTGTTTTACCAGAACGCCGGCGCGGACGCATCGACGGTGCCGTGAGTGCTCGCGTGGAATCCCCTCTCCCCGCCGCAGCCTGGAGAGGGCAGGGGTGAAGAGCTTTGCAACGAGGGCGAATCATGCCAGAGCAACTCCGGACCCGACGCCCCTCACCCGGCTCGCTGCACTTCACGCAATGGGAAATCATCTTGAATTCCGCTCGCCACCCTCTCCCCGCTCACGCGGGGCGAGGGTAGCCGCACTGCCGTGAGCTCAAAACTCAACATCTTCGTCGCTCCATTTCCGCCGAATTTGCTACACTGAACGAGCTGTGCCGTATCAGCCGATCGAGAATTATGGGGTCATCGGAGACCTGCACACGGTCGCCCTCGTGGGGATGGACGGCTCGATCGACTTCCTCTGTTTTCCACGATTCGACTCTCCCACGGTCTTTGCCGCACTCCTCGGAGATGAAAACGGCGGGCGATTCAAGATCGCACCGACTTGGGGCGAGATCCGCCAGAAGCAGCTCTACCTTCCCGACACGAACATCCTGTTGACCCGTTTTCTCGCCGATGAAGGTGTTGCCGAAATCTCCGACTACATGCCCATCGGCAACCAGGGCCCCCAGGACCTCGTCAGGCGAGTCAAGGCCGTCCGCGGAGACATTCAACTTCGCATGGTTTGCGCTCCTCGCTTCGACTACGGGAGAGCCTCGCACCGGACCGAGAAACGGGACGGTGAGGTCCTGTTCATCTCGGAAGGACAGGACGGAACGGTTCTCCGGCTGCGCTCGGAAGTCCCGGTGGAAATCGTCAACGGGGATGCGTACGCGACCTTTCTTCTCAAAGCTGGAACCAGCATCTCGTTCGTTCTCGAGGATGGGAGCTTCGCAGAGTCTCCTTCAGCGGCAGCGCACTACGTCTCCGATTCGTTCAAGGAGACGATGAACTTCTGGCACCACTGGGCGCGCAAGTCTCTCTACCGCGGCCGCTGGCGCGAGATGGTCACCAGGTCTGCGCTGGTTCTGAAGATGCTCGTCTCGGCGGAGTACGGATCGATTGTCGCCGCGCCAACTTTCGGGCTCCCTGAAGAGATCGGCGGGTCGCGAAACTGGGACTATCGATATACGTGGATTCGTGATGCGTCGTTCACGATCTATGGGCTGATGCGACTCGGGTACACCGAGGAAGCTGAGGCGTTCATGAAATGGATCGAGCAGCGGTGCCAGGAGCTCGGCGACGCGGGAACTCTGCAGCTGATGTACGGGATCGATGGCCATCGCAATCTGCATGAAGAGATCCTGCCGCACCTGGAGGGCTACCGAAAGTCGTATCCCGTCCGCATCGGCAATGGAGCATTTGATCAACTCCAGCTCGACATCTATGGAGAGCTGATGGACTCGGTCTACCTCGCGAACAAATACGGACGGCCGATCTCGTACGACTTCTGGACGAATCTCACACGCCTGATCGAATGGATCGGTGAAAACTGGCACCTTCCCGATGAGGGCATCTGGGAGGTTCGCGGCGGTCGCAGGGAGTTTCTCAATTCGAGAGTCATGAGCTGGGTTGCCCTGGATCGAGGCATCAGGCTTGCTGAGAAGCGATCGTTTCCTGCGGCCGTGCAACGCTGGAGAGCTATCCGGGACGACATTTATCGCGACGTTTACGAGAACTTCTGGGATTCGGAGCTCAAGACGTTCGTGCAGTACAAGGGATCGAAGACCGTTGACGCCTCTGCCCTGCTCATGCCGCTGGTCCGATTCATTGGATCGAGCGACCCGCGGTGGCTCTCGACGCTCCGGGCCATCGAAGACTCGCTCGTCGAAGACTCGTTCGTGCATCGATACAACATCGGGTCTGCAGCGGCCGATGCTCTGCCCGGATCAGAGGGAACGTTCTCGATCTGTACCTTCTGGTATGTGGAGTGTCTTTCCCGTGCGGGGAATGTCGACAAGGCCCGGTTCTTTTTCGAGAAGGCGCTCGGATACGCGAACCATCTCGGTCTCTACGGAGAGGAGCTGGGCCCACGGGGCGAGCACCTCGGCAATTTCCCCCAGGCTTTCACGCACCTCGCGCTGATCAGCGCCGCATATGACCTGGACCGCTCGCTCAAGGGGCGGGACTAGCGAGGCCAGAAGGGCGCGGGATCCGGTTTCATCTGGCGTAGTCTTCCGTTTCGAGTGGTGAGGCCGGCCGGTCATCGCGGCTCGCGCGCCCTCAGGCAAATGCTGCCGATGAGTCGCTCTCCGGGGCGGTTGCCGAGTCGGAGCGGAGAGCCTCTGCAGCTTCGCGCAGAAGATCCTGCAGATTGAAGGGCTTCGCCATGATCTTCCAGACGAGGTCCTTCCGCAGATTTTCCACGATTCCGGGAACGGCCGCGGTAAGGACGATGATCCGCGGGGGAGGCGCATTCTCGGCGATCCAGTCCACTACGGCAACGCCGTCCGTACGCGGCATCATGAGGTCGAGCACGAGCAGGTTGAAGCTGCTCGCCTCGAGCTTTGCGATGGCGTCGGCGCCGTCGACGGCGGTCTCGACCTCGTAGCCGGTTCTGGTGAAGAGATGAGCCGTCAGGGTTCGAATTGCTTCATCGTCGTCGACCACGAGGACTCTAGCCGGCATCGCGCAGACTCCTCCTGCTGCATGATCGGTAACTCGGACTCTCGAACATCGCCGTCAACTTAGCAAAACGGCTGCCATCCGAATGCAAATAATCCATTTTCGTCAGGTTCTGACCATGGCTGCCACTGCCTTTGCGAGCCCCGAGGGATCCACCGCCGTGCGTAGCTTCTCGATCTCCTCAGGTTTGAAACGAACCGCCAGGACCTCCCGGCGTAGAATCAAGCATCCTGGTGAGGGCTGGGGGCTTCACGACCGGGTGCGATCCCCGAAAAGTCGAGGACCCAGAGGTGCAATGAACTTGACCAACAGCCATGACGCTCCGCCCCAGATTCCGACATTCAGCACGATGAGAATCACGAGAATCGCGGCGCGTACGTTGATCTCCAGTTCCGTCCAGTCGCCCCACCTATCCATCACGTTGAGAGCCGCCAGTGCGGGCCATGCCGGCCATGCCCAGGGCGAGTACCAGGAGAAGAGCGTCATCGCGATCCCGAAGAGCGCGTGAAGAAACTCGGGGCTCACCCGTGGTTTGTCCGAGGACCGCTTCGTCACCGTTCCGGGTTCCGCACAGCGGCTGCGAAGATCTCGAGTGTCCGGGAGTCCTGAATGAACGCTGCGACTCCGAGGTGCTGTGGATGCCATTCAGGATCGGCCGGGATCCGAATCGATTTCGTCTGGAGTGCGAGCGGCTCCGATGCCCAGCGGACGATGTGGTCATTCCGGAGAGCTCGTCCGGAGTTTTCGCCGCGGCGGACCGCTGTCGTAATCCCATTCTCGAACAGCACGACGTTCAGCTTCACCATGCCCGAGTTATGGGACGGATCTGCTCGTGCCTCCAGCTCAACGTGCACGACGGCGGCAGAGGGCTTCACCGATCGGATCGACACGAAGCCGCGGCTTTCGCGTCCCAGCTGGCGAGCGATCTCCGCGCGAACGGCCCGCTCTGAGGAACCGACGAGCTGAGTCTGTCCGTTGAGGATCAGCTGCGGGGTATAGACTTGTGAGGACCGCATCACACGAGCGTATTCACGCTGTCGCGCTGACCACTGCGCGGAAGAGAAGGGGTCCGACCATCCGAGGCGGTTCCAATAATCGACGTGCCAGGCCAGAGGAATGACGGTTCCGCCGGCGAAACCTTCCGTCCCGAGCGCCGTCAGGAGCCGATCCGCGGGAGGACAGCTCGAGCACCCCTGCGAGGTGAAGAGCTCGAGAACGACAGAGCCGCCCTGCGAGGCGGGCTGAGTTTTTTCTGCAGGTTTCGGCGCCGCCTCGGCGTCGTGCAAAAGCCACGAGACGAGAGCGACCATGCAGATGACTCCGACGAGGATCAACGCTCCGCTGCCGGCTTTGGACATACGATTCATACGTGTCCTACGAATTACGGATGGCCTCCGGTTTTGGCCGTCAATGACTTCAGAGATCGATCCGCATTCCTTCTTCCGCCACCTGGCTTCCCGCTTTCTCGATCTCAGCGCGTGCAGTCCCGCCGCGGGTCAATGCAGGGTTCGAGTGATTCAGGTGAATGAAATGGATCTTGTTGCGTTCAGAAATTGGCAGCCGGCTGAATCGACTGAGCGACTCGATGATGAAGGGATGGGGAATGTCCGCCATGCTGCGCCCCGGCAACTCTCCGTCCGCGTAGAAAGTTCCATCGAGCAACGCGGTGTCTACCTCCGCGATGACCGACTCGATCGGCGTTTCCCACTTCTCCCACTTGTCGATATCGGGGATGTAGAGGACGGAGCTGAAAGGCCCCTCAATGATGAAACCCACGGTCTCGCTGTACTCGTCCCGGTGAGGCACGAGAATGGGGGAGACTGAAATGCGTGCATTGAGGCGCACGGGAGTCCGATGCGCCAGCGATCGGAGCTCGATGTTGCGCAAGATGACGAGTTGTTCCCACGGGCCATTCGTCCGGAGAAATCGCTCCATTCGAGGCATGGCGTAGACCGGTATCTGCCGCGCGCCCATGACTTCCCTTCCGAGGTGAATCAGTCCGGCGTAGTGACCAATGTGGGCGTGAGTGAGGAAGATGCCGTCGAGAGCCGGCCCCTCGGGTCGGGGAGCGACCCGTTCGATCACGCGCAGTTGTTCACGAAAGTCGGGCGTTGCGTCGATGAGCCATCGTTCGCCCGATTCGGGATCGACGATTGCGAGCGAAGAAACCATCCGGCGCTCCCGCGGATCGGCCCAGGCGCGCTCACAGTGAGGTTGGCGACATCCGGCCTGAGGCAGACCGCCGTCCTGGGCAATTCCGAGGATCAGGACGAATGGGGCGTTCGAGGAAGGGAGGGGCGCTGGCCCGCTGGCACAGCCGGCACCGAGGATGAGGAGCCCGAACGCGATGAGCCGGGACATGCCGGGATGCTACCACGCGGTCAGGCACAGGGAATGCACGGGCTCGTTGCATGAGATCAATACTCGCCTTTACGCTCGTCATTCTGGCTACGGCATGCATCCGGTACGATCCAGGCGTTCAGCCCGTTTTCACCGATGCGAAACGGGTTAGCCTGACGGCGACCCAGAGGAGCGCGAACGTCGTGCTGCTCCGGTTGACGAACGGCTCGGACTCGGCGATCGGCTACAACCTCTGCGCCTCATCGCTCGAGAGGCAGGACGAAACCTGGACGCAGATGCCGTCCGACATCATGTGCACGATGGAGCTGCGAACCCTCTCTTCGGGTGCGACCGCGAGCTTCGAACGTGAGATCCGGGAAGCGATCACGCCCGGGACCTATCGGTTCCGCACGGCGGTCGAGTCACCGCTCGGAGTGCGAAGCGTCGGTGTCGTGAGCAACGCGATCAGTCTTCAGTAGCGCTACGCGTGGCGGGCGTTCCGCCTCCGAGGTGCGTCTCGAACCACCGGACGATCTCGACGGTGGACCGGATGCGATTCGTCGTTTTCCGCCATCCGTGGCCCTCGTCCGGGAAAAGTACATATTCAACGGGCACGTTTCTCTTGCGAAGCGATTCGACGACCTGCTCGGCTTCGACGACCGGAACGTTCGTGTCGTTGGCGCCATGGAGGACGATGGTCGGTGCAACGACGCGATCGACCTTGTGGATCGGAGAGAGTGAGCGAAGCATTTCCGCCTCGGTGACTGGATCGCCGTATTCAACCGTCGAGATGGCTGCCATCCACGGTTCAGTGTGTTTGAAGAACGTCTCGAAATTCACGACGCCAAACAGATTTGCCCCGGCTGCAAAGAGATCCGGGTACTCGGCCAGACCCGCCATGACCATGTAGCCGCCGTACGATCCGCCCATGATGCCGATGCGCTTCGGATCCGCGATCCCGGCGTTCACCAGATGATCGACTGTGGCCTTGATGTCACGAACCGAGTCGACGCGGAGCGCGCCATTATCGAGATTTACGAATCGCTTGCCGAACCCGGAAGAGCCACGTACGTTCGTGCCGAACACGGAGATGCCGCGAGCAAGCAGTGCCTGGTAGGTGCTGTTGAACATCGGCCGTTCCTGTCCCTCCGGCCCTCCGTGAAAATTGATGACGATCGGTCCCGGTCCTTCCTGACCTTTTGCGCGGTAGAGCCAGCCGCTGAGCGGAAGGTTGTCATGAGCCCGGTAGCGAACGACGCTCGGACGAACGAGCTGATCGAGCACGACCCCCGCATGCGGGCTGAAAGTGAGCTGCCGATAGGTTCCCGCAGCGATGTCGAGAACCCAGACGTCGGTCGGCGTTGCCGCACCGGTCGCGGAGAATGCGAGGAGGTTGCCGCCGCTGGAGAATGTGAGCTGGCCCGCCATCTCCGCCGGCAGCAGAGCCGCCGGACGCGATCGGCCGGCAGTGAAGTCGTAGAGGGTCAGCTCGCTTTGACCTTGGACGTTCCATACGAGCGCTGCGAGAGTTCCCTGTTCGTTGATCGTGAACGACTCGAGCTCGGCGTCATCACGGGAGGCAAGTACTTCCATGGGCCCGGCGCCGTCGTCATTGATTCGAACGCGAGCAAACGCAGCAAGATCGCGATCGAGATTCGACAGCATATAGACCGTTCTGCCATCGGGGGAGAATTCGCCTGAGAACTCTCCCGGTCCTTCGTGAGGTGTGAGCAGCGTCTCCGTTCCTGATTCGAGGTCGACGAAGTAGAGATCGTTGCTTCCCCGACTGACCAGACGATTCAGCAGGCCTCCGCGCCCATCCCGTGTCGTGTCGGTCAGGTATCCGATTCCGACGTTCCGCGCCACGAGGCGCGGCTCGCCGGAGGTTGAGAAAATCCATGCGTCCATGGCATCCGGCGAGCGGCGATTCGAGGCGACGGTCACCCCGCTTCCATCCTTCAGCCAGTCACCCAGCCAGTTGTTCTCTTTCCCTCCGTCCGTCAGCCTCGTCACGTCGCTGCCATCCGGACGGAGAAGGTACACCTGAGAGTTCAGGCCTCCGCCAGGGGCGACTGACACTGCGAGCCACTTCCCGTCCGGCGACCACGCAAACCCTCCCACCGGCTCTTCGAACGGTGTGACGAGTTTCGGAAAACCTCCCCCGAGCGGCATGACCCATACCTGAGGGAGTCCCGACAGTGATGAGAGAAACGCGATCCGCTTTCCGTCGGGTGAGAACTCGGACGAATAGGACGAGCCGACTTTTGCCATCAGCTCGACCATCCGCGCGGTTTCGCTCTGAGCTTCAACTGCAGGATGGATCAGAAGAAGCGAGGCAATCAGCACAGCAGCGAAGTTTGGATTCATGAGAGGGTCCTTTCAGGTCGTGGCGTCGGGACGATAATAAGGGTTCTGGGTTCTGGGTTGCGATTCCCCTCTCCCGGCGCGCGACGATCTCGCATCCTGAAAGTCTGCGCGGATGCCGCGCGCCACCCTCTCCCCGACTTCGCGGGGAGAGGGGATTCGTGAAACCCAGAACCCGTAACCCACAACCCGGAACCGGGCGGGGAGGGCGGCTGAAACCGGCCTTCCTTTTGTTTTCGTCGTTCCGGCTGGTATTCTTCGCCTCGCCGTCATGACCAGACCTCATCGACATTCCGGCAGCCGCACGGGAGGATTCGTTCTGATCCTCCAGCAGTGGAAACGTCTTCCTGCTTCGGATGCCGGCGCCGCACCGCAAGCCGGGCGATAGATCAGGCCCCTACAGGGACATTCTCACAGAGAAAAAGGCGGCGGGGCCGCACATCCGAGCGCGGTTCATCGCCGGTCCCTCGACTCGACGATGCAGGCTCGGTTCCCGAAGAGTGAAAACCACCAATTCTCGCGATCGTAATGATGAAGACGACTGACATGCACCAATCGAACGGGGCGCGCTGATGGCGCACGCGGAACACCACGGCGGCGGAGCGCCGGGATGGATCGGCTGGCTGGCCGGCCTCCTTCCGCTGGGCCTGTTCGTCTGGTTCCTCACCATGGTGCCTGCAGTAGCAGCCGGCGGGCGTTACGTTTTCTCGGCCGTATGGGTCGAGGCGCTCGCCTACCGCTTCACGCTCGAGATCGACGGACTGGCGCTTCTGTTCACGATCCTCATCAGCGGGATCGGATTTCTGATTTTTGGTTACGCGGGACACTACCTGCACGGGCATCCCCACCTGGGTCGCTGCTATGTGTATCTGACGGGCTTCATGATTTCGATGCTCGGGCTCGTCGCGGCAGGGGATCTGATCACTCTGTTCATTTTCTGGGAACTGACGAGCATCACCTCCTATCTGTTGATCGGACTGGACCATGCGCGGAAATCGGCCCGCGACGCCGCTCTCCAGGCGCTTCTCGTCACCGGGGGCGGTGGGCTGGCTCTGCTCGTCGGTTTTATTTTGCTTGGACAGGTCGCGGGAACCTTCGAACTGAGCGAACTGGCTGTAATGGGCGCCCAGGTTCAGGCGAGCGCACTCTACGTGCCGATCCTGGTGCTCATTCTGCTCGGCGCATTCACCAAGTCGGCGCAAGTTCCCTTTCACTTCTGGCTGCCGAGCGCGATGGAAGCACCAACGCCGGTGAGCGCTTATCTGCATTCGGCAACGATGGTGAAGGCCGGCGTTTACCTGCTGGCCCGGCTCTCGACAGTGCTTTCCGGGCGGGAGGAATGGGTCTGGATCGTCACCACGGCCGGTGTGGTGACGATGCTCATTGGCGCGGTCATGGCGTTTCTGTTCACCGACCTCAAACGGGTGCTGGCGTATTCGACGATCAGCGCGCTCGGAACGCTCGTGTTTCTTCTGGGGCTCGGCACACCAGCGGCTGCGAACGCCGCGATCGTCTATCTACTCGCGCATGCGCTCTACAAGGCGGCCCTCTTCATGGTCGCAGGAATCATCGACCATCAGACTGGAACGCGGGAAGTGACGCAGCTCGGAGGTCTGAGGGCGGCGATGCCCCTGACTGCGGCCATCGCATGCATAGCTGCTGTCTCGCTCGCCGGATTCGGTCCCGTCCTGAGTTTCATCGGCAAGGAAATGCTGCTCGAGGCCGTGTTCTCGAGCGGCCGGATGACGGAGATTCTTCTCGTAGCGGCGCTGCTTTCCGCCGCTCTGCTGACGGCGGTTGCCGGGATGGTTGCAGTGCGGCCGTTCTTCGGCAAGCGTCGCGAGACGCCGGTGGCACCTCGTGAGGCGACGGCGGGACTCCTTGCAGGTCCGCTTCTGCTCGCGCTTTCCGGGGTGATTCTCGGCATCCTGCCGGTCGCGGCGGGGAGGAATCTGATCGCACCCGCTGCTGCTGCGATCACAGGAATCCCGGGCGAGCTTCATCTGGCGCTCTGGCACGGGCTGAACCTTCCGTTGATGATGAGCGCACTGTCGGTGGCAACGGGCATTCTGCTGTTCTTGATGTGGGAAAGGCTCCGGACGTTCAGCGTTCGATTCAGCCCGATGGTCCGGTTGAGTCCTTCTTCGGCGTACGACGCGTCACTGACGGCGCTCAATGCCGTGGCGCGCTGGCAGACGCGCGCGCTTCAGAACGGCTATCTGCGCGTCTATCTTCTGGTTGCATTCGCGACAGTGCTGAGTCTGATCGGGCTCATCCTGGCCCGGAACGGACTGCCACAGTTCACGCTGGCGGACTGGGGCAATTTCCGCTTTTATGAAGTCGTCGTTGCCGTGATGATTCTGGCCGGTGCGTTTGCCGCCGTTCGATCGGAGTCCAGGCTCGGGGCAGTCGCCGCGCTGGGCGTCGTCGGTTACTCGGTTGCGTTCATGTACATCATCTTCAGCGCGCCGGATCTGGCGATGACGCAGTTCGTCATCGAGACCCTTACAGTGGTGATCTTCGTTCTCGTTCTGTATCACCTTCCCCGCTATGCGAAGCTTTCCTCGAGCCCGGCACGGCTCCGCGACGCGGTCGTCAGCATAGCTGTCGGCGCCCTGATGACGCTGCTCGTGCTCGGGGTGACGCACACGGACGTCGAAGGGGATGTCGCTCGCTTCTATGTCGAGAACTCCGTAGGCGGGGGGCATGGAAGGAACGTCGTGAACGTAATTCTGGTCGACTTTCGCGCTCTCGATACCTTGGGGGAGATTACCGTGCTCGCGATCGCTGCGATCGGTGTGTTCGCACTGCTGAAATTGCGCGCCGAGAGGAGCGAGCCGTGAGACGATCTCTCATTCTGCAGACGGCGGCGCGATATCTGATACCGCTGCTGTTTCTGTTCTCGATCATCGTTCTGTTCCGCGGTCACAATCTGCCCGGGGGAGGTTTCTCGGGAGGGCTGCTGGCCGCAACCGGATTCTCTCTGTACGTTTTCGCCTTCGACGCCTCATCTGCGCGGCGGGCACTCGGGGTCGACACTCACACGATCATGGGTGCGGGACTCCTGCTTGCGCTCTCGAGCGGCATTCTCGGTCTGCTGCAGGGCAGCGCGTTTCTCACCTCCTGGTGGGGAGAGCTCGGGGGGGAGGCTGTCGGCACCCCGGTCCTGTTCGACATCGGAGTTTATCTGGTGGTCGTCGGTTCGACTCTAACTGCGATTTTTGCTCTGGCGGAAGAATAGCGTGCGCGTCATTCTCGCAATCGTCATCGGCACACTGTACGGAGCAGCGCTCTATATGCTGTTGCGCCGTCACATCGTGAAACTGATCATCGGCCTTGCTCTGCTGAGCCATGCGGCGAATCTTCTGATCTTCACCGCCGGCGCGCTCGGCGGTCTCGCCCGGGCGCGTCCCCCGATCATCGGGCCGGAAGAGACCCGATTGATCGGCACCTATGCCGACCCGGTTCCGCAAGCACTCATTCTCACGGCGATCGTCATCAGTTTCGGCGTGCTCGCGTTTGCGCTGGTTCTCCTGCACAGAACCTACGAATCCGTCGGTACGGATGATCTCGATCAGATGCGGGGCACCGAGGAGTGAACGCACTTCTGGTGATGCCGGTGGTCATTCCGCTGCTGGGCGCAGCGCTGTCGCTGCTCGGCTGGCGCTCGCGGATGATCCAGCGGGGGCTCGGAGTGCTGACATCCGTGTCGTTGCTCGTGGTGTCGATCCTGCTGTTGTCGAAGGTCTCGCGCGATGGGATTCAGGTCACGGCGCTCGGATCGTGGCCCGCGCCCTTCGGGATCGTGCTGGTCGCTGACCTGTTCAGCGCGATCATGGTCTGCGTCGCTTCGGTCACCGCTGCGGCAGTGGTGTTCTACTCGCTGGTGAGCATTGATCGGAGGCGTGAAGCGTACGGCTACTATCCGTTGTTCAGCCTCCTGCTCATGGGAGTGTGCGGAGCCTTTCTCACGGGCGACGTGTTCAACCTGTACGTCTGGTTCGAGGTAATGCTGATCTCGTCGTTCGTGCTGCTCGCCCTCGGAGGTGAGAAACCGCAGTTCGACTCGGCCATCAAGTATGTGACGCTGAACCTGATCTCTTCTGCGATCTTTCTGGCCGCGACGGGCATGCTGTACGGGCTCACGGGTACGTTGAACATGGCCGATCTGGCTGTGAAGCTGCCACTGGTTCCTCAGCAGGAGCTCGTCACCGCGATCGCCATGTTGTTGATGGTTGCATTCGGAATCAAGGCAGCGGTCTTTCCGCTCTTCTTCTGGTTGCCGGCGTCGTACCACACGCCACCAGTGGCGGTTTCCGCGGTATTCGCGGGTTTGTTGACGAAGGTGGGCGTCTACGCGCTGATCCGGGTATTTACGCTGCTTTTCGTCCACGATACGGCGCTCACGCATACGGTACTGATGTGGATTGCCGGTCTAACGATGCTGACGGGTGTGTTGGGCGCGGTGGCCCAGAACGACTTCCGGCGGATCCTGTCGTTTCACATCATCAGCCAGATCGGCTACATGATCATGGGGTTGGGATTGTTCACGCGCGCAGCGCTCGCCGCGTCGATCTTCTACATCGTTCACCACATCATCGTGAAGACGAATCTGTTTCTCGTCAGCGGGGTTGCGAAACGGCTCACGGGCTCGTTCGAGCTCAAGAAGATGGGCGGGCTTTATGCAGGCTATCCGGGACTGGCGTTCCTTTTCATGATTCCGGCGATGTCTCTGGCAGGCATGCCGCCACTGTCGGGATTTTTCGCGAAGCTCGGCATCATCTCAGCAGGTCTGGCGGAGGAGCAGTACCTTTTGGTCGCCGCCGCGATCGTGGCAGGGTTGCTGACGCTTTTCTCGATGACGAAGATATGGGGAGAGGCATTCTGGAAGGCGCAGCCCCCGGATAACCCACCGCCGGACGCGACCGACCTGGCTGCCGCCCGGCGGATGATGTGGCCGATCGCGGTCATGGCGGCGATCACTCTGACTCTCGGCTTCGGAGCCGGGTGGCTGTACGATCTGGCCTCGAGGGCGGCTTCTCAGCTCATGGACAAGGCAGAATACATCCGGGTGGTGCTGGGATGAATGCGACGACGACGTTTCTGTGGAATCTGCTTCTCGCTCTGGTCTGGGCGCTTGCTGTGGGTGACCTGACAGTCGGCACTCTCGGCGTGGGCTTTGTCGCGGGTATGCTGATCTTCTTCGTGGCCAGGCGCGTGGTCGGCAGCGAGGCATACGCCAGGAAGATCGGTAAGCTGGTGACTCTCATAGCCTACTTCCTGAAGGATCTGGTTCTTTCGAATCTCCGTGTCGCGCACGACATCTTGACCCCGAAGTTCAATATGCGACCCGGTGTTCTGGCGATTCCTCTGGATGTGACGACCGACGGTGAGATCATCATGTTCGCCAATTTCATCACCCTGACTCCTGGCACGCTGAGTCTCGATGTCTCGGCTGACCGGAAGACTCTCTTCATTCACTCGATGTATACGCCGAACGCTGAGGGAATGAAGAAGGAGCTCAAGGAAGGTCTGGAGCGGCGCATCCTCGAGGTGACTCGATGAACATCGTTCTCAATATCTGCTTCGGCATGCTGAGCCTCGCGATGCTCATCTCGGTGATCCGGCTCGTGCGAGGCCCCAGCCTTCCCGACCGCGTAGTTGCTCTCGATCTCATCGGAGTGCTTGTCGTGGGGATGATCATTCTTTACGACGTCGCCACCCAGCTCCCGGTGTTTCTCGATGCTGCAATCGTCCTCGCACTCGTCGGATTCGCGGGGACCGTCGCCTTTGCGAAGTACCTGGAAAGGAGAGCCCGCCCTGATTGACGTTCTCATCGCTACCCTCATGCTGACCGGCTGCGCGTTCCTCCTGCTCGCGGCAGTGGGAATCGTGCGCATGCCGGATATCTTCACGCGCATGTCCGCCTCGTCCAAGGCGACGACGCTGGGAGTCGGCTGCATGCTCATTGCGCTCGCCCTGCATTTCAGAGATGCGGGAGTGACTACGAAAGTGCTCCTCGTGATCGCCTTCTTTTTCCTCAAGGCCCCGGTGGCCGCGCATGTGCTCGCCCGGGCGGCCTACAGGATCGGAACGCCTCTGTGGAAAGAGACATTCGTCGACGAGCTGCGCGAGTACTACGACCGTGAGGAGTACTTGATGCATCGCCGAGCAGGGGTTCAGAAGCGCGAGGGTGATCCGAGCGACCGATCCTCCCCGCCGGTCGAGGGGCAACCGCCCGCCCCCTGACGACCACGGTGTCATCCTTCGCTGCGCTCAGGATCGTCAGCCGAAAGAGCTGGAAGATCACGATCGCTTTCCGGGTTCTGTCTGCTGCGTAAATCAGACGTTTGATCCCAGGAAAGGAACCAGCATTGAACGGACTCAAAACAGCCTTACTACTCGGTGCCCTGACCGCGATCCTCATGCTTTTCGGCCGGGTTCTCGGCGGAAATGCGGGCATGATGCTCGGGTTCATTTTTGCAGTGGTCATGAATTTCACCAGTTACTGGTTTTCCGACCGGATCGCCATGAAGATGGCGGGCGCCCGGGAAGTTACCTCTGCTGAGGCTCCCGAGCTGTATCGCTTGGTCGCGGAGATTGCCCAGAAATCGGGGATGCCGATGCCTCGCGTTGCAATCATCGAATCGGATGCACCGAACGCGTTTGCTACGGGGCGGAACCCGAAGAACGGCCTGGTTGCCGCGACTCGCGGCATCATGCAGGTCCTCGATCGTCGTGAGCTTCGCGCCGTCATGGCACACGAGATGGGACACATCAAGAACCGCGACATCCTGGTCGGCAGCGTCGCTGCGACGATCGCCGGCGCGATCTCGATGATCGCTCAGATGGCGCAGTGGTCGATGATTTTCGGCGGCCGGCATGATGACCGCGGGGGAGGGGGAATCGTCGGTGCGCTGCTGATGATGTTCCTCGCGCCGATTGCAGCGATGATCATCCAGCTCGCCATCACCCGCTCCCGCGAGTTCGGAGCCGATCACACCGGAGCCGAAGTCAGCGGAGATCCTGACGCGCTTGCCTCCGCGCTGCAGAAGATCGAGGCATATGCGAAGAGGATCCCGATGCAGGTGAACCCTTCAGCCGCGCATCTTTTCATCGTGAATCCGCTCAGCGGTGCTTCGCTGAAAAAGCTATTCAGCACCCACCCTCCGACCGAGGAACGCGTAGCCCGTCTGCGTGCAATGAGCCGGGGGGATTTGGGGGGACGGTAGTAGGCTTCCGTCATGCTTGCGGGCGGTGGCCTTCCCTCTCCCCGCCGTTCGTGCTGACGGGATCACTGCTTCTTTACGACCGGCATCGCCCGACCGCTGGCGCGAGGGCGCAAGCCGGCTGGCTGCTGCTCCTGTCTACGTTTGCCATCCTCACGCATCCGTTCCTCGACTGGCTGAACACCTACGGGATGCGTTGGCTGATGCCATTCGACGGAACCTGGTTCTACGGAGATTCGGTTTTCATCATGGATCCGTTTCTCCTTTCGATCCTCTGCATTGGGATGTCGTCGCAGAGGTGGGTCAGGTTTACCGCTACGGAGACTTTGACTGGCGCGACAGGCTACTGGTGATCGAGGATCATCGGATACCGCTCCCCGAGGACTCGCCGCTGTGGGATGCGGCACGGAGGGATCCCTCGGTGCAGGGGTATATGGACTGGGTCCGTTTTCCCTGGTACGAGGTACGCCGTAATCCGGAAGGCACCTTCGTCCACATCATGGATGCCCGGCGAGCGAGACGGGTGACGAGCGGATTCGGCGGAGTGGCTGTCCGCGTCGAAGAAGCTGCTGCGGATCTGCCCTGAATCGACCGGGCGGTCTCCACTGGCTCAGGTTCACTGGAAGCGAAGCGAAAGCTCCCGTCATCGAAGTTGTTATCGTGAGAGCCACGCGCGCAACTCCGGCTGGACCGTGGCCCGGAGGTTCGCGCAATGCGCGATCCGCTCGAAGGCCTGCGCCATCCTCGCTTCCGCCGAAGGCGTGCGATGTCCTTCCCAGAACGCTCTGGCCCTCTCGAGCGCGGCGGTATCGCAGAAATTATCGGAAGCACCGAGGACTCCGCCGTGCATGCGTTCCGGAAGCTTTCTGGCGATTGTTTCCCAGTTCGCTTCGACGAAGTTCCATCCCGGCTCCCGGCCGGCGCGATTCGAAATGGCCGCTGCCATGAGTCTGCCTGCATCCTGGGTCCGGACCTCGGATGACAGCGCCATGTTCATCGTGCGACGAAGCAGTTCCGGCTCCTCGAATCTCGCGAGTGCGAGCAGAAAGAGGTTACGCTCTTCCGGAGTCGAAGCCTTTCGAAATGCATCGAGGTACCGGTCGTACAGCTGCTTGTCTCCATATGAGGCAGCGACCTCGATCATCCTGTTGCGAAGTGCCGGATCGAGAGACTCTCTGCCATCGAGATGACGCTGAACTCTTCGACGCGCTTCGCGGATGACGGCCTGGTCGCCAGCGGAGTAGGCCAGCGTGTAGAGCGCTTCGGCACGCAATGCCCGATACTCCGCCGGTTCCCCGGGCCTGATCTTCCATCCGAGCTCCCTTGCCATGGGTTGGAGATACGATCGCGCCCACCGCCGGAAAGATTCGCGCTCAGAGGGAGCGACCATTTTTCCATCGAGATAGGTGATGTTGCCGAGGATATCCGCGACGATGACCAGTTCGCGTTCTTCCTGAACTTCATCAATGAGGGAAAGGTAGCTGGCGATCGAGGCTTTGCCGCCCCGTACGAGGTTCCACTGATCACGGAGCAGCACCAATCGGTCAGAGGCAGCGAGCCGATTGATTTCGCGGGACAGCCTCTGCAGATCCCCGTCAGAATGTCGCACGACGTAGTAGCCGAGACCGCCGCCGTTTGCGAATCGCACGTCGCTGCATCCGGGAAGCTCGAGCGTCTCGCTTCTGGTCGACAGCAGGTGACACTGCGGTTCTCCCGCGGGTGAGGTTAAGCAGATGGGGATCGTCCAGAGAAAATCGGAAGCGGGCGCTGTGTCGTCGAAGAGAAAGCGCTGCTGGGAAAGCGTGACGAGGGACGTCTCCCCACTGCATCGCGTCTCTACGCTCACGAGTGGCACCCCGGGCTGTTCGATGAAGCTTTGCAACATCGCGCGCACCGGTTTTCCCGATGCCTGTTCCATCGAATCAGAAAAATCGAAGAACGTCGCGTTGCTCCACGAGTGCTTGCGGAGGTAGTTGCTGATCGCGCGCCTCATCGCCTCGTCTCCAACAAAAGACTCGAGCATGCGCAGCACGGCGGCCGTCTTTCCGTAGGCAATGCCGTCGAAAAGCGCATCGATTTCGTCTGGTGTGGATGCCTGCTTTCTGATGGGACGGCTCGCGCGAAGCGCATCGAGTGCAATTGCGGAACCCGTTGCATCGACTTCCCTGATCGGGATGTTCCAGACCGGTTGCCACGCAGCGAGCGGTTTTGTCTGCATCCATCGAGCGAAACCTTCGTTGAGCCAGATGTCGTCCCACCACTGCATCGTCACGAGGTTGCCGAACCACATGTGAGCAATCTCGTGGGCGATGATGCCGCCGACGGACCGCTTCTCCGCTTCGCTGGAGCTGGCCGGATCGATGAAGAGACGCGAATCACGGTAGATGACCGACCCGACATTCTCCATTGCGCCTGCACGGAAGTCTGCGACTCCAACCTGGTCGAGTTTCCCGAAAGGGTAGGGAATCTGGTAGTAGTCCTCGAGATAGCTCAGGATGAACTTCGTTGCTTCCATTGAATAGCCGCCCAGGCGCAGCTGGTCCGGCGTTCCGCAGATTCGAAGCGGCACATTTCCGGATCGATCTTCATTGCAGGCAAAGTCCCCTACGGTGAGTGCCACGAGATAGGACGACATCCGCGGCGTTGTCGCAAAGCGAACCGTACGCTTGGACTCGCCCGGTCCCGGTTCGTCCGAGATGACCGCGCCGTTGGAAAGTGCCATGTCGCCCGCGTCCACGATTGCCGTGATCGCGAATGTCGCTTTCATGGCCGGCTCGTCGAACGAGGGGAAAGCGCGTCTGGCGTCGGTAGCCTCCATTTGTGAGGTGGCGTACTTTCGGCCGTTGGCATTGCCGAGGTAGAAGCCCGCCAGATCGTCGTTGAGCAGGCCTGTGTAACGGATGTGAATCTCGCCCGGCCCGACCTCCAGAGGCTCCCCGACTCGCAGCCGTGCCCACTGATTACCGGGCTCCATGTGGATCGAGGCTTTCTGCGATCCTGTTCCCGTCGTGATCGTTGCTTCGTGGAACTCGATCTCGACGGCATGCAGGAAGACTTCGGTGACGGGCGCCTGAATCGACACCCGAATCCTTGCCTCGCCGGCGAAGTTGTCCTTGACGAAATCGGGTGCGAATGTCAGGTCGTAGTGGACTGGGAGCACCGTTCTCGGCAGGCGCTGGCCCCAGGCTGGGAGGGCAAGGAGGAGCAGGCAGGGGATCAGGATTCTTCGCATCCGGGCATTTTCTCCGATTCCGGGAAGAGGCAGCGCACAAAATTGCGCAGGAACAGGTTTCGTCGCGATTCGCCTGTTGCAGGCTGTCAACCGCCGCTACCCGGGCGCCGATGGGCCAGGCTCTGCGGTGCCCCAGCCGCCTTGACGGATTGAATGTCGGCCGATGCACGGATTATCGTAAGATCGCTGCCAATGAAGAAAATCGCCTTCCCGGACGCGCTCGTTCTGATCTTTCTCATGATCGTCGTCGCGCAGCTCGCGACTTATCTGCTTCCTTCCGGCGAGTACGAGCGGGAACTGTCCCCCACGTCCGCTGCGACCGCGGAAACAGTGACGCTTCCGCCGGGCGAAACGTTGATGCTCGAGGATGGGCGGAGCCTTCCGATCGAGGGACCGGCGAGCATCGTCCTGCCGGCAGGAACAACGCGTCAGACCGCGGGGCGCCTGGTCAAGGATGGCACGTATCATCGCGTCGATGCCGAGCCGCTGCCATGGCACGCATCGTTGACGAAGCTGCCGGTCGGACTCGCCCGGGCGGCCGACATCATCTTCTTCGTGTTGATCGTAGGAGGTGTGATCGCGGTGATCCGCGCCACCGGAGCGATCGATGCGTTGATCGGCGCGGCGATAAACCGGCTCGGAGGCTCTCCAATGCTTCTGACGGGGGGTATGGTCACGCTCTTCGCGGTTGGCTCGTCCACGATCGGGATGGCGGAAGAATACATGCCGTTCATTCCGATACTCGTCGCGATGTGTCTGGCGCTCCGCATGGACGCAATCGTCGCGCTTGCGATCGTTTACGTCGGTGCAGGGATCGGATACGGGGCGGCGGCGCTCAACCCTTTCACCGTCATGATCGCGAAAGACATCGCAGGCCAGCCGCCCTCAGTCTGGTTCTGGCAGCGGTGGATCCTGCTCGTCGTGCTCGTGGTGATCGGCGTGCATCACATACTCCGCTATGCGCGCCGCATTCAGGCAGATCCCTCGAAGAGTCTGGTCCTCGACGTCGATTACACGCAGGGATTCACGATGCCTGAGAATGTGACGCTTACTGGAAAGCGGATCGCAATTCTCGTAGCGTTTGCGGCGATGATCGGTCTCTTTGTCTGGGGAGTCGATCGATACGAATGGTATCTGACAGAGCTCGCTGCGCTTTTCATGGGCATGGCGCTCTTTGCGGCAATCGTCGGCGGGCTGGGGCCGAATCTCGTCGGACGCAAGTTTCTCGAAGGAGCGGCTGAGTTGAGCGGAACCGCGATCCTGATCGGCTTTGCCCGAACGATCGAAGTCATCCTGTCGGACGCGCAGGTCATCGATACCGTCATCCACGGCATCGCATCCGTGCTGAGAAGCGCTGAAGGACTTGGTGCGATGGCTCCCGTCATTTCGGCGTGGGGAATGCTGCTGGTGCAGAGCTTCACGAATCTTCTCATCCCATCCGGAAGTGGGCAGGCCTACGTCACCATGCCGATCATGGCGCCTCTGGCCGACCTCACGAGGATCGGCCGTGAGACTGCGATCCTTGCGTATCAGTTCGGAGACGGCTTCACGAACATGATCGTTCCGACCAATCCACTGCTCATGGGCATGCTGGCTCTCGGGCGCATTCCATTCCAACGGTGGCTTCGGTTCATCCTTCCACTCATCGGAAAGATCTACGTCGTGCTGTTTCTGGTGCTCGCGTACGCCGCAACGGTGAAGCTGCAGTAGCTCGGGATGACGCACTCAGCCGCCCCAGAGCTCCTTGAGCCGCGCGTCGCGGCCGCATCCCGAGCGATAGAACCGGTACCGAACGGGATTTTTCTGGTAGTAGTTCTGGTGGTACTCCTCCGCGATGTAGAACTCCTGGGCGGGCTCGACTTCGGTGTATACCGTCTGCCCCAGGCTCGCGGCGATGTCCGCTTTCGTCTTTTCCGCCAGGCGGCGCTGATCCTCGTCGTGGTAGAAAATCGCTGAACGGTACTGGTCTCCGACATCGCAGAACTGGCGATCGGCGACGGTCGGATCGATGTTCCGCCAGAAAACGTCGAGCAACTGCGCAAATGAGATTTTCTCCGGATCATAGAGCACCTGAACGACCTCGACGTGCCCCGTCCCTCCCGCGGAAACCTGCTCGTACGTAGGATTGTCCCGGTCGCCTCCGGTATACCCGGAGGTCGTGGCGACCACCCCGTCGAGCTTGTCGAAAGGCGGCTCCATGCACCAGAAGCAGCCGCCGCCGAAGGTAGCGCGCTCGAGACCGGGCTGCACGGTTGCCGGATCGACGGTCGGAGCCATCTGCACGCGGTCGCCGCACGCGAACAGAAGCAGGACGAAGAGAAAAGCGGGTACGGGTCGCGATGTTTTCATGAATTCCCTCCTCTCTTTACGGATCTCGGAGCGGTGATGGTTTGATAGTCAAAACTACGGCATGCGATACGCGAAAGCGTTGATGTGCATGCCGGCGCCGACGGATGCAAATATTGCGGCGTCCCCGCTCTCGATCTGCTGATTGTCGAGCTTTCCCTTCACCACCAGGTCGAACAGAGTGGGCAGCGTTGCCACGGAGCTGTTCCCCAGCCAGGAGATCGTCATCGGCATCACGCCCGCTGGTATCTCGGCACCGTAGAGGGTGTAGAGCGCCGAGAGGATCGCTTCGTCCATCTTTTCGTTCGCCTGGTGAAGGAAAATTTTCTTCACGTGGCTCAGGCACAGGCCCGCTTTGTCGAGGCATTCTTTGATTGCTCCGGCAACAGTCTGGAGGGCGTACCTGTAAAGCTTTCGTCCTTCCATCTTCAGGAACAGGTCGTCTCCGATCGCGGATGCATTGTACGAGGGGCCCATGTTCAACATACGGGAGTGCTCGATTGTGTCGGATCGAACGGCATGAGAAAGGATTCCGATCGGTTCCGCGGTCGCGATTCCTTCGAGAATCGCTGCGCCCCCCCCATCGGCGTAGATCAGGCTGTCGCGGTCATGCGGGTCGGAAACCCGGGAGAGCGTCTCCGCTCCGATGACCAGAGCTCGTTTGATGTCACCGGAGCGCACCATGTAGTCGGCCGTGATCATCCCCTGAAGCCAGCCCGGACATCCGAAGACCAGGTCGTACGCGACTGCGCGCGGATTGCCGATGCCCAGGTTGTACTTCACCCGCGCAGCGAGTGCGGGAACCATGTCGGATCTCCGTGTGCTGGACCGAACGTCGCCGAAGTTGTGAGCAACGATCAGATAGTCGATGGACTCACGATCGATACCGCTCGACTCGAGGGCGTCCTCAGCCGCCCTGGTGGCGATGTCGGAGGTGACGAGATCGTCGCTGACGTAGCGACGCTCGCGTATTCCGGTAATGGCTTCGAATTGACGGAGTACCTCGGCTGCAGACTTCTCGATGCGCTTTCCTTCAGCGTCGAAGAATTCGTGCTGGAGGAAGTGCTCATTGGGGACGCTGACAGTGGGAATGTAGCTTCCCGTCGCGACGATCACTGTCCGGATCGGGTCCATCGCTGGCATCCTAATGAAGGAAGCCTTGCGCGGCAAGTGTATTGCCTGCGACGTCGAGTGAGACGGACCTCGCCAGCAGACGGGTGAATGAAAGGATGAAATTTGCGGTTGCGGCAAACGATGCGTGATCTGGTGACTGCCGGAAGGTTCCATGTGTTACAGGAGGCCGAGAATGCGCGAGCGGTGCTTCAGGCCGAGGGAATTGATTCAGTTCTTACGAACGAGAGCCTGCTTCGCAGTGACTGGGTGAATCCGGAATCTGCCGGAGGCATCAGAGTCGAAGTGCGCGATTCCGATGCCGAGCGTGCCAGAGAGGTTCTCCAGACCGTGGCCGACGGATTCGATCTCGGAGAGATCGCTACGCTGGATGCCGAGCTCGAGCCTGCAGTTCCGGTTGCGGCCTGCGTCGAATGCGGCTCGATCGACTTCCATCCGATACCGAAGCTTCGGATCTTTCTGCTGGTGGCGGTGATTCTGGGAGGGATGGCGATCATTGGGGAACGTAATTTCTGGCCGTTGCTCGCGCTGATTCTGCTCGGATTCGCCATCATTTTTCTGTTCGTGGAGAACTGGCGTTGCCGTGACTGCGGTGCGCAATGGAGCTGATCACGCGGAAGCGTACCGATGTGTCATCCTGAGCGAAGCGAGGGATCCCCTTTCTTGACGCGATACGGCAAGTCTTCACGGGATCCTTCGCTTCGCTCAGGATGACACCGTCGCCGGTCGTAAGAGCGGGGGGAGCTCGGGCGATCCTACAATGTGTCCTGATGCCGTGGCAGGATCACTTTGATCGACTCGAGCGCCTGGAGGTACTGCTCGACGTCGGCCAGCGTCACGGGACCGTAGATGGCGGAGAGTGCATCTCGGATTTCGCTGGTTCTTCTTCTGCCATCGACCAGATTCAAGGCTTCATACGCGTAGTCCGCCCCAGACCCGCGCAGACCTTTGTGATTGAGCAGACGGAGGGCCGCAGTTTTGTCCTTTCCGAAGTGTGCTTCGAGATAGTCATAACCGAACACGGTCATCGGCCCTTTCAGTGAAGGGTTCCTGCGATAGACCCGTCCTGTAGGCGCAGGCGGCGCTGGCTGCCGTCCCCCGGAAAGCGTGCCGAGGCCGTCGTAGAACGGCCAGATCTCGACGGCGAGATCCTGCGGAACGCGGAAGAAACGGGACATTGATTCCGCGAGGGCTCGCTCGTGCCAGAGATGGAAGCGCGTCCGGGTTACAGCCTCCTGTGGAATCAGGCCGCGTCTCTCGTTCAGCATCGCCGCCGTCCGGGCGAGCGATCTCGATTTGACCACGTCCCAGATCGCGCGCGCATCGGACTCGGTTACGTTTGCGAGAAACCAGCCGCTCGCCGCTGCGATGAATGCGGAGCGTTTCAGCTTCGTGGAGTCGATGTTCGCCGGTGTATCGTGGCTCGTGTGAATGTAGCGGTCGGGCCAGTCGTTGAGATAAATCACCGGAATGCCGAACGAGCTGTCGGCGAAGATCTGATGATCGCTTCCGAGGGTAAGCGGTACGAGCTCGGCCTGTAATGCTTCCTTGCCACCGCGCGGTGCGACGAGTGGCCATTTCGCTTCACCTTTCATCGCATAAGCGGCAGTCTGTGCGTTCACGAAGGCTCCGATCTCTTCCGCGATGTCGTTGATGAACGACGGCTGGCTGGCCGGCCCCCGCGTAACATGAAAGATGGCTTTGGTTTCAGGACCCCCTCCCACCATGTCGAGATGGATGGCCGACTTGATGTTCCGTGTCATCTCCGGTCGTGCCTGGAGGAGAGCGAGCGTTCCCTCGATCTCGGCCGGCCAGATGAAACGGATCGTCCTGCGCGGCAGAGGAAGACTCTTTGCACGGATGAGCGTCGAGTAGGTTCTCGCTATCTCCAGGATGGCCGCGCATCCGCTCGCGTTGTCGTTCGCCCCGGGGCTCGGATGGTCGAGATGGCAGCTGAAGACGATTTCCTGCTTCGAGAGGAGAGGGTCGTTGCCCGGTATGGTTCCCGTCGCGATCTCATAGAATCCCGCCTGTCTGCCTGCCCGCACGACGGCATGCATGACGATGCGCTCTCCGTCCGCCAGACGCTTCTGAAAGGACCGGGCCTCACGGGGCGAGACCATGAATGCGAATGCGCGGGGCGCAAATGTTTCCAGATGCCCCCAGCGGATCAGGTCTTCGTTCTCACCCCACCATGCCGTCCGCTGGTTCTGTGCGTAGCTGATGATTCCGGCAGCTCCGAAACGCTCGATGGCCAGCGGAGCAGCCGCGCCCGGCTGCGACGAGACCAGAACCAGTTTCCCCTTTACCTGCTTTTCCTCGTAGTCCGCCGCGGTGAGACCGGTTCCGACGTCGACCAACTCGGCCTTCACATCAGCGCTCGCGCTGTCCTGCGCGAGTCTTATAGGAGCCTCGGACCATGCTGCGATGCGCAGACGGGGCTGGCCTGACGCAGCGAGCTCCCAGAGCTCTGCATGCTCGGCGTTCCACGCCGGGCGGGATCGCTGTGTTCCATAGAAGACCGTTCCGTCAGCAGCAAGGCGTACTACGTCGACATCCGACAATCCTGCTTCGTTCAATCCCGCGACGATGTGTTCTGTCGCCGCAGTGAATCCGCGCGAGCCCCTCATTCTGTGATGTCGCGCCAGATCCTCGATCGTCTTCAGCGCGGTTTCTCCTGAGATCTCGCCTGCGAGAGCCGTCACGTGAGCCTCGCGCAGGAATGGCATTGCGTCTCCCGCGGCGATCGGAGCACAGAGGAAAAACGCGACAAGAGCAGTCATTCGCATGAGGCGGCCTCGGTCAGGAAGTAGTGGCTCAGTGTAGCTCAGCAGGCCTCGCTTGCAAGGAAGACTGCCGACGCGCCGCAGTGATGTGTCATCCCGAGCTACCTAACGGCGCTGGGCGCCGGTGAAGGGGTGATGAACCACCGTGTCATGCTGAGCGAGGCCACGTCATCCTGAGCGAAGCGAAGGATCTCTGCTTGGGATGCTCGATCTTCTTCAGGAGATCCTTCGCTTCGCTCAGGATGACGTGTTTCTACATCCCTCCCGGTTCGGAGAGGTTCATTAGAAGCGCAGCAAAGGGTCCCCTGTCTCGAGACGATATTGCAAGTCTCAAGGAGATCCTTCGCTTCGCTCATGATGACACGAGGTTCATTTCTCGCTGCCATGGAGCCTGTCGTTCAACTGCTCGTCGATGACGCGTGGTTCACTTCTTCACCGACCAGGGGGCACGAGCACCTGAAGTGCGTGTGGCTCGACCTTGACGTCGAAATGCGTTCTGGTGTCTTTCTTTGCGCCATCTGCGATCGAGCCGTCCCGGTGATATCGCCGGTCCGCGCAGGAGATGACGACATGGCTGACCTTCCGGTGCGGAAGGTTCGCTTCGGACGTCTTTCCTTTCCGGATCTTTCCGATGTGGCCGATCAGTGCGCTCCGATCCGTCTCTCCGGCGAGTACGAGGTCCAGGGTTCCGTCACCCGGAACGGATGGTGGCGCGATCGGAATGTTGGGACCGAGAGAGGGAATGTTCATCACTTCGATCAGAAGGTAGTCGCCCGAAAGGTCCTCGCCGTCCGCAGAGATGGTATAGCTGCGGGGCTCGGCCTCTTCAATGACCGATTTGAAGACCGACAGGTCGCGTTCGAGCTTCTCGTCCGGATCGTCGGGCTCGTCTAGTTTCTTCGCGGTGCGGATAATCTCGGGAAAGACTCCGAGACCGAAGGCTTCGATGAACCCGCTGGTGTCGTCGTCATGAATGATGGACCCGCGGTCGAATCCTCGGATTTCGCTGTTGTTCCACGCCTCGATGAGCTCATCCTCTTCACCGAGAAAACCGAGGGTGCGGGCGATGTTGTTGGCAGTACCGAGGGGAAGCACTGCGAAAGGCACTCCGGTTCCAGCGAGTGAATCCGCGGCTTTGCCGACCGTTCCGTCGCCGCCGGCCACGGCAACCAGATCACACGGTTTGCGGAGCGCTTCACTCAGTTCCTTGCGCCGGGTGACGTCAGCGATGACTTCATGACCGGCGTTTTGGATTTTCTTCATCAGATTGCGAGCGGTATGATCTTCGCTTCCTGCAGAAGGGTTGTGCATGAGAATTACTCTCATCGGCGTCTTCTCCTTTGCGAATGGGCAGATCTGCCCGTCACAATGCAGATTCTCGACCACAGTATGACTTTCTGCCGGAAGTGAGGTTCTACCAATGCGAATTCTCATCTCGAATGACGACGGCGTATACAGCCCGGGGATCGAAGCTCTCGCGGAAGTGGCTTCCGAATTCGGGGAAGTCCGGGTCGTCGCTCCCGACGTCGAGCAGTCCTCGATGGGACATGCGATCACGCACGGGCGGCCGCTGACCATCCGCCGGACGAAACTGGCCCGCCGCGAGGCGTGGAGGGTCAACGGTACGCCCGCTGATTGCGTCGCGCTGGGATCTTCACTATGGGAACCGGTCGACCTCGTTCTCTCCGGAATCAATCTCGGGCCCAATCTCGGCAACTCGATGTGGCACTCCGGAACGCTTGCCGCCGCCAAGCAGGCGTCGCTCCTCGGATTGCGCGGGATCGCATTCAGTACTCCGGTCGAGCGCGACGAACCGAAATTCGAAAAGCTGAAACCCTACGTACGACGGGTGCTCGAGGTCCTGCTGCCTGCTTCCGAGATGACCCTGGTGAACGTGAATCTGCCTGAAGAGCCTCAGGGCATCGAATGGACGGCCCAGTCGGTGCGTCACTATGATGGCCGAGTCGTGGCGGGCCAGGATCCGATGGGGCGCGAGCACCACTGGATCACAGTCGTGCCACTGGAAGAGACCGAAGAAGGAACGGACCGGTGGGCGATGAGCAAGGGGCTGGTCTCGATCACGCCCCTTCAGCTGGACCTGACGGACCACTCGACTCTGGCCAGTGCGCGGGAGAAATACAGAGTGAAGTGAGCGTTTCGGCTGAAGAAATCAGATTGAGAATTCAGGCGTGATCGTCGCGGGTTGCACGTCCGTCCCCAATTCGAACCGGGCCGAGCCGGCACCGCGACCGGCGGATCAATTCAAAGGAATGCAAAACACCGAAACACCGAAGCCACCCACCGCGAAGGTCGTTCCGTTCCGCCTCGAGAAACATGGGGATGTCCGCACGGACAACTACTACTGGCTGCGGGAGAGAGAAGATCCCGAGGTCATCGCCTACCTCGAGCAGGAGAACGCGTACACCGAGCAGGTGCTTGCTCACACGAAGGATCTTCAGGAGAAACTCTACGACGAGATCGTCGCCCGCATTCCTCAGGCGGACGAGACGGTGCCCGTGCGGATTGACGGCTATCTCTACTACGAGCGATTCGAACCGGGCAAGGACTACCCGATCTATGTGCGGCGCTACGGTTCGATGGAAGCGCCGGAAGAGGTGATGATCGACGTCAACGAACTGGCGGAGGGCCACGGCTACTTCGCAGTCAGCGGCGTTTCCGTGAGCCCGGACGGCGAGATCCTCGCCTTTTCGACCGATGATGTGGGAAGGCGCATCTATACACTGCGATTCAAGAATCTCAGGACGGGAGCGATGCTACTCGACGAGATCCCGGAGGTTGCCGGAAACGTGGCGTGGGCAAACGACAACCGCACGATCTTTTACACGAAACAGGATCTCGAGACGCTCCGCTGGCACCAGATCCACCGTCACGTCCTGGGAACCAATCCGGCAAACGACGTTCTCGTTTTCGAAGAGACGGACGAGACGTTCAACGCTTTCGTCTTCCGAACCAGGTCGAAGCAGTTCCTCGTCATCGGCTCGAGTCAGACGGTTGCCGACGAGTACCACATTCTCGAGGCGGACGATCCTACTGGGAACTTCCGGGTATTCGAGCCGCGGCGGCGGGGACGCGAGTACGCCATCGATCATCTGGGCGACGCGTTTTACATCCGTACCAATGACGAGGCGCAGAATTTCCGGCTGATGAAGACGCCGGTGATGGCCACGGGACGTGAGAACTGGGTCGAAATCATCCCGCACCGGGACAATGTCTTCCTTGCGGATTTCGAAGTGTTCAGGAGCCATCTGGTGGTGTCGGAAGTGAAGGATGCGCTGACTCGCCTCCACGTCATGGCGCTGGACGGTTCCGATGGGCATTTCATCGAGGTCGATGAACCGGCTTACGTTCTCGACTTCGGGAAGAACCCGGATATCGATGCCACGGAAGTGCGGTACGTATACAGCTCGCTCACGACGCCGGATTCCACATACGACTACGACATGAGCACGCGAGCGCGCGTGCTCCGCAAGATGGAGCGGGTAGGGGGCGGATACGATCCGGGCAACTATGTGACGGAGCGCCTGTTTGCTCCCGCTCGCGATGGCAGGCGGATTCCGATCTCGCTCGTCTACCGCAAAGGGTTCCGGAGAGACGGGTCTCATCCTCTCTACCTCTACTCGTACGGATCCTATGGCATCTCGAGCTACCCCGACTTCAACGCGCCCATGGTCAGCCTGCTCGACAGGGGATTCGTCTTCGCGATTGCGCACATCCGCGGCGGTCAGGAGCTCGGACGTGAGTGGTATGACAGCGGGAAGCTGTTGAACAAGAAAAACACATTCACCGATTTCATCGATGCCGCCGACTATCTGATCGCCGAAAGATATGGAGATCCAGAGAACATGTTCGCGAGCGGAGGGAGCGCTGGCGGACTGCTCGTGGGTGCCGTGATGAACCTGCGCCCCGATCTGTTCAAGGGCGTCGTGACCAGGGTTCCGTTCGTCGACGTGATCACGACGATGCTCGATGAGGACATACCGCTGACAACCGGGGAGTACGACGAGTGGGGCAACCCCAACGAGAAGGTTTTCTACGATTACATGTTGTCGTATTCACCGTACGATCACGTGGAAGCGAAGCGATATCCGAACCTGCTGGTCACAACGGGCCTGCATGATTCACAGGTTCAGTACTGGGAGCCCGCGAAGTGGGTGGCGAAGCTCCGTGCGATGAAAACCGGCGATGAGCTCATTCTCCTGAAGACCGACATGGAAGCGGGGCACAGCGGCGCGTCGGGGCGGTTCCGCAGACACAGAATCACGGCGCTGAATCAGGCGTTCGTGCTGGATCTGGCGGGACGGACGGCGGAGTAGCCGCGGCTCCTTCCTCATTTGCAGAAAGTCCCTGCAATGTTCGGCCACTCGCCCGTCAATCTGTTGCGATGGCGGCATCGAGCAGTATGCGCAACTGCTCCTCGCTCAATCCCAGATTTCCCCGCGCGGCGCGATTCGCGACTTCGACATCCGCGAACGATGCCGGAAGTTCTCCGAAGATCCCGCGATAGATCGACAACGCGGCGAGATAGGAGCCGGCAAGTGAAGGATGAAACCCATCGGGACCATACAGTTTCAAGGAGCGGTCGCGCCGCCATGCCTCGAGCCACGCATCGCCGGCCGGCAGAACGATTCCGCCGGTCTGATCAGCTGCCATACGGTACGACTCGCTCACGCGGGGAAAATCCTGAGACCGTGAGACCGCGGGCCACACCATGAAGAAGGCCGGCCGTCCGCCGGCGTCGGTAACCCGCGCGCTCCACTTCTTCCCGTATTCGAGCAACAGTTCCCGCCCTTCATGCCCGCCCGAGGGTCCCTGCTGCATCACGACAACCGACCACTTCCGTCGTTTGAGCTTATTGGCGGCTGCCCTCTCGTTCCAGTGATCCACGAGTGCAAAGTCTGCCCGGGCAACAGCGTCACAGTGAACGCGGGATCCTGACTCTGCGGCGAGCCTGCAGACGATGCCGGGAAGATCGTTGCCGTACGTCAGGCTGTTGCCGAGAAAGAGGATCGCGGAAACGGCGGACGAGTTCTCATCACGGGCTTGCGCCGGAGTGGGAACGGCCAGCCATGCGAATGCCGCAACGTAGAGCAGTATCCGGACGGGACGCACGGCTGACAGTCTATGGCCACTGATTCCGCTGCGAAAGACACGGTTCTGTGTCGGAATCGATCAGCTGACGAGGGAGCGGTTGGATTCCGGCACGAGCTCCAGATACTCGGGATTGCGCTTAATGTAGGATGCGATAAAGCGGCATCGCGGAATCACTTCGAGATCCTCGCCGCGGGCGAAGTCCAGCGCCGCCGTAACGAGGCCCTTGCCTATTCCCTTTCCTTCGAAGGCCTCCGGCACTTCTGTATGTGTGAATGTGATCTGGTTGCCGGAGCGGTCGTAATCGATCCAGGCGATGTCATTACCGGTCCGGACCTCGAAGCGGTTGTCCGCTTCATTATTCAGAACGCCATCTAGCTGAGTTGTTTCGGTCATTGGTGTTCCTCCGGAGGCGGGAGAGTGCAAGGACTGATCCGCACTCCCGCCCGGTGGTGGGTCGGGGGTTCTGGGTTCTGGGTGCGAGGGCTCTTACGGTTCTGTTGCTATTGGTGCCGGCTCCACCAGCAGGACCTCCCATCCTGCGTCTTCCGCGGGCTGGAGATCGGCGATGGCGCAGTGCATCGCGTCGATGCGCTCACGCACGAGGCCGCTCTTGAATGCCGAGCCGATCTCGTTGGGAATCCACTGCCAGCAGAGATTGGCCTTCAGGTTCCCGTCGGCCTGCGGCACGATACTCGACACTTCGGTGAGCTCTTTCTTTGCAATCGGGACGATGTCGACGAACCCATTCGGGCGGACCAGCCAGCGGCGGTCCGTTTCTGCTTTCGGCTCCAGGACAACATCATCGCCCTCGAAACGGATCCAGCCGGCCGCCCGGAGCTCCTCGGCGCCCTTCCGAGTGACCTCGTTGAAACGCGATCGCTTCAGGGGCAGGCTGTATGACGCGTTTGTGAACTGATAGTCGGAGAAGGCGGCAGAGTCGGCGATGAGTTTTTTCGCCTCCCCACTGTCCGGAGGCACAGCGGGTGCAGCGGTTGCAGTCTCCTGTGCGGCTGTCATCGTGGAGGGCTCCTCCTCTGCGGGGCCGCAGGACGCGATCAGAATCAGACAGAGACAGGCGGCGAGGGCTTGAACGCTTTTCATGACGAGAAAGATAATGCGCAGCCGCGTCCCATGGCAATGGGCAGCGCTTGCTGATCGCAATTCAGCGGGCCGGAATCGGCGTTGTAGACTGAACGCCCGTACAGGCCGGCGGGCAATACCAACCTGCGAGGACTTTCAAACTGCATGACGACCACTGAAGACACGACCCGCTCGCTCGATTTCGTTCGCGAGATCGTGGAAGACGACCTGCGGAACGGAAAGCATTCCGTCGTCGTGACCCGATTTCCACCCGAACCGAACGGCTACCTCCACATCGGTCATGCGAAATCGATCTGCCTCAACTTTGGTGTCGCCGTTGACTACAAGGGGCGCTGCAACCTCAGGTTCGACGACACGAATCCCGTCAGAGAAGAGGCCGAATACGCCGAGGCGATCATGCGGGACGTGCGGTGGCTCGGTTTTGAATGGGGCGAAGATCTGTATCACGCGTCGGACTACTTCGAGCAGCTGTATGAATACGCAGAGCATCTGATCACGAAGGGAAAGGCTTACGTCGACAGCCTGACCGCGGAGGACATCCGCCGGTATCGGGGCACGCTCACCGAGCCGGGCAAGGAGAGTCCGCACCGGAATCGTTCCGTCGAGGAGAACCTCGATCTTTTCCGCCGGATGCGGGCGGGCGAATTCCCAGAGGGCGCTCATCTGCTCCGGGCGAAGATCGACATGGCGTCGCCGAACATCAATCTCCGCGATCCTGCGCTATACAGGATCCGTCACGAGACGCATCACCGCACGGGTGACGACTGGTGCATCTATCCGATGTACGACTACGCCCACCCCATCTCCGACGCGCTGGAAGGTGTGACTCATTCGCTCTGCACTCTGGAGTTCGAAGACCATCGCCCGCTCTACGACTGGATCATCGAGAATCTTCCGGTTCAAGCCATGCCGCAGCAGATCGAGTTCGCGCGTCTCAATCTCAATTACACAGTGATGAGCAAGCGAAAGCTGCTCCGTCTCGTGGCGGAAGGGCACGTGGGCGGCTGGGATGATCCGCGTATGCCGACGATTGCCGGACTTCGCAGGCGTGGCTACACGCCGGAATCCATTCGCGCGTTCTGCGAAACGGTGGGAGTCGCGCGGCGCCCGAACGTCATCGACGTGGCGCTGCTCGAGCACAGCGTGCGCGATGATCTCAACCGGAACGCACCTCGGGTCATGGGCGTCCTGCGGCCGCTGAAGCTCGTCATCGAAAATTACCCTGAGGGGCAGAGCGAAGAATTCGAGTCGCCCGTGAATCAGGAAGATCCAGAATCAGGAACACGTAAGGTCCCGTTCTCCAGGACGCTTTACATTGAGAGGGAGGACTTCATGGAGGATCCTCCGAAGAAATTCTTCCGGCTGGCTCCGGGCAGAGAGGTGCGTCTGCGGTCGGCGTACTTCGTCACCTGCAGGGATGTCGTGAAGAACGGCGAAGGTGAAGTCGTCGAGCTGCGCTGCACGTATGATCCTGCGACGCGTGGCGGCGACGCGCCGGACGGAAGGCGCCCGAAGGCGACGCTTCACTGGGTGTCTGCTGAGCACTCGGTAGAGGCCGAGGTCCGGCTTTACGACAGGCTGTTTCTCAATGAGGATCCGGAGGCTGTGGATGGGGATGGAGACTTTCTGTCGAATGTGAATCCTGCTTCACTCGAAGTGTTGACGGCCAGCAGGATTGAGCCGAGTGTCCGGGGAGTGACGCCCGGGACAAGCTATCAGTTCGAAAGGCTCGGGTACTTCTGTGTCGACAGTGATTCATCGGAGTCCCGGCTCGTTTTCAATCGCACGGTGACTCTGAAGGGAAGCAGGTAGAAAGTGTTGCCGTCCCGGGAACACGAGTTCTGCCAAGTAGCCGAACATTACATGTTCGGCCCTCAACCGGGGATGCAATCAAAGTCCTGAGCCGACGAGGGCCGAACGTACAACGTTCGGCCACATAGAACCATCGTCACAGAATGAACAGCGTCGCGAGGCCGAGGAACAGGCCCATGCTGACGACGTCCGTGGCCGTCGTCAGGAAGATGCTCGACGCGGTTGCGGGGTCGGCGCCGAGTTTGCGGAGGATCAGAGGAATGAGTGCGCCGGCAATTCCGCTGATCACGCAGCTTCCGATCATAGCCGCAAAGACGATCAGTCCAAGACCGATTGCCGCCGGGTTGTCCTGCATCCTCGCGACGATGTACATGCCGATGCCGGCCGAGACTCCGACGAGCGCGCCATTGAGCAACCCGAGAAGGCCTTCTTTCATGACGAGTGCCTTCTCCTTTCCGGGTGCGAGCTCTCCCAGAGTCATTCCGCGCAGCGCGACCGCGAGGGCCTGGCATCCGGTGTTTCCCGATTGACCGGCCAGGACGGGGAGAAAGACCGCCAGCACGACGATCTGATCGATGGTGTCCTGAAACAGACCGACGACCGCGGCTGCGGTGAATGCGGTGAGCAGGTTGAGCTGGAGCCATGGATGTCTGAACTTGAGGCTTCGGGGCCAGGGTGTGGAGAGCCTCTCTTCCTTGTCGACACCGACCATCCGTCCGGGCTGGGCGCTGATCTCGAACGCCTGCTCTTCGAACATGGCCTGCCCGCGCACCAGACCGACCAGCCGCCCGTCTTCTTCGCAAACTGGGTAGACGGGGAAGTGGCGATTCAAGACGAGCTTCATCGCGTCGGGCAGCGGCATGTCGGGCTCGAGGTAGAACGGGTCGGCGAGCATCACGTCCCGCAGTTTCGAAGAATCATCCGAGAGAAGCAGATCACGCATGGTGATGATGCCCAAAAGCTTCCCCGAGGGGTCGGTTACGAAGGCGTAGGTGACGAACGTCGTTCGAACGAGATCCCGGATCTCTTCGACCGTTTCGCCGACAGTCATATCCGGAGGGTAGACGGCTGTCGGATTTTCCATGAGTCTGCCGACGCTGTCCTCCGGATACGTCTGGTTTGTCGACCACCGGGTGCTCTGATCTGTTGGCGCGGCGGCCATCACAGCTCGCTGCCGATCCTCATCCATCTCGTCGAGGATGTCGTGGACGCTGGAAGGGTTGATCCGTCTGAGCACGTCGGCGATGGTCCGATCGTCCTGAGCCTCGAGCAAATCCGCGGCTTCCGGGGCCCCTCTGTGAGAGACCTGATCTGCAAGTGCCTCGGCGTGCGCCTCATCGCCGACGATGGAAACGTTCTCGTTCTCTTCGCCCATGTCTGGCCTTTCTTTACTCCGAACGCCGTTCCGATGACGGCATCCGGTGGATCATTCGATGGTGGGTAGAAAAAGAGGGTAACGCAATTGGCCCCCGGGTGCATGGGCAATCAGAAAAGTTACGGCTCCCTGCCGCGGGGGAGAGTTACGATATGCGGATGTTTGAATCGCCAGCCGCCGTGCTCGCCATCCTCGCATCCGTCGCCGCGTTTTTCTTCTTCATCGAGCAGAAGACGCAGTGGAAACTTTTCAACTTCATCCCGCCGCTGCTGTTCATTTACTCAGTACCGGTGATTCTGAGCAATACCGGAGTCCTTCCTTCGGCCTCACCGGCGTACGACGTGCTGAGCCAGTTCGGACTTCCGATTTTCATCACACTACTTCTCCTGTCGATCGATGTCGGTGCGGCCATGCGCATCATGGGCAAAGGGATTTTCGTGATGCTCATGGGCACTGTCGGTGTGATCGTCGGTGCCCCGGTCGGGTACATGGTGGTCCACCGCTGGTTACCTCCTGATGCGTGGAAGGGATTCGGTGCCCTCGCCGGAAGCTGGATCGGTGGAACGGGAAACATGGCCGCGGTGGCAGGGGGGCTGGAGACGCCTCCCGAGATCTTCGGGCTGGCCGTGCTCGCCGACAACGCCGTCTACATCATCTGGCTCCCGATTCTTCTGGGATCGAAGGCGTTCGCGGAGCGTTTCAACAAATGGGCACGTGTAAAGGAAGGGCGAGTGGAAGAGATGGAGGCCGCGGCGCGGGCGGAAGTCTCGACGAAGGTCGAGGAGCCGGTGAAGATGCGGCAGCTGCTCTACCTGGCTGCGATCGCGCTCTCGGTCACCGCGATGTCCGCATGGCTGGCCCCGATGCTTCCGGTGATCGAACCGATTCTCTCGACGTCCACCTGGCGGGTTCTGATCGTCACGACCCTCGGCATCCTGCTGTCGTTCACGCCTGCGCGCGGGCTTCCCCGTTCCCACGAGCTCGCGATGACGATCGTTTATATTTTCGTGGCAGGCATGGGAGCGCGCGCGTCACTGGCCGGACTCGCCGATGCACCGGCTTTTCTGCTGGGTGCATTCATCTGGATCTCCATCCACGGCCTGTTCTGCCTTGCCGGGGCGTGGCTGTTCAAGGTAGACGTTCACAGCGCCGCAATCGCCTCGGCGGCCAACGTAGGTGGCGCGGCGTCCGCGCCTGTGGTGGCTGCCTACCATCGCGAAAGCCTCGTGCCCGTATCGATTCTCATGGCGCTCATCGGCTACGCGGTAGGGAACTACGGCGCATTTCTGGCAGCGCGGTTGTGCTACTGGGTCGTGAGTTGACCAGGTAGCCTCGCGGCCGTTGCCGTTGCCGGGTCTACCCTTCTCCGGTGTGCGCACGCATTCCGTGCATAGGCACCCCGGCAGATCTTTCCAGACCGCGCGCACGTGCTTTCACCCCTCCGGGGTGACATCGAAAAAGGCGGCGTCGCGCCAATCCGGCGGCTGCGCTTCGCTTGCCGCCGGCTACCCTCTTACCGCGCCTACCGGCGCGAAAGGTGACGCACAGTCGGCAACGGCGACGGCGACCTACGACGGAAACGTGTCGACCGTTACCACGAAAAAGGGGCTCCGCAGATTCTGCGGAGCCCTTTTCGGGTGAGGAGGTATTGGTTTTACTGAATGCCGCCCGTGAGCCGTTTCACGAACGGACTGAGGATCAGGGCGATCAGACCGGCGACTCCGATATAGATGGCGACGTTCCAGAAAAGCGCGGACGGCGCGAGAGTCTCGAGCCTTCCGGCGACCAGGCCGGCGAACAGGTTGCCGAGTGCGGCGCCGACGAACCAGATGCCCATCATCTGCCCCACGCGGTCGGTCGGAGCAAGTTTCGTGATGGACGACAGGCCGACTGGCGAGAGGCACAACTCGCCAACCGTATGGAGGAAGTACGTGACGATGAGCCACGAGGGCGAAACTTTGCTGTCGATCGAAGCGTTTGCCGCGCCCCATGCCAGAACGAAGAATCCGGCGGCCAGGCCGAATAGGCCGAGGGCGAACTTCATCGGAATGGAGGGGTTCGCGTTGCGCTGCGCGAGCCAGGTCCACAGCCAGCCGAAGACGGGCGCGAAGATGATGATGAAGAGCGGATTGATGTTCTGCAGCCAGCTTGCCGGCATCTCCCAGCCGAAGACGACCCGGTTGGTCAGGTCGAACGCAAACAGGTTCATCGAGGATCCAGCCTGCTCGAAGCCCGACCAGAACACGGCAGCTAGAATGAAGAGCCAGAAGATCACGACGAGCTTTTTCTTCTGCTGCGCGTCGTATCCGCCGGCGATGATCAGGTAGGCAAAGTAGCCGATCGCCAGAATGATGATCGTGTATCCGAGCCCCTGAGCAACATCACGCAATGTGATCGGCAGGATGCCCGTGTTCATCATGTACCAGAAGATTGCCAGGAGGCCCAGGACGCCGGCGAATACGAAATAAAACATCCTCGCGCGCCGGTCGATCTGCTCGCGGGTGTCATCGATCTTGATCTCACCCGCGCCCTGCAGGTACTTCTCGCCCATCTTGTACTGGATCAGGCCGAGCACCATTCCGATGCCTGCGAGAGAAAATCCGAGGTGCCAGTTGTAGTTCTCACCGAACAGTCCGCAGAGAGTCGGGCCCAGCAGCGCGCCGATATTGATTCCCATGTAGAAGATCGAGAACCCCGCATCGCGTCGCGCTCCCCCTTCCGGATAGAGGTCTCCGACGATGGTGCTTACGTTTGGCTTGAGCAGCCCGGTGCCGACGACGATCAGACCGAGCCCGAGGAAGAAAGTCACGGTCATCGGGATCGCCATGCTGAAATGGCCCGCCGCGATGATGCAGCCTCCGATGAAGACGGCTTTCTTCTGCCCCCAGATCTTGTCAGCCACCCAGCCGCCAGGAAGAGCGAGGAGATAGACCAGGCCGGTGTAGAGCCCGTAGATCGCCCCTGCCTGTTCGACCCCGAGCGCCATGCCGGGGTTCGCGCCCGTCGCTGCGGCGGTCATGTAGAGCATCAGGATCGCGCGCATCCCGTAGTAGCTGAACCGCTCCCACATCTCCGTGAAGAAAAGCGTGGAGAGGCCGCGCGGATGTCCAAACCATCTCTTCTGTTCGTCGACGACGACCGAGGTCATAGAGTCTCTCCTTGTCGATGCGCTGTCTGAGGCAGGCGTAGCATAGGCAAATCCATGCAGCGGTACAAGTTTGGCATTCTTCCCTCGGGTAAGGGGCGCTGCTCACAACTCTACGGCTACAATGCCCGCGGATGTCCGACCAAACGGAAAACATTCTGGTATCGCCGTCAGGTTTCGAGCTGGAAGCGAATGTTCCGCTTGCTCCACTGACCACGATCGGCATCGGCGGACCAGCCCGGTACTACCTTCGCGCCACGACGAACGAAGCCATTGCAGCGGCGGTTGCATGGTGCCGCGCGAATCAGGTTCCGCTATTCGTTCTCGGCGGCGGCAGCAACCTGCTGATTGCCGACGACGGATTCTCCGGGCTCGTGCTTCACGTGGCCACCTCCGGCATCGTGGTGGAAAGTACGGATTCGTCCTCCGTGATCGTGCGTGTCGCGGCAGGTGAAGAGTGGGATGGCTTTGTTGAGCTGGCGGTGAGGAACGGATGGGCGGGAATCGAGTGTCTGGCGGGGATCCCCGGCTCGTCCGGTGCGACTCCAATTCAGAACGTCGGCGCCTACGGTCAGGAAGTGAGCGAAACGATCGTCCGCGTGGAGGCGCTGGAGCGGACGACTGGGGCAGTCCGCTCCTTCACCAACGAGGATTGCCGGTTTCGATACCGCGAGAGTCTGTTCAAGTCCGAGCAGCGCGACACCTGGGTGATCCTGTCCGTTACATACAGACTTGTGCCCGGCGGTCCGCCGACGGTCCGCTATCCCGAGTTGGCCCGCGAGTTGGAAGAGCGTGGTGCGAACGATTTGATCACCGTCCGCGATACGGTTCTCGAAATCCGGCGCCGCAAAGGTATGGTGCTCGATCCTCGAGATCCCGACACCCGCAGTGACGGTTCGTTCTTCATGAACCCGATTCTAAAGGACTCGGATGTGAAGCCTTTTCTCGAGCGAGCATCCGCTGGCTTCGGCCTCGACGTGGCGGTTCCCAGGTTCCCAGCAGGCGAAGGGCGGACGAAGTTGTCGGCTGCGTGGCTGATCGAGAATGCCGGATTCCGGAAGGGCTACGCCATGGGACGGGCAGGTTTGTCCTCCAAGCACACTCTCGCAGTGGTCAACAGGGGCGGGGCCAGCGCCGCAGAAATCCTCGCACTCGTTCGGACGATTCAGGACCGCGTGGAAGAGGTGTTCGGCGTTCGCCTGCATCCAGAGCCGAATTTCATCGGCTTCGGAGATGGAGGATGAGCGACGAACCCGCGTGTCGCTCGGATGACGCGTGGTTCATTTCTCATCAATGACCGGCCCCGTCATTTTCGCCCGCCGCGAAAATGGGATGCGTTCCCCGACTTCACTTTCCTTCGATGAACACGCGCGCGATCATCCCGAGGGGAATCTTTCTCTGAAGGTACTCCCATACGGCGAGGACTTCTTCGCGGTATCCCTGGCGTGTCGCTTCCTGAACGACGTTGTGGTCCTGAGCCGACAGAGAGTAGCGAGCCCGGTTGTACCATCGGATAGCCTCGACAGGATCCGCTCGCAGCTTCTTACGGGCCGCCTGAATCTGGGCGACATGATCGGATTCGATCTGCGACTGTCGTTGATATTTGACTATCGGCCGCAACGCCTTAGCCTCCGCCGCGGCACGAAGTTTATTTTTCTTCTTCTCGAGTGAGTCGACATCGGGCCGAGTGGCCTGGCGAAGAAGCCGCTGAAGTGCCGCGCGGTTCGACTCGTCGGCTTCCTCGATCCGGATTCCTGACCGATAGAGAGGTTTTCCTCTACTGTCGAGTCTCGACGAAAGCCGGCTCCAGACGACCCGGCAGCGGAACTCGATGGTCTCGAAGGTTTTGGGGTTGTCAAATTCGATCCACGCCGAATTTGCAAGCTTGACCGGCTCCGAATGCTCGATCTGAAAGCCACCCTCACAGAGATCGTGAATGGCAACGTCGATCGCACCCAGGTGTGCGGATATCGGTTGGAGCGCCACATATCGGGCAGCCCTCCGCAGTTCGGCTGCGTCGATAGGTTCGTCAGGGGGCGGCATTGGATAGTCAAATGGTATCCCAACTCCCCAAAGGGCGACAGCGGGTGTTCAGCGCCGGCAGACTGATGGTAATCAGGTCGCCGCTTCCCGGATGACAGCCAGCGTCTCGATGCTGCACCGCTCCCAGGTGAGCGGCGTGGTGTGAACGAGTCCCTGTTCGGACAGGTGCGCTCGTCGTTCCGGGCTGCGCCAGAGGTCTTCCATTGAACGGCACAGCTCACCGACTTCCATTCGGTCGACGAAGTGCGCCGCCTCGCCCGTGACCTCCCGCATCCCCGCCGAGCCGATGCAGAGGACGGGAACTCCCATCGCCTGTGCCTCGAGGACCGGCAGCGACACCGTTTCGTACACAGCCGGAGAGACGAATAACTCGGCGCTGGAGTAGAGCTCCCGCAACTCCAGGTCTGAGGCACTTTCGACGAGCAGGACTCGCTCGGTGACTCCCTCCTGCTCCATGAGATCCTGCAGGTCGATGCTGTGAACGTTCTTTCCCGCCAGCACGAGGTGATGTGGGGCCGAACAACGCCGAAGAAACTCGCCAAAGGCCTCGATCAGCGTCGGAATGTCCCGCCGGCCGGACAATTTCCCGACGAACAGAAAGTAGGGCTGCGGCAGGTTGGCGAATGTACCGGGAGAGTCCCGGCGAGGCTGAGCGGACCCCCTGAACATCTCGTCCGGAGCGAGATGGACCACTCGGATCTTTTCCCGGGAAACGCCGTAGACATTTTCGATATCGCGCGCGGCAGCTGCCGAATCGGTGATGACCAGGGTTGCATTCCGGCCACTCCATTCGTAGAGGTGATCGTGGAACAGTCTCGCCTGCCAGGGAAACCTCTCCGGATGAAGCCGCAGGAGCGCGTCATGGATAACCACCACGGTTCGGTCGTGGGGGCGAAGGGGAATCGAATGCGAGGGCCCGAACAGAACCCTTTCCCGTGCCATCGGTCCGAGTCTCATGTTTTCCCACGGAATCATAGGCAGCCGCGAGCGGAGAACCACAGTCTCGATGTTCGATGGGAGATCCACATCGCGGTCGAGCGGCTGGGGTGTATAGATGCGGATGGCTTCGAAATCGGCAGCGGCCTCGGAGGTCCAGTGGCGAACGACATTGTGCAGGTACCGCCGGACGCCGGTCCGCAGTCCGTGCATCCGCCAACCGTTGATGGCCAGGCTCAGGTCTGATGCCACGAGCGCATGACCTCCCAGGTTCTTCGAACGCCCGCTTCCGCGCTGGTGCGCGGTCTCCAGGACAGCAGCCGCTCGACGGTTTCCATGTCGCAGCGGAACTTCATCGGGCCCGCGACAGGCTGGTCCAGATCCGTGATCGGGCAACCGCTCAGATCACGCAGGAGATCGACGATGGTGCGGATCGACGTCATCTGTCCCGTGCCGAGATTCAGGGTTCCCGTGTAGTCGGTGTTCAACAGTTCCACAATCGCGTGAGCCGCATCCTCCACGTAGATGAAATCGCGTTGTGGACGGGTGCTCCAGACTTCTCCTTCTCCTTTGTCGAGCAGTTGGTGAATCAACCGGTGTACGAGGTCGAACCGCTCGAGTGGTGTGGGACCGTAAATATTCGACAGGCGCACGTTGATGATCGGAACCCATCGCGAGTAGAAGCGGCAAGCCTCTTCGGCCAGGTACTTGCTCAGGACGTATCTGTTCTTGTGAGGATCGATGGGAGCGTGTTCGGAAACGGGAAGGGCGATCCTGTGCTCGTCGTAGATGAGAATCGTGGAGAAGTGGATGAGCTTGCGGATCGGGAACTGCTTGAGCTGTTCCATCGCCTGCAGAAACGGAGTGAGGTGATAGTCGAACGCGGTGGGCTCGCCGGGAGGAATGGTTTCGCGCTCGAGTGCGTGATGGTCGGTATTCCCGATGATGTAGATGACCGAGTCGAACTCGACGTCCCGGAGGGGCGAGAGATCCGCCATGGACGGAATGGGGATGTGGCGATTGGGCGTCGGGGCCGGGCTGCGGCCGGCTGAAATCATCTCGGGGTAGTTGGCGAGAATGTACGGTCCGAGAAAGCCGCTGCCGCCGAACAGCACCGTTCCGCGGCCCGCGCTTCCAGCATCGTGCTCAACGGTCCGCAGATAATCGAGATTCATGGCAGCAGAATCTCGCCCTCGAAGCCGCGCTTTCTGAGTTTGGGTACGATCTCGTCATAGTAGTTCCAGGCGAACAGGATGCCGGCGTTCGCCTGTGGGTCTTCGTCGAACATCTCTTTTTCGTCACGGATCGGGATATGGACCCCTGGCAGATATTTCCCGATCAGCAGCGGATTCACTTCCGCCATGTAATCGACCATGTCGGGCCCGAGCCTGCAGTAGTTGCAGATCGTCGTCGCCTTGGCCGGTGCCCCGATACCAACAACCTTCCTGCCTTTTTTCACCAGTTGGTAGACACGGTCGAACAGGATCCGGCGCTTCTCCTCCACCGATTCACGGAAGCGGTCATGCGTCGCGGACTGGTACAGCCCGGCTGCCTCTTCCAGGGCAGTGAGGTTCTTGACCCGCCGGTTGATGCGGTAATCCCCCTTGTGGCACGCGAACACGCGGATCGACCCTCCATACACCTCGGAGCGCTCGACATCGAAAACATCCATGTCGTACTGCCGGAACAGAGCAATCATCGGTTTGAGCGAGTAGTAGCGGAGATGCTGATGGAACATGTTGTCGTAGTGCAGCTTCTCGACCATCGAAAGCCAGTATTGATTGTCGGTGACGAACATCCCCTTGGGGCCCAGCAGCATCTTCACGCCGCGCATGACGCTGTGAAGATCGGCGATGTGTCCGAACACGCCGCACGCCGTGATTGCATTTGCGGGACCCTTGCTGTCCCGCAGGTAGCCGGCCGTAGCTTCGTTGAAGAAAAGGTGCAGCGTCTCGATTCCCTGCTCATTCGCGATTCTCACGGGATCCCCGGCGGGATCGACGCCGATGAACCGGACTCCAGAGGGGATGTAACCTTTGAGGAGAGTGCCGTCGTTGGACCCGATATCCACCGCGAACGACTTCCTGTCGAGGCCCATCCGTCGGACCAGGTCCCGCGGGAGGCTCTGCAGATGACGAGTGGCGGTCTTTGTGGTACCGCTGACGAAAGGAAAGTTTTTGTAAACGATCTTCGGATCGACGACAAAGCTCAGCTGGGTCAGGCCGCAGGATGGGCAGTGCTGAAGCCGCATCGGATAGAACATCTCGGGGCGGTTGAGCTCCGCTTCGGTCAGGACCAGGTCGCTGACGGGCTGGACGCCGAGATCCAGGCCGGGGATGGTTGCCTCACCGCAGATCTGGCAAGCGATGGTGCTGGCCCGTCTCGAGGAGGAGCGGCGTCCCGGCAGTCCGGCACTCGCGCGCGCGAGCTCTTTGCGGCTTTTGTCAGGGGCGGCGACGCGGTTCATTCTCGAATTCCTCCCGGCAGGTACAGCGGCGCTCGAAAATTTCGTTTGGCCGAGCGCGAATTCTATAGCATCGGCGCGAGGCGACGCTTCCGATTTTGAAGGTTCCTGTACCCATGACCACGGATCGGCTTGCTCTCTCCATCACCGGGATGCCGGAGATCAGCAACTGGAAAAGTGTGGCGGGCACGACGGACCCGGCGGGCAGCTGTTCTCAGCCTGGACGGAGGCGCGCGAGCCTGGCGCGGTTGCAGTCCTGTCCCGGGGGCGGAGTTGAATAGAACCGTCGGCGCCTGAGATCCGTACGCCTTGCGTGACTGACAGGATCGCGACATGATAAAAAGAGTTAACCTGAGCTCTCAGGCCAGGACTTCATAAATGCGTTCTTCTTCGGTTACAGGGAAAGTGTTGTCGCGAATCATCGTCGCAGGAGTGTTTCTGCTGTCGACGAACGCATTGTTCGCTCACACCGCGGAGATCAACGTCTCCATCACAGCGGATCCGGCTGAAGTCCCGGTTCGCGAGACGGTCACCTATACGATCAACGTGAACAACGGCGGTCCGGACGAGGCGCTCGGCGTCATCATCATCGATGATGTTCCGAGCTCACTTACGATCGTCAACGTGACAACAACCTCAGGGCTTCGCTGTAATCGATCGGGACAGCGGGTCAGCTGCACGGCGGACTCGCTCCGTCTCGGCGGTCCAGCGGAAGTGATCACAATCGTTGCGACCGTTCCGGCTTCGCCCGGGTCTGTCACAAACGCTGTCACGATCCAGGCGATCGGAAGCATCGACCCAAATCCAAACAACAACAGCGCGTCGGTAACGACCCCGATCGTCATTCCCACCGTTTGTCCCGACGAACGGCCGCAACTCGTGACTCCCGCGGCCGGGGCGACGGATCTGGTTTCTCCGGTGCAGTTGACGTGGACCCCCGTGCAGGGCGCAGTCCGATACATCGTGCGCGTGGCACAGGACGGCGGACCGTTCCTCGTAGCAGCAGAGACCGCTCAGACTACTGCATCGGTCAACGTTCAGGGAGCGGCTGCCCAATGGAACGTCGAGGCGATTCGATCTTCGTGCCCATCGACAACATCTTCCACCAGGACGTTTTCTCTCCGCACTGCTGAGCCGCTTTCGATCCGGACGCTCGCGGGACAGGCCGGTCTCCAGGGGACAGCCGATGGTCCACCCGATGCAGCTCGATTCAACGATCCCAGGGGCTTGGCCATCGATCTCGACGCTACTCTTTACGTGGCCGACCGGCTCTCGCATACGATTCGAGCCATCGATCCGTCGGGTGTCGTATCAACTCTTGCAGGCATCGCCGGTAGTCCAGGCGCCATGAATGGTCCACGAGGCATGGCGACGCTCAATCTCCCTTCGGACGTCGCCCTCGGAGTGGCCGGAGCGTTGATCATTGCAGACACGGGCAATCACGTAATCCGCAGGCTTAGCCAGGACGGGGTGGTGTCGAGTGTTGCCGGGCAGGCAGGAACCGCGGGCTTCGGGGACGGCCCGGCCGGTGAGGCCCTGTTCTCTTCGCCCTCCGGAGTTGCGGTCGACGAGGGTGGAAGAATCTATGTCGCTGACACTGGAAATCACGTGGTTCGCAGGATCGACCTGGACGGCACGGTGACGACTCTGGCAGGTTCGGCAGGCGGGCCGGGGGCTGCGGACGGGACAGGGTCGACCGCGCGGTTCCGATCTCCGATCGGGCTGGCATTTCATGGGGGCCAGCTCTTTGTCGCTGATACCGGAAATCACCTGATCCGCAGGGTGAGTCCTGCCGGTGCCGTGCAGACGCTTGCGGGAGTCGCTGGAATGCCGGGCGCAGCGGATGGGGCTGCGCTGGCCGCAAGTTTCAGACAGCCCGAGGACGTGGCCGTTGATCTCGAGGGGAATGTGTACGTGGCGGACACGGGGAACCATGTTGTTCGCGTCCTCTCAACGGCGGGTTCGGTGAGCACGGTGGCGGGAAGCACCGGAGTTCCGGGAACAGCCGACGGTACAGGGCCGACAGCTCAGCTCAACACTCCGCGGGGGATCGTCGTCAGTCCATCGGGCCACGTTTTCATCGCTGATTCGTCGAGTCACACGATCCGCACGACGGCTCCTCCGGCCCAATCGCGCCGCCGCCCGGCGCGCCGCTGACCTTCCGCGCGAGCTCCCGATTCAGTGGTGGCCGTGGTGCGACTGGCCGGCGGTGCGGAGCCTGAGGAATGCGAAGATGCTGTCAGGATTCTCGCCGTAGAAGAATTTGAGAAGCTCCGGAAACTTGTACCAGGTGTAGTTTGCACCAAGGCCGGCGTGAAAGTTCCGCGCTCGGAGAAAGTCGAACGTATAGCCGACCGTGTATGCCTCGATCACAAAGACGGGGACCCGCTCACCGAGCGGAGCTCCGGGCGGATGGATGTGCGGAAAAATCTCGTCCTTGTCGACCTTTTCGATACGCGTCGTGAGGTAATGCCGCCGGAACACGTTCAGCGACGATTCGAACGTCGTCGCATGCAGCGTTTGATCGTGAGACTCCTTGTAGACCTCTCCCCAGATGAGCGAGGACGACCATGATCCGCCCGCAAAGGGCCGCGTATAGGCGAGCGACGCGAGGTATCTTTTCTGATCCCCCGGCTCAAAGACTTCCGGCTTCGTCAGATATCCGGTCGACGCCTGGGCGACCCAATTAGGCGTTGGTGTCCAGGTGAAGCGAGCGGACCAGGAGTCGATCGAGCCGGTCTGAAGGTCCCAGCGATTCTCATCGGGCTCTGCGCCATGAAAGCCGCTGGCCTCGAGGCGAAACCGGGAATTGTTGATTCCCAGAGTGATTACGGAAAGCGCGATGTGCGTGGAATCATGAAAATGATGGCTCAGCGTTGCCTGTGGAATCTCCATCGCTGAAGCGCGGTGAGGGAAGGCGACAGGCCCTATTGCGGGGTCACCGACAGGAGCTACGTATACGGTCAGGAATCTGTCGTCTGCGAGAGGGTACGCATACTGCGCTCCAAGCTCCATGAAGAATTCATGCGGGTGCTGCCCGTCGACGATCGGGCGATCGTTGGCAGTCTCGCCCGTCTGAAACAGCATCGGATAGAACTTCGTGGAGCTCGAGATCGTAGCCGGCTCGAAGCTGAGCATTGACCGGAGCATCAGAGTACCCTTACCGACTTTCCGGTGGGCCATCCCCATGATCCAATTCGTGGAGAATGTGTCCGTTTCGCCGCGCAGGCCGGTCTGTTCGGTGTAGACGAGATTTCCCAGGCCGTGAATCATGATGTCCCACTCCCCCCGCCGGGTTCCGATCATCTCCATCGGCGCCGATGCGGGGTTCATGGCTGTGCCGGAGGCGTGCTGCATCAGAAGTGCGACGGCAGGATCACCTGATTCCATTTCGTGCATTGCATGTCCGCTATGGTCTTCTTCGGGCGCTGACTGATGCTGCATGTCGGGCTCGTCGTTCGCGCCATGCATGGAATGATCCGAGTGGTCGGTGGTTTCGTGCTCCTTCTGCATGTGAGATTGCGCACCCTCATCGGACGGATCTTCCTTAGAGTGGTGGTGCTGTGCATTTGCGTCGGGAGTGGGCGAGGGCGAAGGGGCCGGCTGCGCTGAAACTGCCGGGACGATCAAGAACGCTATCAGCACCATTCCGAAAAACAGACTGGCCACTGCTGTTTCTGAAAGTGCTTGCGCCAGGCTGGAAAATGGGTTGGGTTTTCCTGATGTAGTAGTCACTCGGCGTCGCTCCGATTCACCAGTTGTTTGAAGGGGACAACCGAAAATACCGTATGTGGACTGGCATCGCAACCCGCCCAGTCGATGACAGTTCAAACTGCGACCCCACTCAACGTCTGAGGAATGCGATCGAGTTGTAGGCCCAGGCGACGAAGAGGCCCGCCAGGTATCCGGTCACGAACGCATAGAGAGCTCCGACGAGGCTGCCCGCGAACGATACGGAGTATCCGATGAAGAACTGTCCGAGCAGTCCCAGATGGGGGCCTACGACCGGTCCACCTTTCAGGACAAGCCAGTTGGTGGCCACGAAGAGCGCGAGTGCCATGACAATCCCGAAGACGAGTCCGAGGATGTGGCCGCTCAGGCGGACGACGGCGCGCGCAAGCAGGTCTTCTTCGCTCTGAGGTGGCGGCGTCCTGTCGTTTTGCGCGCCGTTCGCCGCAAGGTGATGCGAAGCCGGATCGGTCATAGGACTTTCTCCCTCCGTCGTGGAACGTCGGGCTGCGTGATCGACAGCAGTTCGGGTTCCCCGATGTCCGCACTGTCGCCTGCGGTCTGGCGGATCTCCTCGTGGTATTCGCGGTCGGCATTCACGCTCCAGATGTTGTGATTGGCACCCATGATGTTGCGGACGGCGAGCATTGCCGTGAGCATCGAATGGTCCTGGTTGTTGTACTTGTGCATGCCGTTCCGGCCCACGAGATACAGATTACCTATGCCGTCGAGAAACTCGCGCACGACGCTGAGTGCCGCCGCGTAGGTCGCATCATAAACCGGGTATGCTTTGGGCATTCGGACGACCGCACCGTCGATGATGTCGGAAATCCGGGCCAGGCCAAGCGCTCCCAGCTCTCTCTTTCCCAGGTCGATCAGATCGTCGTCGGCCATCGTCCATAGCCCGTCGCCCTCGAAGCAGAAATACTCCAGACCGAGACACGTCCTGCTCGGATCGGGAACCATCTGCAGGCTCCAGTTCTTGAAGTTCTGAATTCTTCCCACTCTGGCGTCCGAATCGTGAATGTAAATCCAGTTGTCTTCGAACAGATCGGGTTGATCGATGATCAGGGCGACGGTGAGAAAGTCCCGATAATTCAGTTTCCCTGCTGCCTCGAGAACCGGATCCGGCGGCGGTGGATCGAACTTCTGAATGAGCTCCCTCATCGGCATGCTGCTGATGAAGTGGGATCCTTCCAGACGACAGGTTTCTTCTCCCCTGGAGTGGACCTCCAGTCCCTGGACCGCCTCGGGAGTCCAGAAAATCCGGCTGACTCCCGTCTCCATGAGAAGGGTGCTGTTCTTCTGTTGAATCAGCTCTGCCACACGCTCCCACATCATGCCCGGGCCCCGCTGGGGATAGTCGAACGAGTCGATGAGCGTCGTGATGACCTCATCGCCGGTCCCGGCATTGCTCAGAAGCGCGTTCTTTACGGCGGTCAGCAGCGAAAGACCCTTGATCCGCTGAGCGGCCCACTCCGCCGTGATCTGATCACAGGGGATTCCCCACACTTTTTCCGTGTAGGTTTTGAAAAAAATCCGGTACAGTCGCTTGCCGAACCGGTTCGAGACCCACTGTTCGAATGTCTCCTCCGGTCGATGGGGGAACATCTGTGCTTTTGCGTAGCTCAGCAGGATCAGCAGGCTGTTCCACATGCCCAGGCCCCGGAGCGCATTTGCCGCCCTCAACGGATAGTGAAAAAATTTCTTGCCGTAATAGATCCGCGAGATGCGTTTCCGTCTGAGGAATTCTTTCTCGCTGAGCACCTCGCGCCAGATCCGATCGACGGCCGACACTTTGGTGAAGAACCGGTGTCCGCCGATGTCGAAGTGATACCCCTTGTAACGGACGGTCCTCGAGATTCCCCCGACGACGGCATCCTTTTCGACGACGACCGAAGGGATTCCGTCTTTGCAGAGCTCCCACGCGGCGGTCAGACCCGCAGGGCCTGCACCGATGATGACGACATTCTTCGGTTTCTGATCAGGCATCTTGGGTGGTCACTAGTCCAGAAAATCGGCTGACGACAGGTTCGCTTTGAACTTGAGAACGTGAAGGTAGATCGACACGAACAGGTTGCGGAGGAATGCGATCGTCCATCCCACGAGAAACCCCGATACGAATCCGTAGAGCAGACCGACGATACCTCCCTGCCACGTCACCGAATAGCCGATGAAATACTCTCCAAGGAGGCTCAGCCTGGGACCGATCTCAGGTCCTCCCTTCAACAGCAGGACGACGGTCGCTGAGAAAACGATCAGACCGGACAGGCTGCCGACTGCCACGCCGAGCGCGGACCTGTGCAACCTGCCGAACGTCTGCAGGATCAACGCATCACCCCGTGTCAGAGGTGATGCCGCGGATGACGGGCTGTCGTTCATGATAGGGCGCATCGAACGGAAGACTCGGGGCGAGATGCTGCCTTACAGAGTATCAAAGGATGATACGAGAATCTGGCGGGCTACCGTGGGTCGCCCGGGCTGGAGGGCGGGCCGGATCCATCCCTTTCTGTCAGATGGACGCGGTACAACTGCGCGATGCCGTTTTCGGCCCGGAGCTCGACCATGTCCTCGAGGTCTTTCAACAATGGGAAATGCGGGTAAAACTCTGCGTGATACAGAATGTGCGTGATGCCGAGCTCTCGGAGGCCCGATCGCCACTGTACAGGGTTGCTCTCCCATTGATGGACGGGGCTGAACGCGACGCGATATGCCGTTTCGGCGGGACAGTGGTAACGGTCGAACTCCCCGAAGAAGATGACCCGATCCCGGGGCGTGAGGTGCTGCATGAGGGGATATCCCGGTGACTGGATCGCGAGCGCCTCTTCCCGGGACAGAATCCCGAAAGCAGTTTTCCACTCGACTCCGCTTGAGCCGATGTGCACGGGAAGCACAATGGCGCCGGCCACCAGCATCGCTGCCGCAGCGCGTCCTTCCGGACCTGCGAAGTTTCGCGTCAGGCGCGTCAGTCCGATCACGGCGAAAACTACGTACAACAGATAGAGAGGCATGAGGTATCGCGAGGATGGCGCGTACATGAGAAACCAGGCAGTCAGAGACGGCACGGTCGCAAGCAGAAAGAGAGTGAAGTGCCGGAAGCTCCATCCGAAGACACCGAACAGGAGCATCAGCGCCACGACTCCCCCATAGCCATTGCCGAACGCCTCGAACCGGCTCGATTCGTATGTCAGCGTCCAGGGCAGCAATGGCATCGCGGATATGCCTCGCTCGGGCCGGATGTCTTCGTGTGAGACGGCCGTGCTGGTTTCATGGTCGAGCGTCGGGGAAACGAGAAAGTATCCGCCGGTCACGCGGTTCGCAAGAGCCTGTGCATCGGGAGCCAGCGGCGCCAGAATGAATCCCGCGTGGATCTGGCTCCAGACCATCCAGGGCCCGAGCGACAGCGCCACGCCGAGCGCGAACCCGGCCACCCTTCGTGCAGCGCCCTTCCACGGTTTCAGGATCAGGATGAGAAGCGCAAAGACGGCGAAGACGGCGAAGATCTTCGTTGCAATGGCGCCTCCGAACAGGAAGCCCGCCAGGACGGATGCAGCCCGCCGCTTCTGATCGAGAAGTGCGGCTGCGGCCATCGTGACCAGCAGCGCGCAAACCCAGTCAACGTACGTCGCTCGCATCTGGTACATGCCCAGCGGGAATGCAGCTACGGCCAGCAGCAGGAGCGGGAGGGGAACCGGCCGTCCCAGCCGTTTTGCCAGAAGGGCTACCGCCCCGAACGTCGCGGCGCCAGCGAAGAAATGGAGAATGCGAACCGCCCGTTCGCCGCCGAAGAAATATGCGATCGACAGGTACGCTTCGTGGTTCCGCCAGAACAGCGTCTGCGGCAGCAGATCGGGCATCAGCTCGACCCTGCCCCGTGTCACGATGTCCCGGATCTCGGGCAGGTGATACATCAGTGCATCCCACGAAACGTCGGGCGTCAGCGCAATCACCCACACCGCAAATACGGAACCGATGACGAATGCCAGAGCGAACGAGTCCAACCACGCGAGCCGCTCCGGGAGTCGAAGGCTGCACGACCGCATCAGATCCTGGATCCGCCGATATCGCATTCCCAGGAGGATCACGGCAAACGATACGAGGGCGGGCCTGCCGAGAATGTGCAGTTCGCCCGCAATGAGGATCAGCAGACCTCCCGCGACGAGCCCGCATGCGAAGAGAAGAGCGACTTCACTTCCGCGCGCTTCTTCACGACAGATCATCCGGAATAGTGCATCTCCGAGCAGCACCGACATCAGGACGATCAGGATCGAGAGCGGCAGAGCGATGAAATTGCCTGAGGGAATCGTCAGGACCAGTGCGCCCGCCGCGACGAAGGCTGTCGTCAGGCGGGGCGCCCTCCGGAGGACGGTCGCGAAGGCGCCGAAAAGAAGCGCTCCTGTCGCGACGACCGCTCCCGTAATGCCTGCGCCGTGCAGGTCGATCAGCTTCTGCAGATAGGACGCCGAGAGCGGCAGGGCGCGCAGGAGAACCACCAGAGCCCACAGGCAAAACAGGAAGGCAGGAACCCGCGACAGGAGGACGGCTCGAGGTTCCTCAACGGCATGAACGAGCGAATCCCTCACACCCAATCCTTGCGGAAAATCCTGCGGGCCGTTCGCATGGCCTGCCGCCCCTCGAGGTATAAGCGAGAACGGCGGGTGTGAAGGCTCTCGATGAGCGCTGGCGTGATGTAATACGAATCGATGCGCGGCAACGCATGAACATCGGATCTCCGGGAAGCGATACCCAGACTCGTCCCGACGGCCGTATGGAACGTGGATCGCACAGTCGCCATGGATGCGGCGTCGTAAGCACCGTAGGGATAAGCAAATGCCTCGCAAGGTCGTCCGAGGTTGGCTTCGATGGATTGCCGGCAGCCTCGAATTTCCGCGTCCAGGATGTCGGGGGTCACATTGCGGAGCACGCGATGAGTCGCGGTGTGCGCCCCGATCTCCCATCCTTCCTCGGCCAGCGCCGAGAGCTCACTCCACGTCAGAAGGTTCTCTCGTGGAACTCCGGGGGGCTGACCCGGCCAGAGATTCGGTTTTCCGCAGTAGTCCGAGATCACGAATACGGTAGCTTTGAAGCCGAGAGCTTTCAGGCGGGGAAGCGCGCTGCTGGCCACACTGGAGTAGGCGTCGTCAAATGTGATGGCAACGAGACGTTCGTCACTTTCGTTGTTCATCGCCACGAAGGCCTCTGAGAGCGTAACGCCGCGATACCCCGACCGCTCGAGCGCGGAGAGTTGTGCTTCCAGCCGCTCCGGCGGCGTCCAGAGCGGCGAGGCCTCATGGCCGATCGCGTGATAACCGAGGATCGGAATCATGGCCGGGCAATGCTACTTCAACTGCCTCGGGTGAGATCGACGATCCCGGGCTTTTTCGATGATCTCGTAATACCGGTCGAGATGCAGGGATTCCGTATAGTTCTGCTGGAGGCTGCGAAAGCCGGCCTCACCGATCTCGTCATGTCGAGGTTGGTCCCCGAGCAGCCTGTCGAGGAGCGCGGGAAGTTCGTCGTCGCTGTCGAACAGCATCCCTCCTCCCGCGGCCAGGACTTCGGGCAAAGCTCCGATGTTCCGCGCGATCACCGGAGTTCGGGTTCCGAAGGCCTCGAGCGCCACCAGCCCGAAAGTTTCGTAACAGAGCGATGGGACGATCACTGCAGCAGCGTTCGCGTAGAGCGCCCGGAGCTCGTCGGGCTCGAGCCAGCCGGCGAACCGGACATGATCAAGATCTCTCGCTGAGGTACGGAGGCTCTCACCGAGAGTGCCCGTGCCGGCGATCACGAGATCTGCGCCGCGGTAGCCGCGAAAGACTTCGAGGAGGTTTTCGACTCCTTTGAGCCTCTCGAGCCGTCCGATGTAGAGAAAATACGGGCGTCTGTCCGTTCCCGGGACGTGAGAGGGGGAGTTCTGAGCGTGGGAGTCCGGCGCGAAGAGCGGTAGCACCTGAATATCGGACGGAAATCCGAGCTCGATGTGCCTGCGGCGCGAGAATTCGCTGCCGGTCAGAAAAGCGTCGACGTGCATGGCGCTTCGACGGATCGCCGAGCCGAAGCGCCATAGTTGCGGCGGTCGCCGTCCTTTGACTGTGCATCGGAAGCAGGATCGTTCAGTGCATGCTTCCCGATCGAACTTCCAGAGCACGTGCATCTCGCATACGTACCAGAAGTCATGGAGCGTGCAGATTTTCGTTCCGGTGCCCCGGCGCAGAATCGCGGGCCCTCCCATCAGGGAGATGTTGTGAAAGTGAATCACATCGTGTCGAGTTCCGAGAACCCGATCGATGGCCTGTCGTTTCGCCAGGGGTCGTCCGAGCTGATGCGTCGCGAGCAGATCGAGCTTGCCTGCCTTCCCGATGCGCAGAGGATGCGTTCTGATGGATGGGTTCTCTCGCGCCGGTTGCATCTGTCCGCCGAGCGCCTCGAAAGCATCCACGTCGTGGATGACGTCGATTTCGTGCCCGTCGCGCGCGAGTGCTTCCGCGAGGCGTTGCACGTACACGCCGTCACCGCCGAAGTTGTACGGCGGGTAAAACGTCGTCACCATGCAGATGCGGAGTGGCCTCATCGCCGCACCGCCTCACGAAACAGATCCTGCAGCTGCCGTGCGGATGCTTCCCACGATAACCGGGCGGCCCGCTCATGGGCGATAGCGCCCATGAGGTCTCGCGCGGCTGAGTCGTCCAGAATCTTCCGGAGAGCTCCGCGCAATTCGATTGTTGAGAGTGGGTCGACCCAAATGCCTCCGTTGCCCAGGAGGTCCGGCAGCGGGCTGTTGCGCGTGGCAATCACAGGCGTTCCGCAGGCCGCGGCCTCGATGGCAGGGAGCCCGAACCCCTCAGCGAGCGATGGCAGCACCAGCGCCGACGCGGCATTCAGCAGGTGAACGAGATCGTTGTCGTCCACCCGTCCGGCGAAGATCACATCGTCCTGCATGCTCAGCGCTGCGATCTTTTCCCGTACCTGTGTGAGGCCGGGAGTGAAACGTTCAGATTCCAGCTCGCCGACGATCAACAGATTCACGGATTCGTGGCGTTCGTCGCGTATGGCTGCCAGAGCATCGATGAGAGCCGGAAGGTTCTTGTGCGGATTGATTCCGCCGACGTAAATCAGGAACGGCGCTTCCGGGACTCGGTAGCGCGCAGTGATTTGTCGATCGATGGCGCGCTCCTCGAGTTTCCGGAAAATCAGCTCGGGCGCCTCATCGACGACGATGACCCGTTCGGGCTTGTGTCCGAAGACCCGGATGATAGAACGACGCGCATGCTCGGAGACGGTCATGATGAAGTCGGCCTGGCGGTGAGCAAGCTTCGACTTCCAGTTCCAGAAGCGCATGCCTTTGCCTTCGGGGAAGATCACCTCCGGGAAGTCCTCGGCGATCGTGTCGTGAACTCCGACGACAATCGGGCATCGGTTTACGATGGGAAACCATGTGTAGACCGTGGGAAAGAAAAAGAGATCCAGTTTCTCGCGAGAGGCAGCCCTCGTCATGCGAAGGATGTCGGGAATCGAGCGCCGGCCGGAGAACGAAGCCGCAGACGTGGGGGACACGGAGGTGCGAACACGAACATGCCGGGCTTCAGGGGGAAGCTCGGACGGGTCGTAGCTCGCAGCGTCTATGAACATGCAGTACTCGTTCTCGCGATCGAGTTGCAGCAGCGCGCGGACCACGCCCCGAGTGAACCGGCCGTACCCGCGACGGTTGGACCAGCTTGTGACATCGATCCCGATCCGCAGAGCTCAGCTCCCCCTGCGGTGAGTATCGCATTTTGAAGGGCTCCGACGCTGCCAGGCGGGAGAGGGGTCAGGGGTTCGGCCCAGTCGCGACATCAAAAAGGGTCAGCCGTCAGAATCGGTAAGTTGGAGTCACATCCGGAAATCAACCTGGCGAATTCGGCTTTGCGGCTTCGTACGCTCGGCTCGCAGACGTGGGGCCGAACATGCAATGTTCGGCCACTTACTCGCGGTCGTCACCGTCTGCGACTCAACCGCAGCGAGTCTGTCGATCATCCGGGGTCGAAAAGCCTGCACCCAAAGTCAACGAAGTCTTGATTCGGCCGCGGGCCACACCGGTGTGTGCAGCAGCGCAAACGCTGAACTGGTCCACTCGCTCGGCGCGTCGCGCGTGATCGACTACTCGCGAGAAGATTTCACCCGCGATGGCGGGACGTGGGACGTGATCGTCGATGTGGCGGGCACAGCTCCGTTCTCCCGGGTCAGAAAATCACTCGCGGAGGGAGGGCGGCTCCTGGTGATCCTCGGCAACCTCGCCGACACGCTGCGCGCGCCGCTGGTGTCGATGACCGGAAGCAGAAAGATCATCGCCGGGCCGGCACCGTCAAGCACGATGCTCCGGTCGTCCGTACCTCTTCAAAATTCGTCACGAACAATAAAAGCAGTACGCCTTGCGTTGACCAGGTCGGGCTGATCGATTTACCGGTACAATACGAGCATGGCGTACGAGGGCATCATTACGATCGAGCATGGCAAACGCGGAGGTCAGCCGTGCATTCGCGGAATGCGCATCACGGTCTATGACGTGTTGTCGTATCTGGCTGCCGGCATGACTCATGATGAGATTCTCGCGGACTTTCCGTATCTCACTCGTGAGGACATTCTCGCCTGTTTGAGTTACGCGGCAGAACGTGAGCACCGCACGCTGGTTGTCAACGAGTGAAACTCCTCTTCGACCATAACATCTCCCCTTCACTGGTCGATCAGCTTCTGGATCTATTTCCGAGCTTTCGATGCAGAGAGGGTTTCCACCGAAGTTGCTGTGGCTTCGGATTGGCAATTGCACCACAACGAAGATCGAGCATCTCCTTCGCGGGCGACAGGACGCGATTAAGGAGTTCTGCGAGGACGAGAGCAAAGCCATTCTGTCGCTATTCAGCAGGTTGTAGCGAAAAGCAGGATCTGGCCCCTACTCCTCGCACTACCTCATGCTCAGTTTTCTGCGAGCTCTCGTTGAGGCGCTGCGAACCCAGCTCGTCGAATTCGTGCGATCAGCGACGGCTTGCGTGCTTGCTCGTTCTGAAGACGATCGAGCCGCCCGCAAAAGTCCTGCGAGGAGTCTTGTGCCTGGGCCACCTCGCGGAGATCGACGAGCAGTTCGACGACGCGATCGTAACTCGCCGGCTGCCTGGTCGCGACGAGGTCCTCGATCTGCTTCCATACTCCGGGACCCATTTCGGCAAGCGTTGCCAGATACCTTGATCGAGCCTCCGCCGAATCCCGCTCTCGCCGCGCCTTCTCCTTCATTGCCTGTTCCGCCTGAGCCTTCCGCCGATCCGCACTGCGCTTTTCTGTCGCGCCCAGGAGTTCGCCGACGGTTCTCGTCGGACCGGCGAAAGCCTCCTCAGGGCGAATCAATTTCTGGAGCTCGAGAGTGAGCGCATGATCCTCGCCGGCAATGAATCGTCTGAGATAGTCATCCCTCAAATCGGGAGCCAGAGAGGCGATCCATTTCTGAATCGCGTCCTCTGTGAGAGTTTGTACCTGCATTGGCGGGCTCGTTTCGGCTGCGACATCGAGGAGGTCTGCGTCGATCCGAAGGAAATCAACCAGACGCTCGAGCGAACCATTGAGCTCACGCAGTCCCGGCGGAACCGGCGGCTCGACTTCCTCGTCATCGAGTTCTCTGGCCTGCACGCAGAGCAGCCAGCCGATGTAGAGAGCGCGCAGATCGCCACGCGCAAGGTCGGTTCGAAGCGGGATCAGCGTCGAAAGTGCATCGGCTTCGTCCGGCCACTCATCAATGTCCTCAACATCGGAAACGAACGTGATCGTCGTCTTGCCGTTTCCTTCGCGGAAACCGAACGACTCGCCGGTGCAATAAGGATCCAGCGTGTCCCGATCGAGGAGGCAGGTCGGAAGCCGAAGCTTCAGAACATTCGTTCCCCAGTTCGCGAAGTAGAGGAACGCGTCGAAGTATTTGTCCATCCACGCATCCTCGTCCCCCTTGAACTCGCCCCATTCGTAGTCGTTGACGAAACTCGTGGGCGTGATGCGAGCGCGACTCGACCATGATCGCAACTCCGCCATCTCGCTGGCAGTGAGGGACCGGTCGACCGCCTGGAATTCATAGTACTGATACTCACTCATGGGAAATACCTTCTGTCATTCCCGCGCGTATGTTCAACTACGTGAGCGGTCCGCAAATCAGGACCCGATAGACGGCCCATGCTCCCGACGCGCACCCCATATGGCTCGAATGATGACTTCCCGTGCATCGAATGTGTAGTAAATGTGGCAGGCGATCCTGCGAAGGTAGATTCGCCGCAAGTCAGCAACGTCAGCGTGGTCGTACGGCGTACCCGCGCCCGGAAGGACTGCCAGGATTCTGAGCGCTTCTTCGAGCTCGGCTGCGAAAATTTCCGAGTGGATTCTGTTCTCGATCCACCAGGACTTCTCGCGCCTGACCTGGTCCCGTGCCGTGGCTGTGAAACGGACACGGCGCTTCGTCACAGCGAGCGCAGTTCCTCGAGAATCTCGTATGCGTCGGTGAGGCGCCCGGCGGCGACGTCGGCGTTGGACTCTCGCAGGGCTTTGTGCAGTGCCGCACGGTCGTCCTCATCAAGCCAGTCACCCGGGTCGAGCGGTAGAAGGTCGAGTTCCGTGCCGTCGGGCAGATCCGTTGGTTCGTCGACGACAAGGCGGCCGGCGAGGACACGAGCCTTGATGGTCATGCCGGAAAGCCTACCATTTCAATAGTTGCCCGGCAACGCACAGGCGATCTCTATCCCGTCGGGAGAGGCGAATGTGGCAGCGTCGCCGTCGCCGTCGCCGAGGTCCCTTTGCGAGCAGTAAAGATGTACGACACCTGGAGCCCCACCGTAAACAACGATGCTTCAGGAGTCCGTACCTCTTCACAACTCGTCGAGATCCAGCGAGTGCATAAAACTTCGAATCGCCAGCCTCGTAAAAAGGAGCTGTGCGCAACACCATGAAAGCAGCCGTCTATCACCAATACGGTTCTCCCGACGTCGTGCAGTTGACCGAAGTCGAAAAACCCACCCCCAAAGACAACGAAGTCCTGATCCGCACGCGGGCCACCACCGTCACCTCCGGAGACTGGAGAGTGCGCAGCATGAATGTGCCCGCCGGCTTCGGGCTGCTGGCTCGCCTGGCTCTGGGAGTCACCGGGCCGCGGCAGAAAATCCTCGGAACGGAGCTCGCCGGCGAGATCGAATCGGTGGGCAGGAACGTGCGCAGGTTCAAGCCCGGCGATCACGTCTTCATCTTCACGGGTGCGAAGATGGGGTGTCATGCCGAATACAAGTGCATGCCTGAAGCTGGCGCGATCGCGCTGAAGCCTTCGAATCTGACCTTCGATGAAGCGGCTGCGATTTCGTTCGGCGGTACTACGGCCCTCGACTTCTTCCGGAGAGGAAAGCTGAAGCGTGGCGAACGCGTTCTCATCAATGGCGCGTCCGGCGGAGTGGGGACGGCGGCTGTCCAGCTGGCAAGACATTTCGGCGCCGAAGTCACCGCGGTGTGCAGCAGCGCAAACGCCGAGCTGGTCCACTCGCTCGGTGCCTCGCGCGTGATCGACTATACAAAAGAAGATTTCACCCGCGGTGCTGAAACGTGGGACGTGATCGTCGATGTAGCGGGCACAGCTCCTCTCTCCCGTGTCAGAAAATCACTCGCGGAGAGAGGGCGGCTCCTGGTGATCCTCGGCAACCTCGCGGACATGCTGCGCGCGCCGCTGGTGTCGATGAGGGGAAGCAGAAAGATCATCGCAGGACCGGCCGGAGAGCGTCCCGAGGATCTGCGATTCCTCGGCGAACTGGCAGAAGCCGGTGAGTTCAGGCCGATCATCGATCGTCGCTACCCCTTCGATCAGATCGCCGAGGCGCATCGCTACGTCGATACGGGACGGAAGCGGGGCAATGTGGTGATCACGATGGAGTGAGCTTCGCACGCACGCGTCGCATGGCGGCGAACCTGAAACTGTGGCTGGCGTTGTTTCAGCAGTCGGCGACGGCTCAGGTTCCGCGAGGCGGTTCGATCCCGAGATCGCGGCAGATCTTCCGCACGAGATCATCGTTGATCTCGGAGTGCCGAGGAACGGCCGACCTTCGCTGAAGAGCGAGGTTGATGAACCATGAGTGACGAGCGCCTTCGCGGAGCAACTCGCAACCGTTACTCGCGAGCCAGCGCTCGAGGGCGCGCCGCTTCATACGGCGATACGAATCTCTTCGAAGTCTTTGTCTGCGGCGTTCCGAGCCTCTTTTCGGTTGAACTCGAGTGCCTCGGCGAGTGTGATCCGCAGCGTCTCGAGAAGCTCCTCGCGAGTAGGTTCCTGGCAGTTGACGCCGGGTACTTCCTCAATCCAGCCGAACCACACCTCGCCGGATTCCTTTACTATCGCCGTGTATTCGCTCATGCCTTCCATGCTAACAGACCGGCGAGGGAATGGCTTCCAGGGAGAGCCGGCTCCGGCACTTTGCCGCAGCAACACCCCGCAAGGTAAACTCCTCTCTTCCAGAGAACACCATGACTGAAGGTCGTCAGACCGAGACCGTCGAGCCCGACAGCGGGCCGCGACAGTCCACGATCCTCTTCCTTGTCCCCGGCACTCGCCTGGGCGAGCGGTACGAGATCCGCTCGACGCTCGGCGTCGGGGGCTCCTCAGTCGTGTACCAGGCGTACGATCGCGATCTGCGCCGCGACGTCGCGCTCAAGATCGTACGCACTGACCGCATCTCCGACGCCACGCTGAAACGCTTCCGCCGTGAGGTCGGCGTCGCACGTGATGTCCAGCACTCGAACCTGCTGCGCATCTTCGACATCGGCCAGTTCGGAGATTCGATCTACCTCGACATGGAGTACGTCTCCAGAGGTACGCTCCGCGCGGAGATGGTCCGAGGACCGGCGGAGATCGGCCGTGTCATCGAGGTCGCGGCGCAGCTCTTTCGCGGACTTGGTGCGCTCCATGATCTCGGGATCGTTCACCGCGACGTCAAGCCTGCAAATCTTCTCATCGCTGAGGACGGCACGATCAAGCTCGCCGACTTCGGCCTGGCCCGCCGCCTCGATGGCGACGACACGCGGGCCACACACACGGACGGAATCGTCGGGACGTTCGAATACCTTGCTCCCGAGCAGGCGCTCGGAAAAGAGCTCGACGCGAGAACCGATCTCTATTCTTCCGGCGTCCTCCTGTTCGAGATGCTCACGGGCCAGGTCCCGCTACAGGGACTCTCCTCACTCGGCACCGTAGTCGCGCATCTCAGCGAAGAAGCGCCGGATGTACGGAAGCTCCGGCCCGACGTCCCTCGATGGCTCGCGACGCTCCTGGCCCGGCTGCTTCGCAAAGATCCCGCGGAGCGTTACGCCGTCGCGTCGGACGTACTCCACGACCTCGCGCGAAGAAAAGCGCGGAAGCTGTTCCGCATGCGTCGCGCTCTTACAGTCGCGCTCCTTGCGGCCGTCGTCACCGTCGCACTGGCTCTCGCGGTCTGGACCGAATGGCGAGGACGACGATTCGACAAGATCGTCCGCGACGGTGAGACGGGAATGCTCGCGCTCGACCGGGAAGGCCGCACGCTCTGGTCCCATCCGCAGATGACGCCGGGATTGCGATCGACCGTCGCACGCCTCGACGGCACCGGACGACCGTACGTCGTCGGGATTCTCGCGGCCTTCGACGATCGCGATCCCGCTCGAAACCACACCCTGTCGGTCCTCGACCCGCAGAGCGGAGACTTGATCCGTACCTTGACTCTGCCGAAACATCACGGAAACTTCCCGGGTTTCTCGAACCACTACGTCCCGACGCGAGTGAATGCAGTCGACATCGACGACAACGGAATCGATGAAATCGTGATCACGATGATTCATGGAGTCTACTGGCCCAGCTACACCCTCTTCTATGATCCGGAGGTGAATGAGGCAGGGGTGATTTTTCTCGCGAGCGGACACCATCGCCTCGCTGCGACGGTCGATGTGAACGGCGACGGCAGGAAGGACCTGATCTTCACAGGTCCCAACAACAGGATGGGATGGCACACGGGTGTCGCCGCGGTGGACGTCATCCGGGCAGACCGGGACGTGCGCGATAACACCGTGTATCTCCATGCCGCCACTCCGGATGAGTACAATGACTCGAGTGCCGGCCGCTCGCTTCTCTGGTACGCGCTACTCCCACCCTGGTATGCCAGCGCAAGCGGCGGTTCCGCATGGAATCCTGGGAACCAGACGATCGAAGCGACGCACCCGGCCGGCAGAGTCTCCCTCGGCCTGGACGGATTCGAAGTCGGATCAGCATCTTCGCTCTCGCCTGAAGACCGAGCCCAAACGCGAGCGGCCGCCTACCGATCTCTTCGTGACGCGCTGCGTCTGGAATCCATGATGAATCACGGCGAAGCTCTGACTCATCTGGACCTCGCCCGGACTCACGCTACCCGGGCCAACGACCGAATGCTCGCGCGCTGGATCAATCGCGTCTACGGACGAAATCTCATTTTCGCCAGTCGTCATTCCGAAGCGGAAGAAGTATTCACGCGACTGCTGAGCACGCCCGACGCATCATCGGACGCCGCATGGGAAGCCGCGATCTCCTACCATCTCACAGGCAACCTCGAGGAGGCTGTGAAATGGTACGAGCGAGGCCTTGGGTCCGGCGGCGACCAGGGGTTCGGGCGAGCCAGGTCTGAGTACCTCGAGGGCATCATCCTCGCCCATGCCGAGCGGGAAACCTGGGATGAGGCCGAGCGGGCAATCTCCAGGTACGCAGGCGCCTATGCATCGGATAGCGCGCATCTCGCGGTATACCGCGCGTACGTCGAATGGCAACGATCGGGAAAGGCGACCGTGCCGACTATTACTGAACACAACCCCGATCTCCACCGCTACTGGAACCTCGAATTGAGGCACGCCAGCGGAGAAACTGCGGACAACCTCCTACCGGCCATCGAAGCTGCCTTCGATCGTGCATCGGGCTCCAAAGCACTGCTTCAATCCATCCAAGCGGAAGTTCTTCATAGCGCCGGACGAACCGGAGAGGCGCGAGTCTCCATCGAAACGGCCCTGCGTGAGGCTCGCGAGACACGCTCGACATCCGTAGAGGTGCGCGCTCACTTCGGGCTCATTCAATCGCGATATGACGCGATCATGAGCGCCAGAAACAAGCTTTGATCAGCGGTCAGTTGGGCAAAACTCGTCTTCGAGCCTCCCTTCCTCTACAATCCCCGGAAACCAACATTGCCCGGTGTCCCATTCTGAACATAGGAGCTCCGGCATGCTCTGTCTCGTCGCGCGGTTCAAGGACGACGTGCTCCGCTATCCGATCCCGTCGAAAGACTCCCTGATCGGATCGTCGGAGGAGAACCATCTCCTCCTCCCGTTCCCCGGCGTCTCCCGCACCCACGCCCGCGTCCGCCCCGTCGACGGCGGCATCCTCTTCACAGACCTCGGATCGAAAAACAAACTGATGGTGAACGCGGAGAGGCATGACGAGTACCTCCTGATCGAAGGCATGGCCCTTCAGCTGGGGCGAGCGATTCTCACGATCGAGGAGGCATCGACGTCCGATGTCGAACTGGCATTGTCGGTCCATCGAACCGGCGGGGCGAATGATCGGATCTCCGCCGAGACCGGCGAAAACTTCCCGGCCGAAAACGCCCTTCCCTCTCCCGCTCTGGCCTTGCAGCTGATCCGTGAAATCGAGAGCGCGCCCCGCACGGCCCGGCGGAAGCTCAACGAGATCCTCCATCGAGCACGAACGCTGATTGAGTCGGAATCGTTGATGATCCTCGATGCCGGAACGTCGGTTAGCGCGGAGACGTTCCGGATCCTCGTTTCCGACGGCGAAGTCCCTGCCGACACAGTCCTCGACGAGCTCGAGCTCATCACCGCCGAAAAGCGTTTCGACAAGCAGGTTGTCAGATCGGGAGGCGGGTTCACCCTCGTCGTCACTCCTGCCGGAAAGAAGACGAAGACCGGCTTCATCGCCGCCGTGTTCAACGGTAAGCCGGCCAGCATCGAGCCGTGGAAGAAAGACCTGTTGCTCTATCTCGCGCGCCGCGCATTCGGTGAGACCGCGAAACTTCCCGAACCGCTGCTCGATCCCGGCGAAGAAACGCTCGTCCTTCCCGAACAGATGGTCGTCGGCGAATCACAGTCGATGCACCGGCTCCTCGCGCAGATTCGCGCCACGGTGCGCAGCACGATGGACGTACTCCTCGAGGGAGAAACCGGAACCGGCAAAGAGCTGCTCGCCCGGATGATTCACGCGTCCGGCCCCTCATCGAAAGGGCGCTTCGTCGCAATCAACTGCGCCGCGATTCCGAGCGAGCTGCTGGAAGCGGAGCTATTCGGTGTACACGCCCGCGTCGCGACAGGCGTCGATCCGAGGACGGGGCTCTTCGTCGAAGCCGACGGCGGTTCCATCCTCCTCGACGAGGTCGGTGAGCTCCCCGACCGCCTGCAGGCCAAACTCCTGCGCGTCCTTCAGGAGCGCGAAGTCCTCCCCCTCGGCGCAGCCACACCGCGGAAGATCACCGTACGCGTCATCGCCGCGTCGAACCGCGACCTCCTCGCGCTCGTGGAGTCAGGCAACTTCCGCCGCGACGTCTACTACCGCCTGCGCGGCCTGCAATTCCACATCCCACCCCTGCGCGAGCGCCGCGAAGACATCCCCGCCCTCGTCCTCGACTTCGTCACCCGCCACGCCGAGCGCTACAACAAAACCATCCACGGCGTAAGCCGCAAAGCCCTCCGCCTCCTGATGGAACACGACTGGCCCGGCAACGTCCGCGAGCTCCAGAGCGAAGTTGAACGCGCGGTGCTGGTGTGTCCGGATGGCGGGTCGCTGCAGGTGGACCACTTTGGGCCGGTTCGGTGGTCGGTAGAGCATCGCACGGCAGCCGTCATCCTGCCCGCGACCGAATCTTCAGAGCCGCCCCCGCAAGTCACCCGTCAGTCATCCCTCGACATCCAGACGCGCGTGGATTCCATCGAGCGCGAGCTGATTTTGGAAGCCTTGAAAACCTCCCGTGGAAACAAGACCATCGCAGCGAAGCTCCTGGGCATCACGCGGAACGGACTCGCCATGAAGATGGCGAGACTGAAGATCGGCTGGATTCAATGAATCGACACTAAGATCGGGCCGCGCTCCTGCAAAGACTCAGCACGGTTCGGAATGCAAACCAACATAGGTCTCGAATCCGGCAATTGCCGATTACGCGACACCGACCTACTCTAAAGTCACTATCCTCGCGTCGACCCTGGACCTGCCACGTGTATTCTCAACATTGAATGTCACGAATTTCTCAAACGCTTTGACGCTCCAGGGCTAAGAAGCGATCGCTTCGAAACTGCTCGGGATTACCAGGAAGAGACCCGCGATAAAGATCGCTTGGTTGACCACTCGGCCACACGCATCACGGCGGTCGTGACCGCGAACCCGGAGGGCAAAGCAGTAGCCGCAAAGAGATTACGCAATAACGCCAATCTGCTTGTCAATTTCTTGGCATCCGCGACTCGGGCTAGTGGTTTGAATATCGCAACGCCTTTTCTTCTCCCGCTACAAATCCTGGTACGGAGCGTCTGATAGCTTGGCTACAGCTAATGCTTTTTCTCGTCACCCTTAACCAACAGAACCTGGTAGACGACGGAGAACGGTGATGGCAAATCGATATGCGCGGTTCGCGGCGGCCAGTCTCGTTGTGCTGTTTCTCGCGATGGCACATTCTGGACATGCTACGACGACCATCGATTTCACGCTCGAGGATTTGGTTCGCTTTTCCCACGCGTGCGTTCGCGTTCGCATTGTGCCCGAAGAGAGTATGTCAAAGGCATCTCCGCATTTTTCGATAAAGAGGACTGAATGGGGTACTGCGCAACACCACGCAATAGAAGTGGAGGAGGTCATCTTCGGCGATCTTCCTTCGTCTCAGTACACGTTGGTTCTGCCCGGTGAACTCGACGGTACACCAGCTCTCGAACGGGGAGAGACCTACGTGCTCTTCCTCAACTTCGACAATCGCGTGGAGCCAATCATTGGCGGCCGCTGGGCAACTTACCTTCTAGATGACGACGAGACGCTAACGGTCGAGCGGCGCCCACTGGATCTCACTGCAGGTCGTCCCCGTCCCGCGTCATCTCGGACCGCTACCAGCCAATCGAAGCTTGGCGTCAGTTACCGGGACTTCCGCGAGGCGATTATCGCGACTCGCGCAGCCCTGCTGTCGCGAGGGTTTGTCCCGCTTCAGAGGCGGACTCGATGAGGACGTTCAGGATATCGGCCCTCGCGACACGACGCGTCCGGCCAGTCCCGTATACAACCTGCCTTATCGCAGTAGTGATGTTGGGACTGCTTGCAGCGGACACGCTCGCATATTCGATCCGTTCGGGAGAGGGAAGCAGCAATTATCGACATCCCCGGAAAAAAGATCCGGATGCGGTTGCAACGACATCCAACAATCGCTGGTACTACTCTTCCGCTGCTGGTGACACCTTGACGTGTGGCTCCGTGACGACGGAATCGGTCGCGCAACCTACTACGGAAGAATTTTCTCCGACGATGGCAATGGGTCAAATACTGGCAGCCATGAGGACATGGAATGCGGTCGGCGGTTCCATGTGGCGCTTCGACACCACGATGGGATCTGGAGACGGCTACGGCAAAAACTGCCTCGACGACTTCCACGACATGGCGTGGTACCGTGAGGAGGGAACCTACGTCTCCGGAACCTTCAGAGCGCCCCCGCTCGCTGTCGCTTGGACACCTATCCCCGGCGCCTATATCGGTAACTCCTCCGATGTCTGGTTCAACGCATACCACAGCTGGTCAGCTGACGACACCCCGGCGGCGGAGGAAGTCGACCTCCAGCACGTCGCGCTCCACGAATTAGGCCACGTTCTCGGTAGCGCACATACGTCTGATAGCAGCCGCATCATGTTCTATATAGCGAAGAAGGGGAGTGCGAATTTCAGGTCGTTAAAGGCGGACGACGCGAACGTTGCACAGTATCTCTATTCCACGAAGCTTACCGTAGCCGCAGAAACCATCCCCGCCTCCATGACAGCAGGACAGAGCTACGACATCAGGTTCTACGCATACGCGGCCTCGGCGGAGACGTACGTTCAACCGTCGCAGGTGACGCTCTATCTCGACGTGTCTGTCATTGGCGACGTCGACGTGTCGCTTGTCTCGCAAGACCCCTTCTGGGATAGCGTGACTCATTTCGTTCCGGGCGATGCACGGCCGATCTACAGAATTGACGGTGCGCTGATTACACCGAACCATCATCTCGTCAGCGCCAGGAAATCTACGAACGTATACACCGAGTATCGCTGGGATGTCACCCTACGCGTAGTGCCTCGATCTGCCGGAAACGTTCAATTTCGATACAGGTCGAACTACATCGACGAAACATCGCAACAAGAGAACGCTAACTTTGGTTTTGACGGAGAAGGCGGCGGGTCTGCCCCGTGGAAGAGTTTTGGAGATCTGGCGCCACGATTTCCGACGTCGAGCACGATCACGACGGATCAGCAGGGATATCCTGCGTTCTTCCGAACGGTCACCGCTAGCGTGCCGACTTGTACCTTTTCGATCAGTTCTCCGGGCACCAGCTTCGGAGCGTCCGGTGGCGATAGCAGCTTCGGCGTCAACGCTCCCTCGGGCTGCGCATGGTCCGCTTCAAGCAACGTGGCATGGATTACCACCAACTCGAGCAGCAGCGGTAACGGCACCGTCACCTACACCGTCCAGGCCAACGGCACTACGTCACCAAGGTCCGGTCAGATCACCGTGGGAGGCCAGACGCATTCGGTCAGCCAGAGCGGCGTGAGTTGCAGTTACTCGATCAGCGCGACGGGCAACAGTTTCACATCGTCAGGCGGCAATTCCAGCTTCAACGTGAGCGCTCCTTCCGGCTGCTCATGGGCCGCTTCAAGCAACGTCAGCTGGATCACGACCAGCTCCAGCGGGAGCGGCGGTGGAACCGTCAGCTATAACGTTCAGTCGAATGGCGGCACTTCATCAAGGACCGGACAGATCACCGTAGGCGGCCAGACGCACACAGTAACTCAGGGCGGCGTGAGTTGCAATTACTCGATCAGTTCAACGGGCAACAGTTTCACATCGGCAGGCGGCAATTCCAGCTTCAGCGTGAGCGCTCCCTCCGGCTGCTCGTGGTTCGCTTCCAGCACCGTTAGCTGGATCACGACCAGTTCCAGCGGCAGCGCCGATGGAACTGTCAACTACAGCGTTCAGTCGAACGGTGGCACTTCCTCAAGAACCGGCCAGATCTCAGTCGGAGGCCAGACACACACGGTCACCCAGGGCGGGCTGAGTTGCTATTACTTGATCAGTTCTGTGGGTAACCCTTTCGCATCGTCAGGCGGGGACGGCAGCTTCTTCGTCACCACTGATTCTGGCTGCTCATGGGCCGCCTCGAGCAGCGTCAGCTGGATCACGACGAACTCCAGTGGCAGCGGCGACGGTACGGTCACCTACAGCGTGCAGGCTAATGGCAGCACGACCTCTAGAACTGGCCAGATCTCCGTTGGCGGCCAGACGCACTCTGTCTCCCAGAGCGGCGCCAGTTGCAGTTACTCGATCAGTCCGACGGCAAATAGCTTCGCATCGCCAGGCGGCAATGGCAGCTTCAGCGTCAGCGCTCCCTCGGGCTGCTCATGGTCCGCTTCCAGCAACGTCGGATGGATCACCACCAACTCGAGCAGCAGCGGTAACGGCACCGTCACCTACACCGTCCAGGCCAACGGCAATACCTCACCAAGATCCGGTCAGATCACCGTCGGAGGCCAGACCCATTCGATCACCCAGAGCGGCGTGAACTGTAGCTACTCGATCAGTTCTCCGAGCAACAGCTTCGGAGCCGCAGGTGGCAACGGCAGCTTCGGTGTCAGCGCTCCGTCCGGCTGCTCATGGTTCGCTTCCAGTAACGTCGCATGGATCACGACCAGCTCGAGCAGCAGCGGTAACGGCACCGTCAACTACACCGTCCAGGCCAATGGCACGACGTCACCAAGATCCGGTCAGATAACCGTGGGAGGTCAGATTCACTCTGTCGGCCAGAGCGGCCTCACACCAACGCCGACTCCGACTCCATCTCCCTCTCCGACGCCGACTCCATCTCCATCTCCGACGCCTACGCCAAATCCCACCCCGACCCCCGGACCGGGCAATTGTTCTCAGCCGCTGGGACTGCAGATCATCAATTCCTGCGTCGGTGGCTGTCAGCCCGGCCAGGCCATCACGTTCGCTCCGGTCGACTACTACAATCCCGGCCGCTTCGCGGGCAGCTGCGCCGACACGTTCTTTTGGGACTTCGGTGACGGGACGACCTCCAATGAGAGAACGCCTACCAAAACTTACACCTCGAATCAGAATCGCACGGTCAGGCTGACCGTCAATCCGCAGGGAGGGTCTCAGGTTTCGGCATCGATCACGATTAACCTAGGCGGCGGCAGTCCGAGTCCGACGCCGAATCCCAATCCGACTCCGACACCGACGCCTCCGCCTGGTGCCTGCAGCGTGCCGCCCACGATCATGCAGGTTTTCATCACGTACACAGGTCCAATCTCAGGATGCAGCGCCGGCGGCACCTGTGCGCAAAACGAGAACATCACATTCGGCGTCGAGCGGTTCGACCCGAGCTACAACCTCGGAACGTGCCAGACGTACGAGTGGGATTTCAACGGCGTCAAGAAGAACGGCCGCTACGTTCAGCACGCCTTCACCAAGGGGGGCCCACACACCGTCAGCGTGAAGATCACGGTGAACGGCGCCTCCACCACGCTCAGCATGACCGTGCAAATTGAAGGGCAGCCCTCACAAGGCAACTGCGTGAGTGATGCGCACACGGCATGTCTGTTGAGCGGGAGGTTCAGCGCCAGGCTTCGTTACAGAGCCGGATTCGACGGTGGCGAACCCGATTCTCTTGCCTTCGTCAAACACGTCAACGGCTTTGGCAACGCCAATTATGAAACAGCATTCTTTTACTTCAACAGTCCAAACAACATCGAGTTGCTTCTCAAAGTGCTGGATCAGGGTAACCGAGACAGCGAGGGCCGCCCTACGATCGCCCTCTTATTCGGAACTGCCACGCCTCTAAGGGCCCAGTTGCTTATCACCGACACGAAGACTGGCCAGACGAGGACGTACGAGAGCGACTTCGGTTCAATGCGAGGTGCGACAGACTTCACTGCTTTCGTCAGGTCGGACCCTTCAGCGCCGCCGTCTCCCTCCGCGAAAGGCTATCAGGGGCAAACAACCGAATCAGAACCCGTAGTCGCCCAAGGCGCCTGCGTACCCGACCAGCGGACCGCTTGCCTGTTGAATCGCAGGTTTCGAGCAACGGTACGTTATCGAGCGGCATTCGACAACGCCGCGCCGGACACTCTGGCGTCGGTAAAGCCGGTGTCCAACTTCGGCAGTGCAACGTATGAAAGCGCCTTCTTTTTCTTCAACGACCCCAATAACATTGAGATCCTACTCAAGATCCTGGACCAAGGGAATACCGACAACCAAGGACAGCCTACTATCGCGGTACTGTTCGGCAGCGCTACACCACTTGGAACCGAGATCTCGATCACCGACACGACTACCGGCGCCATAAAAACATATCGCAGCGACTTCGGCAAAATGCAGGGAACGACGGATTTCGCTGCTTTCCCGAGAGGGGTTTCTAATCTGTTGCAGAATTCGATGTTTGATGTCGACGCCAGGTACTGGCTGACCGGCTTGGGTGTGACGGATGGACGGATGGAGTGGTCCTCAAGCGATGCTAATGAAGTAGCCAGCAGTGGATCATTAAATCTATACACTGTAGGCTCACAGTCGACAGGAGGCGCGCTTTTCGCGGTCGGACAATGTGTCAGCGTCAACGGGGGAAGCACCGTCGAGTTTGGCGGAGCAGTGAATCGTTGGCCGGGGGGACCCCCCTCGGGGAGGGCGGCACTCGCGATCTTTACATCTACCGTGCCAGGGTGCAATCCAGCGGACAGAAAAACTTTTGGAGGAATGTTCGATTCAAGTGCCGGTTCTGGCTGGTACCGCGCCGACTACTCGATACCTCTACCTCCAGGCACTCGGTCGCTCTGGCTCCTACCAACCGTCCATCACAGTGAACGGGTTACCGCGAACGCGACGGAAAGAGCAAATTTCGACGACCTCTACCTTCGGGTAAAGTGATGTCAGCGTCTTGTCGCTGAGGCTCGCTCTCCCGCGCTTCGCCCGAATGCACTGGCTCACGGATGAAGCTGCCTAACGTGAGTCCGGCGCGTGTCGAGGCGTGGGCAGTCGGGCCATGGTGCGCTCAGCCTTACATATGGAGAAGATCAGGCGCCATATGATAGGCAGGCTTTCGTATTGACGGGGAGTCACCTCCTCGAACCACTGAACGATCATCGATCGTGGAGCCGCAGCGGTCGCCCTGCTCTCTGTCTGTTTTCGCACATCACACGCCGCAAACGGAGCGTAGTGGAGTTGGATGGCGCGTCGGCAATGCCCGGCGCGCATGAGCCCCCGACCCCTCGAGCCCCGACGTCAACTGTTGACACGCGCATGCTGCATGGGCTTCTCTGTACACCTCAATGAGCCCCACCCCCGAACAGAAAGCTCGTGAATTCATCGACGCGGCGCTCGAAGCCGCCGGCTGGATCATTCAGGACCGCACGACCATGAACCTCGAGGCCGGACCCGGCATCGCCGTCCGCGAGTTCAAAATGGCGTCAGGCCACGGCTTCGCCGACTACCTTCTATTCGTCCAGGGGAAAGCCGTCGGCGTCCTCGAAGCGAAACCGGCGGGATACGCGCTCACCAACGTCGAGCTGCAGGTGGACAAATACGCAACCGGCCTTCCCTCCGGACTCAATCCGCCGATTGAGCCGCTGCCGTTTCAGTATCTGAGTACAGGGATCGAGACGCGCTTCATCAACGGGCTTGACCCTGAACCGAAGACGCGCGCCATCTCCCCCAACCTCCCGCACATCCACCGCCCGGCCACGCTCACTGAATGGATTGAGGCGGACAACCTCGATGAGTGGGTCAAGCGACTCCATGCTGAGGGAAGCGGCCTTTACACGGCAGCTGACGACACGCGTCCTTCTTCGTTCCGAGCGCGGATCAAGACACTGCCACCCCTCGATCACGGCACGCTCTACCCCAACCAGATCGAAGCCGTCACGAATCTCGAGCAGTCCTTGAAGCACAACCGCCCCCGCGCCCTCGTGCAGATGGCCACGGGCTCCGGTAAGACCATCGCCGCGATCACCGCGATCTATCGCCTCATCAAGTATGGTGGCGCGCGGCGCGTTCTCTTCCTCGTCGATCGCAGCAACCTCGGCGAACAGGCGGAGAAGGAGTTCCAGGGCTACCGCGCCCCCGACAGCCACCGCCTCTTCACGGAGCTGTACAACGTCCAGCGGCTCACATCGAACTCGATCATGGACTCCAGCCGCGTCGTCATCGCGACGATTCAACGCGTCTACTCGATGCTCAAGGGGGAGCCTCTCGATGCCCTCGATGAAGAAGGCTCGCAGTTCGAGTCCAGCGGCGCCGCGATGAAAGAGCCGCTGCCTGTCATCTATAACGCCGCCTATCCGCCGGAGCTCTTCGACGTCGTGGTGATCGACGAAGTCCACCGCTCGATCTATACGCTCTGGCGCCAGGTGGTCGAATACTTCGACGCCTTCCTCGTCGGCCTCACCGCCACGCCCTCGAAGCAGACCCTCGGCTTCTTCAACAAGAACCTCGTCATGGAGTACGACCACGAGCGCGCCGTCGCCGATGGCGTCAACGTCGGCTTCGATATCTACAAGATCCGCACGAAGATCACCGAGCGCGGCTCGACGGTCGAGGCGCATCCCGACAACATGCTCGGCTACCGGCACAAGCAGACGCGCAAGATGCGCTGGGAGAGGCCGGACGAGGACCTGACGTACGACCCGAACGAGCTCGACCGCCGCGTGGTGTCAAAGGATCAGATCCGCACGATCATCCGAGCATTTCGCAAAAATCTGCCGATCGACATTTTTCCCGGCCGCAAGGAAGTGCCGAAGACGCTGATCTTCGCGAAGGACGACAGCCATGCCGAGGACATCGTGGAGATCGTGCGCGACGAGTTCGGGCGGGGCAACGCCTTCTGCCAGAAGATCACCTACAAGGTCACCTCGGCCAATCCGCGCGACCTGATCCAGGCCTTTCGCAATCAGTACGAGCCACGCATCGCCGTTACCGTTGACATGGTTGCTACGGGCACCGACATCAAGCCGATCGAGATCGTGATGTTCATGCGCGCGGTCAAGAGCCGCGTGCTCTTCGAGCAGATGAAAGGGCGTGGCGTGCGGATCATCGATCCAAACGACCTGCAGGCCGTGAGTGGCGCCGATGCGCGGGCCAAGACGCACTTCATGATCGTCGATTGCGTCGGCATGACAGAGACTGAGCTCAGCGACACCCAGCCGCTCGAGCGGAAGCCCACCGTCAGCATGAAAGCGCTGATGGAGCATGTGGCCATGGGCGGGACCGACCCGCAGATGCTCTCCTCACTGGCGAGCCGTCTTTCGCGCCTCGACAGGGAGTGCGGCGCCGAGGAGCACGCCCGGATTGCCGAAGTCTCCAGCGGCATCCCTCTCGCCGCGATCTCCCGGGAGATCGTGGAAGGGCTCGATCCCGACCGGCAGATCGCTGAAGCGCGCAAATTGTTCGACGTGGCGGAGGGAGAGACACCGGCAGAGGCGCAGGTTGCGAAGGCCTCCGAGAAACTGCTGAAGAGTGCCAGTGCCCCACTGGCCGCGAACCCGGCGCTTCGGACTTTGCTGACGGATCTCAAGCGCGAATTGGAGCAGGTCATTGACGAGGTATCGCAGGACGAACTGCTGGAGGCGGGCGCGAGCGAAGATGCGAAGGAGAAGGCGCGGGCGCTGGTGACCTCCTTCGAGCAGTTCATCGAGGAGAACAAAAACGAGATCGACGCGCTGCAGTTCTTCTACGCGCAGCCGTACTCGAGGCGACTGTCGTTCAAGGACATCCGGCAACTGGCCGAGGCGATCAAGGCCCCGCCGCGCTCGTGGACGCCGGAGAAACTGTGGCGCGCCTACGAGACGCTGCGCAAAGACAAAGTGCGCGGCGCCTCGGGAAGGCGCCTCCTGACCGACATCGTCTCACTGGTCCGCTTCGCTGTGCACAAGGACGACGAGCTGGTCCCGTTCGGCGATCACGTGCGCGAGCGCTTCAAGCAGTGGCTCACGCAGCAACGCGAGCACGGCCGCGCGTTCACGCAGGAGCAGCAGCGCTGGCTGGAGATGATGCGCGATCACATTGCGACGAGTGTGGAAATGACGGTCGACGACTTCGATCTGGCGCCGTTCGCGGAAGAGGGCGGGCTGGGGAGGGCGGGGCAGGTGTTCGGGTCAGATTTGCAGAACGTGCTGGCTGAGTTGAATGGGGCGCTGGCGGCGTGACGGCCGAGAGGAAGCTTCCTCGAGGCTGGATCGAGAGCTCTTTGGAGGAAGTGGCTGACGTCATCCGTGGAATCACGTTTCCGGCGAGCGCCAAATCTGCATCGCCCGAGGCTCATACAGTGGTCTGCCTTCGAACGTCCAACGTCCAGCGAATCTTGGAGTTTGATGACGTGCTTCATGTTCCCGCGAGCTATGTCAAACGAGACGATCAATGGCTGCGCGCCGGAGACACGGTCATTTCGATGGCCAACAGCTATGAGCTCGTTGGGAAAGTGGCATTCGCTACTCATGTTCCTCTGCGTACGACGATCGGTGGCTTCATCTCGATAATCCGACCTAAGCTCTTGGACCCCCGTTTCGCTTACTACCAACTCGCTTCTGCCCGGGTCCAGCAGGCCTTGAGGAGCACCGCATCTCAAACGGTGAACATCTCCAACCTTAGCTTGCGGGCCATTTATCCGACCCGTTTCTTGGTTCCACCACTCACTGAACAAGGGCGAATCGCCGAAGTTATCGAGTCTTACTTCACGCGGCTCGACGACGCGGCGGCGACGCTCGAGCGGGTGCAGCGCAACCTGAAGCGCTATCGCGCCTCGGTGCTCAAAGCCGCCGTTGAGGGACGGCTGGTGCCGACCGAGGCCGAGCTGGCCCGCGCCGAGGGCCGCGACTACGAGCCCGCCTCGGTTCTCCTTGAAGGCATCCTCGCCGAACGCCGCCGCTCTGATCAGGCCTTCGAAGATCTCCCGCCGCTTCCAACGGGCTGGGCGTGGTCAACTCTTGGTGAGCTGGCCAACGTTAAGGGCGGGATTACAAAAGGCGAGAAGCGAAAGCCCAGCGTGACATACAGGGAAGTGCCGTACCTCCGAGTAGCGAACGTGCAAAGGGGTTACTTGGATTTGCGCGTGATCAAGATGATTTCCGCTTCCGAAGAGACCATCACTGAATTGCGACTTCAACCAGGAGATGTCCTATTCAATGAAGGTGGCGATCGCGACAAGCTCGGTCGCGGGTGGGTATGGAAAGGTGAGATCAGCGAGTGCATTCACCAGAACCATGTTTTTCGCGCGCGCGTAATTGGCGACGCAATCGTCCCGCAGTTCTTGTCGTGGTATGCGAACACTGAAGGTCAACGCTATTTCTTCGTCGAGGGGAAGCACACGACAAATCTCGCATCGATCAACATAACCAAGCTACGCGCTTTACCGGTGCCTGTTCCTCCGCGCAGCGAGCAACTGCGGATCGTGCAGGCCGTCGAGGAGAGTCTGTCCCTGATTGACAGTGCGCTCGCATCGGCCGAACGCGAACCAGTCCGCTGCGCACGCCTCCGCCAGTCCATTCTCAAGTTGGCCTTCAAGGGCGATCTCGTCGACCAGGACTCATCTGACGAACCGGCGTCGGTGCTTCTCGAACGAATCAAAGCCGAACGATCGGCGTCTGCGACGGCGAAGAAGTCGAACAATCCGCGGAGATCCACCAACGCATGAGCGACCTCGCCAACCGCATTGTCCAGAAGCTTTGGTCCTACTGCAACGTCCTGCGCGACGACGGACTGTCGTATCAGGACTACCTCGAGCAGCTCACGTTTCTCCTCTTCCTGAAGATGGCTGACGAGCGGGCGCGACTCACCGGCGAGGCGCAGCCGATTCCCGCGGGCTACCGCTGGGCCGACCTCGCCGCTGCGCAGATGGAAGGCGTCGAGCTGGAGCAACATTACCGCGAGACGCTCCGCCTTCTCGGGCTTGAAGGAGGCATGCTCGGCCTCATCTTCGAAAAAGCGCAGAACAAAATTCAGGATCCAGCCAAACTGCGCCAACTCATCGTCGAGCTGATCGGCAAGGAGAACTGGTCGGCGATGTCGGCCGACGTGAAAGGCGACGCCTATGAGGGGCTTCTCGAGCGCAACGCCCAGGACACGAAGAGCGGCGCCGGGCAGTACTTCACGCCACGCGTGCTCATCGACGCGATCGTCGACTGCGTCCGCCCGCGGCCGGGCGAGGTTGTCGCCGATCCCGCCTGCGGCACGGGAGGCTTCCTCCTCTCAGCGCACGAGTACCTCAAGAACCACAACGAGCTCGATCGCGATCAGAAGCGCCACCTCCGCTTCGAGGCGTTGCGCGGCGTCGAACTGGTTCCGAACGTCGCGCGCCTCTGCGGCATGAACCTCTTCCTGCACGGCATCGGTCCCGATGGCACGGACGACCGTGAGCCGCCGATCACCATCGATGACGCATTGCGCGATGAGCCGTCCGCGCGCGCGAACGTCGTCATCACCAATCCGCCCTTCGGTAAAAAGTCGTCGATCACCATCGTCAACGAGGAAGGCGACACCGATCGGCAGAGCCTCACTTACAACCGCCCCGACTTCTGGACCACGACTTCCAACAAACAGCTCAACTTCGTCCAGCACGTGAAGTCGCTGCTGGCCATCCACGGCCGCGCTGCCGTCGTCGTCCCCGACAACGTGCTCTTCGAAGGAGGCGCCGGCGAGACCGTGCGCAGGAACCTGCTCAAGGAGTGCGAAGTCCACACGCTCCTCCGCCTCCCCACCGGCATCTTCTACGCGCAGGGCGTGAAGGCAAACGTCCTCTTCTTCGACCGAAAGCCGGGAGCGCCGGAAGCGTGGACGAAGACGGTCTGGGTCTACGACCTCCGCACGAACATCCACTTCACTCTCAAGACCAAACGGATGACCCGGGCCGACCTCGACGAGTTCGTCGACTGCTATCGCCCCGAAGACCGTCACAATCGGAAGTCGACGTGGTCCGAGGAAACACCCGATGGCCGCTGGCGTCCCTACACGTACGAAGAGATCGTCGCGAGGGACAAAGTCAGCCTCGACCTCTTCTGGCTCCGCGACGAAAGCCTCGAAGACTCAGCCAACCTCCCCGACCCGCACATCCTGGCCCAGGAGATCGCCGACGACCTGCGCTCGGCGCTCGCGCAGATCGAAGATGTACTCGCGGATCTGGAGCAACGGACAGTGCTCGATTTCGCGGACTAAATCAGAAAACAAGTGCTTTCCAGAAGCGCGTCGGTGGGTGGATATTCGTCATCTCCCATCCGTGGCCGCTTTGTTTGTGGAAAAGTGTGCGGAAAACAAGCGGAAAAGCTGTTAGTTCTACCCAGTGTAGAATTTCGGGCCACGAGCCGTCTTGACTTTAGACATCAGCGAGTTACACTTTCGCTGGACCTCAAAATAAAGAGGCGTATCCTGAATTGAGTACACCCCCCGCTCGATAGAGCGGCTGACCTGCCCGAAGACCCTTCCCCCGGCCGTCGGCTTCTCGGCTCCGCGCTTCGCTGCGTAAGGGCGAACAACTGCGAGCGATCTATTTTCGCAAGCAAATCGGGGACGCCCGTCTGAGCGACGGCGTCCGCAGGAGGAAGCGATGACGGTGGTCGATTTCGGGTACCAAACACTCAGTGATGACCTTCTCGCAAGGGCAGCCGCGTGTCTGCAGTTAACCAAAGAGCAGTACCAATCGGCGGTTGAGCGGTATGAGACCATCGCCAGGTATCTCTCGGTCCCCGGCACCTTGGTGGCGAAATACAACCCGACGATTTACCCGCAGGGCTCACTTCGCCTTGGGACTACGGTCCGGCCAATCGGGCGCAATGAATACGATCTCGACTTAGTGTGCCTGATGGATATTTCCTGGAGCACGTCAGATGCGAAAGCGGTGCTCGACCTCATGGAGAATCGACTCGGCGAAAGCGAGACGTATCGACCGATGCTCTCCAAGCTCAAGCGATGCGTACGCATCTCGTATGCTAACCAGTTTCATATGGACATTCTGCCAGCCGCTCCGGATCTCCCGACAGGATCAACGAACATCCGCGTTCCCGATCGCCGGCTCGCGGAGTGGAAGTGCAGCAACCCGCCGGGATACGCAGATTGGTTCGAAAAGCAGGCTGCCAGGCTGGCGAAGCCTCTGATGAAGGCAGTCGAACCCTTGCCCGTAGCTGAAGCGATGGAATCGAAACCACCACTAAAACTCGTAGTCCAAATTCTCAAGCGGTGGAGGGATGTCCGTTACGGCGGAAACCCAGAACTCGCTCCGATCTCGATCGTTCTCACGACCCTGGCCGGTAGTCACTACGATGGAGCGGAGTCACCTGTCATCGCCCTTCACCGTATCGTGGAAGGCATCGTCGCCGCGATCCCGCCTTACGGACGACTAGTGGTTCTCAACCCACGCAACCCGCGTGAGGATCTGAGCGAACGATGGGACAACGACAGGGCTGCGTACGCGGCGTTTGTCGAGGGGATGGTCGAACTGCGCGATCAATTGCGCGCATTGGAGAGCGATAGCGGGTTGCCACGAATCGCGAAATCACTCGCGCCAATCATCGGCGAGGACCTGACGAAACGGGTCATTACGGAGCAGGCCACGACGGTTGAAGGACGGCGCAACTCAGGGCAACTGCGGGTCGGGGGTGCCGGCGCACTCGTGACGGTTGGAGGTACACCCATACCCAGAAACACCTTCTATGGCGACTAGGTTCAATCAGGCACTGCCCATGCCGGGACAGATCGGCGAGATGCGCAGGCGCTTCCCGCATTTCTCTACCTCCTGGCAACAGGGGCGCGTGACATGGACGGGGACAATCACACCAGCGCCGGGCTGCGAGTCCTACGTGGTCCGCATCAGCTATCGAATTGGGAAGCAGCCGACGGCGTTCGTTATTGACCCAGAACTTGTCAGCCGAGGGGATCAGCGGATTCCGCATCGCTATGCCGACGGATCGCTTTGTCTTTACCGTCCCAAGTACCGAGAGTGGACGGCAGTCATGCCCGTTGCAGCGACGATCGTCCCATGGTCATCACTGTGGCTTTACTACTACGAGGCTTGGCTCGCTACGGGCGACTGGGCCGGCGGTGGCGAACACCCGTCTGCAAAGGAGCGCCATGGCAGGTGAGAGCCGTCGAATTCTATCGATTGACGGAGGCGGCGTCAGAGGCGTGCTGCCTGCGGCATTCTTGTCGGCGATCGAAACCGACCTTCCGTACCCACTAAACCGCTATTTCGATCTCATCGTCGGCACCTCGACCGGAGGCATCATCGCACTCGGACTTGGTCTCGGCATGCGCGCCGCGGATATCCTCCGTTTCTACGATGTGCATGGCCCTGACATCTTTCGCGCAGACCACAAATCGAAATGGTTTCACTACTTCAGAGCGAAGTATTCGGACCAGCCTCTCCATCGAGCGTTGGCAGAGGTCTTCGGCGAACGCGTGTTGGGTGAGAGTCAGACACGACTCGTGATTCCATCATGCAACCTCGCCACAGGCGAAATTCATCTGTGGAAAACGGCGCACTACTCACGTGCTGTCGAGGACTACAAGTGCCGGGTCGTTGAAATTGCACTCTCTACAGCGGCAGCGCCGACTTACTTCCCAACACACCACTCCGATCGCGGTCTCCCGCTTATCGACGGTGGGGTGTGGGCGAATAACCCCATCGGAGTCGCAGTCGTCGAAGCGGTAGGCGTTCTTGGCTGGGACCCGAAAAGAATCCAGGTGCTGAGCTTGGGTTGCGCTACTGCCCCGATCAATCTCATCGGTGCCTACCAATCCCCTCGCGGCCGTCTCTATTGGGCAGGCAAAATTGCCGACGTTTTCATGGCGGCACAATCGTCAGCTGCAACCGGAACAGCGGTCCACCTTCTAAGGGGCAGAGAGCAGATCTTTCGAGTAGCACCAGTGTTAGACAAGGAATTCACCGCACTCGACAGCGTCCGAGACGTTCCGATGCTCAAGGGTATAGGAATCGACCGGGCTCGGCATGCTAAACCGGATCTGACACACTTTTTCAGCTCGCCAGCAGCACCTTTTGTGCCCCTTTACACATGACCGTGCGTGCAGATCAGCACTCGTAACCGGATGTAAGACGGCCCACTAAGAGTACGGTAGGACGAGGCAACAGTGACGGAAAACCCGAGTGATCAAGATCTCCTCGACCTTTGGCAAAAGCTTGCCGGACCTCGACCCGGACTGTGGACCTTGAGTCGATACTCAAGAACCGAACTCAGAACGCGACCGACTACGGTCGTCTACGACAACATCAAGAACACCTTGGGGAGTGACGCATCAGCAGCTGATGTACTCAACTCCATCGCTGGAAAAGACGCGCTCGGCTTGCTCGCGATTTGCGCAAACGTTAATTCGCGGCTCATGGAGGCTGGGGCGTCAAACAGCGAATTCCACTCTCGTCTGGAGAACGACCTGTCCACCGCTGATCTTCGGGCCGCACTGCACGAAGCTCGTAGAGATCGACGTTCCGACCTGAGCGTCATATTCACGCGCCGCAATCTCCTTCTGACCGCAAAACTGGTGCTCGGGCTACACCTTTCTGGCGACGATGAGTTCGACCAAAGGCAGTTTGGCATGCTTGCACTTCGACTCAACGACTTCCTTGAGCGCCCGAACCGAACCAGGGCGTTGACGGACGAAGAGATTGCGATCGACAGCCTCACAAGTTGGACACTTCACAACTCGGCCGATCTCTGGATGGATATAGCGCGCGCAGATCTCATCATGGAGGAATTCTTCACCTCCGACGACGAACAGATCAGGAGCAGCAGGGCTCGATTAGAACTCAGTCAAGAACCATTCGATGGCATGCCGCTTATGAAGTATCGGAGGCTTGTTTTTCTGACATACCACCTCATGCGTACGGCCGTAGAGAAGGGGGAGGCACCCATTCTCAGCATCGAGGCTCCTCTTCCCGAATACGTTGGCGGTACGAAGGGAGTAAATGAATTTCTCTCTCGACGATCCATTCCCATCGACGGATTCGAGGATCCGGTTTTCGGGAGTGCATGGTCGCAAGAGCGTTTTAGCCACCTGCTGATGACACCCAGTTTTCTCAACGATCTCCGGTGGTTGAGGCAGAAGCCGTTCATCAAGCTTGGGGACAACCGATACCTTCTATTAGATCTACGAATCGCGGTAGAACGAATGACGTCAGGTCTGTATTGGACGATCTTCGACTCTTTGCAGTCAGCGGATCGGCTTCTGTTCTCTAGCGCGTGGGGTCGCGCTTACGAGCGCTACGTACAATGCTTGCTGGAGGCATTTTATCCGCAGCAGTCATTTCTTTCTAAACAGTTGCAGACAAACGTACCGTTCTCGCGTCCGGCCGGAGGTGGCGAGATCGACGCCCTGCTGGATTTTGGTTCATACGTCTTGGTTATCGAGGTGAAGTCTGCAAGTCTGCCGCTCGACGTCCGCGATGCTCGTGACAGAGCAATCTTTGACCGCTGGGTGGCCGAGCGCTTGATGAAAGGATCGGCGACTAAGCGAGGAGCGTTTGTTCAGCTCAGTGAAGGCTGCATGGCAGTAGTGGATGGACTTCTTCCAGGAGAGGTCCCTGAAAAGATATTTCCCGTCCTGGTTTCGGATGAAGCAGCGTTTGCATCATTCGGCGTGAATCGGATGCTGCACGTCAAGTTCCAGGATAATTTCCCATCAGGACTGCCATCTCCGATACGTCCTTTGACGATACTGACGACCTCAGAGCTCGAAGAGATTCTGCCGTGCGTTGCTGGAGAATCGTCCCTATCATGGGACCAACTGCTGCAACAACGATTTCACGGGGTCGAAGTTGGTTGGCTCTCTGCAGGACAAGCGCTCTATAACTTTTATCTAGAATCAGGCAAGACTGACGAACGACGCCTAAATTTCGTGCTTCTGGAACGCTACAACAAGTTTATCGACGAGCTTCGTGCGCAGCTACCGCATTCCGGCGAGGAGGACGACATGACCAACGAGTAGTATAGGCGCATCTCCCAGTCCGACTGGCGATCGAATCAAATGATCCTCCGGAATTACCTAGGGGTCTGACGCGTCTTTGCAGGTGACTTATTCGCAACTTAACGCTCTCCGAGCGCACTGAGCAATCCTTTGAACTCCACAGCTCGACGGCGGGCACCCTCTTTCTCCCTCTGCTTCCCGTTTTGCCTCAACCTCTTAGCCTGAAGATCTCAGGTGCTTTCTGGCAGGTCTGAGCCGCAGCGCAAGGATCTTGAATGTAGAATGTTCTGAGGGTACCTTTTCGGATCCGAGTGTTACTGAACCACCTATGCAAGCCACAGCTCTACTTGTCATCGGTTTTCTTCTTGCTGCAAGTTTGGCTTCCGCCTCGACTCTGCCGGTGTCGATTGAGGATATGTCCAGCGCAGAAGTAAGACTTCTCCTTGGGGACCCAGACAACGCAGGACAAGACGAACATGGCTCCCATTGGTATTACCAAACACCTAAGGGGCTACTACAGCTCACGATTGTCAAAGACCGCGTGAAGCTCATACCTCCAAAAGAGCCACACAGACACACGTTTCGTGGTCGGACCAAGAAAGAGCTGAGAGCTGAAGCGGAAGAACTTCGCATGGCCGGCCGACTTCACGAGGCTGCCATAGCGGCTAAGGAGTGTGATCTGCTAAGCGGACGTCGTTCGATCTGCGACACGCTCAAGCGAGAGATATACACCGAAGTTCAGAGGGACATTGACAAACGTTTTTCGCAGATTCATCCAACTGACAAGCTTTCGCTTGTATTGATCTATCGGGAGATCCTCGAGTTAAATCCGAACTCAGTTGAAGCTCGGAATGGTTTGGTACGCAGCGAAGCCGCCATCATTGAGGAAAAGATGCAAGCGGTCCGATCACTGTATGGATCGACGCTCTCCCCGGCGGCTCAAGAAGCGCTACGGATAGCCCAGGACCTGGTGCTCCTGGGCAAGCTCGACGAAGCCTTTTCTTCCCTTGCTCCTTATTGGTCGAGGATTCGTCATACTGGGCAAGATGTAGGAATTAGCCGTCTGGCATTCGATCAGACTCTCCGGGAGCTGACTGCCACTCGCACTGTGGAGTCTCTCGATCAGACGATAAAGCGCGCGAGTAAGTGGTTAGAGGCGATGGATGCTTCCGACAGAGACCAGTTGGCTCGAAGAGTTCAGGAAAAGCTGCCCGATCTTCTCAGTCAGTCCATCAAAAGCGTAAAGGGAGCCGGGGTTGCAGGGGCGCGTCTGCTGGCGGAGCATCTGACTTCCTCTGCTCCGTACATTTCTGAGGCTGGAATGATGTTGCCTTGGGATGCTGTCGGTCTCACGGATCCGGTGCAGAGCATCTATCTGACAAGTGACTACGTTTCAGATTGTGGAACTGCACAGACCCACTTGAAGGAATCTGCTCTGGAACCCCTGGGAAACTCATTTCGAGAGGTAAGCGCGCCTCCTTCAGACATCGTCGTGACAATTCGTGAGCTTCGTTGCGATGGGGTTACTAGGACGGCAGGCGAAGAGCCACTGAACTCAACTTATGTGTCAACGTATCAGCAGGTCGTCAACCCAGAATACACACAGCTGCAGGTGGAAGTCGAGCAGGCAGAGGCGGAGTACCGCAGGCGATTAGCCGACAATGAGCGAGCTTCTAGTAATCAGCGCGTTTCCTCAGCGCTACTCGTGGCTTTTGCTGGCGACAAAGTGCGAAAGCTGCAAAGGAAGCTTTCAGAAGTCCCGCCCTATCTTCGCGAACCGGTGACGCTTCCATACAGAGTAACTCGCACTCACCATGTGAAGGTCGGGACAATGAGCGCGGTACTCGAGGTATTCGACTCTGTTACGGGTTTACGAGTGCATGAGTTTGTGGAGGGGCATGCTGAGGCGAGAGCGACATCTCTGTCGGGAACTCTTGAGGGAGACGCTCAAGGGCTGTCGGACACCTCACCAAGTCTGCCCGGCGACGCAGAGCTATTTTCAAAGTCGGCAGAGGATCTGAAGGGCCAAATGCAGAATGCAGTCGGCGCGTTCTTGGAGAGAATCTATTTGGAAAGAGCGTCGAAGTCGAAAGAAGCAGTTGCCGTTCTTGGAAATGTCTTACTCGCTCGGGACGCTAATCCAAGCTCGTCCCACACATCGCTCTATGCTCGCATCGATGCCATTAAGAACATCTCACCCCACCAACTCTCACTGAGTCAGGCGGCGTCTATTCGTGACGCTATTCCACGTTCACACATTGCCACCAAGAGCAAAGCACCACCGAGGATTCGCACTGCTGAAGGCGGGTCAATTGATAAGTTCGCATCCGCGGTCGTCACAATTGAAGGCGCAGCGATGTATGGGAGCGGGTTCTTCGTTGACGGGCAAGGAACCATCATCACCAATAGCCATGTGGTCGACGGATCAGACCGATTGATAGTTCGCACTCGCGACGGGCAAACATTTCTTGCCAAACTCCGGAAGCAATCAAGGACGCATGACTTGGCTTTATTAACGATCGCCTACGAACCTCCAATCTTTCTCCGCCTTTCAGAAGGGGAACCGGCCCTGGGTTCTGATGTTTACGCTATCGGAGCGCCCGAACAACTCGAGTGGACTGTCACGAAAGGCATCGTGAGCGCCTTGAGGAAGATGGATGGTGTGTCCCTCATTCAATTGGATGCGGCGATCAACCCGGGCAACAGCGGTGGCCCCGTCATTCTTACAAATGGCGAAGTGGTAGGCGTTGCGACTTCGCGTCGTGCCAATTCTGAGAGTTTGGGTTTTGCGGTTGCAACGGCCGAAATCAGATCAGTGTTTGCCGGGCTATTGACGGAGGGATCGCGCTAGTTCGTGAGAATCGGTTAAGTTAGGGTCACATCTGGAAAATCAACTTAAGGACCGCGGAGTCCGATCCGCGACAGACTCATTGCAGCTCTCCAGGCGTGACCATGGCACCTGCTACGAACAAAGGGAGCGGGATGCCTAAGTTGGTTTCCCAGATGTGACCCCAACTTACCAACTCCGACAACCGCCGGGCCTCGACACACCGCGCATACGAGGCGATGTCGCCTACGCTTGCGAAGCGTGACACGTCGCCGGCCTCATACATGATCACGAGCTATAGGATCCCGCCGATTCCCCATACGGTTCCAAGCAGCTTGAACTTGTCGCGCAGCTTCGCTCTCTTCGGGGCGGCTTTCTCCAGAGAGCTGCGACGAGTGCCAATCATCGTGATGTGCGCGGTCTTAAGTTGATTTTCCAGATGTAACCCCAACATTACGGGCACGCTGCTGGATCAGTTGCGCGAGCAAATGGGTCACTTTGAAAACGCCAGACGTGTATCAGACCCGCCTATGGAAAACTCGCGAAACGCGGCCTCCACAGTATTGAACTGGAAATACTTCATTTTTTTCGAGTCTAGACTTCGTTGCTTTCCGGACTAAATTCCTGCCACCTGAGAGTAGAGCGCGATCTGCGGCGAAGCTTCCTCTGGCGGGAACGGTGAGAGAGTCGTATAACAGTCTCGACAGCATCGCAAACGAAATCTGGTACTCCTGAGTTAACCGGTGCACTAGTGAGGACTAGGTGTGAGCAAGATCACGCAGTTCCTACATTGGCGGCGCTTCTATGTCGCCGTTCCAGATGTTTTCATTCTATTGGTCTTATTGTCACTCTTCTGGAGACCCGTCGCCGCTGTCGCATTTGGCGCCTTGGAGTGGGCATACCTGCGGGTTAGTCCACCAGAGTGGGCGGGTGCAGTGTCGCTGGGCATTGCCTCGAATGTGATCTCCGTGTTTCTGATCGGCGCGGCGGCGTTGTTCTTTCTTCAACGGCGGGAGCTAACGGCTGCCTGCGGCGATTTTGACGCATTCGCGATCGAGCGTGGTGTGCGCGAGCCTTGGGGTCGCGTATCGTTGGTTCAGCAACTGCTAACTCCACCTTTGTTGGCACCTCGCATCCGTTGCGTGCTTCGCCATGGCGATGTGCTTCTCGTGGGTGAGGGAATTATGAATAGAGATCAATTCCTGATTGGATACTATCGAGAGACATCGAAGGCTTCGCGCCGCAGAATGGGAAGCTTTTTCATGGTACTCGACGGCACCGGTGACGCATATGAAGGTTACATTCTCTTTCTTGACCCAGATACCGAGAAGCCACGTCGTGGTCGGGTGAGATGGGAAAGAGCGGCATCATAAGAATCATCATTTTCAAGAGCCGTGGAGGTGTCCGAGCGACAGCCCTTCAAATCGGAGGCTGCTATGTGTGGCTAGAAGTTTACGTACCCCGGAGACTGCGCGGAACCGGCCACTGCCCTCGATTCGTTCGTTATTTAATTACGCATCTCGAAGGCGTTCACGAGCTTCACTTCCCGCCTAAGATTCGGTCATTGAGACGACTCGCTACACGGATGAACTGGAATCTGATCGGAGAGTCGCAATGGTTTGTTGGCTGTTACGCCTATAGACATCGAACAACTAGGAGCAAACCACTTGACGAGACACGAGTGATTCGAATAGCAAATTCCGTATCCCGTCTTCCCCTGATGCCTTCTTATCTCTCGAGAACTGAGGCCAGATTCATTCTTAGACACATAACTCATGATTTGAAATTAAGACTACCGGCGCAGGATTAGACGCTTCTTCGAAGGGCTCATCAGGGAAAGACGTCTATTTATGCGAATCAGATCGATGCGACTTCCTTGATCTGCTTGCCGCCACGCAGCGCCAGTTCCACTGGCGCGTCCGTGCGTTCGTGCTCATGACGAACCACGATCATCTGCTCATCTCCACGCCCGAGCCGACGCTTGCCCGAGGTATGCAGAAGCTGGATGGCGATTACGGCGCGGCGTTCAATTCGAGGTACGGTCGCGTGGGACCTCTATGGCAGCTCTTTGGGGTCGCAGCTTCAGCTCAGACCGAAGTGCTGTCGAAACCCGTAGATCATTGGGTTGATTCACAGTCCAGAACTGCCTCGGGATCGATACTCGGCCGGTTGACGGCTTGCGCCGGAGCCGTGCCCCTGAAACGTCTCAGCCCTCTCACTGAAGTCCTGACCCCAAAACGATCCGCAGTAAGGAAATGCGTACCGTAGTCACTCTAGGACAGCATCCGGTTCGACCAGGCACTCTTGGGGAGGATGTTCATGAATCGGATAGGAGGCATGGATTTGCTTAATCTAGGCATGGGAATCTCCGAGTATGAGGATAGAAAAGTGATCCCGTTCCTATGGGAGGAACCTGAGAAGTATGAGTAAGGAAAGTTGGGGTCACATCTGGACGGGCTGTTGCCCAAATGCATGCCATAGGTACTCATTATCGTGATATAATAGTGTGACTAATTAAGGAGTCACGGCGATGATGGGTCGCGAGAAGCCTCGGCAGCCCTCCCTGTTCTATCA
>JBGTDX010000117.1:0-2504 GCA_041748075.1 Thermoanaerobaculia bacterium
CGTCCGGGACATTCGCCTCCCCGCGCCGTGGGAGCAGGAGTCGAAACTCTCCGGATTTCCGAGACCGCGGACGATGTACGAGCGCGTTCCCATCGAGCCCGGGATGATTCCGAGGTCGCCCTTTCGCGCGCGGATCGCTCCCTTCCTCGTCACGATGACGTCCTGGCCGAAGTGATGTTCCCGGCTGAGGTAGTTGTGGTGGCAGTTGATGATCTCTCCTTCAGTCGCGAACTCGGGAAACTGGCGGGTCATGTTACGGATCACTTCTGCCATCATCAGCCGGCGGTTCTCCATGGCGTAGGACTGGGCAAACTCGACATCGCGAACATAGGCTTCGAAGTGCGAGGACTCCTCCGGAAAGTAGGCAAGGTCCGCGTCGTCCAACTGGATCTCCATCGCCTTCAACAGCTTCTTCGCATTCCTGATGTGACCTTCCGCGAGCGAATTGCCGAGATTCCTCGATCCGGAGTGGAGCATGATCCAAACGGAATCCTCCGTATCGATGCAGATCTCAATGAAGTGGTTGCCGCCGCCGAGTGTGCCGAGCTGAGCGAGGTTCCTGTCTGAGAGCTTCCCGCCTTCGGCCTTCGACGCCCACTCGAGCGCGCCATCGGTCGGCTTCTTATGAGAATTGAATCCGACGGGAACTCCCCGCTCGATCGAGCTGCGCAGTTTCGCGAGCGCGCCGTCACCGAAATCGCGAGACGTAAGATTCGTTCTGACCGCCGCCATTCCGCACCCGATATCGACGCCGACAGCGGCAGGTATGACCGCCTTGTGCGTGGCGATCACGGAGCCGACGGTTGCTCCCTTCCCGAGGTGCACGTCGGGCATGGCAGCCACGTGTTTGAAAACGAAGGGAAGGTTGGCGATGTTGGTGAGCTGATCGAGCGTGGCCGCTTCCACGTTCGTCGAGCCATCGTCACGAAGCAGCGGCGTCCACATTTTGACCGGCACGCGGCCTTTATAGAGTACGGCTTTGATTGGCATGGTCTGCTCGGATCGAAGAGATGAAGGGTCTGCCGGAGCGTCGACCCACTGGCGTATTTTTTCAAGGACTCTGACGCTCTTCGAACAAAGAATGCAGAAAGGCAGCTACTTATGCCGGACAGGTCGCCGAAGCTCTGAAAATTTTCACTGTCAGCCGCAACTATCTACGTATTTCTTCGTAGAGAGTGATTGAGGCGAGAAAAATGGCCACATCCGAGGCAGAGCGGCAAGAGTGGAAAAAGTGCGTCACGAGCAACCGGTTCAGTTCACTGAATGCGATGCAGAGGGAGCTGGTGCGGGATCCTGACGGGCATGTCAATTACCGTGCGTGGGAATGCCTGAAATGCGGATCATGGCATCTCGAGACGGAATCCTCTTTGGTGAAGTCTCGAACTCAGTTCATTGTGAGTCCTCGCGCCTGATCCGAATCGAAGACGAGAGCGAGGATAAGTGGCTGGGGCGAGTGGACGATTTTCGAACCGCTATTCTGGCCCTACTTGCCTGAACTTTTCGCAAGTGGCCACCTTGCACTGCACGTTTGCACTTGAATCCGCTTGCCTGGGCCTGTGGCGAAAGACCCTGCTTGCAATCGACTCATCTCCTCCGGGCTCCATGAACCATTTCTGACTACGACCGCGACCGTTTCCCGTTGCGGTGCCAGCAGCCGGCTTTTGTTATGATTAAGGCGGTGAAGGTGACGGCGTACTTCGAGGCGATGCGAAAGCGTGCCGATCGAGCCTTCATTCGCGAGGAGTGGATCGAGCGAGCCATGAGCGCGCCTGTCCGCGAACACATCCAGTCCGACGGACGTATTCGGAGGTGGGCACCGATTCAGGAAGCCGAGGGGCGCATTCTTCGCGTCGTCATCCTGGAGGACGGCGAGACTGTGCACAACGCATTCTTTGATCGAGGGTTCAAACCATGAAGATTCACTATTACGCCGAAACCGATACTCTCCACATAGAGTTCCGCGATGTCCCCGTTGCCGAGACGCGCGACCTGGACGAGAACACTCTGCTGGACGTCGACGCCTCTGGCGAGATCTGCGCGATCACTGTCGAGCATGCGTCAGAGCGCGCAGGCATTCCGCAGTTCTCGTACGAGCAGATCACGGCTTGAGATCGGCCTGCAAGTTAGGCGTCCAGCGAGCACACGGCTTCACTCGAGATGATCGTCACGATCTCCGGTTCGAGTCGACCACGGCAAAGGAAGACGAAAAGCTGCAGCAAGGGTCAAAGCGATGCACACGTGACCCTTAGACCATTATTCAAATATGGCTGGGGAGGGAGGATTCGAACCTCCGAATGTCGGCTCCAAAGGCCGATGCCTTACCGCTTGGCGACTCCCCAGTGAGAGGCGACGGGACGATTGTACCTGAGCGAAGCGAAGCTGTTCCCGAAATGTCATCCCGAGCATGCGTGGGAGTGGGGGAGGGGCGAGGGATCTCGCGCGATGGTACATAGTTGCCTACGGGAAACGTTTCGCGCAACTGTCATGGGCGGGAAACGAGAATG